>WTHQ01000010.1 GCA_011523055.1 Methanobacteriota archaeon
TTAAAGGGGATCGTGAGATGGGTTTAGACCGTCGTGAGACAGGTTTGTTGCTTTGCGGTTGAAGCGTGTAAGATGCCTGATCGGAAGGGCCCTTTAGTACGAGAGGAACGAGGGCTCGGAGCCACTAGTTTACCAGTTGTCCGGCAGGGCAATGCTGGGTAGCCACGCTCCAGTGGATAAGAGCTGAAAGCATCTAAGCTCGAAGTCATCCGAAAGACGAGGCATCTCAGGGGACTCGTAGAAGACGAGTTTGATAGACAGCGGGTGTAAGCACCGAGGTTCGCCGAGGTGTTCAGCCCAGCTGCACTAACCCCCCGAGCAATCTTGACAATTTTTTACATCCTAGCCAGAGGTGGGCCTCTGTCCAATAGGCTTCTCGATTCATCAAATTCGAAGATGCGGTGTGCACGGCCACAGCGGAGGGGTCATACCCGGTCCCATCCCGAACCCGGAAGTCAAGCCCTCCTGCGTCGATTCCTGTACTGTGGTGCGAGAGCCCACGGGAACGGTCGTCGCTGTGCCACCCATCTTCATCCCCGCCACTCACTTACCTTTCTATAGAGGAATCCAGAGGCAGAAACATGGCCACCCTTACTGGAGATATCCTCGGACATCCCCAGGTAGGAGTCCACGTTTCGATTGTCGGTGACGTTCTGTTCCACCCTTTCTCGCTCGATGATGATGCTAAGCAGCTACTTTCAGAAACCTTTGACATGGAAATGGTCCCGTTTTCCATAGGCGGTTCGAGTCTGCTAGGAAGCCTGGTCAGAGGCAATAGAAATGGCATCGCCGTTGCGGACATAGCCTCGGAATCAGACCTGGATCAATTGTCATCTTACGGCGAGGTTGTTGTTATGGAATCAGGGGTTAACGCTGCTGGCAATCTGATCGCTTGCAACAACCATGGAGCAGTGGTTGGTATGACCATCCCTGGCCCTGGTTGCGAGGTCATCTCCGATGTATTGGGCGTTCCCGCTAACAGGGTTAGGATTGCCGGGCAAGATACTGTCGGGTCATCCCTGGTTGTGAATGACGCTGGTATCTTGGCTCATCCAGATATCACTGAAATGGAGGCTGCGCTAGTTTCCGATACACTAGGCGTTCCATTGATGGTCGGAACCGTATGCTTTGGATCGCCCTATGTGGGAGCGGGATGCTTGGCCTCAAACCAATCAGTCCTTGCTGGCACAGGTACGACTGGACCCGAATTGAATAGGATAGAGGATGCCCTTGGGCTGATCTAATCAGATTGCTGTTGGAGCGACATGATCATCAGATTTATCCCCCTCATCTGAGACTCGGCTCCAAATTGATTTCATCAATTCCTCGTGGTGGATCTCACAATAACGAAATCTCTTGTAGGCCTCTCTGAACGAATATGCCTTATTCCCCGTTCCAACTAGAAAACCCTCGGGTGAAAGCCTACTGATCCTCTTAGCTTGAACCTCGCAGCCTTCGACATCGCAGGATTCCATAGTGTGCAAAATACACCATGAGATTTAATCATGTGGTTCTGGTTCTATTTTTACAAGCTCGAAGTTAGCCTCTACGCTATCTCCTTCGATGACATAAATGTCTCGAACAGTACCATTTATTTCAGAGGAAATTTCATTCTGCATCTTCATAGCCTCCAAGATTAGAATGGTTTGTCCAGCAGTAACAACGTCCCCGACGTTGACATCGATAGAAACAATCTTGCCAGGTATTGTGGAGACGATTGACCCCGTGGACTGATTCGTCCTTCTTTTCGACGATCTACCTTTGGAATTAGCTTTGGAAACTCTATGGGTTTCGCTTAAACTAACCTCATGCAATTCCCCTCCGATTTTGATTTTTAGTGTATTTCCAGACCTCTCTACTTCTGCATGGACTTCTTGGCCATCAATAATGAATTTCCTTTCCTCATTCATATCTCTTGACCCCCTGTGATGATCTATTTCTATGGGCCACACTCCATGGTTTGCCCTTCTTTCTGTGAAGAGCATCGCTGGTGGAATTAGACTCCTCCTCCAAGATTGCAGCCGCAATACAAATCGCCAATCTCATGTTTTTCGTAACCAACTCAACCAGCTCACAACGGTAAATTCCCGTGCCTTCTCTTCGGGCGGTCTTCCAACTTTTCCAGGTTAGTCCTCAATGCCATTATCAACTTCCTCCTCGTTTCTGCTGGCTCAATGACGTCGTCAATGAAACCCAATGCAGCGGCTTGGTAAGGATTAGCGAAAGCATCCTCGTACTCCTCGATCAACCGCGCCCTTTCTTGATCTGGATTACCGGCAGATTCAATCCGCCCTCTGTGTAGTATTTGTACTGCCCCACTCGCACCCATTACGGCTAATCTCGCTGTTGGCCAAGCCACATTATAGTCACCTCGAATGTGCTTGGAGGACATTACATCATATGCCCCGCCATATGCTTTCCTCGTGATTACAGTGAGTTTAGGGACGGTCGCTTCAGCATAAGCATACAGCAATTTGGCCCCATGGCGAATGATTCCACCCCATTCTTGGTTGGCACCAGGAAGAAAGCCAGGTACATCTGTGAATGTAACTAGGGGGATCCCGAAAGCGTCACAAAACCTCACAAACCTTGCTCCTTTGACAGATGCATCGATGTCAAGACAACCAGCGAGAACCTTCGGTTGATTAGCTACCAATCCTATCGACTCACCCCCAAGTCTGGCGAAGCCAACAACCAAGTTCATAGCATAATCTGGTTGAACTTCTAAGAAACTCCCCTCGTCAAAAACCTCTTCTATAACATCGATCATGTCATAAGGCAAAGTTGGGTCATTAGGCACAATTTTATCCAAGGATGGACAGAGCCTATCTATTGGATCGCCCACAGACAGCTTTGGGGCTTTCTCTAGGTTATTGGAGGGAAGCCTACCAACTAGATCTCTGACAAGACTCAATGCATCTGAATCATTGTCTGCTACAAAGTGCGTCACACCAGATCTCTTGGCGTGAGTATTGGCGCCACCTAGGTCATCGAATGTCACACTCTCGTTTGTAACTGTCTTGATTACCTCAGGACCAGTGATGAACATATGGGAGGTCCCATCAACCATAACGACAAAGTCTGTAATCGCGGGTGAGTACACAGCTCCACCAGCACATGGACCCATTATCACAGAAATTTGGGGTATAACTCCGCTCGCCCTGACATTTCTGAAGAAAATCTCGGCATAGCTCCCAAGGCTCGCCACACCCTCTTGGATCCTTGCGCCTCCGCTGTCGTTTAACCCAATCACAGGTGTGCCGGTCTTTACAGCGAGATCAAGGATTTTACAGATTTTTAGCCCATGCATCTCACCTAGCGATCCACCATAGACTGTGAAGTCCTGTGCAAAACAATGTACTAATTTTCCATTTATCGTACCATGGCCTGTAACAACCCCATCCCCGGGGATTACGTTTTTGTCCATTCCGAAATCTCTGCACCTATGCTCAACAAGTGCGTCTATTTCGACAAAGGAACCATCATCCAAAAGCTCCTCCAGTCTCTCTCTTGCGGTCAACTTGCCTTTAGCATGCTGGGCATTCGTTCGTGCGATACCGCCACCAGCCGCAGATCGTGACTTTCTGGCCCTTAAGTCGGCGATTCGCGCATCGCTCTTGCTCATGGTCCCCGATGTTGTATCACTCATAAAGTGAATTAGCATTACTGTCGGCTAGAAATGCGGTTGATTGAAATTGTCTCCGCGCCCAGCAAGTACAGAACACTATGAGGGTAGTCATCGCAAAAGCTGGACTCGATGGCCACGATAGAGGGGCCAAGATCATTGCAAGGGCCATGAGAGATGGAGGCCATGAGGTAATTTACACTGGTCTTAGAAGAACGCCCGAACAAATCATAGGCATAACAAGGGACGAGGACGGATTGGCACTGGGCATATCCACATTATCCGGGGCACATTCCAGGTTAATTCCGGTAATTTGTGACCTGCTACGTAACGAAGGGATGCATGAAGTCGTAGTATTCATCGGGGGGATTATCCCTGATCCAGATAGAGCCATTCTTTACAATTCAGGTGTACGAGCCATCTTTGGCCCCGGTACAAGCGTAGATGAGCCAATTCGCTTCCTTGAGGAGATAGAAAATAGGAGAAAGCAAGGATTGCCAGTTGGTGTTGGTGAAGGAGAGGGGTGGAGATGGCAATGACATCCCTGTCATCACAATTCGAGCTAGCAAAGAATGGGGACCGGAGATCCTTAGCTAGGTTGTTGACCAGGATAGAAAATGGTGAGGAATTCAAAGTAGACACGCAATCCCTTCCGTGGGTACTAGGGGTTACAGGCCCTCCCGGGTCTGGCAAATCGTCCCTAATCGATCGATTAGCATCCCATTGGTCCAATATTGGAGACCGTGTTGCGATACTGGCTATTGACCCTTCATCTCCGATTTCTGGAGGGGCCCTGTTGGGCGATCGAGCTAGAATGGTTCATACCAATCCATCTCATGTTTACTTCAGATCAATTTCCACTAGAGGGAACCATGGCGGCATATCACCCGGTTTAGAAAGCATGATAGTAACATTATCAGAGCTAGGTTGGAATAGAATCATTATTGAGACGGTCGGGGTAGGGCAGAGTGAATTTTCGGTAATTTCAGTTGTTAACAGGGTCTTGTTGGTAGACGGTCCGGATCGTGGAGATGTACTTCAAGCCGAGAAGGCAGGGATATTGGAAATTGCTGATTTAATTGCATGCAACAAATCGGACTTACCAGGATCTTCTTCATCCATGAGGTCTATCATTGATGGACTATCATTTTCAGAAAACCCTCCACCGGTGGTTTCTGTCTCTTCGTTAACGGGGGAAGGCATACAAGAACTCGCTGAAAAAATTGATGAAGTGGTGCCAAATCAATCAAAAAACATAGCTCGAGCAATTATTACCCTCGAATCAACTATGATTTCTAGGATCAGAAAGTCACCCGTCTACGAAGATGTGATTACAAAAATATCCGAGAGGAAAATTACTACTTTGGAGGGTGTTGAATTATTGGAGGATCAATATGGAAAATTATGATGTCAATGTCGATCATGCCAAACATTCCATAGGTGGAGATTTTGGGCATACAATCCGGAGGCTCACACACATATCCATGGTTGTAATTCCACTATTGTATTACATTCATGGGGAGTCAATTTCATCAAAACTAAACATGACCCAACAAGAGCTCGTCAGTTTGATCTGCGTCTCTATACTCACGGTCGAAGGATTGCGACTGAAAATGGGTGTTGTAATAATCGGCCAGAGAGAATATGAATCCAATCAGATTTCAGCACTTGCCTGGGGCACGTTATCCGTCTCAATAGCACTTTTAGTCTCACCAACAAATGGCAATCAGGGGCTAAATTCGGGTTTGTACGGAATACCAATAATTTTCGGACTTTGCGTCGTAGATCCAGTGATGGGGGAAGTGAAAAGAAGGACAGAAGGCCTGAAGGTGGCAGTTATCATTGGCCTAGCAACATCTTACTGTATCTGGTTGGGGTGTTGGCATTATGTCGACACCCCGTTGATTGCATCCGTTGTGCTAGCGCCAATGACCGTGATCGGAGAACTCCCGCGAACAAAGGCAATAGACGACAATGCTACGATGGTCTTTTTCCCCCTTATGGCACTTATTCTCATACTGCCTTGGCTTTGAATGTGGTTAGGTTTACATCCCATCCGCCTCCCCAAAATACCAATGAGTGACAGAAGTGAAGATGGCGGCCCTAAGCCCTTGCCTCAAAATACCTACATATTTGTCTGGATTCTTGCCTCTGTAGCCTCGATGGCGATTTTCATAAGGTTCTTCTGATCATACTCTCCATTTTCGCCAATCTCAAGCCCCTCATCTCTGAGAAAATTGGACTTGGTGTATTGACCGCCTGGTGAACTGTACCTTCCAACCAGTCCAGTGCTAGAAACGACCCTATGACACGGTACCAATATCGGCCAGGGGTTTTTTGCCATGGCCGTGCCAACTGCTCTAGCACCTCCCTAGAGCCGAATAGAGAGGCCAAATCGCCTAAGTAATTAGATTACCATGTGGGACATACCTCATCAATAATTGGTATACCATCCAACTATAACTCGAGACTCTTGAAATGTCCAACTTGGCTATGTCCTTCTCATTGAAGTCAGTGATCGTCCCCGCCCATTCCATATTTTGATCGTACAGAAGATTTGAGGATACGATGAGTCCGGATATGTAGTGAACTTCTATGGGAAAGCCATTGTAGGTGACAATTTTTTTCCTCAGGTCTCGTTGACATTCCCATCCTCTTCCATTCCAACTATCTCATAGTTTGATGGGAATAAGGCAATAATCACACCTGCAACCAGAGATCCCAGTCCAAAGTAGAATTGCTGCTTTACAATCATCAACTCAAGTCCTATAGCGAACAGCAACAATCCCCCTAGATTAGACACCCATACAAGGGTCTTGAAGGTAGATAGGCTGACGCCGGTTGAGTTCGCACTTCTTTTCGGGCCAAACTCCGCCCCGAAACGAACTGGCTCTGGGGACTCTTCTTTCACGGTGTTATGAAGACGGGGTTCCATTTTAACGATTTGAAGGTCCAGCCAATAGTCGATCAATTCAAGCAGTATCCATACAGCGAGAATATAGGGTCGTTATGCACATTGTCATGGTTTCTGCCGAATATCCCCCGCGTTGGGGTGGTATGGGTAGCACTGTGCACCACCTTTCCACGCATTTGGCAGAGAAAGGTCACCGAGTATCTGTTATTACCAGATCTAATCGCAAAAAACACACTTCTAATCATCCCAATTTGCATGTTTTCGAAGTCAAGTGGGCAAAGCTTCCCATGCATTTCACGAGATCATTTGCGCATTATTCGGTGAATAAATTGGAATCAATCGCTGCCAATCACAGGATCGATCTAATTCACTTACACCTTCCCATGGTGAGTCTAACCAGGAAGCAGATGATGAAATGCAATTCTATTGCCCCGACACTCGCCTCATTGCACGGTTCATGGCTCGGTGAAAGGGATGGCCTAATCGCAGCGAGAAGATTTGGTGAGGCTGCAGTCCTTCGGAATCCAAATGACTTATCCATCTTGTTGAGTGCAAAGTATTATTCGAAATTCGAGAAGATATCAGCGCAGCTTGCCAACGTGTCTGTTGCCAATTCCAATGCGACCCGAATTGAGTTTGTTGAGAGGTACCATATGCCGGAGGATTGGCGCTGTGAAACGATATATTGGGGGGTAAACACAGAACTCTTTTCCCCTGTAGAGGACCCTGTTTCTCGCAGGAATATTCGAGACAAAATAAGGCACCGTTATGGCTTTCCGCAAGAGTCGCCGCTCGTATTAGCAGTAGGCCGTTTGGCAGCAAGAAAGGGATACAAGACCTTACTCAAATCATTCAAACATGTAATCCAGGAGGTCCCGGGTGCAAAATTACTCATAATCGGTCGAGGGGGTATGAAGAAGAAATTATACAGATATGCAAAGAAAAACGGATTTCAATCATCTATTAGGATTGAGAGTAGTTTAGATTTCGACGAACTATCCGAAGTATATTCCTCTTGCGATCTGACTGTATTCCCGAGCTATTACGAGGGTCAGGGGTTGATACCCTTGGAGGCGATGTCGTCAGGTATTCCTGTTATTGCCACGGATTGTGGCCCTATTCCGGAAATGGTCGACGATACGGTCGGGTCACTTTTCCAAATGGGTGATGACGAGGATCTAGCCCGATCCATCATTGACGAGTTGAAGGATCCGCAGCGACTATCCGAGAAGGGCAGAATCGGGCGAAAAAGGGTGATTCAGAATTTTTCACTCATTGAATCCTGTGAGAAATTTTTGGGGCTATACGAGTCGTTGAGTACCAACTTCAGCGATCAATCATGATAATCGCGTCTGTCGGACAACCAAGAACACACAGTCCGCAACCAGTGCACGGTTCCCGTAGGATTCTTGCCTTTTTGTTCACGTCCACGTCAAGTATGGGGCTCCTCAACTTAACAGGGTAAACCTCAATCGCATTGTCATCGCAAACGATTGTGCATTGGTCACAGCCGATGCACATCTCTTCTTTCACCCATGCCACATGCTCGGGACCAATCTTCAGCTTCGCCCTCTCACCTGCCCTCTGTGCGGTCATAAGGGCCCGAATTCTACTTTGTTCTATGGCCCGTCTCGATTCTAGGTCGGGGTTCCTAGACATGTTGTGCCTCCGAGAAGGGACACACTGATGAAAGCATGGTTAAGCCCAATGCCATGGTTTTGAAAACCCTCTGGCCAACTTTCGCCAAGGATTCCTTCGCGATCATGGTACCAACCTCGATTTGGATTATTGTGGTCTACTCATCCTCATTCGAGTCCGGGTGGTTCTCGTTCCTCTGCTCTGGCCCTATAGGCTTCTTCTTGCTCCTCACCTCAACTGCATATGGGGAAAAGAGGTTCGCATCCATGACCTTGCTTGGGATATTCCTCTCAGGAATCCTCTCAATATGTTCGGGAATCTACGCCCTCAGGCCCTGATTATGCCTTCTTGGATTCTATTTGCCTGGCAAGGAAGGAGACTACGTCCAATATCTCGAAGTCATGTCTTGGGTCCCCTTCAAACTTCAGGCACTCGAAGTGACTGACACACTTCGGGCATGAGGTCAGCATGACCTCTGCACCGGTGGCCTTGACCTCATCAAACCTCTGGAGTCGTAGTGCCCTTGAGTTTTCATTGCATGACATCATGCTGGAAACCCCGCAGCATAGCCCATCTTCTCCGTGGTGTTCCATCTCAACCAAGCTAACCCCCTCAACTTGTTTGACAAGGTCTCTTGGCTCATCGTAGATGTTCATCTGCCTCCCTAGTCTACATGGGTCGTGGTATGTAACCGTCAGATCTTCTTCGACGGCCATCTTTACGTCGAATCCTTGTTGTGTGATGAATTCCGTTGTGTGCATTACTTTCATCTCGTCCAACTCATAGTCCATAGCAAAGGTTCGGAAGCACTCTGCGCACGAGGTGACTAAAGTCTCAATTCCACTAGCTTTGAGCTTCTTCTGGTTGTAGGATTTGAGCTTCTCGAAAACCTCGTTCATCCCTTGCCACTTTTGATCGTGACCGCAGCACTTTAGGAAGTCCCTTCCTAGATATGATACGTCCAATTCCATCTCATCGAAGATGGTGAAGGCTGACGTGGTGGTCTCCCCTAGGTTCATTTCGCCTTCGTTCAGATGGCTAAAGACCATTTCTTGGTCAATGTAGTCCACACAGCCAGGGTAATAGCCGATCGTGGAGTCAATTGGGTAGTCTTCGATTGTAACAAATGAATCATCCGAGTCTTCTTCAGCCTCTGCCGCCAGAACAGCTTGTAGCACAGTATGGGGGATTTCTGCTGCCGGCGGCCCTCCAACAATCATGCTCCTTCTTATGTCAACATATGAGTCATAATCGACTAACTGGGGGCATGCGTTGGTGCACGCGGTGCAGGTCAGGCATGAATAGAGCGGAACACCATCATCCTCGTTGTTCCATGTGTTGTAGATAATGTTCAATTTGTCTCCTGCGTTGAAAAGCCTCACTGGACAAGCGTCATCACAAAGATCGCATCCATAGCATTTGTTCATCTCCCACTCATACCCTCTGGCCATGCCCCTGAGTGCCATGTATACCAGGGCACCAAAGCCCGCACACGGTATGAATAGTGAGTAGATCAGCTTCGCATCGAGGCTTTTCGGATTCTTTTCAAATGTAGGATTCTCTACCAACATGGTCTTTAGCTCATTGGGCGCTAAGTCAGACTCTGTCCTTAGGAGGGCATTGCCGTTTTCCCCGAGGATTAGAGGTTGATATGCACTCAATGTGTAGCTAAGGATGACTTCTACGGATGGGTCGATGTCTGTGGAACTGCTCGAGAATTCTAGGCGGTAGGACTGCCCTGACTCAAGAGCAATGACGTCTGATTCGCATTCGTCGCTCGAAAGGGACCATATTGTGTTACCGTTTGAGTCTACTAGGTTTAGAGACTGGGTGTGCACGCCTGCTCCCCGAACGGAGGTTCTGAAAGAACAGCCGACGTCTGTTACGACTTCATCGAGCCCAAGGTTCTCGACGAAGAAGGTCTGGTTGTTGTTGTATGTGTAGGATGCTCCAGCAGCGGTGCCGACATAGGTGTCTGAGTGATATGCCCCATTGAGCTCATTCTCTGCATCGATATGGCCATTGGCATTACCGAAGTCGACAAGGTATTTTTGGGTTGGTTGATACAGGCCCCAAGCGAGGAATTCACTTGCGGGCATTACACACCATTCGTTAGGGTCGTCCCCATCGGGAAGCTCTGACCAAGCTTCTAGGTGATTGCTTTGGTCAAAGGCCACGCAATACTCTCCATATCTATCCCAGGCATCACCCCTATCACCTGCGTCGTATTCGATTAAGACGTCCATGGGCTGACCTCTGAGTTTTTCCAATTCCTCGATATCGTCCATCGCGCCGAGTCCACCGTAGTCCCAGAACCCATTTTCGTACACAGGCCATGTGACCACACTGACCAATATCGCTGCAATTATCGATCCTATTGCTACCTGCCTCCCCATATTGGGTGTCAATCTAGCTCCAATTGAATTTACTAGGAACCATCTGACCGCGAAGAAGATGATGGCAAATATCAGAACGCCAGTGAGGACCCATGGTATAGCGTTGAACACCTCAGCTGTCCACGGCTGTTGCCGTCCGCAATTGATAACATGATGATCAACCCAGCAGTAATCGAGTCTGTCTTTGGCGTACAACTCAAGGAAGATGTTGATTGAGAAAACTGAAATGAACCAGACGTGAGCAAGGTATATTGCCCCCGCTGTTGCGAATCTGGGGTCCTCAACACCCCTCTTTTCCCTTCCAGGTAGGAATGGGGGTAGGGCGAGTATTCCAACGGGTATCCCTGTTAGGGCAGCCCCCCACCAAGCGGCGTTCCATGAAATGACAGGGGATCCGAAAAACTCGCCTATCGGACCTGCTGGAATTATGAATTGTGGGAGGTATTCACCCCATCTTAGGTAGCCATAGGAGAATAGAACATACCAATCAGGGAAGACGAATCCTGCTTGGGCGAATGGGTCCGCGGCCGAGTGGAGCGGGGGTGGAATTAGCCAGCAGTAGAATGCGATGACCATGATAATCGAGGCGAATATGATGGTGTCTCGAAGAACCTCTGTCGGCCAGAATCCATGACCGACATGAACTCTCCGCCTGTCCTCATCGGCTTCTAGCAGTTGATTCCTCTCGTCCATGTATGTGTCAGCAATCCTGCCAAAACGCTCAATCAAACCCATTGTTTTGCCCCCCTCAATGCGGCTCCGCTATACCTTGTACCCAGACGATGAATAAGTGAACCAAGATCAGTGTGGTGACAACCACGGGAAGTATGAATACATGGAGGAAGTACATTCTGGTGACCGTTTGTGCGGTGAGTGATGTTCCCGCGAACATGGCAGTTGCGATCCAGCCTCCAATAAGGGGGGTAGAGAGGGCCATGTTGATTCCGATGGTCGCCGCGCCAAAGGCGAGGCTGTCCCACGGGAGCAGGTACCCCGAGTAACCGAAGAAGATCGTGAAGAACATTAGAGCGACACCGATTAACCAATTCAACTCCCTAGGGTTCCTGTAAGCACCGGTGAAGTATACTCTGCACATGTGAAGGAATACTGCAGCCACCATGAAATGAGTTGTCCAATGGTGTATTGACCTAATGATGTAGCCGAATGGTAGCTGCGTCATTATGAATTGCATGGAACCATAGGCTGGGGTCGGGTCGCCTTCTCCCCCTGGAACGTAGTATAGCCCAAGAACCGACCCAGTCAGGACAAGTATGATGAAAGCCAAGAAGGATATTCCCCCCAGGCAGTAAAGGGGGTACCAGTACCAAATTATCCTGAGTTTGTATTTCTCTGCATGGGTTAAGGGCATCTGTCTGTGCATGCTGTAGTAGGCATTCCTACTCATGGACCAGTAATCCTGTATCCGAAACCTTGTGTCTAGCCACGAGAATGCCCAGAGGAAGGACTTCTCAGCGAGACCCATGCTCCCAGCACTGGTCTCTACTGCCCTGAGAATGTCTTTTCTTGGAACGTCGTCCCTCTCCTTCCTGAGGGTGAAGGCTACGATTACGACCACAATCGCTATGAATAGCCATAAAAACCAGAATTGTAGCATCATGTCACCTCAGTCGCAGAACGTGTACCAGTCGACGTAATCAGGAAGGGCTTCAATAACATCTCCATTCACTGTGAAGGGAATTAGCGGTAGCCCCACTGGCGCCGGACCGCCAGCCTTCTTTATTCCGAAGTACTCAAATTCAGCTCCGTTGGACCTGTTCCGGTTGCGATTCTTCTCAAGTGCAGTTGGATCGAATCTACTTGAGTGGCATATGCAGAAGAGTTTGTTGCCACCGCTATCTATGCCACCTGGGATCCACGTGTCGTTGGTGTAGTCATTCTGGACGAGCTGCCAGCCGGGTATGCAGCAAAGGTGAGTGCATCTGGAGAAGATTACGATTAGATTGTCGTGTATGGAGAGTGCTGAGTACTCCTCCTTTTCGTCCATTTCGTAGGCTGAGCCAACATAGTCGCCTTCAGCCGTGTAACCGTCGAGGTATTGGAACCGTGGTTTGTTCTCCTCGACAGCGGAATTTTTGTTCTCGTCGTGGGGCACATACACCACGTTCACTGGAAGTCCCGACCATACCCCTTGAGCGCCGGCCATGCCTGTGGAGGACTGTGAGGCAGCATCTACGAACGAGGAGTATGACATCGGCTCAAGGTGCTGGGTGCCGTACCAGACGGTGTCTTCGGCCCCGGTGGGGACCCAGAATCTGACTGAAGAGTCACCTCCATCGTTTTCAGAAGTGCCCATCAATAAGGAGGCGAAACCGACGCTACCCAGAGAGACTGTTATCAATCCGGCAGCTGCGTTGAATGAGTGCCTCATGAAATCCCTACGATCAATTTTGTAGGTATCCTCGGCTTGGCCACCTTTTTCTGATGGCAACTCCCTGAGCCTAAATCTCCTTGACATAATCATACCTCGTATTGCTTCCACGCCTCAGTGTCATTTGAGGTGATGTACTTGTTTCTTCTGTGCTTTACCACTACGACGTCTGGCATAACAAATCTGAGGTAAACTATGCCCAATATGATTAGAGTAAGTAGCGTCATTGCGAGGTGGAATGATAGCTGTTGCTGATCCCATTTATTATACAGGCCATACGATAGAGTGCCTGCCCAGAAGAGAGTCCATGTTATGCCCCAGAGTCCTACTAGAATAACCAACCAAGAGTCTCCTGAGGGGGAGATAGATGCCCTGACTATTGTGCCAGGCTTAGGGTCGTTGAAAACACCATGATCTACTGCTTTGATGTAATCTTCCTCGGATAGATCGATACCCTCTAGTGCGTTACGTGCATCCTCTACGGATACGGCGCCTCGTTCCACATCCCTCAATAGTTGCGTTACTCTATCCCCCATCATAGTTGATCACCTCTCCTCAGGTGCTTAATTCTCAGTCGTAGTAGGTTTGACCTTCCTTTGTAGTGCCTTGAGAAACCATATCTCAGGAAGAAGCCACAGAATACTATGACAATTATCACGGCCCCGAAGCCGAGCAATCCTAGCCAATGAGCTCTCAGTTTGGCCCCCATCTCATGAAGATCTACGTGTTGCTCGGTAGGGGCCGGAGGCTCGATTTGGCCATTTCCAGAGAATACAGCCCTGGTTTTTCCGTTGTCAGTGCCCTCCCCAACGGAGGCGCTCAGTCTGTTCCACCTGTCTAGTTCCGATGGGGCGCCATCTCCGTTGACAGAGTTTCCAACCACCCAAAAGGTTACTGTTCCCATTTCCTCGGCTGGGGCTATCCAATCAAACGCCCATTTTCTTTCAGCTACTTTGCTGCCCTGTTCGGTGTGGGTCAGGGACGAGCTGTCGCCATCCCAGTTTTGGACATAAGCAGACTCTCCAGGAGATAGAGATCCTCCATCAACTCTCATTGCAAAACCCCCTGTGTAGGAGGAAGTGTCGGCGTCTGGTCCGCCTATTATCTGCAAGTGGAGGGGGTAGATCTTACCAGCTTCGTAATGATAGGGCAGGCCTTCCAGTATGACTGTGATGGAATTGTCTGGATCCGCGGCGTGACAAGTACAGCCTCCCAGTGCGACATCGTCGCTACCGACTTGTTGCCCTCCTATCCCAGATGGCAGTGCTGATGCGGATCCGACCAACGCCATAAAAATCAGGGCTGATGCTGCAATTCTATGAAGCCGAGGCCTATCCCAGTGCATCGGCCCAACCCCTCTGATCTCCCATGAAATGGAGCGTCCTATTAACATTGCATTTTTCCGGGCACGTTTACTTCGTTATCCCTGCCTCTGGTGAACCGGGAAACTCAAATTCTGGACTGTCTTACATGAACCATGGCTGGACCTACTTGGGTGAATGTCTACGATCTAAGTGAGAGTCAGTTGACTAGGATCGATGAAGCAGAAGAGGCCATGGAGATGTTGGATCTGAGCAAGGCGGAGGAAATTCTGAATTCACTCCGAGAGGAAGACCCCATTTGCATACCCGTACTCAACCTACTTGCCCACCTCCATGGCCGGTATCTCAGTGATTATCAAAAAGCCGTGGGGTATTACAATCAGGTTTTGGAACTCGAGCCGGAGAATGCATGGGCAAGGGACGAGCGACGAAAATTCAGGAGATATTCCACCTACTAGTTCAAAAATTGGGTCCAACTTCATGGACTACCTGTCAATTTGCTGTCAACGATGGAGTCAAGCTCACTGTTGATTGTCGGTGCCGGTGGACTGGGTTGCAGGTGGGCTAGGGGGGCCCACTCCAGGATATCAGCTGAGTCAGATCTAATGTTGGTTGATGCGGACATGGATAGTTTCAAGGGTGCATCTCAGGCGCATTGTATGCATTTGGATCCAACGGGCATGGAGAAGGGAACTGCTGCGCTACCGGCATTGGCGGCCCACAGAACTATCGCTGCCATCCCTGAGATAGCAGACGTACTCGACTCCGCTGAATTGGTGATCATTCTCACTGGGCTGGGAGGTGGCACGGGAACCGGCTCGACTTTGGAACTTGCTCGTACAGCTAAAAGAAAAGGGGCGATAGTCGTTGTTGTAGCCGGACTCCCCTTCGCCGAGCAATCCTTCAGATCCAGGATGGCGAGTGATGCTCTCCCAAGCCTAGAAGAAGCCGTTGATGTCTGCATCCGGGTATCACTTGAGAGGTTGGCATGGCAATCACGTAGCAGAAGGATGGATTGGCAGCAAGGGTCAGGCTGGGTTGAGGAGCTGGTGGAGGGGCTGATCTCGACGATAGGTAAACTCGGTAAGATAAATCTTGATTTGATGGACCTGAAGACAGTGGTAAAGCACAAAGGAAGGGCTACGCTCATAGTTGCCTCAGGACCCTTAGATAACATCAGTGCCATAGTCGATGATGCTCGCAAATCTCCGTTGATCGACATAGGCCTCGAAGGGGCAAGGGGGTGTCTAATACAAGTGGAGGGAGGCCCGGATATGACCTTGTCACACATTTCATCTATCACAGAGGACTTCACATCAAGATTTGACGAAGGCTGTCAAGTGATCCTCGGTGCTAGGGTGTCAGATAGGTTGATCGGCCGGCTCCGAGTCGTTGCAGTGGTCAGCGGTCTCGAGTAATTTCTGGGTCACCGACGCCTCCACCTTCTTCGCCATTGGTAGGACCAACAGGAAGATCACGAATGAGGTCAATGCGTGCCCAACCCCCAGCACCGCTGAGATGTTCAGATCCGTCCCGATTGACAGCTGTGAAATCGAACCCGCATACAATATGACGTAGGCGAATCCTAATGCCAATGTCCTGGATGAGATTTTTGGGTCAGGTTTCCCGCTCGTTCTGGACCACATAATCACCGCTATTACGAAGATGAACATGGCTAATTCTTCGAACATTGTAGATGCCACTTTGCCCTCATCCATCATCCTCATCGCAGACACCATCGACCAATCCAGCAGAAGGATTGAAACGGAAGCAAACGATTTTGTTTTGGCTGATGAAGGTCCTCCAATACTGCTGATTTTCCTAAACAAAAAATGACCGGAAAACAGAATTAGCGAAAACATCAATGTCCAAAAAAACACTCTCAATGGTTGGAGGTTGACGGGGTTTGTTGCTCCGAACCCGAACCACCAGATCAACACGGATAGGAAAGCGACTCTGACGGAAAAAAAGAGCCTTGCACGGCTGGAAAAAAGTCCGACGATCGCCCCAGGGGTTGACTGGACTGCTTTGCCCCTCAGGCCATTGAGGAGCAGGTAACCTCTACAAAGGGCCAACAACGGAAAAATTAGCGAAATGAAAATTGATACTTCGGGCAAGTAATTTGGGGCCTTACCCTGGAGGAAGTAGATCAACGTCGCCAATGACATTATGGAGAGGTAAACCATCGACAATGATACCTTTGAGCTTCTGTCCCAACCCATCGTGTACTGGATCGGAGGTAGAGCCAGCAGGATGTAAGCAATTGCACTACCTGCGAATATGCAGGCACCAAGTACTTCATCAACCCTCATCGACACTATGTGGGTGGCGCACAGAAGCATAACCGTAGCCCAAATGTGAGCGAGAGGAGTCGGTTCAAACAAGAGCTGGGATAGCGCGACGCCCGTATCGTTTTGGGATTCCACAAGCAGGCTAGGACCGAACCTGTCGTTAAGTACTACCTCTTCCGAATAGCCGTGGCACGTAAAAGCAAAGCTGCCCGTGGGAAGCGGAGATGGGTTGGAATCAGCATTGATGGCGAGTACTCATCAATCGATGGCCTGATCAAACGAACAGCAGAAAACTCAATTCTCGTGAAAGTCGCATGGGTCTCCTCTGACGCGAAATATATCATTCTTGAGGTAAGGCTTGAGCACTACAGGGATCTTGTGAGACTCCTGGATGATCAACAAGGGGTAACCACTGTAACCTCGAGCGGGAAAATTCGACTGGTCAAGGAAAGGCTTGATAGAAATTGTGACTGATTTTGGATCAATGCCATTGAATTCTTTCCAAATCACCAACCGGAAATATTTCCTGCTCTTGGTTGATCAAAATCTCGCCATTCTCTGTCAATCCGATCACACTAGCCTGATACCCTTGAAACCTCAGATCGACACCCTTCGAAAAGGTCCTCGATAGAGATGACCAAGCTATTTTGCTGGTGTTGTGCCCGTCCGGCTGACCGATGATTGCGTGAGATTCCAATATCGACGCTATTGATGCATCGACTATCATGAAAACTTTTTCTGAATCCAAGCACTCATTTACAGTTTCCCAACCTGAAGTATCGACTCCCTGGACGGACTGGGCCGACCTGTTGATACCAACGCCGATTTTGACGGAGGAATTGTCCTCGAGGGTAGAAATGATTCCCCCGCACTTTCTGAATTGTGAGTCAACTATGTCGTTTGGCCATTTCAATTCCAGCCCCAAGGACCTAGATACCAAGGCTCCAAGACTAACTTGAACCATGCTCGGATTGATATTTCCTGTGATGTCGACGCGCCAAGTCGCTGCAAGGCCCATTGGGTCACTTTTCCATTCCCTTCCATTCCTCCCCCTTCCCTTTGTCTGATGCTTGGCGATAACTCTCTGAGGTCCATTCATTACCGAGAAATCATAGTCCATGGTGGAGCCAATTGTGTCTATCCGCAAGGGCTCTGACCCGGACCAAGGACGCCAGTGGGAGTAAACTGACAGCGTCTCATTGCCGAAGGTTGCCCGGCTTACCTCACGTGTGCTCCACCCCTCTTGGAGCCATTCTTCCGGTTTCGAGGGGCTTACTGGGTGAGTTCTATACAACAGTAAAACGCAGCCTCCCGGGGAGAGAAAGCTCAATTTTGAGTCTAGAAATTTCCGCAACTCGCTACTCCAACCTCCCTCTCCGATATCGATCATTGATGCCTCCTCTATAGGTTCCAGGTGAGGGCCTGACCCGGGTGCCGAGAGGTATGGCAGGTTCCAGATTATCAAGTCAAAAGTCATGCGCTGCAGAGAGTCGATTTCGTCGAAAGAACCTTCCAGACTTTCAACGCTGTGATGCCCATGTCGACGACAATTAACTCTTGTAGCTGCTACAGCGTAAGGGTTTACGTCGATGGAGGTTACTTTCCATCCCAGAGAAGCCAACTTAATCGAGAGGAAACCACTTCCAGATCCGATCTCAAGTGCTCTTTCCATTCCTCTCACTGGAATGGGTATTGAATCCATGAGGAGAAGCGTGTCTTCTCTCGGCGGGTACACGGTTTTGGGCACAAAGAGGTCAATGTCACTCAAAAGGAGAGGCCCTAAATTAGGTCCATTGATTTGGCCAGCGTTCATACTTCTACCCCTGTCACGATTTATCACGTTAGGCAACGTTGATAAACACCACTAAGGCCCGGTGGCTTGCCCAGCATTTGCCATGGGCCTGTAGCTTAGTCAGGTAGAGCGCCGGGCTTTTAACCCGGTGGCCGGGGGTTCGAATCCCCTCAGGCCCACCTGA
>WTHQ01000027.1 GCA_011523055.1 Methanobacteriota archaeon
GGATGAACGACCTGGTCTGCTTCGTCTCGTACCTGAAGGTGTTCACGATCTGGAAGGTCTTGAGGGGGAGGTCCGCATGCGACCTTATCCAGAGCGAGAACATGGTGTACATCGGGGTCTCGCTCGTGGGCCGAAGGAACATCGGGACGTCCAGCGTGTGCTCTCCCGCGTGGCGGACCCAGTAGACCTCCTTCTCGAACCCCTCGACCTCCTCGTCCAGCCTGAGCTCGGATGGGTCGACGCCCTGCTCCCTGGCCATCTTCAGACGCTGGACGAGCTTGTTCTCCTTCTCGAGAAGGTCGTGGGGCACGAGGAGCGGGAAGTTGTACTCGTCGTGGTCGCTCATGCTCATCTCGGACCTCACGATGGAGTCTATGTTGCCCATGGCGGACCACCCGTATGGCTTCCAGACGTCCATCCCCTTGATCGGGTACCTCTTGTCAACGAGGTCCGCGATCTCGACGATGGCTGGGTACCAGGCGTTGAAGTCGTCCTTGGGCGGAATGCCCCTCTTCGCACTGCCATGACCCTTCGCCATGGCGCGTGGTCGACCTACCAGCCTTCAAAATGCCGGGGGTTCAGCTCCCCCAACCAGAGATCAGCGACTCAATCCCACTGCACAGGTCCTGCTCGCTCTCGAGTGTCTCGGTGGTCTGGCCGTGCACCATGAAGCCCCTCGGGCCGTCCCCCTCCAGGCCCCTCAGAAGGTTGGCGATGACGGCGTCGCTGCCTGTCCTCTCAATGTGGCTTCGTGCCCGATCCAATAACTCATCTTGGGAGATGCCGGTCTCCAGCTTGAACGAGATGATCTTGGTTCCAGGGGAGATCTCTCTGATGTGGTCTATCAACCGTGGTGCGGGACGGAGGTCAACCTTCAGGTCCGTTGACTTCGAGCTTATCTTCTCGGTGCTCATATCAGTCGGTTCGAAGTCGAGGACGGCTGCTGCCAGTACCCAGACGTCTGGTTCCCCGTCTGCCAATATGGTGGATGCGGCATCGACCATATCAGCCGGTGACCTTGCTGATATCCCCCTGTGGTCGAGCGGCCCAGTGGTGGTTCCCACGACCGTGGTGACGTCGTGCC
This sequence comes from Methanobacteriota archaeon, assembly GCA_011523055.1. Lineage (GTDB taxonomy): Archaea > Thermoplasmatota > Poseidoniia > Poseidoniales > Thalassarchaeaceae > MGIIb-N1. The sequence continues at coordinate 1,085 of WTHQ01000027.1, forward strand.
CCATCCTCTCCAGGTGATCCGCGACGAGGAAGCCGGTCCTGCCCGAGGAGGTGTTCGAGATCACCCTGACGGGGTCGATGTTCGAGGACGTCCCGCCGTAGAAGACAGCGACCCTGCTCGATCCGGGCCTACCACCATTCACCAAGGCGCATGTCCGTCTGACGATCACCTCTGGGGCTGGCTGCTTCCTCCTGCCCTCCTCCGAGGGTGATGTGAGCACGTGGTGGCCCTTCTCCCTCATGGTGGCCAGAAGGTCCTGTGTGACGGGGTCGTCGAACAGGTCGTCGTGCATGGACGGCACCAGCAGGATTGGCCTGCCGGCTCCCGACGCAGCGGCGACCGCCATCATGGCTGGGTCGTCCATGACCCCAGACGAGATCTTGGAGAGGGTGTTCCTGGTGGCGGGGGCGACGAGCACCAGGTCGGGCACCTCGAGGCCTGGTAGGTCGGAGGACCATCCGACGTTGACCCGGGTCCCAGTGGCCCAGCCAACTGCCAATGGGGTGATGATCTTCTTCGCCTCATCGGTCATCGTGACCGTGATGGTGGCCCCGTGCCTCCTCAGCTCCCTGGCGAGCCTGACCGTCTCGACGGCGGCGATTCCCCCGGTCACGACGAGGTGAATTCCCCTCCCTGAGAGCGAGGACCCAACGACGCTCACTGCTGAGTCCCGCATGCCGCCCCGTGGGAGCACGTTGCTTTCAGACCATCGACAGCCTAAATCAGGATGGTGTTCCGAGGCCTGCCATGGAGGGGGTGGGCGAGCGCCTGTATCGCAGGACGTTCCCCTTCATGCTCCTCGACGTTGGCATCGTCGCGCTGCTCCTGATGAGCCACGTCAACATATTCAGCCCCGTGATCGCCATCATCGCCGGCCTCGGGAGCATCGGGGCCGTCTCGTACATCATCCTAGGCGCTTTCAGGTTCAGGAGGCTCAAGCCCGGTGGGCTGCAACACGCCATGACTGCCTTCTACGTGCTCTGCGTGCTCTATGTGAGCGTCGGAGTCATCGACCTCGCGGCCGCTGGTCTGCTCGGGGACACGTGGCTGTTCATCCAGTCCGCGCTGGTCCTACTCCTCGCGAGGTCCTGCCTCCAGAGGCGCAGGGCCCTCAACGACCCGAGGTTCAGGTCGTGGTGGGTGGCGTCGACCGGGGAGGACGTCCTCGGCATCGACATGCAGGAGGGCGAGGTCCTCGCGACGTGCCCCTCGTGCTCATCGATGCTCGCCGTGGTCCCGGGGAAGCTCACGGAGGGCGAGCCGTGCCCCATCTGCGGGGGGTCCCTTACAGGATAGTGATCGCGATGGACACGAAGACCGCCCTCATCCCGCTCCTGATGGTGCTGCTCATGTCCTCAGCGCCGCTCTCGGGGTGCTTCGGCAATGACCCCGCATCCCCCGACAGTGACGTGGACCACTGGCTCCCGCCCGTCGAGGAGAGGAGCGACATGCTCTACGACGACACCGACGTCTTCTCCAGGGTCTCGTGGAACGGGAGCTACGAGATCGACGAGGTTCGGTCCGTCTACGTCCCCATCCCCGGCATCAACCCGACCGATGGCGGGGCCGGCGTCACCGGTGGTGCCGAGGTGCACCTCGGGCTGTGGCTCCCCGTGATAGACGGCTGCGACTGGGACGCTGGGTCCGTGACCGAGGGCTGCCAGGTCCCCGTGATCGCCGAGATCGGCCCCTACTACGACGATGGGGACGTCGACGCGCTCACGCCCGCGGACCGCCTCGGCCGGTTCCTCATCGAGAACTTCGTCCCCCACGGGTTCGGGGTCGCCCAGGTCTCGGTCTTCGGGACCGGCGAGTCGAACCACTGCATGGACCTCATGGGCCACGACGAGCAGGCGGGCATCAAGGGGGCCGTCGACTGGCTGGGGATGCAGCCCTGGTCCAACGGTAGGGTCGGGGCCATCGGCAAGTCGTACGACGGGAGCACGCCATGGAACGCCGCGGCATCCGGCTCCGAGTACCTCGCCACCATCGTCCCGATGTCCGGCCTCATAGGCATGCACGACCTCATGTGGAGGAACGGCAGCATGGAGGCCCGGGGCGCGATCATGCACAACGGCGTCTACGGCTCGTTCGGCCTCGACGGGGACGCCGGCGACATCGAGAACGCGTGCGAGGGCTACATCGAGGGCTACTACGCCGGGCCGGCCGCCTACATGACCGGGGACAACCTCGGCTGGACCGGATCCGACTACTGGGAGGAGCGCCACTTCCTCACGGACGCGCTCCAGAGATTCAAAGGGTCGATCTACATCATCCACGGGCTCCAGGACTGGAACGTCGACCCGCACATGGCCTTCCCGACCCACCAGATGGCCATCGACGCCGGCTTCGACGTCAAGGGGCTCTACGGCCAGTGGGCCCACGACTACCCCGACCGCTACGGGGGCCACGAGGCGCTCTCAAGCGGGAGGGGGGCCGAGGCCTTCCCGTACACGCTGAGGTGGGACTGGGCCGACGACCTCCTGGAGTGGTTCGACTTCTACCTCAGGGACATCGGGCCACAGCCCAGGCTCATCGCCGAGGTCCAGGACAACATGGGCGGCTGGAGGGTCGAGGGCACCTACCCGCCTGCGGACGTCGAATGGTCGATGGTCGGCCTCGGCGAGTGCGACGTCGTCCTCGGCGGCCCCACGATCACCTCATCCAGCCAGACCGTCCTCGACTGCCCCGCGTTCGAGTCAGAGACCCGCATCGTCGGGACGCCCACGATCCACATCGAGGCGCAGATCGGCCTCCTCGCCACCTCAGGGCACCTCTTCGTCGAGATGGTGCAGACCTCGTCGGGGATGCACCTCGGCCACGCGGTCATGGACCTCAGGTTCCACGAGGGCGGGAACCAGGGCGAGGCCCTCTTCCCAGGCAGCACCGTGACCGCGAGGATGGAGTTCCTCGGGATGGACGTCGTCGTCCCACCGGGCGACGGCGTGTCGCTGATCATATCGCAGACGGGCGAGGACTACGTCCCGAGCCCCGTGTCGACGCTCCCGGTCACCATAACGCTGGGGGACGCGAGCACGCTCGGGCTGTCCATCGTCGAGAGGGGTTGCGACGACCTGTTCCTGCCCCCGATGCAGTCACCCTACCCCGGCTGCTGACCGACCTCACCCCCAACCCAATACAGAGCATTAAGCGGGCCGACCACGCCGTTTCAACATGAAACTGGACGGATTGCCGCTCTTCGTCCTGGGCCCCGACTTCTTCCCCGGGTTCACCGGCACCCTGCGCGTCTTCGAGCCGAGGTACAAGCAGATGATGGACGACTGCATCATGGACTCGAGGCCGTTCGGGTACATATCGGCCGACCCGAGCAAGGGGGAGTTGAATGGCTGGAGCCAGCCTTCTGACCACGGGGTGCTCTGCTACGTCAGGGACTACGAGGAGTCCGGCTCGAACCTCATCATCGAGGTCGAGGCCACCAATGCGTTTGGTGTCAAGGAGGTCATCCAGCCGGTGCTACCGAGCCTCGTCGACGGTGAGAGGTTCCCGGGCGTGGAGGAGCTCATGGAGGAGGCTGGGAACCCCGAGGGCGGCAAGCTCTACCTCAGGGCCGACGT
>WTHQ01000001.1 GCA_011523055.1 Methanobacteriota archaeon
GAACCCGGGTAACGAGGTTGGGAACCTCGTATCATAACCGCTAGATCACATGCGCTTCCTTCGTCCGTGTCTCTCGGACGTACCCTCCGAGCCAGAAGTCTGATATGGTGTTTTTCCGAGGCCATCGGCATCCAATTGCCTGTCAGGATACTTACATTCAAGCACCTAGTCAGATTAGGCTGATGCATGGAAGTATCGAGGGAGCTGGTCCGCACCGTTGTTTTCGTACTTGGGCCAATGGTGCTTGCCTCATATGTCATTGGGCTACGGAGAATGGACGATCCAATGTCCCTTTGGGGGGGCATCCCGGAGTCATGGAGGCCGTTGAACGTGACCTGCATGTTCGTCGCTGCCGCCGGCTTTCTCATCGCTTGGTGGCAACTACTTTTCTCCTGGGAGTACTCGGTGGTTGAGGGAATAGGGTGGCCCTGGGGCCAAGGGAGCTCGACGGGTGGCCATGGTAGACTCCTTATCGCGATGCTACTGATCCTGATACCATCCATGCTGTGGCTCGAATTGACAAGAATACACATCCAGACCGACTCTGCCCTCACTCAATGGATTGTGATCGGGAACCTGTGGTTGGTCGTATTAGGTAACCTGCTATTGATCCTGTTGGGATGGGAGGCGTGGCAGAGCGGAGTGGATGGGACTGGGATGCTACCTTTTGTCGGTGGTTTGATGCTTGGCATCCAAGTTATCATCAATGATGGAATACTATGGGTCTGGAAGTACCCATGGTAACTCAAGGGAATAGGGGCTCGCCGCATTCTGGACATGGCAACCCAGGAAGGAATGCCCCCGGCATGAATCCGCAGTCCAAGCAAATCGACAGCGTGCCATCGCCAGGCATGCGAGAAACATCAACACGGCCATCTTGAATTTTGCCACAGAAATTGTGTCGGAAAAAGGTCAGCCTTATGCAGTGCCTCACCACGAAGAGTATCGGGGCGGGGGCTATGAGGGGCTATCAGCGTCTGCCATTGGTGAAGGGTTTCGGAAAAACTCAGAGGATTGACAACTGGTGGAATCAGCCATTGATCATGGCTACAGCCCTCGGTTTGGCCCTGCTATACACCCTTGTTCGAGTTGTCATTATGGATGGCAGTATACATTACGAGGACCATCGAGTTACCTCACCTATTTTCTCTCCGGACGTTCTTCACCTACTCCACATAACCAGTCACCCAGGGTGGCTCAATTCAGCCATGCTGATCCTTTGGATACCCTTCGGCTTCAGAGGGACCTGCTACTACATGCGAAAGGTGTACCACAGATCTTTCTTCCAGAATCCCACCGCCTGTATGGTCTCCAAGCCCGAAATCAGTCACTCGGTAGGGTACTCAGGGGAAAAGGGGGTTTTCATACTCAACAACATACATCGATACATGCTCTACCTCGCTATCATCATCCTCTCGATGAAATACTACGACGTTGTACACACGATGCAATTCGGCAACTCATGGGGACTATCAGTCGGCACCATCGTTCTCGCGATAGAGTCCTTCTTGCTGACGATGTACGTCATCTCATGCCATGCCTTCAGACACCTCGTGGGCGGGTCGTTAAATCAATGGAGGGGTGGGGCCTCTTCTTTCGCTGGTAAGATATTCAGGTTCTCGAGCCGGCATAACGTCAGTCACAATCTGTGGTTCTGGAGTTCGCTGGCCATGGTTTTCCTGGGTGACCTGTTCGTAGTGGCAGTGGCTGAGGGAATGATTAGCGATCCAAGATTCGTGCTAGGGTGATAGAATGCAAGACTTCGATACGCATGAGCATGATGTGGTCATTATCGGAGCTGGTGGGGCCGGCCTCAGGGCCGCCATAGAGGCCAGCTCCATGGGGGTGAGTGTCGCCCTGGTCTGCAAATCGATGCTTGGCAAGGCCCACACTGTGATGGCTGAGGGAGGCGCAGCAGCTGCATTGGGGAATAAAGACGCTCGAGACTCATGGAAGACTCACTTCAGGGACACAATGAAGGGAGGTAAGTACCTCAACGATTGGCGAATGGCGCAAATACATGCCAAGGAGGCTCCAGACCGGATTAGAGAGTTGGAGACATGGGGCGCTGTATTTGACCGGACGAAAAAAGGCAGGATAAACCAAAGGAATTTCGGAGGGCACACATATCCAAGACTGGCTCACATCGGAGATGCAACAGGTCTCGAGATCATCCGAACTCTACAGGAAAAGGGCGTCCATATGGGGATGGATGTTTTCATGGAGTTTACTGTTTGCGAGCTTTTCAAGGACGGCAACAAGGTCATTGGATGCTTAGCATACGACAGGCAAAGGGGAAGAGCGCACCTATTCAAGGCCAAATCGGTCATCCTCGCGACAGGCGGCATCACGAGGTGCTGGTCTGTTTGCTCGGGGTCCTGGGAATATACCGGCGATGGGCATGCTCTTGCTTACTGGGCAGGTGCGGAGATGGGGGACATGGAATTCGTGCAATTTCACCCCACTGGAATGATCTGGCCTCCCAGCGTCCGGGGCATCCTCGTAACAGAGGGCGTGAGGGGCGAGGGTGGCATGCTTCAGAACTCAGAGGGGAGGCGGTTCATGTTCAACTACGTCCCGGAGATGTACAAAGAGGAGTTCGCAGACACAGAGGAAGAAGCTTTGGCTTGGGTTCAAGAAGTCATTTCGGACCAACAAGCGACGAACAGAAGGCCCCCTGAACTCCTGACAAGGGACGTAGTTGCTAAGGCCATCAATAGCGAAAAGGCTGCTGGCAGGGCGAGTGAACACGGTGGGGCGTATCTTGACATCTCATGGAGGCCCCCGGAACAGATCAAGAAAAAGCTCCCTGGCATGTACCATCAATTCAAGGAGCTGGCTGGAGTTGACATCACCAAACAACCAATGGAAGTAGGACCCACCGCGCACTACGTCATGGGCGGGGTGAAGGTCGACCCGGAGACCCAAGAGTCCACCGTGAGTGGGCTTTTCGCCGCGGGAGAGGTGGCGACTGGACTCCACGGCGCGAACCGACTCGGTGGAAATTCTCTCTCGGATCTTGTCACCTTTGGGAGGCGCGCAGGGCTCCATGCGGCAAAGTCCGCCGCAAACATCGACTCATGGGCGGAGATTCCGGACCAAGATATCACTGCTGCAATCCAGAAAATGATGGCTCCATTGTCTCGCCAAGGGGGGGAGAACCCCGCCACCATCGTGAACGACCTGAGAGAGATGATGCAGGAGAAAGTGGGCATCATCAGGAGCAGGGATTTGCTTGAAGAGGCATTGGAGGACCTAGAGGCCCTAAAAGTGAGATCTAGCAAGTCCTCACCAGGTGGTGGCGTGATCTACAACCCTGGCTGGCACCAGGCATTGGAGTTGGAGGCGATGATCGATGTCAGCAAGATGTGTGCCCTCGCAGCATTAGAGCGCGAGGAAAGTCGAGGTGGGCATACAAGGGACGACTATCCGGCGCCGGATCACGAGAACTGGGGGAGCCTGAACAGCGTCATAACCATGAATGAACAACATGAAATGCAGATTGAACATAGGAGCTACCCTCCCATCCCAGAGGATCTGAGGGAACTATTGGACGCGGATGACCTAGGGGTTGAGCATTGATGGACAAGGAAGTCACATTTCGAGTATTCAGGAGCCACACTGGTGAGAGGCCCTACGCCTCTCATCCCCGAACCGAGTCCTCAGTAGGAGAGATGACGGATTACACTGTTGAGTACGACGAGGGCATGGTCGTTCTCGACGTTATTCATAAGATCCAAGCTGAACACGCACCCGACCTCGCTTGTAGATGGAACTGCAAGGCCGGGAAGTGTGGATCCTGCTCTGCCGAGGTGAATGGGAAATCAAGATTGATGTGCATGACGAGAATGTCGGACATTATTGAGGAGACTGGGGAGGACGAGCCGGTCACAGTTAGGCCCATGCAGGGTTTCCCGCTAATTCGAGATCTGGTAACAGACACGAGTTGGGCCTATGAGATGAATAAGAAGATGGTCCCAGTCAGCGGCCCGAGCGAACTTGACTGGGAATTCAACCAGAATGAAGCCGATAGGATACAGGAATTCAGGCAATGTATTGAGTGCATGCTCTGTGTAAACACCTGTCATGTGCTACGGGAGCATGAGAAGTTTGACGAGTTCGCCGGCCCGAGGTTCTTCGTTCGGCTTGCGGGACTAGAAATGCACCCGCTGGATACTGAGAGTCGAATCCCCCAGATCAAGGAAGACTTTGGTATAGGGTATTGCAACATAACCAGATGCTGTACGGAAGTCTGCCCTGCAGGCATCAACATCACCGACAATGCCATCATACCACTCAAAGAGAGAGTGGTTACGGAGTACTACGACCCGATTGCAATGATATCCAAGAAGCTTGGACTCAGAAAGTAGTCTGTTGTCCCCCGAGAGCGTTGTAAGCCCTCGGGGGGGTTGCGTGAATCAGAAGTTAGGAGCCGGTTTTCCGCTCAAAGGCGCTTTATTCCCGACTTCTTGACATTGGCCTTCTTGATCTTCGCAGGAAGCCAAGCAGGTCCGGACGCAGGTCGGTCCACCATTGAGACTGATCCTGTGAAGCAGTGGACCCTGTTGGTCCCCCTCTCCCTCAGCTCAATGCTGGTGTGACCACGGG
>WTHQ01000032.1:0-47114 GCA_011523055.1 Methanobacteriota archaeon
CCGCCCTTTCCGCTCATTCCGGTCTTCATGTCGAGGCCAATTGACTGCGATACCATGGCACCGGGCTCGACTTTGATGGAGTCACCGGGTTTCAGGTGAGCTGTTGCCATCGTGAAGGCAGGTCCGAATTCCAGAGTTATGTCCATACCCCGGCCCGATCCAGGGATGTTTATGATATTGTGGTCTCAAAGAACACATTCAGCCTTCATCGTACTCACAATCTGGCCATCATCGTTCTCCATCGTGCATATGATCGAGTCCCCTGGCCTCATCTTCCCAACCCCCTTGGGAGTTCCCGTCCAAATGTAGTCACCAGGAGATATCCCGTACCAATCCACCAGTGTCGAAATGAGGTCATCCACCTTGTGGACCATTAGATCTGTCGTCGAGTCCTGCCTCAATTCGCCGTTGACGGACAATTTGATTCTCTTGGGCCTCGGATCCCAAGGGGCCCAAGTCCCCAAAACGGCAGAGCCTAAGAAAGACTTCCCTTCGAGCCATGGCCAGGATTTCTCCTTTGCCAAGCCCTGACGGGTTCTGTTGGTAGTGTCACACCCGATGCACATCAAGTCTGGCTTGAGCCCCTCTCCAAGCCTAATGACCAATTCTACCTCATGGTCAATATGGTCTGTGGGATGGCCCAATCTAACGACATTCATACCATCTGAGTCGGACTCTACGTGGCACGACTCAGGCATTAGGAAGAATCTGGGGTAGTCAGCAACATCCCCGCCGATTTCCTCTGCATGCTCAACATAGTTTCTGAATACCGCCCATCCCAAAGGCATGGACTTTCGAGGATGCCCGAGGTTTTCACGCCTTTGCCATAGAGAGAATTCAAGAGACCAAGTATAGCGAGGCGTCTACATGAGCGACGACCCCTACAAAGTTCTAGGGGTCGGTCGGGACGCCACAGACGCCGAAATAAAGCGAGTCTATCGTAAGCTCGCACGACAGTATCATCCAGATAGGAATCCGGGCGACAAGGCTGCTGAGGAGAGATTCAAATCCATCCAATCATCATATGACAAAATCGGCACTGACGAAGCAAGGAGAAAATACGATGAATCTAGGAGAATGGATGACTTCTTCAGAAGCAGCCCGAGGTCTTCAAACTCAAGGTTTTCCGGTTTCGATATTCCAGACATATTCTCACAGATGTTCGGGGGTCAGCAGAACAACAGACAGGCCAGGGATAGGCAGGAACAGAGGGAAACATATCGGGGTTCGGACATAACTTCGGGCATCGACATGGATTTCTCCGACGCAGAACTAGGGTGCAAGTTGGAGTTTGATCATAGAAGACTCAGGACGTGCGCGAAATGCGATGGCACCTCCTTCGGCTCAACCCGTTCCTGTGTTGGCTGCGATGGCAGGGGCGTGACCTCTAGGACCTCAACGATAATCGTCAAGATCCCCCCGAATTCTAAGCACGGACAGAAAATTCGCATGAGGGGGTTAGGGCACGACCATCCGTTGGGGAAATCTGGAGATCTGATCCTCACCATAAGAGTGGATGCCAAGGAAGGGAGGAGATGGGAAGATGGTAGAATCATCCAATCCGTGGAGATACCCTACAGCACACTAATGCTGGGTGGGAAATGTAGCCTACGCACACCTTCGGGCGATTCGATTAGGATCGATGTGAAGCCCGGAACGCAAATCGGCGATCGTAGAAGAATTCCGAAGATGAGTTTCGGCGACGAAGATCTCGATGTTGAGTTCGTTCTGGAGGACAACACGAAACTCACAGATGCCCAGATAGTCGCGCTGGAACGACTGAGAGACACGGGCCTTTGAGAACATTACAACTACTCATAAGAGTCGTTCTTCGAGGTTCTGTTGTGCGCGACTTCACAAAGATCGCAGACACCATGATATTGCACAACAAGCGTGTGCACTTTGCAGTAATCGCAATCACAGCGTTCATGATACCGGGGTTCTTGTCCTCGCTCACGCCGATAGACATTGAAGCCTACAACATGGACTCACCGGAGCTCGAGGCCAATGACGTCATGAGGGAGGAGTTCTCTGGCGCTGGGAATATATGGGGATTCGGCATATTCGTACGAAACACTGAGCACATGGGGGACAACCCATCGGAAATATCGATGATTCAACCATTCCCAGGCGTTTCAGTCGGCTTGGAAAATCCAACAGGCGGGGTGCTCAACCTCTCGATACTCAGAGAGGTCGACTCGAAAGCCGAGATACTGAAGAGCCATGACGTGTCGATGTACTACCTAAATTTCTCATCTGACATCTCAGGAATCCCGTTGAAGGGCGTACTGGATCTTCCCAACGAGTTTCGGGTTTTCATGGACAATCGCTCACTGGTAACCCGCGATCGAATCAACCCATTCACCCTACAGTGGGAGGCAGCACCAACGAACTGGAGCGATTGCGGGATTCTGGAGTGCCTTCCCTTCGATGACCCCCTCCTTACCCAAGCCCACATAGACCTCGCTGCCCACAGGATGGCGAACCACACAAGAGGTTCATTCCTGAGATACCTATCAGTCGACCGGGCATTCCTGCCTGACCCTACCAGCCCAGTGATCGGGCCATATGGGGGCGATCTGCAAGAAGATGGAACAATCACATCAAGCGAATGGGGGCCTGGAAGATGGACAGCCAGTTCCGTTTGGATGATACTGAACCTTGACAGGCAGGCCATGATTGACAATGGATGGACATTCGCTTGGATCGATGCCAGGCCCGAATTTGGGTTCGATCGAGATGGGTTGGCCTTCTCAACCGATCCGATCAGGTACACGATGGAGCAATGTCGGCGGGAATCGGAACTGGGGTTAACACCATGCTCTGTTGAGTGGCTGTACCTCGCGATAGAGGAGGAGCTCAGAGCAACTGACGAACAAGTCGTCACAGTTTTACTCGGCGAGGGCCCCAATGTCGAGATAAACCGAGAGCTACTCTCAAGCTCATTCCTCGTTGGGATTATGGGTGTAGTTGTAGTCTTCCTGCTTTGGTTGAGCCTAAGACGGGTCTCAGATGTCCTGATCGTGGGTACCGGATTGTCTCTTGCTTTGCTATGGATGCAGGGCTCGATCGGGTGGATCTGGATAATCGGAGAAAGGACGGGATACCAGATTATTGCCCGCTCGCAATTCTCGAACCTCCTCCCGATACTTGTCTTGGCACTGGGCATCGACGATTCCCTGCACGCGCTGCATCGCTACAAGGAAGAGAGGAGGAAAGGTGCGAATCTTGAGTCCTCAGCCCACACATCCATATCTAAAGTTGGAAGGGCGATAATGCTGACAAGCCTTACGACCATCATTGCATTCCTGGCAAACCTATCATCGAACATCGCCGCTCTGAGATCCTTCGGTATCGAGGCGGGTCTCGGGGTCTTCTCTGCGTTTGTACTGACGGGCCTCTGGGTTCCCCTCCTCAGGCTCGACTATGACAAGTATCTGGAGAAGAGGGGGAACTTGATCGAGGAAAAGAGGGATATTGTACGCTTGGTACCTAGCAGCTGGCTGTCGAATACTACTTCCTTTTCTTTCGAGAAGGCCCCAATAGTAGCCCTACTGACGCTAATCCTGACGGTCATGGCCCTAGGTCCAATGGCGGCCTTGGAGGGCGACTTCCAGATCGATGATTTCCTAGATCCAGACTCTGACTTCGCCCAGGGGGTGAACCTCGCCAGCCAGAGGTTCGCAGATGGCGAGCCAGGTTACATCCTCGTCGAGGGGGACATCGCCAACCCGTTGATCCTCGATGCAATCGAGGAGCTCCGACGGAACATGAACTCCCATGGAGATCTCGATCCCGACCAGATCTCAAGGACCCCCACAGGACAAGTTGAGCTTCTGGCTCTCGACCAGATAGTTCTAGGTACAAAGGCGGCGATGGCATGGAACATCACACCCTACCAACAAAAGGGATGGAACCCAGATCTCGAGGACGGAGGAGTGGGCTGCAACACCTCTTTCGTCTACAATCCATTCGAGGGTAAGTCAGTTCGGCTACCGGAGCTGGATGACCGCGAGTGCCTGATCTTCATTTATGGGTACGTGCTGAACTACGGGGTTCCAGCAAGTGGGGGGTATCCTGAGATACCAGCCCCACTAGTGACCGAGTTCATCCAGACAGAGGACGAATTGGATCCAAATGCCCACTGGCTGACCAAGGATGGTACTGTACCAACCTACGTTCGGATGTCCATGAGATTCGGACTCTCAGATCCAGAGCAGTTTCCCCTCATCGAGCCAGCATTGGAACAGCTAGTTCGAGACATGGAGCCACTCCAGAACCTCTCCAAAAACCCACTCCACGTCAGGTCACCCGTCTCTGAGGCCCTCGGTGATGAGTTGCATCCGATATCCTGGGCGATACCAACTGGCGACCCAGTAGTAAGATTCGTCGCTGCGGATGGAATGCAGGATCAAATGCAAGGAACATTGGCACTAGGCCTCATATCCTGCATGGCAACACTATGGTGGGGCTATCGCCCGGACGGAGGGGTAAAGGAGAGGATCAAGATAAGGCCAAAATTCGATGACTTCGCGTATTCAGCGACAATATCGTGTATCTTCACGATTGCGTCCTCTTCGGTCATAGGATGGAGCTACGCCCCCGTCATTCTACCCATGTCCATTGTCGCCAGCATGCTCTGGGGCCGTGTTGCGTTCGCACTCGCCTGCATAACAACCATCCCAATTGCTGTGGTCATCACCTGGCTGTACGCTCTGATTGAGGTGGCTGGCTATGGGCTGAATATGATCACTGTCTCCATAGCAGCCATCTCCCTCGGGGTTGGCATAGACTATGTCATCCACGTCATCGAGAGGTTCCGGGAAGAGATGGAAGCGTCCTCAAACCCTTCTGCTTCGATAAAAGCCGTTGGAGGTGCTTCTGGCCTCGCACTCGTGGGCTCCGCCCTCTCGGACATGGCCGGCTTCTTGGTAATCATGCAATCCTCCATGGGCTTCTTCTCAACCTTCGGGCTATTCTGCGCTGTGATGATCGGCCTGGCACTGGTTGCAAGCATGGTACTGGCGCCTGCGGCATTGAGGGCGATGCCGATGGTGAACCCACCACCCAAAGATACTGACTCAGCCAATCTCGCTCTCTAGGAGCTTCGCATAAAGCGGCGTCAGAAGTAGTAAACTGGACAGCAGTGCGAGAGTTATGGCCACGACAAAGGCCTGGCCAAAGAGCTGGAGGGGCACCAGTGAGGATAGGTTCAGGACAGAGAAACCACCTGCGGTCGTTACGGCTGCAGCCCCCATGGCTCGACCCGTCGTGGAGACGGCTCGTGATGCCCAGACTTCCGGGCCTGCGTGAGGGTCATGCTCGGCCTCCTCCTCGAGCCTCGTTGCGATGTGTATGGCGTAATCCACCCCAAGACCTAGCGTCAAGGCCCCAATTGTGACGGTTTGTGAGTTAAGTTGGAATCCCGTGTAGCCCATTATCCCGAAAACCCAGGCAACCACGGCCATCAGTGGGAGCCATGCGACGAAGCCTCGCTTTATGCCCTTGACAGGGTCTCTGGTTCTACCAGTCTGTATTGCCAGCAACATCAAGAGGATGACTCCTGCAACTACCGAGGTGGAGACCACCGCAGCCTCTGCCACGTCGGCGGTGATTTGAGCTAGAATCAATGATCTACCACTCAGACTTGCTGAGAAAGAGGATCCATCGGTCACATCGTTGAGGCTCTCCGTCACCTCTTCTTGGAACACAGTTGTCGCTGACCAGTCCAATGTGGAAGCTTGGAAGGAGATCACCGTCTGATCCCCTGAGCTTGCGAGCAACCCAGAGCTCAGCTCCCTTCCCCTGTCTGTGTCCAACAGCCAATCCGACAACCCGTTCCAGGCATCGGAGTCCCCTGATTCAATCTGGGTCAGGCGAAGGTCCAAATCCAGGTCGTACGACCTCTCGGACTCAAGGCTGGACCAGAGGTCTGAGGTCACGAGGGCTACTCGACTATCCTGCTTTAGCCTCAGAATCAGTTCTTCGACCATCTGTCGACCACTTGGCGAAATGACGTCGCCATCAAGAACGACGTATAGGGGGGAAGGGCTGCTCTGGAAGTCCTCTGATATCAAGATGAAGTCAGCGACTACGGGAACACTTTCATCGAAATTGTCGCGTGTGTCGAACCCCACCTCGAGCCTCTGAATGCCCATTGCGGCGGGTAGGGAAACTAGGATGGCGAGTGAGACAACCGCAAAAGGCACTCGCGTCAAACCTCCAATAGCCTTTGATAGTCGACCTTCGGTGATTTTCACAGCCCTCTTGATCTCAATGTCCTTGGGGGGAAACAGCTCCATCAGCGCAGGTAGCGCAGTGATACTCAGCAGATAGATGTAGAACAAACCGATTGCGATCACCGTTCCAAAAACCACCAGGAACTCTTGGCTTGACAGTCTGAATGAGAGGAAGCCGACCATGTCAGTGAAAATTGCGATCAGCAGTGCGATGGAGGTGAATTTCGTACCCCTGAGTATCGCAGCCCTCCTGCTTGCCCGATCCATTGCTCCCACGGTTTGCACAGACTTTTCATGAGACGATGAAGAAACTACGTATTCTTCCCTGACCCTCTTGACAACATGGAGGCCATAGTCGACACCTATCGCCAGAAGGAGGACGGGGATGGAGTTCATTGCCGCATTGAACGTCATGGGTACTCCAAGTTTCGTTAGTACACCTGACGTACCGTAGGTCGCGCCGATCCCTAGGACGGTAAGACCCAGGACATACCCAGTGTCTCTCTTGCTCCTGAAAGAGAACCAGAGGATAGTCCCAAGAATCAGCAAGGAGACGGAGTTGAGAATTCCGAGCTCTCGACCGAGATTTTCATTCTGGCCTAGCAGAAGTTGGGAATATGAAAACACACTCGAGGATGTATCGCCGATCCCCGCGATCTTGGCCTCAAGTGAGCCTGCCCAAGCCTCTATTTTGGCCTGAATGTCGTCCAAGGACATATTCCCATGGGATTCAGATTCTGTGGTGACCACGAACGAGATTAGCATAGGCCCTTTTGCATTGGCCAAGTCACCGTGGTCAGAGACAGGGAGAGTGCTACGAAGTGCAGAGGCGTAGTCAACCTGCTGCATTCCAGCCAATGCACCTAGTCTGGCAATAGAAGAGTCACGTGTCGCGTTGAAATCAGCATCAGCGTGGTGAATGGATGATAGCGAGATTATCGTCCTTTGAATTATTTCGTTGGAGTTTTCACCGACCAGTAGCCTATCTAGCCAGGTTTCAGGATCTCTGGGCTCCCACGTTTTTAGCGCGTCTGAGTCGATAACCATCGGGCCCGGGATTCGTCCCATCGCTGATTCCAGTGAATCTAGGGCATCGATGGTCTCGCTGTCGTTGCTAGATGAATTCAACCTCTCTATGGCACTATCAACGGGGCCGTACCACGCCTGGGACGTGATCGGGTCATTGTGCATCTCCCAAGAGAGTGCGATGCTGGCTGGGCCGTTATTCGCCGCTGAGCCAAAGAGTGGGTAGGCATACTCGCTTAGATTCTGGTCATCGAGCAGTATGGCCTCCAAAACTGCGAGGTGGGCCCAGTTGTCTGGGCTCTCCAGCCCCCCGTCCTGCATTCGAGCTAAGATCCGAATAAAGTCTAGGCTGGCCTGATACTCCCCCTCAACCTCATCTAACAGCCTCACTGTTTCGTTGTCAGGGAAGAAGGCATCCTCTGAATTATCGAATTCGATGAACATCGCCATCGAACTTAGGGCGAGAATCCCCACCAGCCCTATGGAAAGGCAAGCTCTTGGTTTGAGTATGGATAGTTCAGTTAGTGCGTCAAATGGGTTATTCATTCTGCCTTCCACATCCCAAGAGTATCGCGAAGCGCGCTCTCTAGATCGGGATGAGTAAATTCGTATCCCATCTTTTGGAGCCTGGAGGGGACGACGTGCTGACCTTCAGTGAGGAGTGTTACCCCCATTTTACCGAAGAGCAATCGCACAGCGAAAGTGGGGAGAGGAGCAATTGCGAACCTCTTGAGGACCCGCCCGAGGGTCTTGGCGAACTCCCTTTGGCTCACTGGATTTGGGGCTGTTAGGTTGTAGGGCCCAGACGCATCTTCGCTCATCAGGAGTTCATGCATGGAGTAGATCTGATCATCCATGGAGATCCATGGCATCCATTGTTTCCCTGAGGCCACAGGACCCCCCATGTTCATCTTGAAGGGGAGAAGCATCTTTCCGAGGGCTCCGCCGATTCCTGATAGCACTATCCCCGTCCTCAACCAAATTGTCCTGATGCCAGCATCGACTGCAGGTTGTGCTGACTTCTCCCAAGCAGAACAAACGTCGGAGAGGTAGCCCTCACCAAGCTCAGATTCCTCTGTTAGTCCCCTCTCCTCGCCGTGGCCATAGTAGCCAACTGCGCTCGCAACCATGAACACCTCTGGGGGCTCCTCAAGCTGTGCGAGGGCCTTTGCAAGGAGGGACGTACTGCCTGTTCTGGAGGTGAGGATTTTCTCTCTTCTCTTCTTTGACCAGCGCTTGTCGCCAATTCCCTCTCCCCCTAGGTGGATCACTGCGTCGAATCCATCGATATCGCCAGGGTTGATCACCCCTTTGTCGGGGTACCACTCTATCTCGTTCTCATTCTCTGCCTTCCTTCTGACTAGGCGGTAGACATCGTGACCCCCTGTATCCAAGAACGCTACCAACTGAGTTCCAATCAGCCCGCTAGATCCCGCAACCAACACCTTCTTCCTCGGCTTCGACCTGTGTTTGTCATGTTCCAACAGATCCCTTTGGAGTCTGATTTCTCTGGCCTTGAACATCCTGTCTATCCTTTGTTTTACCAGGCGCCCACCCAAGACTGTGTCTACGACTTCACCTAGAAATCCAAAGGGGACTTTGTAGTCAATTTGGTCCGTCACAGTCGTAATTCCATCCTTTTCTTCGAAGATATGCTCGTGGTCCCACTTCCAGAATGGGCCCTTGAGCATGGTCTCCCCAAATGAATGAGGGGGATCGTAGATTGTGTGTTTGGCGTGCCAGGTCATTCTGGCTGGGCCCATTACGAATTTCATGACCCTCTCGGACCCTACAGCTGGTATGTCGGGGTCGGCCCTCTTTTCTAGAACCATTTCCCAAGGCGGAGTCAAGCGATGGAACGCACCCCTTCTCTCGTGCCAGTCGAAGACAGTCTCTATCGGGGTCCTGGTCTCTGTTTTGTGCGTGTATGTGCTCATCTGCTTCCTCTCCTTGGATTGGGGCTAACGGACCATTGTTCTAGGTAGCCATCAAGCTTCAGTTTTCGCTTGGTGTTCGCTGAGGACATGTATCGAACGCTCCCAAACACAGGCCTCTTGGGGCCCCATGGCCTGTCGTGCCTGCCCATAACCCAGAAAATCCCAGTGTAGCTGTTGGGGTCTCGGCCGTCAAGGGCCCATCGATCATTGAGTTTGATCATCCATTCAGCGGCTTCATGGGGCGACGGAGCCCATTCGAGGATACGCTTACCCCATAGCATCCTGAGGTAATTGTGGATGAGCCCTTCTTCCATCAACTGCCTTTGAGCAGCATTCCAGACCTCGTCATCGGTCTCTGCAGCTTCAATCTGGTCAAACGTGTAGGTTACGCTTCTGTCATCCGAGTGATCGGACAGCGTAGCATTCGCCCACTCTGGGATGGAGTCAACCGAGTAGTGATCATCCCGGTGGAAAGCAAAATTATAGCCCAATTCTCTCCATGTGATCAGTTGGTCGACAAAAGCTTCGGCCCCAGGGGAGAGCCCCCACCATCCCGCCCTGGAGCCACGCCCGGTCGATTCTTCATCCAAATCTCCGGGAGTCCAACCCTCCTTCTCGAGAATCGAGTGGAGTATCTCATAGGATGAGATGTGACCGAAGTGAATCCATGGTGAGAGCCCACTCGCTGCACCATCATCGGTGTCATTCCTACCGACGTCATATCGCTCGAGCTTTGCGTGCAAGAATGAATCTAACCGGATTCTAGCCTCCCTTGAGCCTCCAATCTTTGACCGTACTGCCTTGACATCGTGATCAATGTCCAGGGGTGCCAAGGCGCTTCTGCCTATGGTACCGCCCTGGGCTACCCTCCACATCCACTCGAGTGGCGTGCTATCGAATTTTGTCGCATCCAAGATTTCTTCGAGCAAGCCCCCGTCAACCTCTAGGTCGGTCTCAACTCCATCGAACGGCCTCTCCTTTGGTGACGATTCGAAGGCGCGCAAGAGGTTCTTCTGAACGAATCTCCTAAATGAGTGGGCAGTCGAAAACTCCTTCTCAGACAATTGCATTGGGATGATTCCAGTTGAATCCACCCCCTCCAATCGCACATTTGTTGTTTTCGCGGCTCTTTTTTGGACCCACAATGGCAGATAGGTGGGGTAGTCATCAATCACCATAGCAGATGCCCTCTCCGAAATCCTTCGGAGTAGACCATCTCCCGAGTCCTTGTGATTCTCGACCCAAGGAAGGTAGGAGACTGGAAGCTCACGGAAGATCTCTATGTTCTCAACCAATCCCTGGACCATGAAAGTTATGACCCGCTCAGATGTCCACCTATGTCGGATGGAAACTCCCTCGACAACCAGCAGCGGTTTGTTGATTGCAAGCGCGATCTCTATCGCCCTCTCAAGCGCAGCGTTGTACTTGTAGCGCCTTGTAGCCGTCATCCAGTACACAACGAAGTCGCCTTTTTCGTTAACATGGAGGTCCTTGAGAACTCTGATCCTAGGCGCTAGACGAGAATTGGCTACATCTAGGGTCGATGGCACGCGTGTATTTGATCCCACATCAGATATGAACGGCTGTTCTGGAAATATGAAATTTCCAAACACCGTTTCATAACCTAATGGACTTGAGATAGGATTGAATGACGATACAAATAGACTCCAATCGGTCTGAAGTTAAGTCGGACGCCGAACTACCTACTGAATACGGGAACTTTCGAATTCGTGCGTTTGTCGGACCTGACGGCAAAGAACACGCCACACTGTATACAGGAAAGCTGGCTGACGCCGACAAGCCCCCATTGGTAAGGATCCACTCAGAGTGCCTAACAGGGGACGCCTTCGGGTCATTGAAATGTGACTGTGGCCCTCAGTTAGAGGCCTCCTTGAAGAGGATACAGGAAGAGGGCAATGGGGCACTCGTCTACCTGAAGCAAGAAGGACGGGGCATTGGCTTGTTCTCCAAAATCCAAGCCTACGCACTACAAGATCAAGGCCATGACACACTTGATGCTAATTTGTTGCTCGGACTCCCAGCCGATGGGCGCAAGTACGACGTTGCCGCGGAGATGTTGAAAGAACTGGGCCTTACTGAGATCAGGCTGATGACCAACAACCCTCTCAAAATCAGGGGCTTGATGGAAAATGGGATAGTTGTCAGACAAAGGGTGCAGCATCAAAGTGGCGTAGGACCTAGAAATATGGGCTACCTTTCCACCAAGAGACATCGAATGGGCCACCTGCTCAATGTCGAATGATCCATATGCAGATACCCCCTAGGTGTAATAATGGCGACCTCCACGATGATTGGCACCAAGGCTCCAGAGTTCTCACTTGAGTCGAGCGAAGGCACATCATTCTCATCGTCAGAAATGTCAGGGAAGTGGTACGTACTTTTCTTCTACGCCAAGGACGGTAGCCCAACATGCAAGCGAGGGTGCCTGAGTTTCAAAGAGCAATATGACCTGTTCAAATCACTAGAGCCACCTGTGGAAATCGTCGGGATAAGCCAGGACACCGCCGAGGACCACAAGAAGTTCAAAGACGAGCTAAAACTACCTTTCGCTCTACTCTCTGATGAGGACAGAAAGGTTGCCGACTCATTTGGCGTGCCGGTACACCTGGGCAGGTTCCCTGCAAAGTCTTCTTTTGTCATCGACCCAGAGGGCATAATCAGGCATGTCTATGACTGGCAATTCAGACCAAGGCACCACGTGGCCAAGATCCTTGGCGCCTTGTCATCGATCACGGAGTAGATCACATGCAATGGAGACAAGTCCTGTCGGATGCTGGTCTGTCAGACCGAGAAGTCAATGCTGTCATGGTCTTGTCGACAAAGCCTAGCCTGAAAGCAAGTGAACTAGCGAAAGAGCTTGGCACCACAAGACTGGACGCCTACAATTCACTTGAGAGGCTACAATCGATCGGGCTTGTAAAAACGATCGCTGACAGACCCATGAGGTTCTCCTGCCCCCCCGTTCACGAAGCAGTGTCCCACCTGATCAACATTCGAAGAGACCAATTGAAAAAAATAGAGACAGGCTACGAGGACCTAAAGAAGTCAGTTAACACCAGCGAGAGTCCACCGGTTGAGGAGGCTTCGGATTTCTCGAATCCAAAGTTCGCCGTCCTGAAAGAGAGAACCCACATAATGAACAGAATTGACAAAATGGCCAATGAGGCCGAAGCAGAATTGACCTTGGTCCTTGGAAGATTCGGTATACTTCATCTGTGTAGAAGCTCGGCCCTAGGTAGTGTGAATGATGCGTCAGAAAGAGGGGTTAGTGTTCGAGTCCTTGCACAATTGGACCGTAGGACCATCCGGTTCTTCTCACAACTGCATGAAACCGTCCAAGTCAGGCACACGAAAGACCTCGAGGCCCAAGGAGCGATCATGGACTCTAGTGAGTCCATCCAATACCTGCACATGGAGGAAAACCCCGTCGGAAGGGGGAAGAATGACGCTGCTCTCATAGTGGAATCTGAGCCCTTCGGAGTTTCTCAGAGAAATCTGGTGGATTCTATTTGGGACGAGGCAATTTCTTTCGAAGCAGCATCAAAACGATTCACAGAAGATCGAATCGTCGACCCACTGAGAGTCACCTTGGAGGGAGGCTCGTTCCTAGATAGATTTAGAGAGGTGCTGGATATAGACGACACCTTGCCAGAAGATGACACCCCATTCAACCCAGAGGCCTTTATGGCATCTAGCGGCGAGATCAGCAAGGCCAGAAAAAGACTGATCGCAGGGGGCATATCCGAGATTTCCTCTTTCGGAATTAATCTCCCAGACATCCTTGCCCAAGTCGGCATGAGGATCGGAGAAGAACTATCATTTTCACTTAGGTCCATCGAGGGCGACATTGAGTTCCTCAATGAGATGATGGATTGGTGGGAGCATGCTGGACTAGGTGAATTGTCATACGGAATCGATCCCGGTTTCCACATCAAGGCGATACTCCTTGAGGACTCGAGCTCGGACGGCCCAATCCCGCTCAAGGAGTTGGACGGTGGAATTATCGAAGGGGCTCTCAGATCAAGATTTGAGGGTGTAAACGGGGCCTCTATACACAGGGAGGCTGACTCAGACGGAAATCTGGTTTACAACCTTGAATTAGGGAACTAGAAGACAACTTTTCCTTGCGCATGAACGGTGGATTATATCATCCGACCCAGACAGGTTGACAATGAGAGTCATCACATTCATCAGGTTCATGAGGCAGATACTCAAATCCAGCCCAGCTGACCTCGACTGGATCCAGTCTCAAGGGCTGCTTGCAGTCAAACTAGCACAGATATTCGCACTCAGAAGCGACTTAATACCCGTAGAGAAATGCAGACAGCTACAACAGCTTTACCAACATGCAGCAAGCATCCCCTCCGAGGACGTTTTCCGGAACATAGAACAAAGGGCCCCTGAGGGATTTATGGACGCATTCAGAGAAATCGACGAGATTCCATTGGCAGCTGCGTCGGTCGGCCAAGTACACAGAGCGACGCTCAAGACCGGTCAAGAGGTCGTGATCAAGGTTATCAAATCACAGAATGAAAAGACATTCAGACGTGATGTCAACAGGATGAGAAGGTGGCTGAGGGTCTTCCTTTTGTTCATGCCCAAGCTAAGGAAAGTCGGTAATCCGGTCGCTTTGCTGAACCACGTGGCGGACTACACAACTAGGGAGCTCGATTTACGCAACGAGATCAAAGGTGCGGATGAACTGCTGAGAATCAAGGAAGAGGTTAGTGATGAATTCCCCATGGAACTACTTCGATTCCCGAGATACTACCACGAATTGTCCAACAAGGACGTGCTTGTCTCGGAATTCGTGAGGGGGGACTCGTTGGAGGATGGGATTGAGGCCGGCTCGCTTTCATGGGCGACTCTGTTGGAGCTATTCCGGATCCACGGGGCATACTTGTTCGGAATAGGCACCTTCCACGGCGACTTGCACCCCGGCAACTGTATCATCGATGAAGAGGGAAAATTCGTCTTCATCGACAACGGAGCCATATGCCACGCCCCCAAACATGTCAACAAGTCACTATTCACCTTCTTCCGATACCTCTCAGACCACGATTTCGAAAAGGCCTTCAGAGCACTCCTCGACATATCGGAGAAGCAACTTCCTCACAAGGACGCTGTCGAATACATGAGTCAAATGGCGATAATCTACCACGACTTCGAAATGAAGACCGTCGGGGAACAGAGCCTGACCCAGATAATGATGAAGACCGTGAGATGCGCGGTCGAAAAAGCCGGAGCAGAGTTTGGGGAGGAGGCCTTCCCGATCATTAGGGCCCTGATGTACCTAGATGGATTGGTTATCAGAACCCACCCCCAAGTACGTCTTATCTCGTCCATGGGGCCATACCTCGACGAGTTCGAGAGGGCGCTGCCTATGGACAATGGAGCCGTGGTCGCATGAGAATCCCGAAGTTCGCGGAGAAGCCAAAACACGAACCATGGAAATGGCTCAACCTCTGGTTGAACGATGCTGAGCTGGAAGGGGAGACAGAACCAACAGCCATGGCCCTCTCAACCATAGACAAACAGGGAGTTCCTAGGACAAGATTCGTCCTGTGCAAGGGCGTGAACGAGGATGGAATCAGGTTTTTCACGAATCTAAACTCGGCCAAGGGGAATGAGATTTCCGATATCCCAGTTTCTTCAATAGCCTTCCACTGGCCCAAAATGAACCGACAAGTAAGAGTCCAGGGAAATCTCGTTAGAGTATCAGACCTAGAAGCCGACGAGTATTTCCACTCCAGAAACAAACTTTCCAAGATCGGTGCCTGGGCATCAAAACAGAGCCAGCCCCTTGACTCGAGAGAAACTCTGTTGAAGGCAGTGAGCGAGTTCTCCGACAAGTATCAAACAGAGGTACCTAGACCACCTCATTGGACCGGATTCCGCCTTATCCCGGACTACTGGGAGTTCTGGCAAGGCCACGATGGCCGACTGCATGATCGCTGGGTAGTACGTCCTGCTGACGACGCATGGCTCTCCTGGAGGCTGTACCCATGACCCGTGTGGCTTGGGTCACCGGCGCATCAGGCGGCATCGGCCTCCGAGTCGTCAGGCGTCTCGCTGAACACGATTGGACGATAATCGCCTCCTCGAGGGAAAGACAGAGACTAGAGCAGGCAACCTCGGACATCGAGAACGTCTGCATTTTGCCCGTGGACGTCACAGACGAGACGGCCATCAAGGATGCCGCTGGTAAAATCAAATCGGACTACGGCCGACTTGATGGGCTGGTGCACGCCGTCGGGTCAATCCAGCTCAGACCACTCCATGCGACGAGCCTGGACCAATTCCAAGACACGATCAAACTCAATCTGACCTCGGCGTTCATCACCATGAAATACAGCCTCCCGATAATGATGAGATCCGGAGGAGGGAGAATCGTACTTTTTTCATCAGTGGCAGCAAACGTCGGTATGTCGAACCACTCGTCCATTGCCTCAGCAAAGGCCGGCCTAGAGGGCCTTGCCAAGGCTGCGGCTGCTGATTATGCAAAAAGGGGCATCAGGGTAAACGTCATCTCGCCCGGTCTAACAGAGACACCTCTAGCAGCCCACCTGCTGGCAAATGAAAATTCCAGGAGCATATCCGAGAACATGCATCCAGTGGGAAGGATCGGAATGCCAGAGGAGGTGGCATCCACGGCATCTTGGATGATATCCGAAGCACCTGATTGGTTGACGGGTGCGGTGATTCCTGTGGATGGTGGACTTGGCAACATCCGGCCACAGGAGACAAGAAAGACATGACAAAGCCCACTGTCCATGTCATTGGAGCTGGAATATCTGGTCTCAGGTGCGCTGAGACCCTGCTTGAGAATGACATTGACGTTAGGATCATCGAGGCCACCGATTCAATCGGAGGAAGGATGAAAACAACGAGGAAGGATGGGTTTCTTCTAGATCATGGCTTCCATGTAATGCAGACAGGCTATCCCCATAGCAAGTCTGAGATCGACTTCAAAGCACTTGGCGCCAAGAGGTTCACCCCTGGAGCGATCATCATTAGATCGAACGGGGGTAGAATCCAACAACACGTCCTATCCGACCCATTTCGCAAACCTATCTCGTCATTATCTGCGCTATTCTCACAAAAATGGTCAGATCTGATAAGGATTGCAAAATTGAGAATTTCCCTCGGCCGCAAGGATGTCGACCAGATCTTCGAGGGAGATGATGGGACCACGGAAGCATTCCTGAGGCGAGAGGGCTTCTCAGAATCCTTCATCGACGGGTTCCTGAGGCCCCTATTTTCAGGAATCTTCCTCGAATCAAAACTCGAGACTAGTGAGAGGATGTTCAAGTTTGTTTTCGCCTCGATGGCAAGGGGGGATATGGTTCTACCACGAGATGGAATTCAAGCCTATCCGAACATGATCGCTGATAGGATCGGGAGGCACAGGATCGAGCTTTCGACCACTGCCTCAGCAATCGATCCGAATAGGCTGACCCTCAACGGGGAGGAGGTCCGGACCGACCAAGTGGTCGTAGCCCATGCCGGAAAACAGCATATGAATCAGATGAAGTCAGTCTGGACCCTGTACTTGAGCGCCCCGGATTCCTCTATCAAGGGGAGCTACATCCTGCTGAATGGAGATTACGAGCTGGGCAGGAACACTATAGCACACATCGCGGTACCATCGAATGTACAAACGACATACTCCCCAGAAGGAAGGTCCCTCGTGGCGCTTACCATCGTAGGCGATGCTTCGAGTGCACTAGGCCTTGACTCGGTCGAGGCAATAGAGAAGCAAGCCAGATCGGAACTGACGGCCCTGTTCGATGGAACTGAAGGCTGGGAAACCCTGGAGATTTTCCACACCAAGAATGCCCTCCCTCCAAATGATCACAGATCTGACACATCAAACAAGACGAGCTTCGAGGAGAAAGAAGTCATCACATGTGGTGACCACATGACGCATGGAAGTTTGGAAGGGGCGATAAGGTCCGCCGATCATGCGGTGAATGAAGTTATTCGAAGATTGGAGCTCAACAAGTAAAGACTAATTGAGAACCAAACGAGACTGGGAACATGGCAAACAGGGCGGTTCTGATCACGGGGGCCGTGGTATGCCTCGGATCAATGTTGCTGCTGGTGCCCACGACCCTGATGGCCAGCGACGGGGTGAAGGAGATTGGTGACGCCGATTTTGACATTTCCAGCTTCTACTATGGCTCAGAGACGACGAACGAGGACGTTTACCAGTTCACATTCGAGTACGTTGACGATGACAACCTGGGTAGTCTGCCATGGGTGCTGATGGTACAGGGGAACTACTCCGATGACGATGAGGATGGCGATTTAGACGCCTGCCAAAACTTGGTTTTGGTAGTACATGACGAGCTTGGGGCGAATCTATCTGATGACGACATCGGCGCCATTTACTGCACTCGTGAAAAGAACCTATCATCGCAAGACATAGATCCAGGCGACCGCCTAGCGGATATCGGTTTGATATGCGACACACTCGAAGAGGAACCTGACGAATGTCAGACTGGCATGAAATACACAGTCTCACTGTATGACGAAAACGGGACAAGTGTCCCATTCACCCTGTATGACAGCGATGCATCGGCCATAGCATTCATGGACTCGATAGCCGGAGGGCTGTTCTCGGTGTCAATTGCTGGGTTGACCGGGTTCATGTCTTGCTGTGGCTTGTTACTGGGCGCGATAATCTTCATGTTCGGACTATTTATTGGCACACCATTGCCAACGGAGAATGTGTTCGTATACGAGTCTCCGAATGACGATTCCACTTCGGTTGACTCAAATGAAACGGGAGAATGGTGGGATGAGGTCGAGAAAAAAGATTGAGGATGATCTCAGTCACTCACTTTTACAATGGTATGACAGGGAAAAGAGAGACCTCCCATGGAGACGAACAAAGGACCCCTGGCTAATTCTTCTCTCTGAGATCATCCTTCAACAGACACAGGTGTCCAGAGGAAGATTGTACTGGGAACGGATCTCCAAGAGATTTCCAACAGTAGGCTCCATGGCGACGACAGATATCGAGGAACTGCTTCTCCTTTGGCAGGGGGCTGGGTACTACTCGCGCGCTAGGAGGCTCCATGAACTCGCAATCATAGTGTCGAGAAAGAAGGCTGACGGGGGATTCGATGGGGAGATACCCTCCGATTATGAGGAGCTGGTCAAACTCCCGGGGATTGGCCCCTACACCGCTGCTGCGGTAGCGTCAATCGCATTTCAGAAACCAATCCCAGTCGTGGACGGAAACGTAAACAGGGTGGCATCAAGATTCATGGCAGACCCCAGCCCTCCTCCGAAGGCCACACGCTCATGGGCAGGATCACTACTTGATCCTAGCAGGCCCGGCGACTCTAACCAAGCCCTCATGGAGTTGGGGGCGTTGGTCTGCAGGCCCAGAAACCCCCAATGCGTCCATTGCCCCCTCGTTGCAGGATGCCTTGGCAGAGAAGACGCGGAATCCTTCCCCCTAAGGAAGAAGAACAAGAAGAAAGTCGAAAAATTCGACGCATTAGTCCTAATTGACGAAAATGGGCTGCCATTCCTCTCAAAGCGGCAGAAAAACGTCAGATTTGGAGGGCTATGGGGGCCCCCCATGGGAGATATCGACACGAGCTCGATGGACAAAGTCGGTGAGATATCCCATCACCTGTCGCACAGAGAACTTCAGGTCACCGTTTGGAGGGGGGCCTGCTCGAAGGGAATAGACCCTGAGTCGGTGCCGATCTCTAACCTCGATAGAAGGATCCTTGAGATGGCAATGACCTCCTGATGGTCCGACACCGGTTAATATCCCAACAAAGACTCGTCCAAACCGTGTCCGAGGAAGAAAATAGGCCGTGGTCCAAGGTGATCAAGAGTGAGAGATTGAAGATAGGACAGAAGAAAATGCGGTCTGTCAAGGAGAGAACAGGCGGAAAAAGACGGAGAAATGTCCTACTCGCAAGGACTGAGACCGGATTGCATGCCACAGGAGCGTTGTGCAAGCACATGGCATGGCCACTCGCTTGGGGCGGAAAGATAGAGGGTGACTGCATTACTTGCCCTCTACATCAGTCGAAGTATGACATCTGCTCTGGCGACGTCAAAGAATGGTCACCATTTCCACGGCTGCCAATGTACGGCAAGATTCTAGCATCCATGCGAAAGGAGAGGCCACTAGAGGTTCACGAGGCCAGGGACGTCGATGGATGGGTAGAGGTCAGGCTATCATTGTGACTTGTCCTTGTGTGGGCCCCTCACCAGCAATAGGTGAAGAACCACCCCAACCGGCATCAGCATGACACCGAAGAATATCGATGCGAAGCGTGCGGGACCACTGGCATCCATATCCAGGCACCTCTTCCAGATCCACCTCGTGACAACAATGTCACCCGCAACGAAATGGGCCCACGCAGCTGAAGCGCCCGCACGGGTGGAGAGGAGATCAGCTAGGCCAGAGAGAACATTTTCAGGGTCCATTGAGTCTAGTCCGAATTCAACCAATGAAAGAGGGTTTGAGACCATTATAGCCCACCATATCAAGATCGGCCCTAGGAAGAACCACGGCGTGTCCATCCACTTTTGAGTCAACTCATGATTGGGGTAGAACAACATCGCGACCCAGAATGGGCCAACCCAGAATGTGGATAGGAAGAAACTGATATCGAATAGGTCCATCTATCGGTCACCACTGCTCATGCTCTCCATACTGTCGAAGATCCCACTCAACTCCCCCCAGTCCGCCCAGTAAGAGTGATCTAAGGGATTCAATGAGCCGTCAGGAAGATAGATCTGTAGAGTCGGAGTCGTCGGATTCTGAAACGCCTCATAGAGGCCCATGTCAACAATCAACCCAGAGGCCAGATCCACCACAGCTGCATCCTCATCAGGCAGCATAATGTCCCATTTGATCGGATTCTCCGAGTCATTACCAACGTATCTGACCAGGACCTCCTCGTCCTGCTCGAAGGCAGAGTACCTGTGGATGCTTATGACAGAGATGCCCGCAAGCGATCCATTATCGATCCCTTCTCGCAGCATATCTGTCCAGTCATGGCACCCCCTGCATGACGCTCCCACCCACAGCAGTAGTGTGGGCTCATCTGCAGCCATGGAGTCCAGGTTAGAGGTCCTGCTACTCCCGTCCTCGGAGTATGTCAGGCTCTCGAAGGTGAACCTCCCCCCTGCCTCCTCACCAGTGGTTGGCTCTATCATGGATCTCTCGGGGGACACGCACCCGGGGAACAGACAGATGACCATGATTGTGATAATTGCAATCCTGTTCATGATACCGACCCAGTGGGTGATGTTGTGACTCGCTTGGAGGTCTTTTTTACTGGGTGTTTGGAATATGGGAACCAATTGTCCACCCCATTCCATTCGGGATGAATTCCCATGTCGGCAAGTAGCAACTTGCTGGTGATCCTACCTGACTCAAAAATCGTGGGCAGACCACTGCCGGGATGGGTTCCCCCTCCGACTAGGTATAGACCGGGGAACTCCTCAAACCTGTTCCTCGGCCTCAAGAAGAGCATTTGATCGAGGCCGTGAGCGAGGTTGAACACTGCTCCCCTGTATATGTCTGAGGAATCCCAGTCGTCTGGGGTCACAATGGACTCACTCACGATGTGATTCCTTACGTCGGTGTAGCCCATCTTTTCCACTTGGTCGAGGACAACTTCCCTGAAATCTTCCTTGATGTCACTCCATTTTATGGAGTCATGGACATTCGGGACGGGAACCAGGACGTAGAGGGTGGAACATCCGTCAGGTGCCAGTGATGGGTCGGTCACGCATGCATTCTGTACATACACTGATGGGTCTTCCCATGTCACCCTGTGCTCAGTGATATCTTTCAGGTTCGACTCGTATTCAGACGAGGCGTAGATCTGGTGGTGAGGCTGGTCCCATGTTCGATCTGTACCAAGGTAAAGCATGTATGTCGAGCAGGAGTATGATTTCTTTGCGAGCTTCTTGTCACTCCACTTCCTTCTTTTTTGGTTCGGGATGAGGGTGGTCATTGCCTTGGCGAAGTCAGCATTCATGACTACCCTGTCGCAGGAGATGTCCCCCTTGTCGGTTCTAACCCCAATGACTCGCTTCCCATCAAGCAATAGCTCCTCGACGGATGTATCAAGCCGGATATCAACCCCAAGCTCCACTGCTATTTCCGCCATTCGCTTGGTTATGCTACCCAGTCCACCTTTGGCATGGAATATCCCGTGTTCGTATTCTAGGAACGCTAGTATCGTGAACAGGGACGGGGCATGGAATGGGCTCATACCTAGGTATTTGGTTTGGAACGACATCGCTAGTCTGACACGCTCATCAGGGAAAAGTCGCTCGAGGTCTCCGGCCACTGACGACCATGGCCTAAGTACGCTTGCAGCCTCTATTGCCTTCCGGCTGACAAGATCTAGCGGGCCTCTCCACGGGGACTGAAGGCTCGATTTGCTTCGAGATAGCTTTCTCCTATTCTCTTTCACGTACTTTCGGAAGCCATCAGCGTTCTCATCTCCAGAAAGCTCTCTGACTCTCTCAGTCATCTCATCGAGGTTGGAGGTCGCTTCGATTGACCCCCCCTGGCCGAACATAAGCTTGTACGAGGGGTCTAGAGGCATCAGTCCGAGTTCTTTGTGGGCGTCCATTCCAATGGCCTGGAAAATCTCCTCGATGACCTCAGGGTAGTGGAAGAACGTGGGACCCCTATCAAACTTGAATCCATCTTGCTCGATAATCTTGGTTCTCCCTCCGACCTCGGTTGATTTCTCAATGATCACAACATCCAGTCCGGAGTATGCCAACAACAGGGCACTTGCCAGCCCGCCAGGTCCGGCGCCGACGATGGTCACATCCGGATCCGAGTTTTCGGGCTTTTCTAGGGCCATTCAGTCATCCCTCCTGATGGACCACACACTAAGCGTCGAGAGAGCGAAGCCGACCTTCCTGAAGAAGCCGAGGCTCAGGCGCCGAGACAGAACGTCTCCATTCCTCCTCTCGGCTTCTGTGAGGATCTCGCTGTAAACCGACGCCATGACAGTCGGGCTTGACCTGGAGTCAGCACTGATCAGTGGCAATAGCCTCATGGCATTCTTTTGATGAGTACTAACCCTGGAGATGTAGTGTCTCATGAAATCCTTCCAGTTGGACGTGGAGGGTAGAATGGGATCTGAGAGGTCTTCTTGGGATATTCCAAAGAGTTCCAATTCGTCCTTGGGGAGGTAGACCCTGCCCCTTTCAAGATCTTCCTGTATGTCCCTGAGGATGTTCACCATCTGTAGGAAAATGCCCATCTCCTCTGCGTGTTCCCTTGCATCTGGATTCTCGTACCCATAGATCTCAATGAGGGCCAACCCAACGGTAGAGGCTACCTTGTAGCAGTACCCCCTCATGTCTTCAAAGGACGAGTAGTTGGTGGGATACAAGTCATCCTCCATCCCATCAATAAGCTGGTTCAGATCATTGAGGCGGATGGGAAATTTGTCGAGTACGTCTCCAAGAGCGATGAAAATCGGGTCATTGCTCTCCAGTCCCTTGGATGCCCTACTCAGCATGTCCCTGTAGTAAATCAGTCCTCGGAGCTTGTGGCTGTGGTCGGGTTCAGGGTTGGATGCCTCGGTTTGCTTATCCAATGAGAGTACAATTGATCGGTCCTCTGTCCTTCTGTCAAGTTCTGCGACGTGGCCGGGACTCAAGTCGGAGAGGTCAGGTAGCCAATCTCCATCGGCGATGTCATCCACCCTACGACAAAAGGCATACAGGGCATAGACCGCATTTCTCTTTTCTACCGGGAGGTGCCTGAAAGATCTCATGAAGGATGTCGATGCTGATCTTGTGATTTCCCGACAGGCAGCATAGGATTCCTCCAAAGTCAAACCAATTTTCTGTTTGCCTCCCATCAAGACCATAGTAGTGTTTGAGGTCAATTGCAATATGAAGGGATGTTTCCCCCACCGACAAAATTAGGCATCTTCAAGAGTGTCCACAAAGCCATGTGGTTTGGGCAGAACATGGCATTGGTAGATTTAATGCGAGAGGACGAGAGCTGTATGATGACCTTCAGCGATGAGGCAACCTTCGAGGTTGGGTACTTGGACTTGAGGTTAAGCTGCCCCTGTGCAAATTGCAAACCCCGGAGGGAAAACTCCCAACGCATGATCGAGTTCAAGGCGGAGGTTGAAAGACTGAGGATGGAAAAGCCGAGTGTCGAGGTAGTGGGTCACTATGGATTGAAGTTCCTATGGCCCTCGGGTTGTTCCAGCGGCATATTCAGCTTTGACCTCCTACGAGAAATTGCAGAGAAGGCATCACTTGACTGAGTGCCAACAATGATATTTCATGTGCACACCGATCGAGTCACGTGTCAAGGGTCTAACCGACCCTAGTCAGGTGATCAAATGAGTCCCGATCCCAGCGAAGACGAAGAAGACGTGACATGGGTATCCTTCTCGTCGGCGGGATATGGGTCTGCAGAAGACGATCCATGGGAGGATGTGGTGCCAGTACCGAGTCCAGACCCCGAAGTCGATTGGTACGATGACGACTCAATTGATGGGGAGGCAGCAATCCAGTGGGATGCACCGCCCTGCCCTGCGCCACTTGGCATCGCACACCTCATCCGCATAGGGTGTTGCGATCACTGTTTGCACCGCCTCTCCGGAAGGAGGACCGAGAAGAGGGGGTCGGAGGGAGGTAGTGAGCTGAGAGAGCAGTCGATTTTGACAAACCCAGATCTATCTGACGTTGGGTCCGGGAGTGACTGCCCAACCTGCGAGAACCTCATGGACGATGCGAGGAACATATCAGAGATTATCTCTAGCGCATGCGAGGGCATCGAGTATGCAACGATGCAGGTCGGAGTTCACATTCCCAAGGACCTCATGGAGGAGGAGGACGCAATCCGAACAAGATACGGTGCTCCTGCGAGCACTCCTCTGAAGGCAACCTTCGTAGAAGAAATACAATCCATCCTAACGGGGGAAATCGGCGACATCGAGTTCGTGAAAGAGAGGCCCGATCTGATGATACTAATCGACACACTGACGCTAAGGGTCGAGGTTGATGTCAGGCCTGTCTTCATCTACGGTAGGTACATCAAGAACTCAAGGGAAATCCCACAGACTAGGTGGCCCTGCAGATCCTGCAGGGGGCGCCAAGGGGGTTGTGAGGCCTGTGGCTCAAGCGGCCTCCAATACGAGGACTCTGTCCAAGACCTGATTGGGATTCCTTTCGCCGGTACAATGGGGGCCGAAGACACGGCCTTCCATGGGATGGGCAGGGAAGACATCGACGTCAGATGCCTCGGGAATGGGAGACCGTTCGTCCTTGAGGTGAAATCACCTCGATCGAGGTCCCCAGACCTGGCAGAGTTTGAGTCCAAGATCTCCTCGACTTCTGGTGGAAGAGTTGTCGTGAACTCTTTGAGATTCTCCGACCGGAAGGAAGTCGCCAGAATCAAACAGACAAGGTCGGAAAAGACCTACACGATAAGATTCAGCACAGAAGAGGCCATTGACCAAGAGAATGCCGTTTCTCTCATACACTCCCTCTCTGGGAAGACCGTCGAACAACAAACCCCCAGAAGAGTCAGCCATAGAAGGGCCGACAAGATCCGAAAGAGGAAAATAGTCTCAATTGATAATGTGGAGGTTCATGGCGAGGAGATAGAAATGACCCTGAGGTGCGAGGCTGGGACATACATCAAAGAGCTCGTACACTCAGACGAAGGGCGAACAGTTCCTTCGGTGTCCGGGACCCTAAATTCAAAGTGCGAGGTCATATGGCTGGACGTTGAAAATGTCCATGCGGACTGATTATCTCGATGGGAGATGCACTTAAACGCAACAGGCAGGTCGGCGGGTCGCCGATTAGGCTACCAAAGGGGCGATATGAATGAAGAGAAGCCACGGAACCCGACAAGGAACCCGCTCGATCCTCTCAAAGAGCAAGTCCCAGAGAAGTCGATTGAACATCTCCAAAATCATGCACTCATACTCCAAGGGAGATAAGGTCTCCATCGTCATCGACGGCGCACAGCAAAAGGGGATGCCGCACCGAAGGTTCCAAGGCGTCACTGGGACAGTGGCAGCCCGTCAAGGACGGGCCTACGTAGTCGATGTGAAGGACAAGAATATGGCCAAGACCCTCATAATCCGACCGGAGCACATGAAGCCCGCAGATGGCACCCCCAAACCCAAGGCACCACGTCGACAAGGTCAGAAGGCCAAGAAGGAAGCCACTGCCCCAGTAACGGATTCTAAACCAGAATCGAAGAAAGATAAGAAAGAAGCGGAGCTTCAGCGCGTCAGAGAGCGGGCCAAGTCCATCGACTTCAAGGTGCTAGGCACTGCAAATGCCAGTGACAAAGACGACCTCCAAGCCATCAAGGGCGTTGGCCCCTTCATCGAAGAGAAACTGAATGCTCTAGGTATCTACACCTACCTTCAGATCAGCAAAATGAAAGGCGACCTTGAAGACCAAGTCAACGAAGCCATAGAGTTCTTCCCAGGCCGTGTTAAGCGCGATGAATGGGTGAACCAGGCAAAGGATATGCTTAACGAAGAGGAGTGAATTAAATGTCCGAATCAAATGAATATGTCGATTATGCGAAGGTGAGAGACCTCCTTTTGTCCGCTCAAGAACGCCGTCATGAACTCTCATACGAGCAACAGATGGCCCTACAGCATTCTGAGTGGGCTGCAAGCGCCCAAAGAGGGGGCATCAAGACAAAATCAGACGTATTTCAAGCCCTATCTGAGGCACTTCAGTCGAACGACAAGCTCGCGGACCACCCTGACATTTGCGCAAAGATCGCAGAACTCATGCCACTGAGCGTCCAGTCAATGAGGGTCATCATCGCTTCCAAGAGAATAGCGATGGACACGTCCGAGGTTGAGGCCATCATCGACATCGTCCGCCAACACGTTCTCTGATGACCACAGAGCAATTAATCAACAGAGCACCCATTCGACAACTGGAGGAGCCCTTATGCCGGAAGACAGGGGGGAGCATGATCAATACGACCTGACTCAGGAGCGCACCGTCCGAGTCATCTCAATCATGGACAGGAGACCGAGCGGGAAGGAGATCCATGGCATAACTCACCCAAGCCTGTTTCTCGTCAGATCAAAGTTGCTGGACGACAATCTAAGCGGCAAGGAGGGTTGGATAGAAGCCAACGACCCCCGAATGGGCCCCCTCTCCGAGATCAGGAAGAAGGACCTATCCTCAGAGGCTCAAGAATCACTCGGTGACATCGTCTTGGAATCAATCCTGATGGACGAAGCCGTCCACCTCTCGTTCTTCAATCGAGCGCAACCCATTACCCTGAAGATGCATTCTTTCCAGCTGCTTCCAGGGATTGGGAAGTCCACGGCACAGCAATGGGTGCAGAAGAGAGGCTCAATGGGCTGGCACGACCTACAAGGTGTAACCAACGCCATCGGCCAAGATGCCGCTGGTCTCCTAGCCGAGAGATACGTCCAGGAGATGGACGATCCAATGCAATCTCCAAGACTGATCGACTTGGTTGTAAGGGCTGGGGTCTGAACTTGAGCAAGCCCCCAAGAGGACATGAGCCACCATCCAGGACCGTCCAAAGGTACCTGTCAACCAATGATGCTGACAGATCATTGGGCCAAAACTTCCTCATAGACAGCCTCCCAATTTCCAAGTCACTGGAATTCTCAGAGTCCATGGGGCTCTGCAATCAATCCACCGTCTTGGAGATCGGTCCCGGCCCAGGTACTCTAACCAGTGCGGTCCTGGCGATTGGGGCAAAGGTCATCGCTATCGAAATCTCACCGGACGCGCTTGATTTCCTAGAATCAGAAATCAGCGACCCCCATCTTAGCCTTGTCAATGGGGATGCCCTGGACGTTAGATGGCCAGATGGATTGACCCACGTCATCGCGAACATCCCGTATGGGATATCGAGCCCACTCTTGGCGAAAATACAGGACTACCACCAAAACTCACCACTTCGTGGAGTTTGCGTCCTGGTCCAACGGGAGTTCGGGAACAGGATGGTGATGAAGACACCTCCCAAGGACCGTGGTCCGCTCGGGATCTCCCTCTGGTTGGATTTCGACTGCACTGTGGTCCTAGACGTTCCACGGTCCTCTTTCCGTCCACAACCTGAGGTGGATTCCTCGGTCATCGGAATGAAGCCAGTCTCAAGGGGACACATCTCAGAGGAAGAGCGAGTGCGGATCAGGGCTCTCAGCTCATGGTGCTTCGGCCGGAGGAGGAAGAAGATCAGGACCTCACTGAAGTCCACCCCGAATCCAGTGCAGCGGGTTTTGGGAATTTCGAGATTGGAGTGGGACCATAGAGTGGAATCGCTGGAGCGCCTATCCGGGGCCTTCTCCGACCTGATCCAGAGGAGGCCAGAGGAACTAGAACCCGAGAGCTGGGTCAAGCTCTCAAGGATGGTCGTCGAGGAGCTCGACCTTCCAGAGTGACCGTGACTTGAAATCTGAACCCCACTTCGGTTGGCTCGCCGAGGACGCGGACGAGCCTACTCGGAGGAGAGATTCCATGGCAAAGAAGGACACCTATCTGGCTCTTCTGAGACGGGGCATAGATGAAACCACGTCTCAGCTACTGTCTGAATCCGGACTCAAGATCGGTGATCTCAAAAAACTGGACGAAGACAAGTTAGTTAGCAACTACGGAATAAAAAAGGAAATCGCGAAATCGGTGATCGAGTCAGTAAAATCCGGACCTAGAGCCTCAAGTAGGCAGAGATTCCTCGCAGACGTCATTACCAAAGGGGGTGCTCCAAAAAAGGTCGACAGGATCCAGGAGCAGCGCTTCAAGAGGGAGCAGAAGGACCTTCTTCAACAGCTCAATGAAAAGAGGGAGGAACAGAGAGTCGCGAGGGTCGAGTCCTTCAGGAACAAAAAACTCGTGATGAACCGACTCGGCAAGACGGTCGAATTAATCGTGAAGCTAGAAACGATTTTCGACGAAGAGGCGAAGGACGAGCAGCGGTCCAAGCTCAAGGACCAACTGGAGACCAGGGGCCTAGAGGCCGCTCGTGACCACGAGATGCTCGAGCTGGATGGCACCCCTCAAGACATAGTGGACTTCAGGAGGAAAATAGCGCCAATCCTCTGCCTCCATGCCTGCCCACACTGTGGAGACGAAATGGACCCTCGGGGCTCGTCCATAATCGAGGACCCACGGGACTTCAAGTTCGTTTGCTGGGAGTGCGAAGAGGAATTCCACGCAGGGCTCGCCACCGTCGTGGGAGAGAGGATTTCTGACCCAGACTCCGCATCATGGATCACCATCGACCCGAACAGGGGGCCAAGGGACCCGATCGTCGCCCCTCCGTCCAAGTCAAGCGCTGACGCAGTGGCGGACTCAGTCACCAGGGAAATAGAAGCCACAGGGGCCGCTGCGAGCCAGATCTCAGCCTCCATGGAGTCGAGCAAGCTATCTGGAACCCTAATGGAAATTGACGATTGGATCGAGAAGACACTCAAGGAGAAGGGGTACATTCAGGCGCAAGAGCATCGGGAGAATTTCATCATCGCGACAGGAGCAGGGGCGACTAAATTCAACAAGTGGATGAAAAAGGCCGGACTGTACTTCAACAAACAGTCTGGGAAGTGGACTAGATGGGAGGACCGTTGAAATCGAGAAAAACCGTTGGTCGCGAGGAATCAACAACGGTTCGCTTCTTCCGAGGCTCCCTGCCAATTGGCACCTCATCGAGCAAAGACTCAATGGCCGTCATTGACCATGCGGAGGCCGCTGATGTTTCCATCCCGACGAACTGTACCTCTGGCACCTGCGGCACATGCCTTGTTCGCTTGATGTCCGGACACGTTGAAATTCCGGAACCCATTCCACCAGGTATCGACGATTTCCTGATTGGCCAAGGAGGGGTTCTAGCATGTTGTATGTCCCCCACCGGGGACATAGAAGTAGACACTATCCCACCAATTTGAGGCGATGGCATGGATACAGACCTAATCGCGATAATCATCATCGACATCCTGGGAATATCGGTCTTCATCTGGTTTCTGTCCAGCCGCCTTTCGATGAAGCTCAAGGTGATCGAGGAAAGAAAGTCAAGGAGATCGAGTAACGGATCAAATGCCCTGGATGGCGAGGGCGCACGAGATGGCTCCGAAGGCGATTGAGGGTGGAATCACTGACTCTCGCCTCATGACCTCAGGGCAGCACTCCACTCCTCGGCACCCGGTATCTCAACCACTACTATCTCGATGGACTTGACATCGCTGTGGGTTCCAAACTCACCCAACAACAAAGACAGGTCATAGAGACAGCATGGGCAGTGGGGCATTTTCGGCCTAATCCACAACTTCACTTCACCAATTTCGCTAACCACCATGCTCTTGAGAACGTCCTGGGACTTCATTGGAAATCCATGGGGGTCCGTCCTGTCTTTCAGTAGGCGGAGGGCCGCTCTCATGGCGCCCTTCCTAGCCCTCGAACTCAAATCACCACTCCATGTGGTACGGCAGCCTACTCCCACCTGTCAAGCAACTCAGCCCGTTCTTCGTAGCCACCCAAGTGTCCTCGATCCCAATGGCACCGTCATCGAAAACAGCCTTCGGTTCGATGGCCATGGTGCATC
Source organism: Methanobacteriota archaeon (assembly GCA_011523055.1). GTDB lineage: Archaea > Thermoplasmatota > Poseidoniia > Poseidoniales > Thalassarchaeaceae > MGIIb-N1. The sequence goes on from WTHQ01000032.1 coordinate 29,817, forward strand.
CAGCGTGCATGGGCTGATCGAAACCACTTGCCAAAACGGGTGACTCATCCAACTCTAATCCGACAGAATGCCCGAGAAACCTTGCTTGATTCGGAGGCATCCCCATCAGGTTGTCCTTGTACCCCAACTCGTTTGACAGTGCCTTGCCCTCTGCCCATGCTTCTGCGCATGTGCCGCCTCTCCCTAGGATGGAAACCAACCCATCACTCACTTGGACCATGTCGTCAAGTCGTTGGTCCCACTCGTCACCCATGCTACCAGAACTGAACATCCGAGTGCAGTCTGATACGTAGCCTCGATGGACATGGACGACGTCAACCAAGACAGGCTCACCATCCACGATCTTCTTGTGACCTGCCCCCAATGGTGCGTTTGGACTGGATCCAGATCCGCCAACTGCTGAATCGAAGAAAGACGGGATTCCGCCCGATCGTCCGGACACTACCACGGCCCTATCGCAGTCCATTGGCCATCTCCTCATCATTATCCTCCCACCAAACCCATCTTCTCGACTCACTGACTCGGCGATAGAGGCGATCTCCAACTCCGACATGCCTCTTCCCCCCTCCTCCAGCACTCTGTTGAACATCCTCTCGTTGATCGCCCCAGACTCCTGGATCATGGAGACCTCCCATTCGGACTTCGTCTCCCGTAGGCCATGGATAATCCGTGAGATGTTCGCTATCGGATTGCAAAATCCAGAGAGGCGGGCCGAGAGGAAGTCCCTTCGGGCTGAAGGCAGGGTATCGCATGCCATTCCAGGCATCTCACTCACCCCAATCTTCCTCAATTCAAGCTCGATCTCGGATGACCTTGGTTGACTTGAGATAACGTTTGGCGCGTCGGAACCACCGGATTCCCACCTCGCCCTCGACAGTGACTTCCTCACCCAATGGGTCGTCTCGACACCCGAGTCGGTCGCACCGACAATCAGCATCCCATTCTGACGGCCCCCCGTAAGCCAATACAACCCAACTGGGTCCTCGATCACCACAGACTCAATGTTCTGATCCAACAAGGCGTCCGCTAACCTTTCTCTGCGAATCAGCAACTCCGGGACTGGCACGCGCCAGTCTTGGTCCCCCGGGCCGGAGACTTCGAAACTCATGCCCACTCGCCAAGGTGGTCGCGAATAGATGGTTCGTTGCCATTTTCACACCACACGATCAAAACCAAGTTGCTCTACGGGGATACGTGACCAAGGTCCTTGGGCTTGACCAGGTTCGACTAGATGGCCTCAGGGTCCTGTTCCGCGGGGACCTGAACCTGCCAATCGACCCCGTAAGCGGGAGTTTCCTGGACGACTCGAGATTGCAGAAGGTGGTCCCCTCCCTACGGAAGCTGGAGGGATCCTCTGTCGTGATCATGGCCCACCAGTCCAGGCCGGGAAGATCCGATTTCACAGATCTAAGCCAACACTCGAAGAGGCTCTCCGAGATTCTGGACAGGCCAGTTGATTTCGTTGATGACATCTGCGGCCCAAGGGCCGTGAAAGCAATACACTCAATTCGGCCAGGCGGCATACTCGTCTTGAACAACATCCGCATGCATCCCGACGAGATCAACCTGAAGGGGGAAATAGCCAGCCAGGAGGAGTCTGACATAGTTAGGCTACTGTGGCCACACTTCGACCTCTATGTGAACGACGCCTTCGGCGCTGCCCACAGGTCATCCCCGAGTCTCACTGGCTTCACTCGAAAGCTGCCATCGGTTGCCGGCTCCTTGATGAGTACCGAGATCGAGGCGCTTTCGATCGCCCTCGAGGACCCACCGAGGCCCTACGTCGCCCTGTTGGGCGGCGCCAAGGCAGACGACTCTCTGAGGGTCGCGTCGAACTTGCTGGAGAGGAGCCTCGTGGATCGCGTGGCCTTCCTTGGCGTCGTTGGCAATTTCATGCTGCTTGCTGACGGTCACGACATCGGGAGGGGCAACTCCGATTTCGCTATCAACCAATCTCAGCCGAACGCGGAGGCTGCTCTTGACATGGCAAGGTCGATCCTGAGCAAATTCAGGGATCGGGTGGTGTTGCCCAAGGACCTGGCCATCGAGGTCAATGGCTCTCGGGAGCACATCTCTTTGGGGGACTTGCCAACGGACTTCCCGATATACGACGTCGGATTGGGCACACTGGAGAACCTACGGCCGATCATAATGGGGGCAGCATGCGTGTTGTGGAACGGACCGGCATCGTACTTCGAGAAGGAGGATTTCGCACATGGGACCATGGAGGTGTTGAACCTCTGCCTAGAGACACCTGCCATGACGATAATCGGTGGCGGTCATACGAGCGCCCTGGTGGAGGCACGCGGGGTCGCCGATCAAGTAACGCACAACAGCTCGGGGGGTGGAGCCACACTCACGATGCTCTCTGGAGGGGACATGCCCGTGATCAGGTCTTTGCTGGAATCAAATGGCGCCAGCCGAGCTGCCCTCTCGGAGAGGGGGCTGTTGCGCTGATGGAGCCACTGGGGAGATTCGAACTCCCGACCTTCTGATTACGAATCAGACGCTATACCAGGCTAAGCTACAGTGGCAGCAGGTCGGCCAAACCAATAGCCGGAATAAGCAAATCGGTGGCCAATATTCGACAAAATACCGGAATCGATGACAAGACATGAAAAATCTGCCAACAGACTTAATTTTAGAACGATTGACCCTGAAACATGACAATAGAAGGCGCACCGTCTCTTCCACCTGCCAGCACAACGATCGTATATGCAGATCAAAAGAGTGGAGGGCCGAGGGTTTTCGGAGCACTCGCAATGCTGTTTGGAGGCATGGGGGTCATAGGTTCACTGCTTGAAATAGGGAGAGCTGGAGATACAATCGACCTCTTCAGTGCCGATGAGACCTCATACTCGTTTTGGTTTTATGTGGACCCAATTCTTGGTATTGCATCAGCCGCATTGTTCGCTTACGCAGGTTTCCTACTCTGGAATTACAAGAAGAAGGGAGTATGGATGGGATTGGGCGCTGTGGGTATCAACACAGTAAACGGCGTACTTGGTTCAATAATTATCGGAATGATCACGGAGGAGGTCGGAGAGGAGGCGGGCCTCGATGGGTTCGGGGCCCTAATCACCTCCGGTGGATTATTCCTAACCGCTATCGGGGCCGTGTGTTGTGGCCTCATCGTCTTGCTACCACTCTTCATGAATGGGAACGATCTAGACGATGAGTGATCAAACCAACTCACCAACTTCGACTATTCCAGCGAGTCGGCAAGATACGTCAGATAGCAATGATGTCAGCGAATCTCTTGTGAGAGCCTCAGCGCGCATTACTAGGACAGGCTCCGTGTTCGATGGCCTGCAAAGGAACCAACCCTCGGGATATACCACCCTGACTCCATCGATCTTGAGACAGGGCAGTTCCGAGAACGCATTCTCTACAAGTCCCATGATCTGGCCCCTTTCGCCCTCATAGCGGATCTTGTTCTCTCCTGTGGAGGGGAAGGAGGGGATGGTGGCCAGCAAGTCGCTGAACCTGGAGAATTCACCATTGGCCCCAACCCTCCTGGCGACCAGCTCGATCAACCTGGCGCTGTTGTACAGGGAGCAGTCGTGCCCGTTCCAGCGATCGTTGAAAAACAGGTGACCGGACATCTCCCCGGCGAACATAATGCCTGGTCGTTCTGACAACTCCCTCTTCATGAAAGAGTGACCTGTCCTGACCATCACTGGAGAGCCTCCTGATTGCTCTATTGATTGCTCTACCCCCATGCTGCATTTCACATCGAACAGTATGGTCCGTGACTCCTCGGAGGCATCTTCCCCCAGGCTCCCTAGGAGGTCCCTCGCGAAAATCCCAATCAGCCTGTCAGGGTGAACGAAGACACCATCCTCATCAACGACGCCTATTCGATCGCCGTCCCCATCGATCCCAATGCCGAACTCACAACCTGACTCGGTGACCAAATCAGAAAGTTGGACCATGTTCTCCTGCCTCGTGGGATCAGCTGGGTGAGCCGGACTTTCCGAGTCCCATGAACAGTTCAGTTCCACCAGATCCACACCCAATTTAGCGCAAAGTTCCGTGACGAACGGGCCGGCGACGGCGTTTGCCGAGTCGATGGCGACCCTCACCCTTCTGGGGAGTGGGCCGACATCCCCTACGATCGTGTCGATCACAGAGTGGTGGTATTCTGTCATGTCGACAACGCTACCGGTAGTACCCGCCACGGGCTTTCCAGGGGAGTCGAAGACTGCCTTCAGGCCCTGGAGGCCCTTGCCAGCCAGTGGTAGCCCCTCGGTCACGATCTTGAATCCGTTGTATTCCGGCGGGTTGTGGCTGGCGGTTATCGCGATCGCGGAGTCGACATCGAGGTCGATAGCTGACCGGTACACCACCCCTGTGGGGGCCACTCCGAGATCGATGACATTGCAGCCTGACTCAATTATCCCCTGGATCAATTCCACCTTGAGAGACTCGCCCGATGTTCTGATGTCCCTCCCCACAGCAATGGAGCTTGACTTTGTGAACTCGACGATCGCACGACCCAGTCTTCGGCTGAATTCGGGAGATATCTCCTCGCCCACAATGCCCCTAATGTCATAGGCCTTGAACGCGCTCACAACTTTGCCAATAGGAGTGAGGTCCTAACAATTCCGCTAACCGCCCCGTCCCACCGATAGCCGCGACTCCTCTCGAATAGGCAGGTGGATCAACGAGGAGAAGATCCCGACCGCTATTCCGATCCACCACACAGTGGTGTAACTTCCATACATGTCGTACAGGACGCCGCCGAGGTACACGCCCACGAAGCTCCCAACTTGGTGGGAGAAGAACACGATCCCATACAGCGTCGCCATGTATCGAATCCCATAGATGTGCGCAACAAGGCCACTCGTAAGCGGTACCGTCGCCAGCCACAGGAACCCCATTGCGAAAGAGAATACCAAAACCGTGTTCGCGGTTATCGGAGTGAGGATGAACCAGGCTGCAGCGACCGAGCGCCCCGCGTAGATCCCGGACAAAAGCCACTTCTTTCCGAATCTCTTACCCGCCCATCCAGCCACGAGCGTGCCGATGATGTTGGCCCCGCCGATGACCGAGATCGCGAACCCCCCCAGTGCTGCTGTGGTCTCTATCCCAAGGTCGCCACACCACCCAAGTGGGTCGACCGGCGCACTCATCTCGGTCACGAGGGCGGGGAAATGAGCAGTGATGAACGCGAGTTGGTAGCCACAGGAGAAGAACCCAGCGAAGATCATCATGTAGGAGGGGTCCCTCGCAGCGAGCCTCAGAATCTCTCCGAGGCTCTCCTCCAACTCTTCCTTCGGGACTCGGTCAGGGGCCCTCATCATCGGGAGCAGACCCAAAACGAGGATGATAGAAACGGCGAAGATCATGAAGACGGATTGCCAGCTCATGCTCCTCAGAAGGAAAACCGCGACGGTCGGCCCGACTATCTGGCCTGCTGAGCCGGAAGCGGTGGCGATCGCCAGGCTCATTGCCCTGTGCTCTGGCTTGCTGGCCCTCCCGACGACTGCGAGAACGACCCCGAACCCCGTTCCCGCAATTCCGAATCCCACCAGAACCTCGTACAGCTGTATGGCCAGCGGAGAGGTGGCACTGGTCGTAAGGACAAGGCCAGCCGCGTAGAGCACGGCCCCCAGAACAATGGCCCTGCGATCCCCCAGCTTCTCGGCGAAAGCACCGAAGAAGGGTGCCCCGAAGCCCCATGCGAGGTTCTGAATCGCAATCGCCAGACTGAATTCCGACCTTGGCCAGCCGAACTCCTCCTCGATGGGTATCTGGAACACACCGAACGATGCCCTAATCGCGAATCCCACGAGTACGATTATGCATCCGACGATCAGGACGGGCGTGAAGAGGGAACCACTGTCTCTGGAGGCTCTTGCGTTCAAGCCCCGCCACTTCCGAGAAAGGCCTCTGCAACGACCTCGACCTTGGCCTGACCGGGCAGTTCCTTGACGGCGAAGGCGGCTCTTGCTGGCAATATCGTACCCTCCAGCCAACCTCCGTAGATCTCATTGAAATCAGAAAAGTCACCCATGTCGGTTAGCAGAACGGTGACCTTGACCAAGTCGTGTTTCGAGGATCCAGCCTGGACCAGTAGCGCCTCAATCTTCTCTAGTGCCCTCTTTGCTTGTTCACTCAGTGAATCCCCGCCGTCTGTCCCAATCTGTCCAGCCACCCAGATGTGATTGCCCACGACGATGCATGGGCTGTAGGGGGCTAGTCGCATGCCTCCGAGGTCGATTGATCGCTTCACATTCATTGTAACACCGTGCCTACTTGTCAGGCTACATCCCTAATCATTTCTATGATCTCGATGTGGTCCCCCGCCACGTTCTCCCTGTTCAACTCGTTAATTCCAACCCACTTGGCTTGGATAGCGTCATCCCCTGCAAGCGGCTCAGCCCCTTGATCCACATCAACCGTGTAGAACAAACCCACGCAGTGCTTGCGAGGGTCCCTGCCGGGCGAGCCTAAGACACTGAACAGAACTGGACTCCGACCAACAAGACCAGTCTCCTCCCGCAGCTCTCGGATGACTGCGTCCAATGGGTCCTCCCCGTAGTCAACGAAGCCCCCGGGGAAGGCCCAGAGGCCCTCCCACTCCGGTGGGCTCCTCCCCCTTTTGATCATCAGCAACTCCCTTTCTTCCCCTGTCCCACGAGTTGCTACCGCATCCACAGTCAGAGAGGGTGACCTGTAGCCATCTTGGCCACATGTCGGGCAGGCCTCAGGAGCCAAATCTCCGCCCCCTTGAAACGTAGTCCTCTATCGCCCAGTACAGGTCCTGTCTGGAGAAAGAGGGCCAGTGAACGTCTGTGAAGTAGAACTCAGAGTATGCGATCTGCCAAAGTAGGAAATTCGACAGCCTCTCCTCCCCGCTGGTCCGAATCACGAGGTCGGGGTCTGGTAGTTCCGATGTGTAGAGCCTGGACGATATCGCGCCTGCGTCAATCGATCCGAGGTCCAGCTCCCCGTCGGCATGTTCCCTCGCCAGCCTCTTGACAGCGTCGACAATCTCCTCCCTCCCCCCATAGGCGAGACAGATCGTGAAGGTGAATCGGTCATAGCCCTCAGTGGACTCCTCGGCTGTGTCTATCGCCCGTCTGACCCTCTCGGGAAGGAGGTCTAGCCTCCCGACGACCTTGACCCGAACTTCATTCTCGTGAATAAGCGGATCCACAGAGATCTCGTTCAATCCCTCTACATACAGATCATAGAGGACCTCGATTTCACCCTCGGCCCTGCTTGCCATGTTCTCACTGGACAAAGCATAGACCGTGAGATAGGGCACATCTAGGTCCAACACCCATCTCATGACCTGTTTGAGCTTCTCCTTCCCAGCAGAGTGGCCATGGACGGAATCCATCGAATTCGCCCATGCAAATCTCCGGTTCCCATCCATGATTATGGATATGTGATTCGGAAGCCTCGATTGGTCGATGGAGAGCAGCCGGGATTTTGCCCTGAGTCCCCTGACTCTGTCTATTCGACTGACAATGCTCCACGCAATACGAGAATTCGCCAGTGCCCTTGCTGGGGCCCTGACTATCCTAAAACCGAGAAGGGTCTTGGCTGTTCGATCCAAAGCCCGGCCCAGCCACCCCCTCTTTACGACCAAGTCAGGCACCTCAGCTGAAGATAATGTCCGCAGAGTCTCCGACCCTGTCCTCGAGGCCCCTCTCGGGATTCACCACGATCACCTGCCCGGCGGATTCCCACACTGGAATGTCCACGTGGCTATTGCCAGCATAGCCGAACTTGCCCCTGCCGAATCTAGCAGTGAGAGCCTCGGCCTTGTTCTTCCCCCTTAGGTTGACATCTCCGTCGGATGCCATGACGTCGTTGAAAATTCCAACATGGGCCGCAATTGACTCTGCGATGAGGCGGTCCGATGCCGTAACCAAGTAGAGCTCCCTCCCTCGCGCGTACTCCCCAGTCAGCCATTCTAGGAAGGACGGGTGGTACTCGAGTGATGCTGGGTCGAATTTCAACAGCTTGCCTAGGTTCTGTTTCCAGACTGCCCTGCGACCGGTTAGCTCCAGCCAGAGAAAGCCCAGAACCCTCCAAGGTCTGGGCAGTATGACCCTCCTTATCGAGACCCAGCTCATGTCGGTAAGTATCAGAGTGCCATCTAGATCGACAGCCAAAGGATGGGATTGACTCTCCTCCTCCATAATCCGCGCAGTGGATCAACAGGGTTGAATGTTCTGACCGTTCGTATGATACGAGTGGACCTGATCAGAATATCATGGAAGTCGGCACTGGCGGGGAAATTGCCAACGCGGCATGGCCATCTGTGGGCGCAGAGGCCCTTGGGGCGGAGGTAAGGGAACTCATCCTATCGGAGGAAAATCTCGGAAGGGAGGAATGGCCTGAGCTGGTGAATCGCCTAGAGCCGTGGGGCGCACTCCCAGCAGAGATCGAGGCCCTGCGCTGGGAGGGGAGCAACCTCATATTGGAGACAGAGACATTGAGTTACACCTGTGAGGTCGTGAGATTTCCGTCCTCGGGCATGAGGGCGAGGGCAAGGTCGGGGGACGAACACGTCGATTGGCCGGTGGGGGGGCTGTCCATGGACGGCCACGACGTTCTGATGGTCTGGCCCCACGAAAAAAACCTCGTCCATGCCGATGAGGTATTGAGGAAGCACATATCCTCCGGGGACCTGGAATCCGCGGAAGAGGTCCTCAGAAGGTGCGGGTTCGCACTTGGCTCTGCCCATGAGGCCCTAGCAGGTGTGTGGCAAGGCCCTCCGAACTCAAAATCATGGAACTCGCTGATAGCCAAGATGGAGGAAGGGATCGATAGCAGGACCCTTTGGCGGGCCCCGTTCAAGCCCGGGATGGGCACGATCCTGTCATTTGGGCGCGTGCCTATCAGATCCTTCTCCGAGTCTCCAAATGGTAGGATCCGGATTCGACCCACATCCCCCGGACTTGTCGACGCTGTTGCGAAGTCAAAGCGAATTGAGTGGCCCGCTGCTAGGGACCTGGCCTCTCTACTCCATGACTTGGGCGTGGTCCTCCATGGAAAAGTCGACGAAAACACATCTAGTCGGCTCAGGGCGTCGGTCATAGACGGCTGGATCAGCGTCCAAGGAAGATCCAGGACCTCAGGGGCTGAGCCAGGTAGGGCCCTTCAGATAGTCGGCGGCGGTTTGGCGATTTGGGAATATGAGCAGGCCCTTTCCAACAACCTGCCCTCGGAGGCAACAAGGCCTGATAGAAAACGATATTCCGCTGGGGTCCTGGGAAGGGTCCCCTCTATCCAGAGGAGGCTCTTCACCATCAGGATATTCTCCTTGCTGTCAATCCTCGGACTAATGGGGGGAATGGCATGTTTGGCAATGGGGACCTTCAACCAGGCTCAGTTGACCCAATTGGTGGGTGCTGGGGGACTTCTCTTCTCGTTGGGCATGAGAGTGCTATACCTGACAACGGCCCCGCGGCCCGAGAGTGTGTTCAATTGATCTCTGTCCCTTCCCAAGCCCCCTCGCTGTAGGTGTAGGCCATGGGGGTCCCGGTTGGAATCTCCCGCTCGACGATGGCCTCCGGGGACAGCCCCTCGATCTCCATCACGAGCGCTCTCAGGGAGTTGCCGTGGGCTGCAACCAGGACCGTCTCACCTGCATCCAAACGGGGTATGATATCCTCGAACAGGCATGGAAGGGCCCTGTCCGCCGTCATCTCGAGGCTCTCGCCGCCGGGGGGCTGTCCCTTGAAACTCCTGCGCCAGATCCTCACTTGGTCGTCGCCAAACTGGTCTCTGCACTCCTGCTTGTTCCTGCCCTGGAGGTCCCCGTAGTTCCTCTCGTTGAGCCTGGCGTCATGGCGGACCTCCCTCCCATCCCAGGAGTTGTTCAATCCAAGAATTATGGATGCAGTCCTCTTCGCCCTAGTTAGGTCGCTCGTGAAAACGGCGTCGAAGTCGAGGTCCTGCAGCAGTCTACCGGCCTCACTCGCCTCGCTAACTCCCTTGTCAGAGAGGTCGACATCAACCCATCCGGTGAATTTGTTCTCAGCATTCCATATCGATTGGCCGTGCCGAATCATCACCAGGGTTCCCATGGACACCACCTCAGGACCGTCTCAATCTGGGCTCGTGGAATCTCAGTCCCAGCTCGACGGACAAGTTTCTGGCAATCACAAGGGCAGACTCGCTCATGGCCCTCTGAACATCGGATGACTGCTGGGTGTAGAAGTTGGCTTGGACCATTATGCTCGAGGCACCCATGGATTGGATCTTAACCCACGAGGCCTCCTCGTTCACTGTCCTGTCATCTGACTTGATCGCCTCGAGCATCTTCTCACAGAACCTTTGCAGTGAATCTGTGTCGCTCTCCCCCTCGAATTCGAACGGCATGACAACCCTCCTGAACCTCCTCTGTGAGAAGTTCTCGATCGGTGAATTCACGAGATTCGCGTTCGGGACGGTGATTATCGTATCCTGCCCGGTTCTGAGGACCGTCATCCTCAGTCCGATGTCCACGACCTCCCCCTCGATTCCATCCACCTTTATCCAGTCGCCCAGATTGAACGGCCTATCGACGATGATCGAAACGGCACCAAACATGTTAGACACCGTGTCCTTGGCGGCCAATGCCAGCGCGAGACCTGTTATTCCCAGACCAGCGATGATGCCGTTCAGGTCGAAACCCACCACGCCAGCCACAACGAAGGCACCCACCACGAAGACTGCCATCCTCCCAAGGGACTCGGCCATGCTGGCGAGGGATCTCTGCGACGCTGGGCTCTCACCATCGTCAGAGAGCACCTTGCCGATAGAACCCACCAACCTGTAGGAGGCGAACAGGAAGATCAGGATGTACAGCGTGGAGAGAAGTGAGAGCGTGGCATGAACCAACTCCTCATCCCAAACCATTTGGTCAATCGCCGAGTCAAGGGTATCGATCATCTCCACGAACAGCAATAGGGAGATGCCGAGAGAGAGAGCCCTGGAGCCCTTGACCCCGACCGACTCCTCTATGTCTCCGATGAAATGGGAGGCGAACCTCGGGAGGAGATAGGTCCTGACGAACCTCCCCATGATCAGTGATAGCAAGCCCGCGCCGATGACCAGAACGAGGGTTCCCAGCGAGAATCCGGCGATGTCCACTTCAACGCCAAAATCTGAGAAAGGACCCTCGCCCATCGCCACCACCGCCACATTCCCACCCCAATTGAAGTTCTTCATAAACGCGCCCCATTCCAAAAGTCGTAGTTGCCGCATATGCGAGGGATTGAAGGACACTGGCCCATTCGTAGCACTATGAACAGGGCTGCAGGACCAACGCTCCGCAGGGCAAATCTGGGCCTTAGGACCCGCCTGGTGGCCGTCCTGATGCCCTTCCTCCTGTCGGTCCTGGCCCCGGTATCGGTCATCGCGCCGGTCTCAGCACAGGATCAAGGAGGGGAGAACTCACCTGAGGACATATGGTCCGAGGAGTACATCTCCCAGACATTCCCATGGGCCCCTGAGTCCAACGATAGGCTGCAATTCCGCGAGTACCACGACTACTTCTCGATGAAAGCCAGGATGCAGGCGCTTGCCGACCAGAACCCCGGCTTCCTCGAGTACCACGAGGGCCTCTTGGGCGGGGTCAACGCAAGGGGCGTGGAAATGAGCGCGACCGAGTACGAAGGGTGGTACTACAACCACCCTAGCCCTTGGATGAAGATAACCGCTGATGTGGGGGGCGGGCAGTACAACGAGTTCAACGGGGACAACGGGAACTACGCCGACCGGCCCGACATCATGCTCGTCGGGAACCACCATGCCAGGGAGTGGATGTCGTTCGAGGTGCCGATGTTCTTCCTTGAGCAACTCGCCTTCTACTACGGGACCGCTGGCATCGACAACGACGGCGACGGCAGGATAGACGAGGATGGATGGGACGGCATCGACAACGACGGCGACTGCCTCAGCCTGAACTCCTCGAACCAGGACTACAACGGGGATGGCATAAACTGCGGGCCAGGCGACCTCGGAGTCGACGAGGACTTCTCCGAGCAGTTCATCACGGACATGGTCAACACCAGGGAGATCTACCTGATCCCGATGCTGAACGTGGACGGGGTCAGGTTCGATCGAGAGGTCTACTGCGGTGAGTTCGCATGGGAGAACTGCTACCAGAGCGGCTGGAGGAAGAACCTCCGCGACAACACCGTCACAGGGGTCACCCCACTTCCGGACCCCGACGAGCAGGTCGACCCATCCTGCGATGGGGTCGACCTGAACAGGAACTACCAGTTCGAGTGGGGGGCCCCGTTGGGCGCCACAGGACCCCTCTTCCCCGGTGCCTGCTACTCATCCGGGCCCAACAACGACGTCTACAACGGCCCCGTGAACTACGAGGACAACGACGGTGACGGACTGGTCAACGAGGACCACGTCGATGGCAACGATGACGACGCCGACGGCCAAATCGACGAGGACTGGCTCGGAGGAAACTCGGAGCCGGAGACGAAGTTCATCCAGGACCTCACGGAGATGAACGACGACAACGGGGATGGCGCCTCCGAGTTCAAGGCCACACTGAGCTGGCACTCATTCTCCGAGCTCGTGCTGTGGCCGTGGGGCCACTGCACGGACTGCGACAACCCGGACCAGGAGTTCCTCGAGTACCACGGCTACAAGATGGGGGACATGACGGCCTACGCCCCCATGCAATCCTCTGACCTCTACCCAACCACGGGCGACTTCTGCGATTGGCACTACGGCGTCCACAACTCGTACTGCTACACGATGGAGATAGGCAACGCCTTCCACGAGTACCCCGAGGACATCGCCCACATCTCCGTCAGGAACGTGGGGGTCCCCTGGTACATGATCGAGATCGCGGACGACCCGCGCTTCAGGGCCGTCCACGGGATCGAGAACATGAGCGCGAGGCACTGGCTCCAAACCCCCTCCGAGGTGGAGATCCCCTCGAAGGGCGACATCAACTTCGACCTCTGCCTCGACCAGTACTTCCCCTTCTCGATAAACAAGAACAGCTCGTTCCTGTCGTGGAGGTTCGTGGAGCCCACCAGGCAGCAGGACGACTTCGGCCCCACCGAGTGGAGGTTCGTCGACTGGAACAAGGCTGCGTTCGCCATCAAGGGAGAGTCATGCCAGCTGAGGGACGGGTCGAACGGGACCATACTCACCAGCAGCGTCCCGATACCCGACACATCGGTCGGGAAGCTCCAGTACCGCGCCCAGCTGGGCACGACCAATGGGGCGTTCCCCTTCACGTACCCGACGACAGAGGACGGGGGGAACTACTACGAGCTCACGATGCCCTACCGCGCTGGCTTCGGGTCAGCGGTCCTGTCCGTCCTGATGTTCGCCTTCATTGCGAGCATCGTGTGGGGTGGCCTGGCCTTCCTACTCAGGGTCATGCTGGACGAGGACGCCCCAGTCCTCTCCCTACCTCCGGAGGACGCTGAATGAGCGGGTCCTCCGACGAGTTCAGCGGCCGGTTGGGGCTAATCTTCGCAACCATCGGGGCAGCGATAGGCACGGGCAACATCTGGCGATTCCCGAGGATGGTCGGGGCGAACGGAGGGGGCTCATTCCTGGTCCCCTGGCTGATCTTCCTGTTCCTATGGTCCATCCCCCTGGTCATCGCCGAGTTCGCCATGGGCAAGAGGTCCAGGACCGGCACGGTGGGGACCTTCCGCATCTTCAACGGCCCTAAGTTCGCGTGGATGGGCCTCTGGACCGCATGGATCTCGACAGCGATCGGGTTCTACTACGCCGTGGTCACAGGGTGGTGCATCAACTACTTCCAGACTGCACTCAGGGGCGGGCTCGGATCAGACGTGGACACCACGGAGGTGTGGAACAGCTTCCTACAGGCCCCCGGCGAGGTGGTCATGTTCCAGGCACTCGCCGTGGTCATCACGATGGCCGCGATATGGAAGGGGGCGAAGGCGATCGAGAAGGTCAATGTGATCCTCATGGTGTCCCTGTTCATCCTCCTGTTCTCAGCCCTCTTCCTGGCCTTCATCATGGACCTGAACGACGGCTCGCTGGACGGCTTCGTCTACATGTTCAGCATACAACCCGAGTACCTGGTGCAGCCGGAGACGTGGATCAACGGGCTGTCCCAGTCGGCGTGGTCCTGCTCAGCCGGCATGGGAATGGCCATCACCTACTCAGTCTACATGAGGAAGGACGAGGACACCACCCTGAACGCCGCAACCATGTGCCTGGCGAACAACAGCATATCCATCATCGCCGGTCTAACGGTGATGATGGCGGTCTTCTCCGTCGTCGACGACCCCCTCTCAGCGGTCAGCGGGGGAAGCAGCGCCATCACCTTCCTGGTGCTGCCAGAGGTTTTCGCCCAAGCCCCGGGGGGCCCGGTCGTTCAGCTCGCCATGGTGGCCATGTTCTTCCTGGCCCTCTCTTTCGCCGCCCTGACCTCGATGATATCCACGGTCGAGCTCTGTGTCAGGAACTTCGTCGACCATGGGGTCGATCGCGAGAAGGCGGTGGGGTTCACGAGCATCGCGATCTTCCTGTTCGGGATCCCAAGCGCCGCCACGTGGATCCTGGTCGATGACTCCACAGGTGTGGCCTTCCCCCAGTTCCTAGAGGTGCAGGACCACATATGGGGGTACGGCCTCATGTTCAGCGGCCTGTTCATCGCCTTCGCCATCTGGAAGTACGGCTGGCTCAGGTACAAGGCTTGGCAGACCCAGAGCGGGGTCGAGGGGTTCTCGTTCAGGGACTACCTCGATCACGGGGTCTCCTCCTTCCGAGACGACTTCATCAACACCGGGGACAACGACTGGTGGATTGGGAAGTGGTGGGACTACATCCTCTACCTGGGCTTCCCGCTCATGTTCGTGACGCTCATGGGCAGCTTCTTCATCGACTTGCTGGCGACGGTCGAGGACCCCTGGAGCCCCACGAACCCCAAGGGCATCACGATCATCCTCATCTTCTGGGGGATAACCGCGGGCCTCTTCATCAGCATGAACAAGCTCATGCTCGTCAACAGAGTCGTTCCCACCGGCAACTCCGGCTTCCCGATGTGCCTCCTCACGGGGGAGTACGTACTCGAGCCAAGGCCACTCTACAGGAACGTGCCAGAGGGGGCCGAGGTCCCGATCGACACCCTGCCGGGGGGCATGGACCCGTACATCGTGAAAGTCGGTGAGGACCCCCCAGAGCCAACCCCCCAGGCCCTCGGTGTCAGCCATGCCAAAGTGATGGACGCTGAGATCGCATGACTGACGACGGTCGCCGGCATGGACTCAGCACGCTCGCCCGTGAGTACGTCCTGTTCTGCCTCGTCGGGACCTTCAACCTCGCCGTTTTCTTCCTGATGTACCTCGCATCGTACTCCCTCCTCGACGGCGTCCACTACCGTGCCGCTACCTCCTGGTCGATATCCTACCTGTTGAGCTCCATCCTGTCCCACAGCATGCACAGGTGGTTCACGTTCAAGTCCCTGTCCCCCTACGGAAAGAGCCTGGTAACGACGATGGCCGTCTACTCAATCATGCTGGTCGTCTCTACGGCCTCCCAAGCGCTCCTCGCAGACAACATGGGGTACAACCACGTCCTCGTCTGGGCCCTGAACACGCTCGCCTTCGGGCTAGCCTCGTTCATCGCGTTGAGGTTCATCGCCTTCCCTGCCTCTGACGGCTCCATATCAGTCAGGGAACGCATGCAGAACTCTAGGATCGGGCGTAGGTCTTGAAGTGCATAGGGGTGTACCGGCGAGCGTGTCAAGCGGGGTGCGTGGTACCAGGGACTTCTACCCCGAGGACATGCGGGTCAGGAGCTGGCTCTTCGGAAAGTTCCACGACGCGGCGAAGTCGCACGGCTTCGAGGAGTATGACGCCCCTGTCCTGGAGACCGAGGAGATCTACACCCGAAAGGCCGGGGACGAGATCGTCTCCCAGCTGTACAGCTTCGAGGACAAGGGTGGCAGACGGGTCTCACTGAGGCCTGAGATGACCCCCTCCCTCGCTCGCATGGTGATGGCCAGGTCGGGAACGCTGCCCACGCCGATAAAGTGGTACTCAATACCACAGTGCTGGCGGTACGAGAGGACCCAGAGGGGGCGCGGGAGGGAGCACTACCAGTGGAACGTGGACATCTGGGGCATGAGCGACATCAGGGCCGACGCCGAGCTACTCTCCGTCATGGTCCACCTGCTGAGGTCCCTCGGCCTGAGCGAGGAGGACATCGTGGTCAGGGTCAGCAACAGGAAGGTGCTCGAGCAGGTCCTCGGTGACCTCGGGATTGAGGGGGACGAATTCACGGAGACCTGCGTGATCATCGACAAGATGGACAAGGTCCCAGAGGAGAAGATCAAGGAGATGCTCAAGGAGACGGGCATCGATGAGGAAGCGATAAGGAGGATACTGTCGATAATGGGCGTCAAGGAGCTCGGGGCACTCGCCTCGGAGCTCGGCGAGGGTAGCCCAGCAGTCCAAGAGCTGACCTCGCTCCTGACCCTCTGCGACTCGTATGGGATCAGGGGCTGGATTGAGCTGGACACCTCCGTCGTCCGGGGACTGTCGTACTACACGGGAACCGTGTTCGAGGCCCACGACCGAGCAGGGGAGCTCAGGGCCATCTGCGGAGGTGGCCGATACGACAGGCTCATCGGGACGCTCGGCGGCAAGGACATGCCTGCGACAGGGTTCGGTTTCGGTGACATGGTCATCATGGAGCTTCTGAGGGAGAAGGGCATCGTACCGGACCTTGGGCATGACGTCCAGGACGTCGTCTTCTGCCTCGATGAGGCCAACAGGGGGGATGCCATGGCGATCGCCGGCAGACTCAGACAGACCGGTAGGTTGGTCGACCTCGTGCTCGAGGAGAAGAGGATGAAGTGGGCATTGAGGCACGCGGACAGGGTCGCCGCTGAGAGGCTCGTGATGATCCTCCCGGAGGAGTGGTCCCGTGGCAAGGTCAAGGTCAGGGACATCTCATCGGGCACCGAGACAGAGCACGAGCCGGGCAGCCTGTGACGCACTCTCCCTTGAATCGACTTCATTCAGAGGATCTTCGGGACGCGATCGCACCTGCTGCCATGGCACCCAGTCCAGCCAGAAGCCCGAAGCCGGGTAGCCCAGAATCAGTCGACGACGGTGGAGGGTTGTCCCCTCCGACGGCATTTGGGTCTGTGGCGTTGATCACAGGGAATAGGATCTCGGTTTCCATCCCATCTTGGTTGTCCGAGTAGTAGATGCCGAAGTATCCTGAGCAATCAAAAACTACACACTCTATCCCGCCTGGGTTTGGCTTGGAGTACTCGAACTGGATCTGGGGCTCCTCGAAGCTCTTGTTCCATCGAGTCATGTT
>WTHQ01000032.1:47214-48865 GCA_011523055.1 Methanobacteriota archaeon
TTCTCGCCGTACCCCTCCACTGCGGATGTGGTCTCGTTTCCGTCGAAATGGGTCCAGCACTGGCCGATGTTGTCCGTCCCCCAGAGGTGCATGTGGGGGTTGTCGACAGAGGGCTGCTTGGCATCTGCCGCCTGCGCGGAGGCGGGTGCCCCGGTAACGGAGATCAGTAGAATCACCAACATGGCGACTCCGACCCCTTTCTTATCAAACATGGGTTGATTGGTCGGTGTTAAGAATTTCAACCTATGGGGCCATTGGACGCCCTAGGCGTCGAATCCGTGGAGCCCATCTTCGTCGCGAGCGCCTCTCCTGGCGATGTTCAGCGCGTCCCCGAGGACATCAGCGGCCATCGACCTGCCTGACAGCCTGTCCCCCGCGACCCCGGTGATGATCGACATCACCTTGATGGTGTCCTCGAAAGCAGGGTCCTGCCTGGCGCCGACGATGACCTGCGCGTCCGGGGCCAGCTCCGCGGTCATCAGCTCCACGACCTGGTTCGCCTGCTCAAGCGTCATGTAAGAGCCGCCCGTGACGTGTATCAGCGCCCCTGTCGCCCCGACTATGTCGACGTCCAGGAGGGGATGGGACATCGCCTCGTGCACCACCTCCTCAGGCCCCTTGTCGCTCTCGCCGTAGAGCATCATCGTGACCCCCCCGCCCCTCATGATCGAACGGACGTCGGCGAAGTCCAGGTTGATGAGGCTCGGGACCGTGATCGTCTCGACGATCCCCTTTATGATCTCGGCGATCAATTGGTCCATTATGCTGAAGGCCTCCTCCAACGGGAGGTTCGGGGCGTATTGGAGGAGCCGGTTGTTGTCCAGTACCAGCACCGCGTCAGCCGCCCCCCGTACGAGGTCGAGCCCCTCTAGGGCCCGCTGCATGCGCATCTTCCGCTCGACGGCGAATGGGGTGGTGACTATCGCGACGACCAATGCCCCGACCCGCTTCGCCTCAGCCGCGACGACCGGTGCTATGCCAGTCCCAGTTCCTCCTCCCAGCCCCGCTGTGACGAAAACCAGGTCCGCACCGTTGACGATCTGCGTGATGACGCTCCTGCCAGCCTCCGCAGCCTTCCTCCCCATCCGGGGGTCCCCTCCGGCACCGAGCCCCCTGGTGATGTGCCTGCCGACCAGGAGCTTCTGCTGGGCCCTGGTGTTGTCGAGGTGCTGCTTGTCGGTGTTTATCGCGACTGTTATCGCGCCCTCGACTCCGATGTGCGTGATCCTGTTCATCGTGTTGTTCCCAGAGCCCCCGCAACCACAAACCAGTATTCGGGGATCCGGGGGCCCGAACGACTCCAGCTGCTCATCCGTGAGTGCCGTGGATGCTCCTTGTTGGCCCATTACGCCCCATGCTGGCACACTACCGCTAGTCATGACGAACCCCCCCTTCCAAATGGATGAGGCACGATCGCTTTGCTGGGCTTCTTAATGCTTGAGGGCCCGATCAGGCCCAAGGAGCCGAT
Organism: Methanobacteriota archaeon; assembly: GCA_011523055.1. GTDB lineage: Archaea > Thermoplasmatota > Poseidoniia > Poseidoniales > Thalassarchaeaceae > MGIIb-N1. The sequence continues at coordinate 48,683 of WTHQ01000032.1, forward strand.
TGTCAGGACATTTCGGACCCTCCGGAGGGCAAAGGCTCTGGAAACGGACATAAGGATCGAGCACCTCGGGTGGGACAAGCCGCGCTTAGCTCAGTTGGCTAGAGCACCTGACTGTAGACTGGAAACACTTGGTTGTGGGCAGCCATCAGGGGGTCCCCGGTTCAAGTCCGGGAGCGCGGACCA
>WTHQ01000036.1 GCA_011523055.1 Methanobacteriota archaeon
TGCGTGCCATGTCCTGAGCCGTCGGCAGTTGAGCTATCACCAGGCGTTACCGAGGACCTCTTGATGATCCTTGATCCGAAGTCTCCGTGATCATGGTCAATCCCAGAGTCCCCTACAGCGATTATTTGGCCGGACCCGTCCAGCGTTGTTGTGAACCAAGATGCGACATCCTCGGACTCAGTGTGGTCCCTGACCTCGTCGTTGGATGGGTATATTTGAGCTAAAGGTGATATCCAGGATACCGCGGGGTTCAGAGCAATCTGTGATATCTGCTCCTGGCTTGCGAATCCCCATCTTCTACCATCATCAACTATACCAGTATCCTCAAAGCCATACAGGCCAATATCATCTAGGTCACCCAGATTCAACGGCGAGGAGGAGTCTGTCCTATCCCCTGTCTCGGTGTTCCATCCAAGTACCTCGATTAGAGTCGAGTTGTCCGCCCCCGTGATGGTTGGGTGTACCAACAGAGCCGTTGGGACATTGTGAGATTTTGCGATGGCTTCAATTGAAGCCACATCATTCAGGGCGGTTGGCTCGCCCTGTACCAAGAGTCCCGATGGTGGCACAGCGGTCCTCACCTCTACCCCCGGGACCTCCTCAACAGCAACCCTGGCATCCCACATCGTCGAAGAGTCGCTGACGATGAGCATGGCGAGGTCGGGCCTTTCCGTGGATAATGATGGTTCAATGCCTTGGTGGGGGATGAGCCCTGCAAGGGTGAAGGTCCCGATTGGGGTGTATGCTGCCATTGCACGATCCCGTTCAATGCCCATGGACCTCGCAGGCTCGCCTAGATCGTGGATCTGTACAGGTCCGGACAGGTCAACGAGCTTGGGTGTGGATGATTCTGGCAAAGCGGGTTTGTCTTGTATGTCAACTCCGCCGAGTATCGACATGGAGAGTAGTAGCGTGACTAGCAAGGCCCCCCTACGCTTCATTGGGCCAAAGGAAATTCCGACTCTCTATGAGCATATGGGTATGCAGTTCGGGTTTCAGAAGAATGTGAATCCCCCAACCTTGAGGTGGTACTCAGAAGTCCAATCGCCCACATCGATAGACCAATCCTCTTCCTTTTCGCCATCATATGATTGGTACTCAAGGTCTATCTCGATGACGTAGTTCTCCCAGACTGAGGCCCCATCAATCACGAGTTCAAGATCGTCATGGGCGATTGAGGTGTGCGCTCCTAGTTGATCCCACTCGAAGTCAGTCCTGCCGATTTCGATCCCCACGTCGTCGACCATCCTAATCGACATCTCAATGTCCTCCATGGATCTCGACCCTCTGTTGTCTAGTTCAACTAGCACGATGTGACCGCCTCCTGACTGGCGATAAACCACGTCAACAGTGACACCGTCATATGGCACGATCCACAGGGAGCTGCCGAGTAACAGGAGAGTGACGATCAAGACAACCAATGTCGAGAACATGACCCTCGCAGGATGTATCCTCTCCAGTGCATCTTCGATTGATTCGAGGATCTCCTCTGCTGCCTCCTCGTCCGCAACGGTTGGCTCAATCTCTCGGAACCCTTCGCCCCGGACCATCACAGAAGGCCCCCTAACAAGTTCATGGCCACGGTGGTCGCTGCTGAGGTCAGTGGTTCTGGGATCACGATGTGGGTGGTGGAACCCTCGACCCCTGGAATGCTGTTGATGATGGACAGGTCTGAGGCCAGCCCATTGACTCCGAAAGTGGTTCCAGTTGGCACTCCATTCGTGAATTGGGCGTCCAGTAGGACTCCACGAAGATCCACCCTCCGATCCTCATTCAGCTCCGCGTATGCACGAGCGGATGCGACGATCTTCCCCCCCTGGACGTCGGAGATTTCGAAGTAACCGAATTGGGAGATGAGCGTGTGAACCTCAATGGTTGCGCTCTTGATGTTCTCACTGAGGATCTCCATGTTCTCCAATACGACGGGCGGAGCGGTGGGGACGTCGGTTATTCTCATGTAGAGCACATTCACGCCTTCGCCTGAGGATTTCACTGCGAGGCCAAAGTCTTCTGTAGGCTTGATTGAAAGCCTGTCAGCCATGCCCTCGGCGAGCATCAGAATGTCCCCTTTTTGGTTGATCGCCTCACCTTCTGCCTCGATGAACAAGGACATTCCAGAGGAGCTAGAGGCGAAATCCAGTTGTGGAATTCCCTGGAAGGCCAGACTCTTCGTTATGTCGAATGTTCGACCGGGCTCCGTTGAGAGGGCGATCGTTCCTGGAACGTCCTTCAGGAATACGGTAGCTGGGCGCCATTCGTCCTCGAACCATTGCATCTGTTGTACCATCATTGACTCCACGGATCTTCCCTGCGAATCTCTGTACTCTTCTGGTACGTCCATGTTGATTCTGATCGCTGTTCCGAGGCTCGCATCCAAGTTGACCCTGCTGGGTACTCCATTGATCAGCAACTCTGATTTCGCGCCCACATTCCGGTCCAGCAGCTCAGCATGGATGCTCGAGAGTGAGAATGAGGCTGCATATCGCGCCACAGCATCAATCTCTGATATGCTCCCAGTCGTTTCCGTGACGTCGAATACCATCTCCAGGTCAATGCTCGATTGTACTCCCATCGGCAGCCCGTGTAGGGTGACAAAGGCGTCCATGCCCTGAACCGAGTCAGTTGCTATGATCAGGGATTCTGCACCCGGGATCCATCCGTTTGCGTCAAGGTTTATGGCCCATCTCGAACCTTCCTCGATCGCTCTCCTCTCGAGTTCTAGATTAACGGCTGGAGGAAGGTTTGGAATCCATATTCGCGCTGAGAAGCCAGTGGACAGGCCCTGGGGAGGGGCATGCAGTGCTATCCCATGCACCCAGGGTGGTTCGACATCGGGTGGTAGACCTTGGTTGGCTTCGACTACGAGATCGAAATTAGAGTCTGAGTTCAGTTCCAACCCGTAGTTGAAGGCAGTATCCGATGTCTCTGAAGCGCTTGTTAGCTCAGAGGTCGCTGATGCCAGAAGTCTGTTGACCGACTGGCCCAAGTCTGTGAATCCCCCGAGAAAGAAGGCTAGCCCTGAGACACCCTGAGTTCTGTCTAGTACGGGTATGTCGATCGTGCCTTGTCCAGTTCCGTTACCAGGGATCTGGATGGAGACCTCAGAAGGCAGGGGGTCAAGCAGGACAGTCGCAGTGAGCGCATTGTCCATTCCCACCAAGGGGACATGGTCGACTGCAACTCCGAAAGGTATCGCATCGGATGTGGTGATGCTCGCAGTGCTCCTTCCCGCACTGCCCATCGCGGATTCATTCTCCGCGGGCTTCCACGAGATCTTGCTCAGTCCGGAGATCTTCGTGGAAAGGGTTGAGGCTTGGCCCTCGGCCTCGTGTGTGTACATGAAGTGGTCCCCGTCCATGGTGGAAGGCGTTGGCGAATTGGTGATCTGGGCCTCGATGGAGGAGATGGCATCAGTGGTCTCCCATGACAGCGTGCTCCCAAAACTCGCATCGAACGAGGCGGGTATGCCGATGATTCTGACGGCTTGCCTTTGACTTCCATTGGCGGCGTGGTACTGGAAAGACGCGATGCCCTGACTGGCACTGTAGGTGGCTGTTTCCACCCCGATCGTCACGTCGATTCTTTCAGGGAGTTCTGAAATTTTCAGGCTCTGTGTCGATGCGTTTGAGAGATCCTCCCCTGAGTAATCGAGGAAGAGGAACCTGAGGGGCCCCGGATTCTTTGACTTGATCTGGAAGGTTCTCTCCTCAGTTGGCATGTCGTAGGTCGCGTGTATTGCCTCGATCCCAGTGAATCGGATTGATGCCGCAACTGGAACCATCGGAGGGATCGGCCCATCGGACCCTTGGACCAAAGCTGACTCTCGATCCTTCGAAAGCACGAGATGGTTGCTGCCAGGAATATTGTAGTGGTCGTGAGAGCCGATCATGATCTCAATGAGAGGCAGGACCTCCGCCTGCCTAGTGATCCTGAAATCGTCGGTTATTTCCAAGTGCAGATTCTGTCCGCCCCCATCCGGGGCAATCTCAATGCCCCCGCTCAACACGTCAACAATAATGGTGGGCACGGAGTTAATGATCAGGGCGACATCGAGGAACAGGTCCACGAGGTTGATGAGGGCTGCATCCAAGATTCTTGACAGGAAGTCAAGGTTGGGGTTGTTACCGAAGGAGGGATCGCTTCCATCTTCGCTCCCTCCTATGTTGAAGTCACCGTAGACTATCAGCGCGGTCGGTATCGATCCGGTGACCACAGATATGGCCTGATGATCAGTAACGACCCCCCCGCGGGTCACCCAAGAGTCATAAGAGATAGAGTCGATTTTCTCAACGGACCTAAGTAGAATCATCGATTTAGGCGGGTTCGCTGGATTTATCGGGAGTGCGTCATTATCTTGATTTGGGGTCACGTCCCTGGAGAAGTTCTTGACGGCAATGATAAGCCCGAGCCTGTCTGGCTGAGACCCAGGCAGCTCAGGACTGGTCCTAGACCCCAACATGGTAAACACCCTGTCTATCTCCTGAGGGGAGAGGGTTCCGGCAGGCATCCCCCTCAGCCACCCCAGAGAGTCGGTGGAGTTCCCGAAATCCCCATCCGCCTTGTCCTCGGGGACGTTTGTCCTGTCCTCGTGGAAATGCAGGTGGACGTCAGCTCCCCTGTCTGCATAGTATTCCAGTGAAGTTAGGCTACGTTCTCCTGCTCCACCGACGCCCGTGGATAGGGTAGAGTCGGTTCTTATTGTCACAGAAACCTCCCTCGGAATGTTCAGATTCGTGCTTTCGGGGTGGATTCCAATGTCAATGTAGGCAACCTCCCAAATGTCCCTCTGATCTTGATCAGGGGGAGAATAGTGGATGTACCCGAACCCGGCTCGGACCCCGCAGGAGATTTCCATCGAGGGGAGCGTTGTCAGTTCAATTGGATCGTATCTGTCTGGGCATTGATCTTCGATTGGATTGTTTATCCCGATTACATACGGCGCCGAGAGTGATGCGATCGATATGCCTGATTCAGAAGGGTCGCCATTTGGGTTGAAGATGCCGAAAGTTAGTGCCGTCAAGAATTCGGATGATGCCTCTGAGATGTCAAGGTAAATCCTCTCTATGCCGACATCGAGTGTGAACTCCCGCGGTGGCTGTGTGAAGACTGAGTCGATTATCCAGACGTAGCTCTCCCCCTGCTCTATCCCCAAAGTGTCGGAGTACGCGAATGCCTTCACTAGAGATACCTCCAGTTTCTCGAGATTATCCCAGGCCGGGTCAGTTGGGCTCTGCTCGTCGATAACGTCGACTTTGAACTGGATAGTTGGCTTGATCCAAAGCCGATCCCCGCTAATGCCCCAGCCCCCGTTGAATTCGAATTCCAAGGTTAGGCCGACCTCGATGTCATCATCGCCATCCCCATCAACGTCCATTTGGTGCAGGAATGGCTCGCCGTTGTTGAAGATCAAGGAGAGGAGTGAGTCGGTGAAGGTCACCAGTTCGATGCTCTGTTCCTTCTCGCCCTCAAGATCCTCATACTCGACCCAGATTGCGTAGTCTGTGATGTTGAGGATGGTTGACCATATGTTCCTGACCTCACCGGGCGGGACCTGGTCAGGATCAGTCAGGATCTCATACGGCCTCGGATGCCTGACCTCAGGCGGGAGAGTCTCAATCGTATCAACATCAGAGAGTATTGTTTCTGTCCCCAATATGGGAGAGTCCGCTCCACTCTCTCGGATCGAGTTCCTGACTGAATCAAGGGACTCGCCAGCTTGGTCTCGTGCCCGAGGGTCAGCCTTGATCGATTCGTCCTGTTGGAGTACGTAGTCGAGTTCATTCAGGATCTGGAAGTCCTGGGTCTCTATTCGCTGGTCTGCAGTCGCTACTATTCCCGGCGAGGCCATCGATCCAAGAAGGGCCACGACGACGAAAAAGGGCCAGAGGTTCCTACCCGTGTTTTCCGGGTGGATGGCTCTGACGGCACTGTCGACCATGGGGGCATTATGGAATCAGGATGATTTAGGATATTCCCCGATGTGATTGGATCAGGTCATGGTCGCCTGACAACTTGGACTGAGCCGCACGTCGGACATGGGGCCCTAACGCCGGGCGCTCCATTGGGGATTCTAACCCTGAATTGTGCTTGGCATTCACCACAATTTACCCGCATTTCGAAGCCCTGGGGCGCCTGATTCTCATTGTTGGCCTGGGGCGAGTCATCCTTGGACTCGATTTCCATCTCGATGGACGCCTGATCATCGACTGTGGGTTCACTCGAGGGGGGCTGCTTATCGATCATCGGGATTTCTGGAATCGTCGGGATGGCATTCTCAGGAGTTTCCGCCACTTTAGACACCTCCTGATCGGGGATTTCATCGTCCGACTCATCGAACATCATGGAAAGAAGGTCGTCTCGGGGCCTTCTCTCCTGAGTTTGGTTCGGGTCGCTGGGCTTCCTACCCAACAGTGCGGCGATGTCTGGATCAGCTGAGATTGGAGTTGAAGGAGTCCTTCTGAAACTGTAGCTGGGCTGATCGTCGTACCTACCCCTAGCGAACATCTCCTTCTGTTCCGATTCACTTGGCTCGTGGGTCTTCTCCTGTTCCTGGGCACGAAGTTCCTCTTCTATCTCCCTCATCTTTCTCCTTGCTCGGATTGAGATTATCAGTACGAGCGTTGCTGCGATCAACAAAACCAGCGTCGTCAGAGCGATTATCGGGAGATATGGCATGACCAGGTCAAGGAGGGTTGGTGTTGTCTCAGCCATTTCTATGGCAATGATGTACTCGACCTTGGTCTCCAGGCCGCTGTCGTTTGTCACAGTGCAAATCAGGGAGTAGATGCCGGTAGCCCCGAACGATATCGTCAATGAGTCGCCGCTCCAGTCCTCGTCGTTGTTGGTGATGCCGTCTCCGTCTGAGTCGACGTTGACGTCGGTGTCCCACGAGTATCCGAGGGCCTCGGATTCTGGATCCACTGCTGTTGCCTCGAGGACGATCGTCTCATCTGTCAACCTTGTCAACTCGATGATGGGATCGTTCACGGAGGGGGGAGTGGCATCGTAGACTGTGAGGTTCGAGCTTGCGTTGGTCACCATGCCACTTGCGTCTGTGACCTCCATCCTGATTGTGTGGATGCCGGCCTGGACCTGGCCGGCCAGGATTTCAAAGTCGAAGAAAGACTCGCCTTCTTTCTGGGGAGATGGGTCGGTTAGTACCAGTGATTCCTCCAAGTACCACTTCACCGATACAACATCCCAATTGTCGGAGTAAGTGCCCCTCATCGATATTGACTCGCCGAATGCTCGAGTTGCGTTTTGGGCGCCCTCTATTGTTGCCTGAGGCGGGGAAATGTCGACCACGCTGACCTCCTGGAATTTCGTGGCCGGACGGCCATCGACGCCTATCACCCGGAGGTAGATCGTCAAGTCACCTGGCTCTGACCAAGAAGTTGTGACTTGGATGCCTGCAAGGTCGCTGAATCCGTCGCCGTCAACATCCCACAGATAGCCCTCAGTGGCTATCTGGCCAGAGCGGTTTGGGGTCGTGCTTGCATCCAGGACGACATCGGAGCCAACATCGACGACAGAGAGTGATTCGGCATCTGTGATCCTTGGATCTAGAATGGGGGTCAGGGAGACGGTCACGGTCGTGGCGATGGGTGAAAGCCCGACTCCACCTCCACCGCCCTTGTTGTCAAGGACGACATAGAGGCTCTCGCCTCCAAGATCCTCAGAGATGCTGTACAGGACGGTTCTGGAGTCGCCGATAAGGAGCATCGAGCCTTCCTCTATTCTGGCGGGAGCGGCCCCGGCTGAGTATAGTTGGTACTGGTTCTGGGTCATCAAGAAGACATCTGACTCGCCCTCCATCGATGAGGCTGTGATCTTGATTACAGTGCCTGAGTCGGCGTCGAAGGGGCCAAGGAGAGTGGCGAAACTCCCGGGCTCCAAGTGGGTGATGCCACTGAACAAGGTGAATGGCTCATCCTGGGCCAGGGCTGCGTTGATTGAGACGCCGGCTGTGGATCCACCAAGGGCTCCTTGATCTTGGTCCTGCGCGTGGTCGAGGTTGTCGATCACGAGGTACCATCTTGTCGAGCCCCTGTCCGTAGGCGAGGACCACTTCCATGAACCCGAACCCATGAAGTTCTCGAAGACGGAGCTGGATTCCCAGACATCAGCTCGCCTGTAGTTCTGCTCCTGTTGGTAGACCACGACGCCCGTGGAGGAGAAAAGCAACAGGTCCACGGTGGCATCGGTTGAGACGTTGAACTCCACTGTCGTGCCAGGGTCAAGCAACCCCAAACTTATCCTGAGGCAGCTCTGGTCTGCAAGGCTCCATACTGAGGCGCTTCCCGAGATGTCCTCCTGTATGCAGGTCACCGTGGCCTTTGGTTCGGCAGCTTGAATCTGGACTGGAAGCAGAAGTAGCATCAGAACGACGACAGTGGTAGTGATGCGATTCACGGATGGGGCCGTCCTCGATCGTCCTTTACATAATATCGGTCCTCTGGGCGGATCGAATTCTCACACATCTGGTCGTCTTGGTATTGGGGTTGGGGGGAACCACCTCAAGAGGACGACATCGGAGACGGAACGAACCCACGACCATGGTATTGAGACGTGCAACCCTCCTTCGACGATCTCATCAGGGGTCTCGACAACGAACAAGTGGGTGCAGGCGCTGGCCTTTGCATCCAGGACCACGTCGTGGACGACGCCCAGTATTCTGGCGTCAGGGAGAACCACTGGCAGGCCGTGCAACGTGGTCAGCCTACGGTCGGGCATAGTAGTTAGGTGGGTGGCGTCAGCATCAAGTTGACGCAGGGTGACATCACTTACCGCGGTTCTTGTTAGCCTTGAGGCTCGGCCGTAGCTTTTCTGCTCCCTTGCCCTTATTGAGCAGTCCCCTGCCCCTCTTTCCAGCAGAGGTCTTGCCCCTGTAGGCCCTACCTGTATGGCTGGATCCGGTCGCGATCCAACTCAGTTGCTTGTCTGCCTTGATTGCCGGGTGATGTGGGTCGATGAGTATGACCTCGTAGAACTTGTTCTTGCCATCCTCGCCGACCCAGTAGGAGTTCAGGACCTCCAGATTGGGGTAGCGCCTGCCAACCCGCTCTTCGGCTATCCTCTGGATGGACTTCGCCATTGTGATTTTCTTAATTCCAGCGTTGGAGGGCTTCCTCTTCATGTGCACCTTGCCCTTCCTGAGACCCCCTCTCCTGACTCTCGTCCTGACGAGGACTACTCCCTGTTTCGCCTTGTAGCCGACTCTCCTGGCGGCATCGATTCGAGTAGGTCGATCGATCCTCTGGAAGACGCCTTCCTTCCTCCAGGAGGACATTCGCTCTCTCCTGGCCTCTTGGGGGATGCCTACTTTCGGCCTGTTCCAAGTCGCTTTCATGTACTTGGCTACGCCCATGTGACTATCCTCCGGGGCCAACCGGCTCGCCTTTCCTATTTGAGGATGATTGAGGCGATTACCTCGCTCACGGTTCGAAGCGGTCCGCATTCATGACCTTGTTCCAAGCAGAAATGAAGTCATCCACGAATTTGCCCGAGTTGTCGTCCTGTGCGTAGACCTCCGCAATCGCCCGGAGCTGTGAGTTGCTGCCGAACACGAGGTCGCACCTCGAGGCTCTCCTGACCTCAGCGCCCGTTTTCCGGTCATGGGCCACGTAGCTGTTGCTGCCTGTTGCCTTCCACGACACACCCATGTCGAGTAGGGTCGTGAAGAACGAGTTGTCGAGTTTGCCCGCCTGTTCGCCCCAGAGTCCACGGTCATCGGAGCTGACACCCAAGGATCTGAGCCCCCCGACGAGCACTGTCATTTCAGGGGCTGTGAGACCGAGGAGCTGTGATTTGTCTAGCATCATCTCCTCTGGGCTGACTGCGTAGTTCTTCTTCAGGAAGTTCCTGAACCCGCAGGAGAGGGGCTCCAGAACGTCGAATGAGGGTGCATCAGTTTGCTCATCGCTGGCGTCGCCACGGCCAGGCGAGAAGGGGACCTCCTTCCCGCATGCCATCTCGATGGCCACGCCTCCAGCCAATACGATCGTATCGGCAATGCTGGCACCATGCTCGGAGGCTATGGGAGCCAGGACGGAGAGCACCCTCCCGAGCTGTGCTGGCTTGTTGCCCTCCCAGTCCTTCTGCGGGGAAAGACGGATTCTGGCCCCGTTGGCCCCGCCGCGGTTGTCTGAGCCCCTGAAGGTGGAAGCACTGGCCCACGCCGTCTCGACCATCTCAGCTATGGACAGGCCGCTGGACCTGATGGCGTCTTTTACCGCCTCTACGTCATAGTCGCTGGGCCCCTCGTCTACTGGGTCCTGCCAGATGAAATCCTCGTCTGGTACATCCGGACCGAGGTACCTCGTCTTGGGGCCCATGTCCCTGTGAAGGAGCTTGAACCACGCCCTGGAGAAGGCCTCAGCGAGTGCCTCGGGGTTGTCATGGAAGTGCTTGGAGATCTTCCTGTACTCTGGATCCCGGATCATGGCCATGTCAGCGGTTGTCATCATGGTCGGGACCCTGATCGAGGGGTCTTCGGGGTCCGGTGCCATATCGGACTCTTCCTGATTCGATGGTGTCCATTGGTGAGCGCCAGATGGGCTCTTTTCCAGTACCCACGAGTGCTCGTACTTGAAGAGCATCTCGAAGTATCCGTTGTCCCATTGGATTGGGTTCGTGGTCCAGGCCCCCTCTATGCCGCTGGTTATCGCATCCCGGCCGATGCCGGACTTGTAGTCACTGGTCCAACCAAAACCCTGCTCCTCGAGAGGGGCTCCTTCCGGCTCTGCCCCAACGTGGGAGGCCGGGCCAGCTCCGTGGGACTTGCCGAATGTGTGGCCTCCTGCGGTCAGTGCGACGGTCTCCTCGTCGTCCATGGCCATTCTGGCGAAGGTCTCCCTGATGTCCTGAGCGCTGAGCAGGGGGTCTGGGTTCGAGTTCGGGCCCTCTGGGTTGACGTAGATGAGGCCCATCTGCACGGCAGCCAGTGGGTTCTCCAGGTCCTGCCTGGTATCGCCATACCTGTCGTCGCCGAGCCACTCATCCTCGCTCCCCCAGTAGATGTCGTCCTCAGGGTGCCAGATGTCAGGCCTCCCGCCCCCAAAGCCCATCACGGGGCCACCCATGGACTCGATCGCGATCTGCCCGGTGAGAATCAGCAGGTCTGCCCAGCTAATGCGGTTGCCGTATTTCTTCTTGATCGGCCAGAGGAGTCTTCGGGCCTTGTCGAGGTTCCCATTGTCGGGCCAGCTGTTGAGGGGTGCGAATCGCTGGGCCCCCGTGGCGCCACCGCCCCGGCCGTCGCCGGTCCGGTAGGTGCCCGCTGCGTGCCATGTCATTCTGATGAAGAAGGGGCCATAGTGACCGTAGTCTGCAGGCCACCAGTCTTGGCTGTCGGTCATTAGGTCATGCAAATCCGCCTTGAGCGCCTCGTAGTCAAGCTCCTCGAATGCCCTCTTGTAGTCGAAGTCTGGCCCGAGGGGGTTGGACTTGGAGTCATGCTGATGGAGAATCTTGAGGTTGAGGTTGTTCGGCCACCATTGTTGGTTTGATCTGTTGTCAGGCTTCGAGGAAGTCATGCCTCCATGCATGACTGGGCAGGTGGCATCTTCGGCTCCGGAGTTCATGGGATATACCTAATCATGGTGACTTAAAATTTTGATTATTTCTAGGATGAGGATTGATCTTGGGTTCATTTCATTCTTGCACTCTATCGTGAATGGTTCATAGCGAGCAGACCCGTGAGTCAGAATTCAGGAAGAGGTCGATTTCAATTCGGAAATTTCTGATGTAGAATTCGCAACAAACCAGTTCAGTCGTAGGCCACACCCTTTCCGGCGTCCTTCCAACCTTTGATCCCAGACTCCAATTCGATGATTCTGGTAAAACCCATGTCCTGCAGTGTCTCTGCTGCCTGTTGGGATCGGTTCCCACTGCGGCAGTACAACAAGATGGCCGCATCCTTGTCCTCAGGCAGCTCGTCCTCACGGTCCTGCAGCTCAGAGTGGGGGACCAAAGTGGCACCATCCAGATAGCCATCGTCCCTCCACTCCGATTCCGTCCTGACGTCTAGGAGGAAGCCGTCTGGGTTCGATGCGATAGCCGCCTCGAAGTCATCTGCATTGACCCTGTCCCAGCCTGCTGGGGCGCCGGTGCACCCGCATAGAAGGGCAATGAAGAGGAGGACAGTAAGGCGCAAAATCATCAATCCCAATTCTATTCAGGCCATCTCATGTCCGACAAGCAGCAGGATCACTACCGCGACGGACAGGAGGCGTTGCATGTGTAGTAGCCTTGCCCCCCTTTTAATCTCCCTCGGTGGCCACCTCCAACGCATAAGGCCCCCAGAGACTGAAAGAATCCCCATCAAGGCGACTGCGACCCAGAGCATGAGGGGGCCACCCCCGACCATCAGCCCGTGTGCGATGCCTGTCACCAAGGCTGCAACGCCCAGAATGGTGTGAACAGGTATAGCTTTCTTGTTCAATGAGTTTAGTCTCTTCAGACGGTCAGTTTGCTGTTTGTCCTTCAGCTCCTTGCGGGCGACGGGGAGGAGCCGCTTCCAAGCAAAGTACGCCAAGGTGAGACCAAGGAGCCAAGCCGAAACTGTTCCGATGTCCTCCCCCAGGTCCTCAAGTCCATCCTCATCCTCATCTAGGTCATCATCGTCGACCTGGGCAGTCGCAGGAGATGCGATTAGGAGGAGCCCAAGGGCAATTAGAAGAGCGTTGACTGAACGAAAGTAGATCGCGGGAAGGTCCTCATTGCGCACGACAAAAACCTCTCGAATGTGGCTTTGTAAAGGTTACTCGATCGTTCATCTTGAACGCCAATGACGGCTTTTTGGCAAATGGTCGGCCAAAGGTTGGCTAAAGGTTGGCCAAAGGTTGGCCAAAGGTTGGCCATGACTTGGCCAGTGGTTTGCAACAGTTCGTCTAATCTGGTCAATATCCGCTCTCGCTACTTCGGGAGCATTCTGTCAGACTCCGATGAGCTGTCTTGCGACTTGGTCTGACTCGACCTCGAAGCCCTTCTCAGAGGAGTTCAGGGCCGGGGAAGGCTTGACCGCCGATCCGAAGAGGTGGTCCCAACAAGAGAGGATGTTCCCGAAGTTGCGGTCCAAGGCGACCTCTGCCATGGAGTGGTGTACCCTGTGGAACGGGGGGGTGATGAACAGGTAATCCAGAGGCCCGAGGGAGACATCCAGATTCGAGTGGACCCAGAAGTTCACCATTCCGAGGCAGACAGCGATGGAGGCGATCGCAGATGCCGGGATGGCGAACATGCACATAGCAACGAGGTATGGTAGCCTTATGATCAGCGAGTTCATCGCCGACGTTCTGAGTCCCGAGAACCAGTAGATCTCCTGTATGGAGTGGTGGAAAACATGCGTACGCCACAACAGGGGGGTGTGCATCATCCTGTGGGCGACATAGTAACCGAGGTCACCGACCACCAAGGCTAGTGAAATTCTGATCCATAGCGGCTGTGTTACTGCCTCATCGAACAGTTGCACGTTGTCCCTGAGCCACTGGGTGACGATGCCGTCAATCAGCATGATCGTGATGCCCGCGACCATCAAAGAGGTGACGACAACCACCGCGAGGTCGAACTTCAGGTGCCTCTTCCGGTCGATGTCCTCCAGAGGTCGGTGGTTTTCCAGGAGGTGGAAGATCCCGCCGGTAGCGAGGATCAGCGATCCTGAGGCTATAACAGAGATCGCCATGAGCCAAGAGAGGCCATTGTCTTGGATAAAGAATACCCCGGCGCACTGGTTGCAGGTGCGAATGGGGGGGCAGCAGGCAGTTGACGTGGCCTCGAGCTGCCTGACAGCCGAGGCCCGGCCGTTTGCCCGCCGCAGGCTGTCGGGGGTCGCTCAGTCCCGCGCGAGCTCGCCCGCCTGCCTGGCCCACTCGTCCCTCCTGACTCGGCCGGGGAAGAACTCGATCGCCTCGTTGACCTCTTCTTCGATCTTCGGCGTCATCTTGCTGACCTGATCGAAAGTGAAGATTCCAAGTGCGTTCAACTTCTCTTCGATGAACGGCCCGATGCCCTTGATGGACTTCAGGTCGTCCTTTTCTGAAGCGGACGCCACACCGAGCGTGGCGAAGTCGATGTTCTCAGCCTTCTTGGCAATGCGTTCGAGCTCTTCGGCTTGCTTGAGCGCCTTCTCGTCCAACTTCACGTCCTCGCCTAGCAAAATCTTGGCTTGGTTGGCCCATTGGTCTCGCTTGATGCGCCCGGGGAAGAACTCAATTGCTTTGTTCACCTGTTCTTCCTGCTTCGCATTCATGTTAGCGATCTGGCGGTAGGTCGTGATGCCCAGCGCATTCAACTTCTCTTCGATGAACGGCCCAACGCCCTTGAGGACCTGCAGGTCGTCCTTGGTGGTGACGATTGACGCCTTTCCGAACACACGTGTGATGCCAGAGACGCCGGTCAGTGCGTTGCCGTCCTTGCCGGTCCAAGAGATCACCGTGGTCCCGTCCTTGTCCGTCAAAGCGGCGGAACCGGCGTCAGCAAACTCAGATGCGTCAGCCACTTCGAGGCTGGTAGCGCCCTTCTTGACATCGGTCCTCAACTTGGATGAGTTCGCTTCACCGAGCACCTTGAAGTCGATGGACTTGGCACGTGATTTCACGCGCTTGAGTTCCTCTTGCTTCTTGGCTTCCTTGCTCGCAGGCTTAGGCTTCCTCTCTGCTTCCTTGGCGGCCTTCTCTTCAGCAGCCTTGGCTTCCTTGGCGGCCTTCTCGGCAGCGGCAGCGGCAGCGGCTTCTTCCTTGGCCT
>WTHQ01000005.1 GCA_011523055.1 Methanobacteriota archaeon
AGCACATGGGACCAATACTGGCAATATGAGGGCATGACAGTCCTGTTTTCAGCAGGGAACGAGGGTAGCAGCGGAATATCTCCCCCTGCAACCGCAAAGAACGTGATCACCGTCGGGGCGCACCAGAATAGATACGGCGGGGCTCCGGATGCAATGTACCCCTACAGCAGTGAGGGTCCCACCGATGATGGCAGAATAAAGCCGGACGTCATAGCACCGGGAATGTACGTTCGTTCTTGCGAGGCCCAGGAGTCAGGGGGGTCATCAGACCTGGGCCAGTGGTACGAAGAGTTCAGCGGGACGTCGATGGCTACCCCAGCCGTCGCTGGAGCATCCGTGCTGATTCGGGAGTACCTCATGGAGATCGCCGAGAGACCAGCCCCACAGGCCTCATTAATCAAGGCCATGTTGATCCTAGGAGCGGAGGACATTGGAACCCCGAACATCCCCAACAACGTCGAGGGTTGGGGAAGGATAGACCTGACGAACAGCCTGGTCCCAGACTCAGATGTGGGCATATTTGTCGACGATCGCCACAGGTTGAGAAGCGGAGAATACGACGACTACAGCTTCGATGTCACTAGAGCCGGCGAGCCTCTCAAGGTGGTATTGGCGTGGTCAGACTATCCCGGATCCTCTTCATCCACCGACCAGTTGAGGAACGATCTCAACCTCGAGGTAATCTCACCAGACGGATCTACGACCTACATCGGGAACGTCTTCTCTCAGGGCCGTTCGGTCCCAGGGGGGCAGGCCGACTCAACGAATAACGTAGAGGTCGTTCTCATCGAATCCGCCGGAACCGGCGTCTGGACAGTGAGGGTCAGCGATGTTTATCACTCCGGGGCTCGACAATACCAGCCATACTCAATCGCACTCAGGGGGGTGAACGTGAATGACCTGGCCCCCGACCCATCAATCGACCCTGACAGTTTCTCGCTTTCGACCCCAATACCTCAAGTTGGAGAAACCGTCTCCGTCGGGGCCTCCATTGTGAACCTCGGCGCAGGCTCAGTGCCTTCCCTATCCATCTCTGCCTCTGTGGCTGGCCAACCGCTCGGAGTTCGAACAATATCAATGGCACCGGGAGAATCGGTCCCAGTGGAATGGGACTGGAACCCAACCTCATCAGGAAACCTACAGCTAACCATCGAGGTCGATCCTCTTGACCAGCTGGAAGAAGCTGCGGAGGACAACAACCTCTTCTCAACATACGTCCTCGTAAGCGAACCGGGAATTCGGGTGGACGCATCTGAACCCAATCCCATAATGACGGAGCCTCGGGGGACCACGAGCTTTGACATCGAGTTGACGAACACAGCACTTTTCCCCACCAACGCATCGATCTCCGCCTCAAGCGTGATTCGTCTCTCCGACGGAGCCGTAATGCCATGGTACAGCTCCTTCTCCCAAACGCAGGTCCAACTGAATGCATCCGAGACTGAGCAGATGACATTCGCACTGACTCATCCGAACCCCCCAGAACCAGGAGTCTACAGGATAATCGTCACAGGGCTGGACACAGAAAACGAGGTCACGAGCGAATTGATCCTGAGGTTGACAGTTTCCTCGTTCCCAGACGTCGAATTAAGAGTTCCAGGGGGGGTACTGGCCATCGATGCCTTCGAGCCAACAGGGGCATCGCTGCAACTGACCAACGAAGGTAATGGCCCACAGACATACGACCTGGCCCTGGACTCTCCCCCAGGTTGGCGAGCCACATTGGACAATCTCGGGACGTTCGTAGACTCAACCCACGGCTCGACCGGCATATTGGGGCAAGGGGGCACAAGGGAGGTGGCCATCACCCTGACCCCCCCGTCCATGGTGGTGTCGGCAGGCACCCAAATGAATGCGGAACTCACGATTTCCGCGAGAACCACCAGTGACACATGGATCCATCAGATCCCCCTGATCGTCGCTCCGACCGACTCAGTCAGCTTCACCCCGAACCCCGGGGGCACCGACTCACAGATCAGGCCAGATGGAACCCACGAGATCCCAATACAAATCGTGAATCAGGGGAACAGAGACATATCCTTGACCCCCCAGATCCTATCGCTTCCAGGCGGTTGGAGTAGCATATCGGACACTGAACCGATCACGATTGAACAAGGATCCACCTCGATATGGGAACTTGCGATACAAGGCAACGGGGTCGCAGCAGGGGGCCTCGCGAAGGTTAGATTCCTTACACAGGATGGATCGGCCTTCCTGTGGAACAGAACGATCGAGGTGACCTCAGGCGCAGCACCAGTCGTTTCCTTCCAATCCATCGTGCTTGCTGATGGGTCAACCTCTCCAAGCCCATTGGGGCTGGGACCGCTTCCGGTCGCCACCCAATTCGATCTCTCGTGGTCTGTTTCCAACCAAGGTCTGGGAACCTGGTCGCCCTCCGCCGAACTGACTTCGCAAGGGGAGGGATGGACGACAAACTGTACTCCTGTGAGTCCCGTTCAGCCCTCGACCTCCTCTTTGGTGTGGTGCTCCGTGACAATTCCTGAGTCCCAGGAAGGGAATGTCGAGGTGCCACTGACGCTCAGACTGGAGTCCGAGGGCCTCCTTGCCATAGACACTGTCTCGATTCTGGTGCAGGTGACCTCCAAGGTCTCCTGGACGATGAGGGGGACGGCCCCCATCCTAGCCTCTGGTGACAGCACGGTCGTGACCCTTGACGCAGTGAACTTGGGTAATACGCAGATCAACACCAAGATCGCAGTCGAAACTCCTTCGGACTGGATCCACCAGGTGACTGGGAGCGAGATCCTCTCACTGTCTCCCGGCGAGTCCAGATCAGTCGAGGTCTACCTCTCCGTGGGAGATTCCAGGGGGCCTGTCACGATTGACCTACAAGGAGGGGCATCCATCGAGGGGTCAGCCTTCGAGGTACCACTCCAAGTACGCGCCATCGACTCCGGGGGCCTACCAGTCATCCCATTGGTGGTTGGGTTGGTGGCTGTGGGAATCGTGCTCGTCATTGTAATCACCCAATTGAGAAAGGGACGGGAATCTGGAACCGGGGCCCATTACGAAGAGGAGATACAATGCTTCCTCTGCGACATGCCTGTTGTCGATGGGGGAGCGTACGCTTGCGGGGAGTGTGGTGCCAGATTCCACAGCCCGGGCCAGTCCAAGACTTGCGACCTCACACAGATGGAGTCATGCACGAATTGCGGGGCGTCCCGGGAACTCCTCGTGAGGGTCTAAACCAGCACAAATCCTACGCGAGGGGCCGAAGCCCTTAGAGAGGTTAAGAGCGGGATTGGCCGTCTGTGAGACCCCGCTCAGTCACAGCAGTCGCAACTTTGCTGCTTCTGGCTGCTATTGCCCCAACGGTTGCCGCTGACGTTGACCCTCAGTTATCCACACCTACCCTGGAGCTACAGGCAACCACCAGCGATCCAGCTGTTTACAAGATAACGGTTCGTAACAATGGAGACGATGACATGACCTACTCCCTGCAAACCCAACAGGGAGCTGGCTGCAGCGGTTTCACTTCCTCGGTCGACTCCCCAACAGGCAGTGTCAACTCAAATGACGAGGAACTTGTGGACCTCGAAGTACAAGTCAATGACCAGGCCTCAGGCGAGTGCGAGACAACCTTGACCATAACCGCGACTGGCGGAACGAATCCAACACCCCAGTCAGATTCTTTGACGGTCACAACCACTGCGGAGGATGGAGGATTGTACTCCGTCGTACTCACCACAGACGATTTGACAAAGGAGTATGATCTAGACGGGGATACGATCGATTGGGTCGTCAATGTGGAGAACAACGGGGACCAACAGGCAACTGTACAGCTAGAAGTTGAGAATGACAGCGGGTGCGACTCCGACGACGACTCGGTGTCCGCTGCGGTCGACCCAGCGACAGTGACCCTAAATTCTGGAAGCAACCAAGACGTGGATTTCGCTATTACGCTCGACGACGAAGGGGAAACAGAAGCGGGTGATCACTGCTTCATCCTCAGGGCAACAGTCAGCAACGACCCGAGCCAGACGGCGGAGGACAACCTCACACTAACCGGGATCGTCCCAGAGATAAGGTCATGCGAAGAGACGCTCGATTGGACATTCGTTAACTTGCAACCAGGGCAGACCAGCACGCAGAACAACCTAGTAGTCAGAAACACAGGGAATACGGCTTGGACAGCAGCGGTGCAGGCCCAGAGCTCGGGAGGCCAGGACATAACAGGATGGGTGTCATTCGACAGCCCCACCAGCAAACTTCTCGCTGAGCCTGGAAACAACGGTGACAGCTTCTCGTTCGGCTTCGACATTACACCTGACTCTTCTGTGGAATCAGGATCAAGCGTAGACATCAGAATCATGGCGAAAGCTGGGTCCTCGATAGGGTGCGAGGCAATCGTCACTGTGAGGGTGGGGCAGATCCACGATGCAGACATGTCCCTGAACACTGGAACGATATCAAACGTCGAACCCGGTAGTCAGCCTCAGGTGACCATTTTCCTTGAAAACACTGGAAACGGCGCGGACACATTCACCCTGAACACCGACCCCCTCCCACCCGGGTGGAGCGTTTCATTCTCCCCTCCATCACACAGTCTGAACGCGGCCCAGACATCAAACAATGATGCCACCTCTACAGCGGTAATCACCGTCCCAGACGACGCTCTCGCCGGATCCACCTCGATCATCTTCAAGGTCTCTGGGGACGGAGGCCCCGAAACCCTCGATTCTGTCTCACTGACCATTAACGTAAACCAGAGACACGAGGTGGACTTGGAATTCACCTCCACTTCACAAAATGGACGCACAGACCAGATTGTCAGGTTTCCGTTCGTCGTCACGAATCTCGGAAACGTTGAGGACACAATCAAACTGCAGGCCTGCGATCCCGATGACCAGACCGGTTGTAATCCCCCGGAGTGGAGTGCGTCCTACTCAGACTCAAATGGGAATGGGGTCAATCAAGTCAGCCTAGGCCCCGGACAGTCAAGAAGCCTCTACCTTGATGTGAACGTACAGGGCGAGGAGAACGCAGACTCAGCGAGGATCCTGGCTAGAGCAGCCGTGTTCGGTGCTAATGCGGACGCAGATGAGACCGTCACCGTGACGGTCTCGAATTACAACTACTCCTTCGAGATCTCGCCACTGGAGCCGGGTTTGATGCCCGACCAGATCGACTTGACAATGCCGCCCGGAGGCGAAACCACAGTCTCGTTCTACGTCGACAACACAGGAGACTACCCTGCCGGCGATGACCTTGAGATAGAGATCCTGGGACTCGAGGCGCTCGTGATCAGGACGGTCACGATACAGGGCAATTCGATAACCGCTCCGGTTCCTGTGGGAGCAGGTGAGAGGATCCAGGTCGACGTGAGGCTCGAGGTCGTCCAAGGATCTGCGAACGGATTGAACGGCTTAATGCAGATCAATGCGTTCTCGACTTTGAACCCCAACGAAGTCTCAAGCATCGATATTGCCGTGGAGATACGCACGATACACGACCTTCGGATAACGATGGAGGAGCCGACCAAGCAGACCACAACGTACCCAGACAAGGGAGAGTACACATTCTTCGTTACAAACCATGGAAATGTCGTGGAGGACGTTGTCGTGATCCCCACCGAGTCGCTCAGGGGTTGGTCAGTGGACATCTTGCCTGATGACTTCGAGCTCGAGCCAGGACAGACCATGGAGATCAAGGTAAACACCCTCCCACCGGCCAATCTGATCTCCGACGATGAGTATCGTTTCACCATCGTTGTCCAACCAAAGGGACTCCCGGCAGCGGGGGAGCCGCTGGATTTGATCACTGAGACCAACCTTCCCGCTGGGTTCCTCTCCCTTTCCGACACAGCAGAACAGATTCTCATTGTCTCAGTAATTGGAATCGGGGTTCTGACGATCGCAATTCTCACCTTCAGGTCGAGACGGGAAAATCAGCGAATTTTAGAGGCGCTGGGCGATGAGCGCGGGCTCTGATCCCACGGATACCTTAGATGGGTTTATGGAGCATTTTCTGGTGGGAAGTCTCGTGGCCCCCTCGGGGGTCAGTGGTGATGCTAATGGATACAGTCACTGAGGCGTATCTAGCATTCGCCATAATGACCCTCGTGGGCATTGGTTTTCCGGTTGGCGCATTCATTGCCTCTTACTTCCTCAGGCCGATCGAGGATCCCAACGACAAGACAAAGGTCCGCTCAATCCTACTGCCTGGGTACGAAAGGGACCACTCACTCTATCCTCGTGCTGCAACAACATACGAGTGTGGTGCTGAGCCCCTCGGGGAGGCGCACATTAACTTCCACTTCCAGTACTACTGGTACGCCATCATCTTCCTTGTGTTCGACATCGCCTTCATGTTCCTGGCATTCGGGGGAATCGTGGCCATCGACTCCTCCCTGGGCCGGTCGGAGGTGATCTCCGCACTGGTGACTATGTCGATTTTCGTCCTCCTCATGAGTCTAGGTGTCTGGCACGTATTCCGGAAGAGGGGCAGAATTTACATTTGAGGTGACCCAATGGCTGACGACAACCAGAACTTCGCAGTATTCAACAGCAGGATCCTAGTTGACACAGTCGGCCACGTGACCGATGAGGCCCTGAAAGCATCCAGGATCAAAGATGTGATCGGCGTCTTGGCAGGGAGGCTCTTCAATTGGGGCCAGAGGAAGTCACTCTTCCCCCTTCACCTCGGAATAAAATGCTGTGCGCTCGAGATGGCCGCAGCCGGCGCAAGTCGATTCGATGCGGAGCGATTCGGCGTTTTCTTCAGATCAAGCCCCCGCCAATGCGATGTCTTGTTGGTGAACGGACCGGTCAGCAAGAAATTTGCAGATCCACTCGTTCGCCTTTGGGAGCAGATGCCTGAGCCCAAGTGGTGCATCGCAATGGGGGAATGCGCGATCTCAGGAGGGCCGTACTTCCAGTCATACAACATCCTGGAGGGAGTAGACACCGTGATACCCGTAGATGTCTACATACCCGGTTGCCCCCCTCGCCCGGAGGCTTTGATTGACGGGTTCGCCAAGCTCAGACAGAAGATAATCAGGATCGGCGCTGTGCCAAGCGAGAGCCGCTCAGATGTCGAAGTGCCGTTGATTCTTGGCGATGACTGACTTAGGTGGTTCACATGGGCAAAAGAGTCAGCGCTGAGGCACAAAAGGAAGCCGTTTCCAGGTTGTTGGACCACGTCACATCCATAGAAGGGGTCACTGGCGAAGTCCTGAGTCGAACAAATGGAACTCAAGACCGCAACATTGCCAACATCGCATGCGAACCCTCAGCTTGGAGAACGCTCGCTGAGACCCTGAAATACGACCACTCCGTCGACCACTGCTCCATGATCACAGGAATACACTGGCCTGAATCCACGGACAAGAACTGGGAGCTCGTCTATCATTTCCTAAGGACTGGGGTATTAGATCCCGAGATCACAGAGAGCGGGTCCACGATCATCCCGAGGATCACCGACACCAAGAAAATGGATCCAGACGCGATACCCATAGAGATCCAAGTCAACGTTGCGATCCCAGAGACCCGAACACCGTCAATCGCATCCGTGCAAGATATCTGGATTGGAGCCGACTGGAACGAGAAGGAGACATGGGATTTGGTGGGAATCGACTTCGAGGGCCATGAGGGCATGAGGAGGGTGTTGAACCCCCACGAAACCCCTCCCGGGTACCATCCTCTGCAGAAACAACACAAACTCCGTTACCATGGATTCGAGGAGATGTACGATGACGCTCAAGGGTTCCTAAGAAAGGCCCCGGATTCAGGACGGGTGAAGTGAGGCGACGATCATGGCAGAGATGTGGATTTCGATGGGGCCGCAACACCCTATGACCCATGGCCTTTGGACTTTGAAGGTCAAGGTGGATGGCGAGACCGTAGTCGACACTGAGCCTGATTTAGGATACATTCACAGGGGAGTGGAGAAGATCTGTGAGTCCCGGGACTTCACACAGATAACGACCTACTGCGATCGGCTGTGCTACGCCAGTGCCAACACTTGGTCACATGCCTACATCTATGCCGCGGAGGACCTCCTCGAGGTTGAAGTCCCAGAGAGAGCGGAGTACATCCGACTCATTGCAGTCGAGCTCCAAAGAATCGCTAGCCACCTAATGTGGTTGGGCGCATATGGCCCCGACATCGGGAATCTGTCGATCATGGTATGGTGCCTCAGGGAGCGTGAGATGATGATGGACCTGCTACAGGAGCTAGGAGGATCCAGAATGCACTACAACTTCCCAAGGATTGGTGGAGTAAAGAGAGATCTTCCATACGGCTTCGCACAGCGAGCCAGGGCAAAGTTAGACCTGTTCAAACAGAGAATACAGGAGTATGAATCACTCTTCGACGAAAGTACGGTCTTCCTCGTGAGAACCCAAGGCGTCGGCTACTCAAAGGCTGAGGAAATGGTGAACCACGGAGTGACGGGACCGAACGTCCGCGCAGCGGGAGTCGACTATGACGTGAGGTGGGCCCATCCCTACTCCGTTTACTCCGAACTTGATTGGGCTCCAGCCGTTGAAAGGTCGTCGGTCAAGGGCGCAGACTGCTATGATCGCTACAGGGTCAGGGTCACCGAGATGGTCGAATCTGCTAACATGGTGCTTGAGGCCCTCGACAGAATTCCTGGGGGCGCGGAGACCCACTATGAGTCGGGCGACCCTGCTATCATCGCCAAGGCTCCTTCAAGGGCACCTGAGGGAACATTTGGATCCCATCACTTCGAGGATAGCCGGGGCGAGTCCATGTTCCACATTGTCGGAGGCGGCGAAGGACGGGGGAAGAACCCCTACAGGGTGTCCATCCGCTCTCCCATGTTCATTACCATCCCATACGCTTCAAAGTGCATGATCGGCTACAAGGTAGCTGACATACCAGCCATCATGGGATCATTCGATCCCTGCATCGGGGAAACAGACAGGTGAGGCGACATCATGGCAAGCAGCGATTGGCTAGACATCAGGGGTTGGATGGACTCAATCATCGGGTGGAGTTTGGACAAGACACACCAACTCCTACCATCATCCGATATAGGGCTGGGCCCCTTGGGGTCGATCAACCTCCAAGACGGGTTCTCATCGATACAGTCGCCTCTCCACCTCTTCATCTTCACCTCGGTGATGTGCACGGTAGTTTTCGCGACCATGATGATAACCCTGATCGTAGTTCCCTACATAGAGAGGAAATTCATTGGCAGATTGATGGACAGGTTCGGCAACACCATGAGCGCCCGGAGCCTTTGGGTCGGAGAGGGGGGGGTGACTGCAGGCGAGTGGTGGTCGGGCCTCCCACTAGGCTTGGGGAAGCCGATTGGCGCGCTAAACAAGGCGCTGAACAATAGCTTCGGGAATGAGCACCATACGAACTCTGTCACTCGAGTAGGAGACCGGGGATACCACGGGATCTGGTTCATGTTACCCGGATTCGTGGCCGCAGTAGCGGACTTCGTGAAATTCAACACAAAGGCTCACATCGTACCCGAGAAGGCTGATCGACTCGTATTCGAGGTAGCGCCGGTCATCATAATCTCAACCACCGTCATGGTCTACGCCTTCGTACCGTTCGGACCACACATATGGGCCGCGAACCCTGATTTATCGCTCATCTTCATGATGGCGATTTTCGGGGTCGCCCCGTTGGGCGTATTTTTCGCTGGCTGGGCATCCAACAACAAATACACCCTGATTGGCGGAATGAGATCCGCAGCACAACTTACGGCCTACGAAATCCCGTTGTTGGTCACCGTCCTCGGTATAGCCGTCCTCAGCGGCTCATTCAACATAATCGAGATCGTCGACTTCCAGATCCAGTCTTCCGATACCTGGAACCTCTTCCTTATGCCTCTTGGGGCCGTGCTGTTCATTGTGACCATGATCGCTGAGGTTGAAAGAATTCCATTCGACATGCCGGAGGCGGAGGCTGAACTCGTGGAAGGATGGTGGACAGAGTACGGCGGGATCCGATGGGGCCTGATGTTCGCCGTCGAGATGATGCGGGCCTACGCAGCTTGCATACTGTTCGCACTGTTCTTCCTGGGGGGTTGGGAACTACCATTCCAAGACACACTCGTGGCCCTGCCGTTGGTTGGAGGCGTCTTCTCTCTATTAGCGGCAATCACGCCAGGCATCGCCATACTCCTGATCAAGGCCTACCTAATGTTCGCACTCTTTGTTTGGGTAAGGGCATCCCTTCACAGGATCCGGACCGACCAGATCCTTGAATTCGGCTGGAGGTACCTCCTCCCCCTCTCCCTGCTCAACCTCGCATTGGCAATGGTGATGAGGGTGGCTCTCTGGGACGGCTCCTGGCCGATTTGGCTGGCCCCCGCGATGACCGCAGGAAGCCTGCTATTGTTCGTCTTGCTCGCAGTTGACGAGGACAAAGAAGCCTTGAAGAGCTCGAACAGGATATACCACACCCAGACCCTCGAAAAGGCGTACCCAGGAAGGAGGGACTAGAGATGGAACATTATGACTTCAGGAGCGGCCACCCCCATGCTCAACCTAACTTCAGGAACCTGATCATAAGGCCAATGTGGATAACGATGAAGACCGCCCTGAGGACCATTCCGTTGATTGGCCGCCTGCCATTCCTCCACAACGACTACCACAACAAGAGAGTCAGCATGACTGATGGATTCACCGAGGAGAGGATAGGTTCCGATCACGTCTCTACGAAGTGGACTGACTCAGGATCATACGCCGCTGATAGGGAGGCCAGCGAGGTCATGCCGTTTGTCGAGAGGCCTGTGACTGTCATGTACCCCTACGAGAGGCTGGAGGACCTTGAGCCGTGGCTTTTCGTGCCAGGGGAATACAACGGAAGGATCGGGATTATCTGGGAGACATGCACAGCCTGCAAGGCCTGCGTGCGAGCCTGTCCGAACGACTGCCTGCACATGACCACAGAGACCAGGGTCAACGTATTGGACACCGCTCAGGAAGGTGACGAGTGGCATGGGTACGGAGGCGAGATCGAGGTCGGTGGCTTTGCAGCCCTACCAAGGGGGAATTCCGAAGATGCCAACGAGTTCGATCTTGTCAACGCCCATTCAGCGGCCCCGCAAGAATATGACTTTGGCGAGGTAATCGACCTGACTGGCTCAACAGCAACCGTGAAGTGGAATGATGGAAGCGGGACTGGCGATGTGCAGGTCACTGACTTGAAGCCAGCCGAGCAAGACATAGTCTCCGGAAGAATAGACATCGGCAGATGCATGTTCTGCGGCCTCTGTGCCGAAGCGTGCCCGTTCGAGTCCTTCTTCATGACCAACGAGTATGACGGGATGTCCGGATACACGCGGCAAGACCTGTGGTTTGATGCTGACAGGACCCGTGTCCTGCCCTCCGTCCACAAAGAGAGGGTGGACATGGAGCTCGAGAAGAGGGCCAGGAAAGAGAAAGCCAAGAGAGAGAAGAAGGCAGCGAAGGCTGAACAGGCCGCAGAGGCAGCCAAGGGAGCATGATCGCATGGTCAACGCTGAGGAGGCCGCGTTCCTTGTGCTCGCAGCCATTGCCATCGGCGGTGCGATCGGTTGTGTCTATGCCCGACGCGTGGCCCACTCCCTCCTCTCTTTGATGATGACATTCCTGGCAGTCGCAGGGGTATTCATACTTGCAGAGGCCGAGATGCTCGCTGCCGTTCAGATCCTAGTCTATCTGGGCTCAGTAATGCTGGTGGTCCAGTTCGGAGTAATGCTCACTCGCCGCCAAATTCAAGAGGGGGACATCGAATGAGGGCGTTAGGAATCCTTGCGAGAATAGGGGTCCTGGCACTCGTTCTCGTCCTCTTGACCGAGACAATGCAATTTTCTGGATGGAACGACTCGCCAACTGCCCCGACATCCTCATCATTCGCGATTGCGATGCTAGATGATTGGAACATGATGACACTCGTACTTGGACTGCTACTTAGCATGGCGATGATAGGAGCCTCATACCTCGTTAGGGACGAGCGTTTAGCGAATCTGACATGGGACCTTGGTCAGGATGTCGAGACCCCAGTCATAGGGATGCCACCAGCGGCAACCAGGGCATCAAGCATCAATCAACCGGGCATCGTGGGAGATGATGAGGAATGATAGAACCCTCTTGGATATCCGGGTTGGCTGCGATTCTCTTCGGCATAGGCCTCATTGGGACCTTCTCACGAAAGAATGGGATCGTCGTCTTGATGTGCATCGAGCTGATGCTAAACGCTGCAAATCTGAATTTCGTGGCAGGTGCCTTGAACACGGGTGGAGTCGAAGGATGGGTCTACACTGCTGTCGCAATCGCCATCGCTGCGGCGGAGGTAGCCATCGGTCTCGCGATCCTGCTCTCCCTTTACAGCACCCAAGAGACGATTTCTCTGGATGAGGCGGTCTATCTTAGCAACTGAGGTGAAATTATGGGCGAGCAACAGAACCAGGAATGGAACCTACTATTCCCATTGATCCCTGCTATCGCCATAGTGCCCATCTTGGCAATCGCTGGGATCGAACCCATCGACCTAGGCTTCGCAGCCATCGCAGCCCCACTTGCAATGTTTCCTGTAGTACTGATCGTGGGCCAGCTGTGGAACGGAAACGAAACATGGGTCAGCCGGTTCAAGGAAGGGGGCGTACTAGCGCTATCAGCCCTATCGGTATCTCTTGTTGCCGGCCTTTGGATGGTACTTGACTTCCTGGGGGCCGGGGAGAAGAAAGCACATGGCGACCCCCTCACTTGGCTTGACTTCGACGTGCTTGGCCATGATGGAACCCAGTGGACCATAGACACAGGATTCACGAACATATCCTTTGGGATCTGGCTCGACCCGATAAGTGCCATGTTGCTCTTCGTTGCAACATTCCTCTGCTTCCTCATATGCTGGTTTGCAATTGGTTACATGACCACGGACGACATAAACTCGAATAGGAATCACCGGTTCTTCGCCGAGTTCATACTGTTCAGCATGGGGATGTTCGGGATGGTCCTAGCTGACAGCTTCCTGTGGTTGTTCATCTTCTGGGAGATCATGGGCCTCTGCTCATACCTGCTGATTGGATTCTATTACTGGAAGGAAAGCGCCGCTGCCGCTGCAAAGAAGGCATTCATGACGACGAGGGTCGGTGACGTCTTCCTAATGGTTGGCCTATTGATGCTCTATGACATATATGGGTCGCTGGACTTCTCAGTCGTTTTTGACAACCCCTCCACCGGGGTCGGCGATGCACCCGTCAAGGCATCCGAGCTCCAACCTGCTCTGTTGATGCTCTTCATTGGGTGTGTGGGAAAATCCGCCCAGTTCCCCCTTCATGTATGGCTTCCAGATGCGATGGAAGGACCCACCCCGGTCTCTGCATTGATCCATGCTGCGACAATGGTCAATGCCGGACTCTATCTCGTGGCTAGGATGGTGCCCTTCGTGGACGTCGGCTACTACGGCGTGGCTGGAATGGAGGACCTTGGAATCATAATCGCCTGGATAGGTGGCGTCACGGCATTCATGGCTGCTTCGATCGCATTCGTTCAGAACGACATAAAGAAGGTCCTGGCATACTCCACAATGAGCCAACTAGCCTACATCTTCCTCGGCCTCGGCTCCGCCTTGTATCTGATCTCAACTGGACACAGGTACGAAGGCCTGTTTGTGCTGGGGGGCGCCCTGTTCCACCTATTCAATCACGCCATGGCCAAAGGTATGCTATTCATGGCCAGTGGCTCGGTCATACACGAGATGCACCATGCCCATCATGAACTCCATCACCACCAGGAACACGACGATCATCATGACGAACACTTCGACGCTCAAGACATGAGGTACATGGGCGGTCTTGCATCCAAGATGCCCGTGACGTCCATCGCCATGATGCTGGGAAGCATGTCAATCATCGGCATACCCCTCATCGGAGGTTTCTGGTCCAAGGAGGCGATCATCGCTGAGACATGGCTGGGCGCGCTGGAGTACGAGCCACTCCTATTGGGCCCTGCCATTCTCGCAGTCATGACCGCGGGCATGACGGGATTCTACATGTCGAGGATGTGGATGATGACGTTCGCCGGAGAACCCAAACACGAAGCAGCATCTCACGTCCACGAGGAGACCCTCTGGATCAAAACCCCACTGATCACACTCTCGGTTGTCACGGCAACGACTGGTGCACTCTTGGCATTCTTCCATATAGGGGAGTTCCTGAGCGGCAAAGACTACTCCTTGGGGCTCGACGACTTCGAGGTCGCAAGAGCCCTCCAGATAGCCTTCCTTCCTGAAAAGCAGGCGTTAATGGCCGTCGGGTACATCACGATAGTCCTCTCCACCTTCGTTGGGCCAATAATCGCCATGAAGGTCCATGGCGGGAGGCTTAGTGAGGGACAAGAGGCAAATGCAGCAGTTTCATGGCTTGTCGGCCTCTCTGGCTCCTTCAAGAAGATCGACGTATCTGGCATGGCGAGCAGCAGCCTCTCTGAATCACTCAGGAACCGCCTCCACTTCGATGACCTCTACGCATGGGGCATATCGAAAACAATCGTCCCGATGGCGAAATTCTCCGCCTGGTTCGACGCCAACGTGATAGACGGGATCGTGAAGCTGGTCGAGAGGACAAGCATACAAGGATCCCATTGGATCAGGTCATACACAACAGGAAGCACCAGGGACTACATTCTCATGGCCGCGGTCGGGGCACTCTCGATCTTCGTCCTCATCGTGGGGGTGACAGTCTGACATTCACTGGGCCACTGAGCATAATCACCCTCGTACCCCTCCTCTCAGGGATAATCCTGCTCGCCCTACCGAACATACTCCCGAGCGACATCTCGATGAGGATGAAGGCCTCCGTCAGGAACGTCGCTATCGGACTTTCATCAGCCATATTCCTCCTTACAACCCTGATCTTCGCAGGCACGATAGGACAGATCGATTGGCTTTCAATCGGCATGGGGGACTATGTTTTGGAAACTGAGGATCCAATCTGGCTGATAGAGTCAATTGGGGTAACATGGCACCTCGGGACAGACGCACTTTCCTTCCCGATGATATGGCTAACCACCCTTCTGATACCGATTTCCATGTTGGTGCAATGGGATGCCAAGGATGGCCATAGCTTTCACTCACTCCTCCTGATTATGGAGGGGGCCCTGATTGGGGTATTCGTCTCTCTGGATCTGTTCGTGTTCTACGTGTTCTGGGAGCTCACCCTTGTCCCGATGTTCTTCCTGATCATGATCTGGGGCGGTGAGGACAGGAAATACGCATCCATGAAGTTCTTCATCTACACGTTCACTGCTAGCGTCCTCATGCTCGTCGGCATCCTCGTGATGTACTTCAACACGGCCACGGACCCTAATTTCGCAGGCACTCTCACTGGCCACCACTTCAACTTGGTTCTGATGACAGAGCAATCGAGGGTTGACGGACTGATAACCAGTGAGGGCCTCAGGCATCTCGTATGGCTGCTGCTGCTGATAGGCTTCGCCACGAAGATGCCCAGCGTACCGGTCCACACATGGCTTCCAGACGCTCACGTCCAAGCCCCCACAGCAGGCTCGATGCTTCTTGCTGGAGTGATGCTGAAAATGGGGGCCTATGGCTTCCTAAGGGTCGCCGTTGCCATGTTCCCAGAATCAACGCTGACGTTCGTCCCTCTCTTGGTCTTCCTCGGCATGGCGAGTCTGGTCTATGGGGCAGTCGTCTGCCTCGGGCAAACGAACCTGAAGAGGATGGTCGCATACTCATCCGTCTCACACATGGGCCTGATTTTCCTGGGGATCGCAACCATGCAGCCCCTGGGATTTGCGGGGGCGCTCTTCATGATGTTCGCCCATGGCATCATCAGCCCACTGTTGTTCGCCGTCGCAGGATCGTTCAAGCACCACTACCACACGCTAGAAATCGGATCAATGAGGGGCATCGCCCACCACTCCCCATTCCTCGCAGGACACATGATGCTCGGGTGGATGGGTAGCCTCGGACTACCGCTGCTCGCGGGCTTCGTAGCAGAGGTCGCAATAATGATCGCGTTCTGGATGACCTTTGGCTGGTGGGTCCTGCTCCCGGCCCTCACGCTGATCTTCACAGCGCTGTACTACCTGACATCGATGCAGAAGATGATCTTTGAGTCGGATGACCCACACGTCGGGATACTCCCAGACACCATGCATGGCGAGGAGCCCAGGGACGTCACCTGGCATGAGAACGCAGGAATGTTCGTCCTTGGTGCCCTGACCATCCTGTTCGGGATTCTACCTTTCATATTCTGGGACATGATGTCCGCTTGGAGCACTGATTTCATCCAAACTTACCTCGTGCACGCAATGAACATGCTGGAGGCCTCCCCATGATACTAACCTCGTCGGAGGCCATTGCCCTAGCCCCGGAGATGACGATCCTGTTCGGCATCACTCTAGCGATCCTGGTGCCCAACCTCGGGGATGCGAGAGCCAGGATCCCCCTCACGAACATCAAAGTCCCCATACTTTGGGGAGGAACCCGATTCGAGATCACCTCCGATCCGAGGGCACCCGGGGCGCTCTCGACGATCTGCCTTGCCGTCGCGTGTTTGCTGTCGCTCTACGCAATCGAGTCGAGCGAGGGTAAAACAATCTCCGGAGTCATGGAAATCACGGGCTTTGGTAGATTCATGTCGATGGTCTTCACAGCTGCGCTGGCGATCACAGCAGCCGCATCGATCTACCGTATCCCGTCCAAGAAGATCACCGCGGCGGACGTGAAGGATGCTGATGATCAAGTCACACAAAGTCTGATGGACAACCGCAGGCAAGTCGATCTTCACATCCTCCTAATGATGGTCGCACTAGGAATGAGCCTAATGGCCCTATCAACGAACCTATTCTTCCTGATCGTCTGCCTGGAGCTTGCCTCCATGGCCTCGTATGTGCTCGTTGGCTTCCACAAGGAGAGCAGCATCGGAGGGGAGGCCGGCACCAAGTACTTCATCGTTGGATCAATAGCCTCTGCGACGGGAATCTATGGCATGTCTCTGCTCTATCTCTGGGCCGGGAGCTTGGATTTTGCCATTCTATCAGCAACATGGGGGCAGATGGATACACTCGACCCCCTTGCCGGAATCGGTGTCGGGCTCATGATGGTGGCATTCGGCTTCAAGGTCAGCGCAGCCCCCTTCCACCTCGCAGCTCCAGATGCTTACTCTGGCACGAATGCGCCGATAGCAGGCATGCTCGCTACCGCCTCCAAGGCGATGGGCTTCGTTGCCATGATGAGGGTGCTTGTAGGCATCGCTGCTCCTAACGAAGCTGTGACCGCCTGGGCACCCGCGCTGGGCATCCTTGCTGTCATCACCATGACTTGGGGCAACCTCGCTGCTTTATCATCTGAAAATCCCAAGCGGATGCTGGCCTACTCGAGCGTCGCTCACGCGGGCTACATGCTGGCAGCACTCGCGGCGCTTGGCTCAGGACTCGCAGACTCCGGTACCCAGGAGCTTCTGCAGATTGCCATTGTGTTCCACCTAGCCGTACTTGTCCTGTTCAAGATGGGGGCCTTCCTGGTCCTCACCCTAGTGGAGATGGAAGGAGGAGGATCATCGATCTCGGATCTGAATGGACTCGCCCGTAGAGACCCGATCCTAGCGATCTGCATGTTCGTATTCATGCTCTCCTTGGCAGGGATACCCCCGCTATCCGGCTTCCTCTCGAAATTCCTAATGATCAATGGGCTGGTAACCACCACAACGGACACTGGGGCCATCACGGCCGCGAGCGCAATGAGCTGGCTGCAATCGGTGGATCCATACTTCCTTCTGGCTCTGGCCATTGTCCTAAACAGCGCGCTATCCCTGTTCTACTACCTCAGAATAGGACTCCTGATGTTCTTCGAAGAACCAGCAATGGATTCACCTGTCCCCCGGGCACCCCTCCTCAGAGCGGTGATCCTTGCCTCGATGGTCCTCACGGTGCTCCTTGGCATAGGGCCCGCGAGCGAGCAGCTCCTGTCCCTGGTGGAGACGGCCATCTCCACGTTCTAGGCGGCACCAGCGGTGGTAACTTCACATAGGCGTCCCCCGACGCCGGGCCATGGCACGTCGCGCGGAGAGAGTCGACTCCGAGCTCCTCGCACGATTGGAATCAGGTGGTAGCGACAAAATCAGGGTGCCCCTGCCTAACAAGAAAATCAACGAGATGTTCGCAATAGCAGACCAGATACTCGGTGGCAGAAGGGTCAATGCGGTCTGTGAGGACGGCGAGTCGCGCCTCGCGAGAATACCCGGGAAGATGCGACGAAGACAGTGGGTGAGGGAAGGCGATTTGATCGTTGTCCAACCATGGGATTTCCAGGATTCAAAGGCAGATGTCAGGAGCAGGTACACGAAGACGCAGTCAATCTACCTATCAAGAAAGGGCGTGCTTCCTGAGATAGTCGACCTGTTCGGATACTCCGACGACGACATCACCGCAATGGACGAGGGCGACATGGAGTACGACGATCAACCTACAGAGGAAAGGACGAGGGCCGACGAATCCCAAGCTGCGGACGATGATGCAGGCATAGAAGAGACAAGACAAGAAGAGACAGACACCATGGTCACCAGAAGGGATGAGGACGACATAGATTCATTCTTCGGTTGAGTTTCCCATGGCTGTCGACCCTCAGAGCATCATGGTGCCAGCCCTCTTCGCTGGATTAGTCGCAATCATCTCCACTGTCTTCGTGGAGAGGGGCGGCGGTGCGCTCGGAGGCGTAATCACCCTACCGACAACAATCGTCCCTGCTAGCATAGGAATCTGGAGAGAGGTGGGATCCCAGGAGTCATTCTCCGCCGCAATGTCGATGGTTCCGATTGGCATGCTCTTGAACCTCCTCTTCCTAGTGGTCTGGAGGAACTCGCCTTCTTGGTTTGGCAGCGTGCTCAGGGGAAACTCACTTTTAGTGGGCGTATCAGTGCTATCGATTGTCCTTTGGGCGATTTTCGCTGGCCTCGCTGCAGCACTTGTAGAGTCGGCCTCGGAACAGTTGGACCCTATGTTCATCGCGATCCTTACTACTTTGGCTTCGATTGCGTTGGGGTTCTCAGCGGTGAAAACAGGCCCTCCTGCCCCTAGTGGGAAGAACTCCGTGAGCAAGACCGTCTTGATGTCGAGGGGGGCTGCTGCTGGGATGGCAATTGGGGCTTCAGTCTGGATTGCATCGATGGGCCTCCCCTTCATTTCCGGGATTATCTCGGTTTTCCCAGCAATATTCCTCACAACCATGGTATCACTGTGGCTATCTCAGGGGCCTGCCGTTCCAATAGGAGCCACTGGGCCTATGATGCTAGGATCCGCCTCAGTCTCAATCTACGCGCTTCTCAGCATTTTCTTGTTCCCCGTAACAAGTGCTTGGATGGGCGCCATGATCTCTTGGTTGATCGTCGTAGTCTTCTTCACCACCCCAGTGGGCATCTGGACATGGCGAACCCTTGATGGGGATGGCGTCCTGGAGGGAATGGAATGAAGGAACAGGATGACGTTAAGTGGGAGGAAAAGCCGAACATGAGGAATCCTTCGGAGCCGTCAGACCACTGGATGGAAGAACCCAGATACAGGCAACTGTTCAATGAGATAGAGGACAAGATTTCCGGCGTGCTAGGGAGGGGAGAATTTGAATGGTCAGATAGAAGAGTCTTCGATAGTGTGTTCGATCAGAGCACGCTTCTAGCGCTGCACAAATTAATGGAATCAGGGGAAATAGACACCCTCGACTTCCCGATAGCGAGGGGCAAAGAAGCACACGTTTTTCATGCTACAACTTCAAGTGGTGCAGCTGCGGTTAAGATCTTCCACACCACAAATGCGGTATTCAAATCCCTCTCAAAATACATAGACGGGGATCCCAGATTCGGAGGCCTGAAGAGACGTCACAGGGAGCTGGTAAACGTATGGGTGAGAAAAGAAGTGAGGAACCTTCGACGCTGTAGGCGGCATGGGATCCCTGCCCCCTTGCCTCGGGCGAATTACAAGAACGTCCTCATAATGGATTTGATCGGATCCATAGGTGAGCCTGCGCCTAGGCTGAGAGACGTGACCATCCCAGATGTGGAGAAAGTATTCGAAGAACTGGTCAAACTCTTGGCGGTAATGTGGCAGAGGGCCACCTTAGTCCACTCCGATTTTAGTGAGTACAATATTCTCTGGCATGGCGAAGAACCATGGGTTATCGATGTAGGCCAGGCAGTGATCGAGCAACATCCGTCCGCAAGGGAGTTTCTGGTCCGCGATGTCACCAGGATTGTTGAGTGGTCCAATCGAAATGGTATGGACATCAATGTAGCTGACACGTTGCTTAGGGTCATCGACGATCCGGCACCAGAATTGGACCCGCTACCAGGATTGGATTGAATAAGGACGTTCACGAGAGATTAGCATGGAGCCACTCACAAGAATACCGAGGGAACGCATAGCTGTTCTGATTGGAAAGGGCGGCGAGACTCGGAAGTCAATTGAAGAGGCCACAGGGGCCAAACTCCACGTTGACTCCACGACAGGGGAGGTTTCTGTGGTTTGGCCTGTTGAAATCGATCCAGTATTGA
Organism: Methanobacteriota archaeon; assembly: GCA_011523055.1. GTDB lineage: Archaea > Thermoplasmatota > Poseidoniia > Poseidoniales > Thalassarchaeaceae > MGIIb-N1. The sequence goes on from WTHQ01000005.1 coordinate 20,494, forward strand.
GGCTCAAACTACCTGACATCATAAGGGCAATAGGCAGGGGACTCGCTCCAAACAGGGCACTCCGGCTGATTGCAGATGACACCTTTCTACGCATCTATGACATCAGAGAGTGGGTTGGGAGAAAGGGCAATCATACCCGAAGAATGCGAAGTCGACTTATTGGCAGGGATGGGAGAATTAGATCGCTGATTGAGAGCTTCACCGGTACAGAGATCGCAATACACGGATCCACCGTGGTAGTGATTGGTGATGAGGTGGGGCTGATGACGGCTTGCACTGCTATCGAGGGCCTCTTGGATGGAGCAGAACATAGCACGGTAATCAGGGGGATGGAGAGAGACGTACGCAGGAGGAGAATCGAGGACCGAAGCCTGGACAGCTATGTACTCAACGAAGCCCCAACACCTAACGTATCTGAATTCGAGGATCTCGTACCTGGGTTAGCAGAAAAGAGAAACGAAAGGAATGCGAGTAGGACTACCAGCTCCATGCCAGATTTCAGGCAACCGGGCGAAGAAAGCGAATGAACTCGACGTTGTAACAATAACCAGTAACGATACTTGAAACGGGGGTTGATACCACCCCGGTCCTAGTTAGGAACAATGACGGTCAACGTGGTCTGGTTCAAGCGTGACCTAAGGCTTGCCGACCACGAGCCCCTGTCAGATGCTGCGGGTGAAATCGAGCCCACTATACTTCTGTATGTAATTGAGCCAGTTAGATTAAATCAACCAGATACCGACCCAACCCACATCGCTTGGGAGTTGGATTGTGCAAATGAACTCGATAAAAGCCTCAGAAAAATCGGTGGATCCCTTCGGATAGTGCATTCCAACATTATTGATTGCCTGAAGCAGATCCACAGAGAGCACGGAATAAACAGCATATACTCACACCAGGAGACGGGAACTACCTGGTCCTATGAAAGGGACCGAGCAGTCAAGAAATGGTGCGAGCGAGAAAAGGTATCTTGGAGGGAATACCCTGTTAATGGCGTCGTTCGGGGATTGAAGGACAGAGACCTCTGGAAAGGACTCAGAGACAAGAGGATGAGAACCTCTCCAATCAGCCCACCCACTAGGATCAACACTGTGGGAAACGAGGTGGTAAAACCCACCCTCAGCTCAATGGGACTCACCCCTAGGAAGCTAAGCCATCGCCCACCTCCTGGGGAGGACGCAGCATTGGATACACTGCAGTCGTTCCTAGCCTCGAGGGGGGAATTGTATCGGTGGCGAATGTCCTCCCCAAATCAAGCAAGCCATCATTGCTCTAGGCTATCGCCTTACTTCAGCACTGGATGCCTCTCGATAAGGACGGCCTTGTCTATGACCAATCAGAGAAAGGCCAAGATTAGGGAGGCGGAAATCACTGAAAAGAGAAAGTCAAATTGGATGAAAAGCCTAAGCTCGTTCCAGAGCAGACTGGCTTGGCATTGCCATTTCATCCAGAAGCTAGAGCAAGAGCCAACATTGGATTACCTCGCGATGAACGAGGAGTTGGACTCTCGTATGGTCAGGGAATACGACAAGAAGATTTTCAGCGCGTGGGCGACGGGGAACACAGGCTGGCCGTTCTTTGACGCTTGCATGAGACAATTGATCTCAACCGGATGGATCAATTTCAGGATGAGGGCGATGATTATGTCTGTGTCTTCATATACCCTCTGGCAGCCATGGAGAGACTCTGGATTGCATCTGGCCAGGCTTTTCTTGGACTATGAGCCCGGTATACACTGGTCCCAGGTTGGCATGCAGTCTGGAACCACCGGGATCAATTCAATCAGGGCCTACTCTGTTCTCAAACAGGGTCTTGACCATGATCCAGAGGGTGAGTTCATCAAAACATGGATACCCTCGTTGAGGCAAGTCCCCACTGAATTCATTCACGAGCCCTGGAAAATGCCACTTAGCATCCAGAAAGATGTTGGTTGCCTCATCGGGGATGACTATCCTTCACCAATCGTGGACGAGTCGAGTTCGAGAAAAGCTGGAGTAGCCAAGGCATACTCCGCTAGGCGAAGCCAGGAGTCCAGAGAAGCGAGCAAGAGGGTATATTCCAAGCACGGAAGCAGAAAAAGGCGGGCGAGGAAAAACCGACCTAAACCAGAGCAATCAACACAAACGAAGTTGTTCTAAACATCCGATGACCTCAATATGCACCTCTTCTTCCAAGGGCTGTGAACCCCTTCGAGTCACTGTATGATTATGAGAAGTGGGCGATCCGAATTTTGCTGATAACATTGTTATTCTTTGGATTCGGCATCACCACTCACTTCAGCGGTCACGAGAACTTAGCCTCAGAGGTCGTTTACACATATTTCTTGGACTCGATATTGAATGAGTCGACGGGGGATAGCGGCTACAACTACGTAAATACAGCTGGGTATGGGATCGGTCTAGCTCTGTTCGTCGTGTCTCTAGCAGGTCTGCTGAGGGTCGCTGGAACTGATGGATCTGATGCAATGCTCGTTGCGCTTATTCCATGGGTTCTCTGGGCGCCTTTTGGGGAGGTCATCGAGGATGCTGGACTATTCGGGGCCACAATGGCGCCATGGTTTGTCAGTCCAGGTGTCCACTTCCAGACAGCAGCATGGGTCGTCGCCTCCGGATTCCTGGGTTATCGGATCTCGGTGGGGCCATACCACGGTACGGAAAAGGCCACTCGATCGACTAGGCATGTGTCTGCTCTGATAATTGCCGCTCAGGCCTTGATCTACTGTTCGAGCGTCCTTGAGTCAAATTCCACTAACGGAGTTGGGAACGCACTCGACCTTGAGGTGATGGCCATAATCTCAATATTCGGAATAACATCTCCCTACTGGCTCGCAGGATCGCATGCGGATAGGTTCGATTACACACAAAGGGTAGTCTACGCAGCTGGGGTGGGTGGCTCCATAGTACTGTTCTCCATATTGTCCGCATACGCCGTTGTAGGGATCGAGGGCGGCATCACGGTATGGCCACTGGCAATCGTCTTCGGAGTGCCGTACGTAGTCTGCTTGGGGCTCTACTCATATGGGAAGGAAGATGCATTGAAGTCAATTGAAATGGGCTTCATCCCCGGGGTTCTTCCCCCCGGAGTTACTGAGGGGGACTATCTTAGTTCAGATACTCCCATGAAGAGGGAGGTAGCCCCTCTCTGGAAGCGCGGGGTCCTAGCCAGTCCAGCAGTCCTTCTGCCTGTTGGCGGTCAAATTGGGGATGGTATCGCGACTTGGATTGGAATCGACTACTTTGGATACACAGAGAAGCACGTAATCAGCGCGATGGTCACAGGGGTGTTGGACACCTCTGTCACCTTCACCGTCCTCAAAATTGGAATCGCTGGCGTTATTTGCTGGTTCTACTCCCAAGCTGTCTTCGAACACAGACAACAGCACCTGAGAATTCTAATCGCGCTTTGTCTGATGGTGGTCGGTTTGGCACCAGCGCTACGCAACGTGTTCAGGCTGACACTCGGCGTGTAGTCATATTCAAACATTCAAACGACAGTCCGTATTGGAGGTGCCATGAACTCCTTCCCTGATGAGGACCTGCCTTTCGATGCTAAGATGCTGGACCGCCTCGCAGAGGTATCCATACGCGTTGGGTTGAATCTCCAAGAGGGTCAAGATCTGATAATTACTGCGCCAGTGGAATCCCTTCCGCTTGTTAGGAGGCTTTCTGCCGAGGCCTACAAGAGTGGTGCAGGGGTGGTTTCAACAATATTGTCCGATGACCTACTGACACTCACTAGGTACAACCACGCACCCGATGAGAGCCTTGATGCTGCTCCATCCTGGATGTTCAATGGAATGGCCGAGGCCTTCGACAACAATACCGCCAGACTCGCCGTCTCCGCGGCAAATCCGCTGCTATTGGCCGATCAGGACCCCGCTCGGGTCGCGAGAGCTGGGAAATCGATGTCCCTGGCTTCCAAGCCTGCAATGGAGAGAATCACCAACTTCGTTACGAACTGGAATATAATCTCCTATCCCGGCGCCGCTTGGGCAAAACAGGTCTTCCCAGATCTCGACGAACGGGACGCAGTCTCTGCCCTTGCAGAAGCCATCTTTTCCATATCCAGGGTCGATAATTCTGATCCAATCGCCGCATGGGGGGAGCACCAGAAGACACTCACTGAAAGACAAGACTGGCTCAATGAAATGAGCTTCCATTCACTGAGGTACACCGCTCCAGGGACTGATTTGACCATTGGGTTAGCCGAGGGCCATGAGTGGAAAGGTGGAGCCAGCACGGCAAAAAATGGAATCACATGCACGCCAAACATCCCGACGGAGGAGGTATTCACTACCCCCCACTCTCAGAGAGTGAACGGAACGGTCAGAGCAACGAAGCCATTGGTCTATCGTGGGACTTTGATCGATGGGATCGAGGTCGAGTTTGAAAATGGGACCATTGTCAGAGCGAGGGCTGATGTAGGCGAAGAGGTCTTCCTCAACCTAATTGACACAGATGAGGGTGCTAGACGATTGGGAGAGGTGGCCCTTGTCCCCCACTCTTCACCGATAAGCGAATCAGGACTACTGTTCTACAACACCCTGTACGACGAGAATGCAAGTTGCCACATCGCACTCGGACAGTGCTACTCCAAGTGCTTCAAGGGTGAAATTGGAAACGATCCAGACAAGGTGCGTGAGGCCGGTGGCAATTCCTCCAATATTCACGTGGACTGGATGATTGGCTCAGATAGGCTGGATATCGACGGAATTTCGGAGGATGGCAAGATCACGCCCATAATGCGAAATGGCGAGTGGGCATACGATTGACCTAAACCCCGCCCATCGACTCTGCTATCATGTCACTCATGTTTTCGTGCTCATGATATGCTCTATGGCCTGCTATGAAGCCTCCAGCATCGCGCTTGGTTCCGATGAATTCCTCCGTGCAAAGCGGACAAAATACCCGAACAACCTCTGCTTCAACGTAGGTGCCATCATTCCTCCTGATTGTCACGATCCTACCGATATCCTCCTCCGTGAAGCCCTCATCGACGTCCGACATGACCATGGCTCATATCGAAGAGACGTAATTCTTCGGGCTCCTCGATCATGATATGACAATCCAAGTCGTGGGATTGAAGTCTGGGAGCCCCTAGGGTGTCCTGTATGGCTAGGCTCCCGACACGTGTGAATAAGGCTGATGAGTCTTGGCGAAGTCGCCATGAAGTCAACCTTCAACTGGTTAGGGAACTCAAAGAGAGAATGGATCTAGCTAAGAAAGGCGGAAGCGAACGATCCGTCGAAGTACATAGATCCCGTGAAAAGCTATTAGCGAGGGAGAGAATAGAGGAAATCTGCGATCCAGGATCCCCGTTTTTGGAACTTTCAACACTTGCTGGGAATGGCATGTACGATGGCAAGGCACACTCTGCGGGAATAGTGACTGGGATTGGGCTGGTCGATGGACGTGAATGCATGTTTGTGGCAAACGATGCAACTGTGAAAGGCGGGTCCTACTATCCAATGACAGTGAAAAAGCATATCAGGGCACAGGAGGTTGCTGAGGCGAACAATCTACCCTGTATCTACCTGGTAGATTCCGGAGGGGCCTTCCTTCCCATGCAAGATGAGGTATTCCCAGATAAGGAACACTTTGGGAGAATATTCAGGAATCAGGCCATGCTATCGAGCAAAGGCATCCCCCAGATATCTGCAGTCCTGGGATCCTGCACCGCCGGAGGTGCGTACATACCAGCTATGAGCGATGAATCAATCATCGTGAAGGGGAATGGAACCATCTTCCTTGCCGGCCCCCCACTCGTCAAGGCAGCAACCGGAGAAGAGGTCTCCTCCGAAGATCTTGGGGGCGCGGATCTGCATACGAGGGAATCCGGGGTCGCGGATCACTTTGCTGAAAATGAAATGGAGGCATTGGGCATGGTACGCGAGATCGTAAGGCACCTCAACATAGACCCAAAACAAAAACTGGACTTCAAACCAGTTTCTCCGCCAGCACATGACCCAGAAGACCTCTTGGGCCTCATTCCTGAAGATAATCGGACGCCTTTCGATGTTCGCGAGGTGATTGGGAGAATCTTGGACGGATCTCAATTTCATGAGTTCAAGCCTAGATATGGGACCACCTTGGTCTGCGGTTTCGGTCATCTCCATGGCTATCCAGTCGGCGTGATTGCAAACAATGGAATACTATTCTCAGAGTCATCCCTCAAAGGTGCACATTTCGTCGAGCTGTGCGGCCAAAGAGGAACACCCCTCATTTTCCTTCAGAATATCTCGGGCTTCATGGTTGGAAGAGATGCTGAGGCAGGAGGTATTGCTAAGGACGGGGCTAAGCTGGTGACGGCGGTCTCCTGCGTCCCAGTCCCCAAGTTCACAATCATCATAGGAGGTAGCCACGGTGCAGGGAATTATGGCATGTGTGGGCGCGCTTACGACCCCAGATTTCTATTCATGTGGCCGAATGCGAGGATCTCAGTGATGGGGGGGCCTCAGGCCGCAGATGTTCTGGCCACAGTGAAACAGGATCAAAGGCAGCGACAAGGATCAAGTCCAATGGATCAAGAGGAGATTGACTCCTTCAGAAAGCCGATTCTCCAGAAATACGAGGAAGAGGGGAGCCCATACTACTCAACAGCTCGACTGTGGGACGACGGTGTAATCGACCCAAGGGATACGAGGGACATACTCGGGTTATGCATATCCGCTAGCCTCAATTCAGAGTTTCCAGATCAAAGGTATGGAGTATTTCGGATGTGATGAAATGATTGGACCAAAAACAAATCTCTGCGAGCTCTCCTTGGATGGGGCTCAAGCGACCATAACGATGAAGCGAGTAAAATCCTACAATGCTTTGAATATCGAGTTGATTTCTGAGTTGACCTCGCTACTTGATTGGACTTCAAAGCACTCCACAACTAATGGTGGACCCCTCAGGGTCCTACACCTATGTGCGGAAGGAAGGCACTTCTGCGCAGGTGCGGATATCAACATGATGAGGGATGCTGGCTCGAAGTCCGAAGAAGAGAACAGGAAAGACTCGGAACGTCTGGATGGTCTTTTCTATCGTCTATGGTCCCACCCGTGCTTCACCATCGGGCGCGTGCAAGGAGTTGCTCTTGGTGGAGGTGCAGGACTAGTTGCCTGTCTTGATCATGTCATAGCTGAGCCTAATACCAAGATCGCACTATCCGAGGTAAAACTCGGAATCCTCCCCGCAGTCATCGGCCCCTACGTCCATCGAAGGCTCGGGAGCGCGAATTTTCGAAGGCTGTCGATGTTGGCCACGAAGATAGATGTCAAAGAGGCCCTGAGAGTGGGTTTCGTCGATCAATTGGTCGACTCAGAATCCATGTTAGCTTCTGCTTCAGTCAAGGTAACGGAGAAGATAATGACATCTGCGCCGATCGCCGTTTCAAAAGTGAAACTCCTTACCGCCCGACTAGATCACTGGGATGGTACTGATGATCAACTGCGAAGCTGGACCTTGGATTTGACAAGCGAGATGAGGGGCTCCACAGAAGGCCAAGAGGGACTGTCATCGTTTCTCGAAAAAAGGGATCCGAGTTGGAAGGAAAGGTAAACTATCCTCGGTGATTTGTTGTGACGGATGTTCCAATCGTCAAAATCCTAGGCACAGCACAAGACGGCGGAGTACCACATGTGGGATGTTTCTGTGAGACTTGCGTGTCGTTCCACGACAACGCGGGACAGCTCTATCCCACATCCATTTCGATAGCTGCAGGAGAAGACCTCCATCTCATCGACGTCTCCAGGGAATTGGACCGTCAATCCAGGTCATTTGGATTCAACCCCAGAGACATCACTGATGTATGGATTACACATGGCCACCTTGGTCATGTAGACGGCCTAGGCCTGTTTGGTAGAGAGGTTATGGGGCTAAGGGGAGTGAGATTACACACGAGCAGTGCAATGATGAAGATGATACGCTCATCACCCCGTTTGAGATACCTCTTGGATTCAGGCGTTTTCATCGGCTCCATATTCCAATCGAACGTTGAAGTAAAGATGGAGGGGGGCCTCAGTGTTCTCCCAGTACCTGTCCCACATCGGGATGAGTTATCCGACACTCACGCATTCCTAATTCGAGGGCCCAGAAGATCCCTCTTTCACCTACCTGATCATGATAGATGGGAACTCACCTTGGGTAAACACAAGCAGGATTCGATCATCGATTGGTTGAAGAGTTTGAACGTAGACATAGCTCTGGTGGATGGCACGTTCTGGAACGAGGAGGAGTTGCCATCACAGGCAGAGATCCCCCACCCAACTATCCAGGAATCCTTGCAGAGGTTGGGACCAAGGGGGGTAAACGATCCAGATATCCGATTCATCCACATCAATCATTCGAATCCAATCCTAATTGATGAAAAACTCCGAAAGGACCTATCTGGGTGGTCCCTAGCAGAGCAGGGAGAAACATTCATTCTGTAGTCACATGCAAACACAGGAACTATTGTACGAGTTATCGAGGTGCGGAGATCAGATGGAACCAGCGTCTTGGATGTCAGACTCCCCGACCCCATTCCATTCGGTACTCGTCGCGAATCGCGGTGAGATCGCAGTTCGGATTTTGAAGGCAGTCAGGGAATGCGGATTGAAGGGGATAGCAGTGCACAACGACTTGGATAGTGATGCTATGCATCTTGAGTTCGCTGACTGCGTAGCACACCTTGAGGGGGATGATCTATCCTCGACATACCTCTCGATAGAGGCCATAATGCACGCCGCCAGATCGACTGGGGCTGAAGCGATACATCCTGGTTATGGATTTCTATCCGAGAGAGAGGAGTTTGCGAGGGCGGTCGTGGAATCAGGATTAGTCTGGATAGGCCCCCCTCCCGAGGCAATAAGGGTGATGGGAGACAAAATTAGAGCCCGTGAATCCATGATCAACGCACAAGTCCCAGTCATACCGGGGAAGTCAATCAGTATCTCAGAGGGAGAGGACCCCTTGCCACAATTAGCAGCAGCCGCGGCGGATGTTGGATACCCCCTGCTGCTCAAGGCCAGTGCTGGAGGGGGTGGAAAAGGCATGAGAGTTGTAGAAGAACCGAAACTTCTGAGGAGTGAATATCAAGCGGCTTCTAGGGAAGCAACTGCTGCATTTGGAGATGGAACCGTATACGTCGAAAGCCTTCTAAGAGGAGCGAGGCACATAGAGATACAAATTTTCGCGGATAGCCACGGGAATATTATTCACTTGAACGAGCGCGATTGCTCACTCCAGAGGCGCCATCAGAAGGTGATAGAAGAAGCACCATCCCCTGCTGTGAACCCTGAACTCCGGAGGAGAATGGGCGCAGCGGCGATTGAAGCAGCACGTGCTGTAAATTATGAGGGGGCTGGAACTGTTGAATTCCTCTTGTCCCAGCGGAATGAGTTCTTTTTCCTCGAGATGAACACAAGGCTGCAAGTAGAGCATCCAGTCACAGAGCTAATCACGGGCCTGGATTTGGTACATATGCAGCTCATGGTGGCCGCCGGGAACGAGCTAAAACTCAGCCAGAGCGACGTCCCCATCACTGGCCACGCGATGGAAGCTAGGATTTACGCAGAGGACCCATCCACAGGATTCCTCCCATCAATCGGCCCCATAGCTAGGTTCGACGCTCCTTCTGGCCCGGGTATCAGGGTGGATGCCGGAGTTCGGGAGGGGGACGAGGTTACAACTTCATTTGATCCGATGCTTGCAAAAATTATCGTTCACGCACCAGATCGGAAAACGGCAATAAATAGGCTTGATCACGCACTTTCGGAGACAACACTTCACGGCGTGAGGTCAAACATCGAGTTCTGCCGAGACATACTCAACACCGAGGCCTTCCAGGGCCCTGGCGTCACCACTGACTACTTAGACGGCAAGGATTTCAAGCAAAATCCAGATGAGAATGCACTTGGCTTAGTCGCCATAATCGCAACAGTTGCAGAAAAGTTCGGGTTGAATAAGTCCAAGCACACATCATCGAACATCCTGGATAGGCACTCTGGAAACGAACAAGATCCATTCAGAACACTCGCAAAGAGGTTCCCATGAGGCATTGCTATGAAGTGGAAATCAGCTAGGGATGGAGAAATCTGGTCTGTAAGGCTACTCCATGAGGGTGGCCAGACTTTGGTCAGTCATCTGAAATGCGGTGAGAAAACTCTTCAATCAGATGTTAGGATAACCTTCGATAGTAAATCAGCGACCCTATCTCTGGATGATGGTGGAAAATGGTTGAAACCCAAGGCCACGAAAGTGGGAGACTCATGGTGGGTAACTATCTCTGGACAAACTTTCGTAATGACTGAGGCTCAGATCAATACATCATCGTCACTTGAGACCCAAGGCGGATTGACGGCACCCATGCCCGGAATCGTCAGAAAGGTCAACACGGAAGTTGGACAGAGGGTAAGGGAGGGCCAACCACTAATGGTACTGGAGGCTATGAAAATGGAGCACCAGATAACCGCCCCTAATGCTGGAAGGATAGAACAAATATTGTATCAAGAGGGAGATAGGGTTGACATGGGTTCCGTACTGATTTCCATCTCAGAGTGAAATCATGTGGGTATTGATCTAACCAACTCGTCCATCTGCAAATTCTTCAGCTCACATTCCCAAATTACCAACACCTTCCAACCCAACCTCTCAATCTCCGATCTTTTTCTCGAATCTCTGATTTGGTTCCTTGTGAATTTATCCTCCCAATATTCCTGGTTAGTCTTCGGCATGGGCAAATTGCACTTTTGACAACGGTGCCAAAAACAACCATGGACGAAAATAGCCAATTTCCTCCCTGGATATGATATGTCAGGCCTGCAAACATATCTACCCTCCTCGTCGCTTATCCTCCAATGGAGCCTGTAACCAGGGAATCCTGCTTCCCTGAGAGCGTATCTTAGGTGAATTTCTGGCGTAGTGTCCTTGCTTTTGTTCCCCTGCATCACCTTGCGTACTGCAGGGCTTGACGCCGGGGGGGAACGGGAAACCATGTTTCCCACCGAACACGCTCATTCATCATGATATCGAATGACGCATTCAATCGATAGATTCGGATTGGCTTCCATCGTCCCTCAAAATCTCGAACTTCATTAACACTGCAGTCAGATAATAACTCACTTCCTCGCCATCGTCGCTGTGTGGGCACTGACCATTGCCCCCACTATTCGCGTCTAGAGTCAGAGACAATGAGTAATCACCATGATACCTACCAGAGGGACTCAGATTATCCCTGATCTCTCCCTCCGAAAGACCCGAAATGAACCAAGCGTATGTGTCATTACCGAGATCTTCGGCGATATCTCCAGAAGCAGTTTCCAGCCATTGTACGCCCGACCAGAACTCCTCGCTGACGTACCCTTCTCCTAGGTCCTCATCTCCGGGGGCTGTCGAAGAAAAACCATTGTGTTCCAATTCTCCGGTTGTTGAGTCCATGGCATCGTTACCGGGGCTAATCGCACAAGCTGCTTGTTCCTGTAAAGAATTAGGATCAACCTCCTCATTTGTCTCACCATAGTACCAGTGCAATCGTACTTCCCCTACTTCAAAGCCAGCCTCTCGGTCTAGGTTGAGGATTGTGTGACCAAACTCAATCGTCTCACCGTCCCCAATGTAATCTTCCTCATCCACCAGTACTAGGTATTCATATTGGATTATCGCGGTATAGTTTCCAATCTCCCCGCTGTCTCCTCCTCCATCTGACCTAGTTAGGAAATAGGCAGCCTCCGCAGCGGACATTGGCGCCAAGATTACCAAGGCGGAGATACCGATCACACGGCCACTCGGCATGGTGTACCTTCCAAGTGGCGAGGATTCCGGCGTCCTGGCGGCATTCAACAGGAAGTGGGCAGCGAAAGCAGCGCCCATGCCAGGAACCGATTCGAAGACCTCATTGTTCAGGCCAGTTGCCCTCCAGAGAATTACAGCAACCAACGCAGAGATCATCATGACGACCGAGTGGGTGGTGTCAGGCTCGTACCCCATCCATCGGATGGTGAGCATCGGGACGAAAATCCCCCCAAGGCCATATACGGCCAGAACCACTAGGGCGAACACGGAATCTCCACCGGGTATGTATTGGCCGACGATTGAAATTGAAGTGGCAAGAGCGGCCACAAGCAGGGTCACTACTTTGGTCATCGTGTGATTCTGACTCCAATTTGGTACTATATCATCGGTTATGGCTGCAGTGCAGGCAAGGACCTGACTGTCAGCAGTTGACATTGTAGCAGCAAAAATTGAGGCAAGGATCAGGCCGACCCAGAACGGTCCTAGAGTCTCCATGGCCATCATTGGCAGGCCAAGCTCGGGATCAAAATCAGTGGATGTGAAAGTTACTCGACTAGCCAGTCCGATGATGAGCATCAATAGGATGAATGGAGTCTGCCAGACGAAGAACCAGATCATGGCCTGTTTCCTGTCCTCCTCTGTTCCAAGCGTCATCACTCTCGAGACTACTTGTGGCTGGCCAGCCACTCCCAGCCCCCCCAAAAAGAACGCAAAGACCCATAGCGTCACTCCAAGCATAAGGTCCGATGGGAAGATATGTGTGAGGTTCGCGTTTTGTGAATCCAGTCCAGCATGGAGTCCATCAAAGCCACCGACCTCACCCAACGCGACCCAACAAAGGAGCACGGACCCGACTATCATTACGCAGGATTGGGCAGCATCGGTCCATATCGAAGCTCGAATGCCTCCAGCATAACAATACGCGACTACTAAGACGAATCCGATCAATATGCCTATTGACTCCGACCATCCCATCATCGCGAATAGCGCCTTCCCACCCGATGTGAGCTGAGCAGCAGCGTATACTGACAGAAATAACACAGACAAAACAGCAGCTAGCTTGGCCTCTGGCGCCCCGCTGACTCGAGAAACAAGAGATGACAGGGATCGGACCCCTCTCTCATTCGCCTGCTCCTGAATGAATTTGTACAACCAAACCCATGCCACAATTTGACCAATCGTTGATGCCAGTCCGATCCAGATGACCGAGTAGCCGATGGAGTATGTGAATCCGATGAAACCAATGAACATGTATCCACTGTTCCACGTACTGACAGCAGACAGCGCCGCTAGGCCAGGGTGCATCCCTCGACCAGCGACGAGGTAGTCATCGGTGGTGTTCTTCTTTACTCGGATTGAGGAAAGCCCCACCGCAGCAAAAAAACCCATGAAAAGGAGGAAAGAGAGGATCAGCACGATCTCCATCGCTCACCCTGAGTCGCCACCCCATGATCAATGCCTTGTATCCGACATGACTTTGAGAGCCAGTCAAACGGCCGAACCGTGGACCTTCCCTGGTGGAAACGAATCACGACCTCGCCCTGGTTTAGAGGCGTTTTGATTTACTCGGCATTCAGAGCAGTCTACGGCGCAGTAATATTGCTCATCACAATTCTACTAGCATCCAGTGATGAAGCGCCGTGGTGGGCCAGCATCATCTTCCTCCTGGCCTCTATGGTTGTGAGCAGGGCCATTTTCAAGTGGATCAAGGCGCGCTCGAGGGGGCTATCGGGTGGTAGGCAAAATCAACTCTAGCGCAAGTCAACCAGCTGGCACGTTACTGGTTCGGGGCCAGGGCCCTCTTACCGCCCATAGCGGGTACGAGTACATCTGGAACGGTTACAGACCCGTCACTTGCTTGGTATTGTTCCAAGATTGCGACTAGTGCCCGACTGGTCGCCACAGCAGTGGAGTTCAGCGTGTGAACCGCCTCGTTCCCTCCACTCTTCCTGAACCTCATTTTGAGTCTGTTAGCTTGATAGTCGGTGCAGTTCGAGCAGGAAACCACCTCCTTGAATTCCTTCGCTCCAGGCAACCATGCCTCAAGGTCGTACTTTCGCGATGCAACTGTTCCCATGTCCCCCGTACAGATGTCTACCACACGATAGTGTAGCCCTAGACTGTCCCAGAGTTCCTTGGCGTTTTCCAACAATTCGACGTGATGATCCCATGAATCCTCTGGCTTGCATATGATCACCTGCTCCACTTTGGTAAACTGATGGACTCTCCAAATGCCTCTGTCCGACATCCCATGGGCACCGACCTCTCTTCGAAAGCAAGGGCTGACTCCGACCATTTTGATAGGTAGTTCGGACTGCTCGATCACTTCGTCCATCCGCATTGCCGTTAGAGGATGCTCACTTGTGGCTATCAAGTAGTAGCCATCAGGCTCGACCCCATACATCACATTCTCAAAGTCCGATAGGTCTGTGACGCCCTCATACGCTCTCCTGTTCATCATCAATGGCGGCTGTACGAGGGTGTATCCCCTGTTAATGAGAAAGTCTGCAGAGTATTGCTGGAGGGCCATATCGAGCCTCGCGAGGTCACCCATCAGGAAATACTGCCTAGATCCAGTGATCTTACTGCCTCTTGATAGGTCGACCCAATGGTTCTGTTCGATGAGCTCGTTGTGAGTTTTCGGCTGGAAGTCGAAATCTGGAGAATTTCCATGTCGGCTAATCTCAACGTTCTTTTGATCGCTCTCGCCAATGGGCACGTCCTCATGCAACAGGTTAGGGATTTGCAACCTTATTGCGTCCCTTTCGGAAACCAGTCGTTGTGCATCAGCCTCAAGGTCTTCGATTTTTGAACCTAGGCTGCTCACTTGGCTGAGTATCAGCTTGACCTCCTCATCATCTCCCTTTTTCTTAGCCTCGGAGATCATTCTGGCAGCTGAATTGCGTGCTTTCCTGAATTGGTCGACTTCAAACCTAACTTCTCTCCACCTGCCATCAAGACGGAGAACCTCGTCAATGATCGATTCATCTAAGCCCCTCTTGGAGAAATCGGCCCTGATCCTATCTGGATCATCTCGGAATATCTGTATGTCCAGCATTTGCCCCGACACTTGGTAGTAACGCGCTTTCTTGAGGGATTCGGCGGATGATGGCTCAGAACAAGGAAATGTTCTGCCAAAGAGCAGCCGGGCCAACGAGTATCATTCCTGAGACAATGTAGCCAAGGATCGCACCTCCGTTGAGTAGTGGCAGACCCGGTTGGGCCTCTCCCTTTGCGACAAATGACATCAAAGCGAAATATCCCACCAGACCACCTAAAAGGGTCCCTATAGCAACTAGCAGTTGCCCTAGGTACATTTCCCCGAATGGGTTGAAGACCACGCCCCCAACCTCTGGCATGTAGGTCAGGCTCGATATGACTAGCATACCTGGGAAAATCACGTCCCCCAAGCCCATGAAAAGCGCGTCTCTACCACTCCCGCTTTTGCCCTCGCTAAGGTCGATGTGGGGATCAATCTCTATGGAATCAGCGGGATCCTCGATTCCATTTCGTTGGCTCATGCTTCCCTTCTGCTCTCTGAAGCTGTAGCTAGAATCCTTCGGTGCTACCAGCACCACCGGGAGCTTTAGATCGATCATGGTGTCAGCAAGCTCAAGCATGTGCTTGGATCGATGTACCGCCCAGTAATCGTAGATTGCGGCCAAGACCATGAATACGCAAATTAGGACAGGGACGAAGCTTATTCCGAGCATAACGATCACCCCCGAGCCGACGACCATGCCAACGCTGTTCACGACCCACCACTCAGGGTACTTGTAGAGGGCCAGCATCGATGCAAAGCAGATTATAGGAGAGGCGACAAAGGCGAAGTTCCAAGGCTCTTGGCCCTCCATGCCGGCCATCAGGGAAATCAATGCCATGACCGGCAATGTCGCATACAACATCGAGAACCACAGGGCAAAGAGGACGAACCATTTGATCAAGACCTGAAGCCCCTTCCTGGCAAGCCAGATAACAAGCGCAGTGAATATCAGGATCATAAGCAACTCGAATACGATGTTCTTCGCCTCCGTTGACCCTTCGTCTCCGAAGGCCTTGGCCTCCTCGAAGTTCCATGCCGGTTGAATGAAAATCCCGAAACAAATGGTGATTACGAACATCCCCGCCATTCCAAGCATAGAGGTCCACCCCATCGAACTAGGCTTGCCGTCTGCCATGGCTACCTGATGGCCTAGGATCATATCAGGGTGTCCCGTCGCCGATGCATGTCGAAGTGGTCCCACGACGAGCTTCGCGAGTGGCTTGCCCCCACTCCAGGAAGGAAGCGCATGAGGCTTGCACTCGACCACGTGAGGCAGGCTCTCGCGCGATTGTCAAACCCTGAGCTCTCATTCCCCTCAATTCACGTCGCTGGCACGAATGGCAAGGGATCGCTATGTGTCCATCTAGCAGCCAGAGGAGCAGCGAACGGAGTTCTTACGGGAGTCTTCAGTTCCCCCCATCTGGTGCATGTAGAGGAGCGAGTAAGGATAGACGGACAGCCAATAAGTCCCGAGGAATTTGATCTAGCCTTGTCAGAGGTCAGGGAAGCTGTGGAGAGTGAGCCAATGATAGAAATAACATACTACGAGAAGACTATGCTCGTCGCCATGATGGCATTTCATAGGGCCAAGATAGACCGGGCCATCATTGAAACAGGGTTGGGCGGGAGACTTGACGCGACGAGATGCGTAAGGGCGGACCTCTGCGCGATAACAACCATCTCGGAAGATCACATGGAGATACTGGGGCCTACTCTGGCTCATGTTCTCAGGGAGAAGGCCGGAATCCACCGTGAGGGTACGCCTCTAGTCATGCTCGATCCTAAAGACTCGGAGTTGGCTGATGAGGCGGCTAGGATCATTGGTGATGACTTGATAATCCACTGCCCGAGCAAGGGGATGACTCCCTGGGAGATCAGTAGATCAATGGCAACTGAGATGGGAGGAATGTTGGGTTGGGGAATCGATCATGAGGATCCTGTTTGGCCAGGTAGGGACGCCAGAACATATCAATTTGGTAAAGTTGAGTTGATCCTCAGTGCGGCTCATAACTACGAAAGCATACTATCGGAGATGAGTGGGCTTAGGGAGCCTGTCGTGCTCATTGTCGGTTTGACAAAGAAACAAGACCTCGTTAGGGCTTTGGAGCCGGTAAGGGATGCAATTGAGAGGAAGATGATCCTGAGAACGCTGATCCTCGAACCGCAACATGGCCGACTTCCTCCAGAGAGTTCGCATGATGTGATGATTGCACTTGGAATCGATGCGATGGGCCCCCAACCAGATGACATGGAGGACGCAATCAACTCAGCGAGCATGTATGCTGGTGAGCGAGGAGTAAGGGTATTGGTATTGGGCAGCATCCACATGGTGGGGGAGTGCGCGGACGTCATTAACAGAAATCAGGGAGGGCTTGATCACCTCCTTAGAATACATTCAAGCCACCATGGCTCTAAAAGTGAATCGTAGATAGTGATAGTATGAGTGACAAGTGGGACATGCGATTCTTGGATCTTGCAACTCACATATCCGAGTGGAGTAAGGACCCTTCAACGAAGGTCGGTTGTGTGGTTGTGGGCCCGGACCGAGAGATTAGGTCAACAGGTTTCAATGGATTCCCAAGGGGTATACTAGACTCGGATGACAGATTGACGGACAGGGACTTGAAATATCCGCTGATTTGTCACGCAGAAGAAAATGCGATAATGCACGCAGCGAGGATTGGTCTGGCATTGAAGGGCTGCACCGCGTATGTTACCTGGCCTCCATGCACCAGATGTGCTCGCAGCCTCATCCAAGCTGGAATATCCGAGATCGTAATCCCGTCAGGTTTGGAGATACCCGATCGATGGAAGACTGATTTCGAGACCTCAATGGGCCTACTGCGAGAGGCAGAGGTTTTGATCCGATCTGCTTGATGGCCTAGATTGAGGGGAAAAGACCCTCAAGACGCTTTGCCAATGCATCTATGTCGCCGTTGTTCTCAACTGTGTGGTCGGCTAAAGCCGAGGTCGCAATCAGAGATTGGCCCGAAGTGTCTTTCGACACGAGCTCGAGGTTTTCGGATTCGATGAAGCCCTCTTTCGTGACGGGATCACCAGGTCGCGCCCGCTCCTTCGCTCTGAGCCAGCGTATCTCAGGATCTGCAGTGACCTCAATCAATACGAAGTCGCCTCTTTTTCTCAGTGCGTGAACCTCGTCGGGAGTCCTTATTGAGTCGATGATGGCGTTCCTATCGCCAAAAGTCTCCAAAAGCATCTCCGCCAATATGCCCGGCCCATGCCTCCTTCTCAATTCTCTTCCGCCATTTATGAGATTCTCCCTGGTAGGTTCTGTGTTATTCTCTGATAACCATGTCCTGATTGAATCTGAGCACGACCCGGTCAGAAAGCCCCTATCACGGAACCATTCTACGACAGTGGTCTTGCCGGCTGCATTCCTTCCCGTAAGTCCTACGAGCATGTATCTCGGAGGGAAGAGAACCCAATAGCGGTTTTCGTCAGGACCAGTATCGCCTTGTTCTGGCGTAATCGATCTCAGCATTGTGGATCGACCTTAGGAGCTCCGTCCTTGACCTTGTATGGAATCCCCTGAGTATCCTGGTAGCGGTTTCCTCCCCGACTCCCCTGCCCATTAGACAAAGTATCGATTCGAAACCATGGTTGCTCAGCAGCTCTGCATTCTTCTGGATCCTTGCCCTATCCTTGGGGTCTCTGCTTTTCACCCAACCTAGGATCATCTTCTCCATCCTTTCTGGCCCGCAGCACCTCATTCCCCCTCCACAAACGGGGCAACTGCCTATAGCTTGTTCAAGCCTGCTCACCCTACTTCTCTGTGTGCCATGGCAATTCAAGCAAATCAATACACAGCGTTCAGACAGGAGCCTTGTTTCCAATCTCTCTCGAAGTTCCTTGTCACCCCATGCTGGGAGTAGCATGTCCTTCTCTGATCTTGGTGACTGCCCAAGTGGCCCAGGACGGGTTATGTGAATTTCGACGTCACCACGCTGCAATTCAGACATCAGATCCATCGTTCCTGCTATGTCCATTCTCTCGTGGAATAGTTTTGATAGAGTCTCATCAACCACTGCGGTCCCCGCATAGCGATTCAGCATCCCTGAAATGTTCACCTTTCTTGGGTCAACATCCTTTCTTAGTATGCCAAACCTCCTAGCGACCTGCACAAACCTTGCTCTGATCGCCCTTCCATTCGGTATTGTCATTCTCAATACGGCTTCCAAGGCGAGTGGTGAGGTCTCTCGAAGCCATCCCTCTATGTCGGATGCGCTTACTCCGGGTATTCTGAATGATATACGGTAAGGGTCGACAACAGCGACTCCCATGCTTCCACCAAGCCCAGATCCCATGGCCTGGATGAAGTGCGATAGCGTCTCATTAATCCTAGATCCTCGACAGCAATTTAGGACAATTGCATGTTCCCTTGGCTCTATCGTCAATGTCTTGTCATCAGGGATGCAACCGGTTGATTCATGGTGATCGACAACGGTTTCGACATACATAGATGCGGCTTCATCCGACAGCGGGTAGTCTTCAAACGAGATCCCCCCTCCTTCCGTGGGTGTCGATTCCAACAAATCCAGAACCCTCCTCCGTAGTCGACCAACCTCGGTGGCGACGTCAGAGGGGACTGGTGGCAATTCTCCCGACCAAACAGGAGCGCTCCCTAATTGCGATACAGGAGCCACAACCAACTCATTTTGTTCTGGATCAGCATCTACGATCTGCCAAGTTCTCCCTGCCATAACGAAAGTCCTGGGCCTCCCTGCTGCATCTTCACTTCCATCAGAATTTAGAGAGAGGACAAACGACTCGTCTACTGTTCCAAGAACTCGCCTAGTGACTAGATCTCTTATTTTGAATAGTGATTCGTCCGGGATCATTGAGTAATGGTCGCCTCTGGTGGACATCAGCTTGCCAGCGCCTTGGAACCATCCATGAGACAGAATTTCAGGTAGAGCCGCCACCATTTTTACTCTCATCTTCTCTAACTCTGAATCAGAGTAATCACCTTGGTCTGGACGAGAGTCAGGAAACTCATCGTCATCAATGATTTTTGCTAGTTCCTCCCATAGGGCAGGACTCCAAGTCATGATGTCAGAATTGGAAGGATCCTCAATGAGCCTTAGGAGCCAACGGTCATCAAGTATCCTCAGACTTGACATGGTGTCACCCATTGTCCAACCATCGAACACAGAGACGGATGCAAGTGTTTCATGGGCGAATTTTAGGGGCAGAACTCTCCTCTCCATTGCCATTTGCAGTAGTTGGTTCGCTGCGACTATCGCTGGATTAATGCGCCATTCGACATCGGGCAGCTCCTTATCCAGCGCTTTTCTTGCGATCACAGCCGACTCTGCGATATCGTCATGCTCCCAAACAAGTATTTCGCCACGCCCCGTTCCTCCCAACTTGTGCTCGGACCTCCCGACTCGCTGAAGTAGGCTGTCTACGCTTCTCGGCGATTGAATTTGGTGAACTGACTTTATCGATCCGACGTCTATCCCGAGCTCGAGGCTGGATGTGCAAATCATCGCATCCAACTTCCCTTCCTTGAGTGCATTTTCCATGTATTCCCTGGTCTCTGCTGCTAGACTTCCATGATGAACGCCGATACTCACCTCCGGAGAAATTTGCAACATTCGCTGCGCTACTGTCTCTGCGTTGGAACGGGAGTTGACGAAGACCAAGGCGGGTGATGAAGTTTTGATCAGACTGGTGAGCCTCCTCAGTGAGGATATGGCCCTTGGAGATACATTCCAAGTGACTGCCAGTGCCTCGTCCTCTGGAGTTGCTGGCTCCACGTGAACTGAAACCTCTGTTGATCGTGGCGATGGCCCTTCCACTACTACGGCGTTTTTGGAGAACCAACTAGCAACCTCATTTGTGTTACCAACTGTTGCAGATAGGCCGACGATTTGGATTTCCCTTCCAGCCAAGGCCCGTATTCTTTGGATCCCCACAAGCAGTTGGGAGCCACGCTCTGAACTTGCAATATCGTGCACCTCGTCGATAACTATTGCACGGACCCTTGCCAAATGCCTCCTCAATCTAGATCCTAGTAGCATGATCTGCAGGGTCTCAGGGGTCGTGATCAAGATGTCAGGAGGCGTCTTTGACTGCCTTAACCGCTCCTTCTTTGTTGTGTCCCCGTGTCGTAATGACACGTCGAGGCCGAGAGGTCGAAGAAAGGGCCCAAGACGCTGATCCATATCCCTGTTTAGTGCACGGAGGGGAGTGACATAGAGTATCGATAAAGGCTCCCAGCCCCCCCTCAATGCGTTCGATGCCAAGGGGATGACGGCAGCCTCGGTCTTACCACTTCCAGTTGGAGCCACCAACAAAGCATCATTGCCAGAGAGTAGGGGCTCCATCGCTGCAATCTGAATTGGCGTGGGCTTCCAGTTGACACTGTCCAACAGGTTCGAAACCTCGGGAACCAGCCTCTTGTCGGGTTGCAACGAACATACGGGACGCCCGGCCATGGAAAAAGACATGTTCCGAATGGTCACATGCCCGCAAGTGACTAATTCCCGATGCCCCTCCGGGTGACGTGGCCCGCTCGAAGCCCAAGGGAATGATCAGGAAGTGGTGGGCAGATAATCCAGATCTGCAGTACCCTATCACAGCCTATGCATCGATTATATTCGCCGGCTCTACAATCTGGGGCTTTCTTTTCGTATTGCTTGGTGGCGCAACTGACCCAGAGGCATCATCCTTGGTCCCAATAAGTTGGGGCTGCCTGATTGTGGGCGGAATTGGAAGCTTCTTTCTTCTTCCAGAGTTTTTCTATTACATTTCACTTCGATCGACTTTTGAAGAGATAATCCAACAAGACAGCAGATCAGAAATAATCCGGAGGAGAAAGGAGCTGGAAGACGCTGCGGAGTTGCTGGGATCGTTGTATCGGTCTCGGGTTCTAGGTGTATATCGACAAATGGAAATCAAGCCGAATCGGAGATGGAAAGAGGCTCCATCAAGGGTAGGTACTGATTTGACATGGTGGTCGAATACCGACTCCAAACTATCTCGAGTACTGCCCAATTTGCATGCACTCAAGAATCTGAGTACACACAGATTGCTAATTTTGTTCACAGGATCCTGTGTATTCACATTGATTTTCGAAACTGCTGTGGGGGGCTTGGATGGGGCTACCACCTCACTCAATGACGTCATCCTAGGGAATGGAGGGGTACTACACCCGTCGCCACACCTTGACCCCGTATCCGGTATCTTGCTCATCTTCCTGACGATGCTCCTCTGGCTAACTTCTCCCGCCCCATCGGAATTAGAGGAATTTGATTGAGATGAAATCAACTTGGCTAAGAGAGGCAACGATCTCCATAGGCATGGTGATCATAATACTGTCCGGCTTATGGGCCCTGACAGGCTCATGGCCCCCCCTTGTTGTCGTCGAGAGCAATTCAATGATCCACTCTGAGGAAGGAGAAGTAGGCTCGATAGACGCTGGGGATCTAGTCCTGGTCAACTCCCCTCAGAGAACCGAGCATATTGTGACCTACGTGGAGTCAATGCAGGAAGGGAACCAATACTATGGCTATGAGAGCCATGGGATGCCTGGGGACGTTATCATCTACCAGAAAAATGGTGGGAGCGACACCCCAGTCATTCACAGAGCACTACTGAAAGCCGTAAGGAATGAGACAGGGGGATGGGATGTTCCAGGGACCAATGTGAGGGGGGTCGAGGAGATTTCTCTGACCCTGGATTATAGGTGCTATCCACACGGGGGCAGCCTCAGGATTGACAGGTGGGCCCCGAACCATGAGGGCTACCTTACCACGGGGGATAATGAAAGGTCCAATGGCTGTAGGATAGACCAGCTAAGGGCCACAGACAAGAACGCCTCAGACCAATACATCAGGAGCCAGGGACTCAAGGACCAGGATGGGAACCCTGTCCTAGCAGTGAAGGAAGATTGGGTTTTGGGAGTAGCCTCCACGGAAATACCATGGTTGGGATCAATAAAATTGCTGACTACGGGGGCATGGCCCGCTGTTCCCAACTCGTCATGGACCAAGTTGAGTATTCTAGTAGGCGCCATTCTGGTCGCCCCAGTGATCTTCGATGCTTTTAGGGGAAGGTCAGAAGAACCTCGGAAGCAAGATGGGGACAAGGACAAGGGCGAGGACGAGTAGGGAACTGTACCCGCTTATCTGATCCGCGAGCCTTTCGATTTTCAGGGGATTCATTCTTGGGAACAAGGACTTGGCCATGATGTGTCCTGCGTTCCTGACCATGTGGCCCCCGTCGAATGGTATCAATGGAATCAGATTTGCGACTCCTAGGAGGAAGCTGATCCACATTACCCAGAACAAGAAATCGAACAAGCCGAACATGACATCCGCCCCCAGTAGCATGGGCAGGATTCCGTTACCTGCCTCCAGGAAGGCCCTTTCCTCGAGTACCATGGTCTGCCCCTGGTTCTGGATCGGCACACCACTGAAGACCAGGGGCGAGATGGCTGTTGCGATGAGCCGCTCGCCAAAGGTCAAACCCTCCGAGAAAGGAAGGGCATAGGCGCTGGCCGCAGAGTCTGCTGACTTGATTCCACTAACTCCGAGAAACGCGTCACCCTCCTTAATCCCAGCCGCATCGACATTCGACTCACACTGAGCATTCCCATCACACAATTGATAGTAGTAATCCTTCTTGTCAGTCAGGACAACCTCGACCTCCCTGGTTACAACATCGCCGTGTATGGGGTTGGAGCTAACCTGCATGGCGATCATCTCCCCGGAACCGTACTCCGCAAGGGCATTCGTGAGGTCTTCGCCGCTTTTGATGGACACTCCATCAATCTCTGAAATCAACTCATATGGGAGGAGCCCAGCTTCGTCTGCCCCTGATCCCTGGACTATCCCTACGGCATACACACCGTCTTGTTTCGCAGTAAGTCCAGTTGATACAAATGCAAGAAGAATGACCACGAGATATGTCATGACGATGTTGACTGATGGGCCCGCTGCGAACATCCTCAATCGATCTCTCTGCGGGGCTATCCTCATCTCCTCCTGGTCCGGCTCATAGAATGCACCTACCGGTATGATTCCAGCCACAAGTACGCCGAAAGATCGAATCCTCATCCCATGCGCCCTCGCCATCAAGCCGTGTCCGTACTCATGAACCACCACCGCTACAATCAGTGCGAGAATAGGCCAGAAAATTGGAACGAAACTAGTTACGCCGGGGATGAACAGAATGTCAGTTGCAGGTAGTACCTGTTGTTGGGCGGGTTCCATTGCAGTGCTGAGAGCGCTGGCTACTATCCCAAGGGAAAGGAAGAGCATGACAGCAAAACACAGCCATATCGAAAACTCACCGAAAATCCTCCAAAGCCGCCTGGGACGAGCGATATATTCTGCCACCTTCTTTCCTTTGCTGGTCCTGATCATCAGTATGATTCCCAGAACCCTGCTACAGTTCCACTCATCGAGATATCCCTCTCGATCCAGGAAGAGGATCGTGATGTACCACACGATTAACGATGTTCCTAGTAGGGGGCTTAGGAAGCCATTGAAGGTCAGTATGGCTATTCCAGCAACCACGATGATCTGATTGAGGCCAGAAGAACCCTCCTCCATGTTGCCATCTAGATGGGCCTCTGATTCAAATGTCTCTATTCCGAGAAGTACAAAAATTCAACACCACGTGGATTTTACAATGGCTGCGAATGGGTCGGTAGATAGTAGGACTATTTGCAAGGTAAGGAAGGAACATGAGGCGATCAAAGCACGCTTGGATCGGATTGATCTCGACATCCCGAGAAGAGAGATAGAGGTCGTCAGACAAATATTAGACCTCATCGATGACGAGCTCAAGGGCTAGATTCCAACGATGCCCTTGAACCGTCAGATCTGCATATCATGGCAATGAACCTGTGCAATGGCATCCCATGATCCCAATCCAAGTGAGGGGCGCCATTTCTGGTGAGAGGGAGATTTGGGACTCTGTTGGCAATCAACCGCATTTTACCACTGAGGCCATGTACGGGAACAGACAGGATCCTCCAACTATCCCCCCTGACCCCCTTCAGTCTGAATGCATACAGCGGCAACAGGCCACAACGCTCCCCCGTCTGCTTGAAGGCGTCGTATTGTGTCATTGTTCGCCCCGAGAGGTATATCTTACTGGTCTTTGATGATTTTACCTCTATGGGGAAACAAACATCCCCCCTAAGCACCAGTAAATCTCCTGTGCCCTCTGATCCGCTGCCAGGTGCTCTGACAACCAGAAATGGACGTTTGCAGACCTGCATGGCTCGGGCCCTCTCGACCTCATTGCAAGACCTCGTTATCGCTATCACCCCCTTCCTTTCCCCGGCAAGCACGGAGCGCAATTCACGCTCATAGGGTCCGCTCATGTTCCAACACCCTGTCGGGTAGGCTAATGACGACACCGGTCTCGTAAACTAGAAAATTGCGATTTTGATCCAAAATCGACATTGCGACGACTCAAACAGTAGTAAGACTTGAACACCGTCAGTTCAGTTGACCATCAATGGACAGAGCGGGCGTCAGGACTGACGACTATCAACTCGCATACAGATTAATCCAAGCATTGCGAACTTCGGGCATCAGGCCTGTTCAATTCAGTCCATGCGATATAGTACCAGCATCTATGCCCGTTTGGTTCGGAAGCCCATCCGAAGTAGAATCCTGGGGGGATCCTCGAGGAGTCGGCTGTACGATAGATACTCTTGACGCCGCGATAACTTCTGCTTTCGCGGGAGAAGGTCGTGTGATCAATCACGTAATCTTTGGAGTGGACCCAGGTCCTAGGCCGGGACTGGCTTGGATAACTAAGAATCGAATGCTGGGTTCCTTGCAGCTTGAGTCAGTTGATGAAACAATCAACACGATCGACTCGATTCTCGAAAGTCTGAATCCAAATTGCCACACCATTCGAATAGGGGACGGAGCCAGAACCATCTCCCGCAGACTCGTCAACGTTTGTCTGGCTAGAGGTCATAACGTCGAGATCGTGGATGAGAGACGAACGTCTATGGGTTCACGACACAATCACGCCGCCTCTGCAGTTAGAATAGCACAAAAGAAGGGAATAAGGACGTCCGAAAAAATGCAATTGAACCCTTCCGAGGGTGAGATCAAAGAGATCCAAAGGAGATCAAGATCCACATCTGGGGGAAGGGTCACTATACCCAAGTCTCTGGCAAAGGCGGTCGCAGTAGGGCGCATGGACATCAATGAAGCAGTACAGAGGCACGCGACGATTAGTGAATTTAATCACATAGGCTAGTCAATCAACCCTCGTCGGTACTCCCTCGTCCGGTCAACACCTGGAAACCTATCCTCTGATTCTCTGTAAACCGTCTTCATATTGTTTACGAAGTTAGCCTCCTGGGTGATTATCTTCACTTTCTTCACTCCGGGATCAACACCACTGTCCATCCATGCCAAGACGATCTCCATGGTCATCCTCGCACCTTCTCTGTGTGGGTAGGCAAAGACATCCATGCTCAAAGGTGGTAGCACGACAGTCTCCCTGTCGTCTATCTCACCAATCTTTTCGAAGAGAGAGGCGTATGCAGCCTTCAGCAACTCTCTCCGGTCATTATCCTGTGTTGGTCGACGGCAATCGGGTCCAACAACATGGATCAGACTGCTGTGCGGCAAAGAAAACGTGGGTGTGATTACGGCCTCGCCGACTCCGCAGGGCGGGAGATTCTCTTTCCTCCTCTCGACAGCTATTCCATGAGTGTGCTCTCGAAGCTCTGGACCTGCAGCCTGATGTACGACCTCATCCACCCCTTCTCTCCCTGCAAGTCGATTATTTGCTGGAGTGACCAGGATATCTCCCTCTTCCTTCGTGAGGTCTCCGTACATAAACCGGACCTGGCCAAATTGACATTCCCTCACAATGATCGTCTCAGCCACAACCTCCCGGAATGGCTTCGACCTATATCCCCATCGACTGAAAGAGCCGTTTTACGAAGCCTTCATGACTCTGAACGACTCATCACCTCTCATGGCGGCGGGCTTCGTGCTGATCAATGTGGAACCGGGATCTGAAATCAATGTTCAACAAGAGGCTGAGAAATTTGACTTTGTATCTGAGGCGAATGTCCTTTTCGGAGACCACGATTTGATTGTAAAGGTCGAGGCAGAATCAGTGGGGGACATAGCAAAGATGGTCGTGGAAAAACTGAGATCAATTGATGGCGTCACAGCTACGAAGACCTTCGCCTGCGCTGAGCTGTAAGTCACCAATTTCCCCGCCGGGATGTCTTTTTTTGATAATTCAGCGCCGCAGTCTATCGAAATCGGGGAAACGAATATATATAGAAAAGTTCTGTAGTGTGCTGGAGGTATTGTACTATGAGTGATAAAAAGTACTTCGTTTTGCTAAACAGCGATGGAACAGATTCGGACCATGTGTTCGTCTCAAAGCAACCAAGGGGGGCCGCCTTGAAGGCAGCAACCCGTGGTCACACCAGCATTGAGCTGAGGGAGAGGGGGACCAACAGGGTCCACTG
>WTHQ01000008.1 GCA_011523055.1 Methanobacteriota archaeon
GACCAGACGGTGGCGGGGGAGGCGGCAGATTGGAGTTATTGTCGGCAACCTCAAGACCCTCGGAGGACTCGGGATCCGTTGCTACCGCCCTCCCACTAGCTGGCTCAAACGGTATTTCTCTGTTGATTTTCACGATCCTGTGATCATCTAATCTGACATAGGTCGAGCCCGTTATTGTGCTAGCGACCTTGGGATAGTCATACTCTAGTACTTTCAAGCCATGGTTGGAGTTGAGTAGGATTTCTTCGAGTCCCTCACCATCTTCCCTCTCAGCCCACTCCCTCAAGCGCCTCGTTCTCATTGGCGCGAGCGCTTTCCTCCTTTCTCGCTCTATCCTGTCTCTGATCTCGGATCTTCTTTCTCTCCTGTTTTCAACGTATGACTCCACTTCGTCCTCAAATTCGATCTGGGCATCGCTGGAAACAGCGAATTTCTTGGCTATTCGCGGTGATTCGTGGTTGTTCGACTCTTTTTGGGTAGATTGCTCCGGGGGGTTTTGATCGTCCTCTCCGGACTTCACAGTAACCGACATTGTTGGAGAGATGTTTTGCTCTATTGGCACATCCATAATTGGAGGTGGGCCAGTTTCACTAGAGGGGTGTACTGGTGCGGCTTTGTACTTAGAGATGGATACGGCCTTTGGCGTCTCAGGTTTGCCCGTGAAAATAAGCACAGTAAGAAGAGAGAGTATCGTAGTGGCCCCCGCAATTCTTGCGATTGGTGTCAAGGATCCTTGCAAGATCAGGAATATGGGGGATCCGAGAAGGAACATTGTCCAGGTGAGCAGCCGAAGCATCGACGCCATGTGTTCAGGCGTCTGGGTGGTGCATATTCAGATTGACGGAAGGAAGAGAGTTTCGGCCATGATATTCAATGCGTTTGCCCTGTGCGAGAAACTTGATTTTTCATCTTCTTGCATCTCTGAGAATGTGCGGCCATTTCCCCCATTTGGAATGAAGATGGGATCATAACCAAAGCCGCGGACACCCACGGCCTTAGGTGAAATAATTCCCTCGCATTTCCCCTCGAAGGAGTGAACTCGATCCCCGTCCCACAATGCTATCGAAGCCATAAATCTAGCCTCTCTTGATTCAACCCCCTGCATCAGCTTCAGTATCCCCTCCGGCCCTATTGTGGAGAAGACGTAGGAAGAGTAAGGACCGGGGAAACCATCGAGGTGGTCGATCAATAGGCCTGCGTCTTCTACCATGATCCAATCGGCATCGAATCCATCCCCTAATTGCCCTACCACTTGTTTGAGTTTTGATACTGCTACCTCCTGGAATGCATCCAACTGAGGCTCGATCACTTGAATTTCAGGAGAGTGGTCACTGAGTAGCTGAAGTTTGATGCCCTTTAATCTCATCAAATTCGAGGCTTCAAGGAACTTGCCCTTGTTCCCAGTGTGGAAAAGGATTCGATCTGGCTCGCTCTTATGCATGGTATCTGACTCTCCCCCTTATGGATTCAAACCGATCTACAACTGATTTGCCATCGAAAGCATCAGAGTCAGGATTCTGAAGGTAGCCTTCAATGACATTGTGCATCGCGTTTTTCCGATCTGAGTGGTGCGCGGAGAGACACTCGTGAAGGGAGTGTAGGTCTAGTCCAAAGTGCTCCGTCTCTGCCACTAACCTACCTAGGCCATAGTCGATCAATACAACCCCGCTATCGGAAACAATCGCGTTAAGGGTGGTCAGATCTCCATGGGATATTCCCTTCGAATGGACCGACCTCAATGATTTTCCAAGGGCCATCTCCAGTTCGCCCTCCATTCCCCTACGGAGGGCAGCCAGCAGTGTTGGACCTTGGACCTCGCTCATGATCAACCAACCTTCATCTGGATCCATGGCCAATAGTTTCGGAGATGGCACACCATTTTCATTCAGCCTTGAGATTATCCTTGCCTCTGCATAAATCCGCTGTTTGGAGAGCTTCTTTTCCAGTATTGGGTGTCTGTAGCTTCGTGGAACCCTCCTCTTTAGGATGGCAGGCATGCCAATCCAGGACCCGGAACTGACCTCGGCCTCTGCACCGACGTGGATCACAGAACCAGGGTTCCAGAGTGCCCAACTCTCACGTAGCATGAGTGGCCCAAGATTAGATGGCTTGAAAGGCATTGCACTCTATAGGCCAAACGTTGAGATGACAATGAGGTTGCCCCCCCTCCCCTCTAGACCATCATCGATGGGGATCCCAGAGGCAGGGGATTTCGACATAGATGGTGAAGCAAATCGATTGATGGAGCGTATCGGCCAAAGGTTGAGGTGGACTTACGAGGCCTGCAAGACAATAGCCCCATTGACACTCAGGATTAACCAACTAAAGCAAGAGGAAGATGTAATAATTATTGCACACACGTATCAAACTCCGGACATAGTCTATGGCGTGGCTGACGCAGTTGGGGACAGCTACACGCTATCCAAGATAGCGAGAGATGCCCCTCAATCCACGATTCTCTTCTCGAGCGTTCGGTTTATGGCGGAGACTGCGAAGATCCTAAGTCCTCAGAAGAGGGTCATCCACCCATCGCCAGAGGCAGGTTGCTCATTGTCAGAAGGCATATCTGCATCTGATGTGAGGGCCCTGAAATCCATCTATCCAAATGCCCCAGTGGCCTGCTACATCAACACCACTGCTGCAGTCAAGGCTGAGTGTGATGTTTGCGTTACCAGCAGCAATTACCTTACGATCGCTGAGAATCTCCCGGGGGACGAAATCATATTCGTCCCTGATCGACTGATGGGACTCCATCTCAAGAAGCATCTCGAAGGGAAGAAGACTGTCCACCTCCATGATGCTGACTGCGAGGTTCATGCCGCTTTCTCCTCAACCTCAATCCAGCGCCAGAGGAAAGAGGCGAATCGAAGGGGACTCGAGTTGAAAGTGCTCGCTCATCCGGAGTGCGACTCGGATGTTCTTGAGGCGAGTGACTTCGTTGGCAGCTCCGAGAGAATACTGGTGGAGGCTAAGAGGCTGGGAGCCCAGGACGGCGTGGCTGTGATGATGATCACGGAATGTGGCACTGCGGAGAGAGCGATAGCTGAGTCTAGTGCACCGATCGAACTGATGGGGTCCTGTTCAATGTGCAGGCACATGAAGAGGACTCACTTGGAGGATATACTACAGGCTATTGAATCCCCTGCAGGAGATCAGATAGTTGAGATCGAGGACTCGATAATTGAAAGGGCGAGGCTCTCGCTCGATCAGATGTTCAAGCTCTCCGAGACTTGATTGCTCCTACTCTCTGAGGCAGTTTGGACAGTCCAAACCATCAACAGAGGGACTAGCATGACTACTGCAGCTTGGAGAAGGATCCTGGAATAGGGCTCGAACGGGTCTTCCATGTCGTATATCTCGAGTATTGTCGAATCATCTCCGGTGGTGACGAGCCATGCGGCTCCGATCGAGACTACTCTTGGGTCTTCATGGATGGATTCAGATCCGGAGGTTAGCCTAACTGTGTCCGGGATGGATCGATCAAAAAGGTACACATCGTTGTATCGATTTGTTTCACTTTCACCATCTGGGACGAAGGCAGTGACTTGTAGATAGACCAGTTTCTCTGCAGTGAGATGGGGGCTCCATGCATCCCACGCTGGCTCTGAGATTATCTCCGAGCTACCGATGACCCTGTCCAGCAGGACGATCCTCCTCATCGCCCCAACATCTACAGTTACGGCGATTGAGGTGCTGTCGGCGGATATCTCGGTTATCGAACCGTTCATCGGATCTACCTCGATCCCCGCGTCTTTCAGCCCCATCTCTGTTTCTTTGTCCGAAGAGGCATTGACGAAGTAACTCTGGCGTGTTTCGGTCGAGACGGAAAAAATGTTCAGTTCAGGTCCATTTCCTCGATCCGTTCCCCAAAAAACGGAGTCCCCAGAGACTGTCAACGAGGTCACGTTGTAGACCTCCTCGATACTAACTATACCTGAACCAGAGGGGCTCATGACTTCGATAATACTGGAGTTGAGTAATGCGACATATGAGTCACCGGCCTGTGTGGTTCCGATCCCGAGGTCGTCTATTCTATACGGAAGATCATTCCTGTATTCTGGCGAGATTATCCCAAAGGATGGGTCAATTTCGAACCAATCGAATCTAAATCCGCCATAAATCACCATCTTCTGCCCGGAAATTTCGACTGACGGGGGGGACGGCCAGGGTGCCCCACCGACCTCATAGGAGTCTGAGGTGCTCAAGTTCCACGCAATTATCGCGGTGTCCTCATCCGCAGTATCGTTAATTGCAATCATCCACTCCCCTTCACCAGTAGCTTCGGACGGGACCTCAACACCCTCCAAAGGGAATGACTGATGAGTCGCATCATAAACCAGAATCGTCGTTGTCAGGAAGAGGACCGTCACAATGGCAAGAGAGGTCTGTTTCCTCGATGCTTGCCGATAAGGCTCGACAGCCTTTTGGATCATTTTCAGTATTTTTCTCAATGCCTGCCTGGGATTGTCGATCATGAGCGCAAATCTCCTCCCAATCAGCCTCTCATCGAACACCCCCCACACACTCTCCCTTGTTTTATCAGCGAAAAGGACAGCGAAATGGGCTACTAGGAGGCCTCCTAGCATATCCGATATCCAATGGATGCCAAGGTACACTATGCTGAATGCAGTGAGGAAAATGAAAGCGAGTAGCGCCATAGAAAACCTGTGCCACCTTCCATCCTCATCCCACTTCACAAACGCTAGCCATATCGCGAATGGCATTCCGATATGCAGGCTGGGCATTCCATTGGTGAATGGGTCGATTTGGACAAACCAGTTCCTTATCTCCGGAGTTAGGTCATAGGCAAGCGTTTCCATTCCTGGGATGACATCTCCAGTGACTCTAACGTTCAGGAAGAGGTAGAATGGAAGGGCGAGAATGTACACGTAGAACATGGTGAGTGCGACCCTGTCCGCCATGTACCTGTCATCTGCATAGATCGGATAGATGAATGCAGAGAAGATAGCGGTCATGTATCCCATGACATAGAAGTGAGTTAATGCCTCAGTGAGTATCGGTGACTTGAATCCACTCTGCACCCATAATGTCACATCTCCCTCGATCGCGTAGATGTAGGGGGTTATCTCTATCCTTGTGCTTGCCATTAGAGCTCTGTCGATCTGATCGAGAGGGTCCTTCCAAAGATATACTGAGAAGACTATCAGCATATGGAACCAATATCTTCTGAACATATCCACATATGCGCTCCAAGAGTGCTTCACGAATCGTGGTCTCAGAAATGGCATCAAGGCGACACTGCAAAGAATCGCAGCTGTAACCCATGTCAGATAGATGCCGGTCTGTGCCATGTTTACATCCGTCCGAGTCGTATACACACCATGAATGAAACCCATGTTCAAGGGTCATCTGATGCTTACAGCCGTCCTGTTTCCAGATTCTACTATGTCCATGACTTTGTCAACTACTTTAATGAAAGATTCAGCAGTGACTCCATCTGGTTCCGCAACGATTCTATGTACCCCATCGTCACCGCCCCTGACTATTCCGGGGTCAAATGGTATGGTTCCTAGGAATGGTACCTCTAGATCCTCCGCAGCTTTTCGCCCACCTCCGGACTTGAAAAGATCTAACACTGTCCCCCAATTCCCCGCCTCATCCGTGGATACGTCCAAACTAGTTCCTCCAGGGCCGTTGATTGTGAATTTTGAGTTAGGGGTAGCGGAGCCTGACAAAGGATATCCGCTCATGTTCTCTACGACACCTATAACAGGGAGTGACACTGTCTTTGCAAAATTGATTGATTTCCTGCTGTCTAGTAGTGCTACCTCTTGAGGAGTTGTTACTATGACGACTCCGTCAATCCCTGGAAGATTTTGGGATACGGTGAGCGGCTCATCACTGGTACCTGGTGGGAAGTCGATGATTAGTGCGTCCAGATTGCCCCAAGCTACATCTCCGATGAATTGCTGAATTGCCCCGAGCTTTATCGGGCCCCTCCAGATCACTGGTTTGTCAGGATCTTCGATGAGAAAGGCCATTGATATGATTTTGATTCCTTCAGGCCCTATTGCCGGAAAGATCTGCCCTTCCTCGACATGGAGCTCTGCTTCTTCCAGGCCCATCATTTTCGGAATGTTCGGCCCAGTGATGTCAATGTCCATGATGCCAACCGACATCCCTCGACGAGCAAGAGTGAGGGCAAGTCCTGCCGAAACTGTGGACTTGCCGACTCCACCCTTTCCTGACAGTACCATGATTTTGTGTTTGATGGACTTGTCCATTTGCTCCATTCGCATTTTTCTTCTCATCTGAGCGTAGGCTTGCTCCATCTGGGCTGTTTGTTCCGAAGTTGCAACTTTCTCGTCCTCCTTTGGGGATGATTCGCCTGCATGATAGGAAACCGGCCCGCCTGCCATAACACACCGAGGCAGACTAGATACTTCAAATTGAGTCTGGTCAATATAGACACAAAAGGTGACGTTCAATAAGCAGTCTTCACTTTGTGTTATCATGAGGCTCCTTTTTGTCTGTGTCGGGAACTCTTGCAGGAGCCAAATGGCCGAGTCCATAGCGAATTCACTTGGACATGAAGCCCATTCAGCAGGGACGGAACCCTCCAACGAGGTGTCGAAAAACGCGATATTGGCCCTCAGAGAAAGGGGTTACCCCACAGGCAACTTAGTCCCAAAATCCATCGATGAGGTATATCCTGGTGATTTTGACCTGATCATCAGCATGGGTTGCGGTGTATCTTGCCCGAGTGTCCCGATCGACATTGATTGGGGTCTGGAGGACCCCGTTGGGCGGGGCTTGCAAGTTTTCAGAGAGACCAGGGACGAAATTTTCAGCAAGATCAGAGATTTACCTACAGGTAGATCGACCGACGAATAGAAAAGGCGGAGTTGCCAGAACCCCCTGCTGCGAGCGTAGTGTAGTGGTTATCACCTGGCGTTGCCAACGCTAGAACCCGGGTTCAAATCCCGGCGCTCGCACCATATTCTCTTCCTCATTCCTCAGAGGCGATGGCCCTGATCATGAGCCCCGCTCCAATCAATGCAACGAATCCAGCCATAATTACAGCCATGATTTGCATGTTGTCGGCAAACCAGCTGCTGCCCTTGACCGAATTGTCCTCCTCGATTGTCAGCAGTTTGGCTTGTTCAAGCAGCGGAGTAACTGATTGG
Source organism: Methanobacteriota archaeon (assembly GCA_011523055.1). Classification (GTDB taxonomy): domain Archaea; phylum Thermoplasmatota; class Poseidoniia; order Poseidoniales; family Thalassarchaeaceae; genus MGIIb-N1. The sequence continues at coordinate 7,149 of WTHQ01000008.1, forward strand.
TAGATATCAAACGCTCTGATCTGTACCTCAATCTGACCAGGGCCCAGGGTCGGCCTAGCCTCGAATTGTATTGTGTAAATCCCATCCCCTAGGACCTTGTCGCCGTTTTGACCATCATCACTCAGCGTCAGCCACTTCTCTGAGGATCCTATGGGAGCAAGTCTGCCTAATTTCGCTTGGACTACCGAAACGCCGTCTGGATCATTCACTTCAATTTGCAGCGTGTGTGTGGCTGGTTGTCCGTTCCCGGACAACGTTATTGTCTCGGTACTCACGAATTCCCCTGTACCTTGATCTAGCTTTGACAGTGATACCGAGCCCATATGGGGGTGCTCGTTCAGGACTTGGAATGATAAATCACCAGTGGGTGACTCACTGGTGATTGTCCTGCCACCAAAGTTGTCGATGAGAACCATTGAGAGAGTGGTTTCTCCGGGGCTCACACCAGGGGGCATTACGGAGTTGGAAATCCAGGTATCGCCATCTTGAACCAAGTTCACTTTCTCACCACCATACTGACGCAAATCGATGTATATCTCAGAAATCCCGTGTTGATCCTCAGCAGTGACACCGACTGAGAACTGTTCCCCCCTGTACAAGCGGCTTGGGGTTCTTTCGAGACTCGTGACCCTTGGCCCTGGGTTGGTCAGTTCCAAGTTGGTGGTGTTAGAGACTGTGACCCAAATGTCACTGAGGATAATTGTCGCGTTGAATATACCGAAAAATTGGCCTTCGGAGGTTAGCTTCGCTGTCCAAACATCATCGTGGATGGTATGGTCACCATTGAGTCCTGAGTCTGATAGTTGCACATAGCCGAGGCCCGCTTCATCTAGATCGATCGCCACGCTAGTTATGTCAGTATCAGGATCGTCAACCACAATTTCGATGTGTGCTTCACCACCCTCCGACTCCCAAATTGCCTCCCTGTATGAGACTTCGACTATCTTGGGAGGCGTATTCTCCGCGGCGGTGATGACAGAGGGCATCAAAACCCTATCAACGGTTTGGGATTCCATGAAAGTGGCTGCAGAGCTCGAGTCCGGGTCAATTTGTATTTCCCTGGTGCAAGAAATGATCAGACCTGCGAGTATCCCCTCATTTACAGTGGTTCCAGAGGACTGGCCGCCCCCTGGGTAGTCGCCAATCCATTTTGCTGAGTTGACGGTGTGCCCATCAATCTCATCGGTCGATGATGTTTCTATGACGGTGAATCTCATTGAAAGCGCGCCATCCTGAATCAGATCTATCTGGTCACCTTCAACTAAGACGTCCGGAACCAGCCCGGATTCCCGACTGACATTTGACGAGAGGACTGGAATGGATTCAGGAGGTGTCGGAGCAAGGATGGTAGGGCTATTGCTCGGAAATTCGTTGTTTACCGTACCATCGTCCTCAACATATCTGTACCTAATTATTGGTGACTCCCAATCAATCTCAGGGGCCATGTACTCAAACGTCAGGTTGTGCTCTGAGTACAATGACTGACCTGGTACGGTAACTTGGGACCCAGAGACATTGAACCAATACTCGTCTCTTATGACAATGACGTCATGTTCAACACCTGTCGAGTTCATTTGTTTCCCACTGTTTTCGATTTGCCTAACAGAGCCAAAGGAGCCGGAAACGGACCCAGCATATGTGCCACCCAAAAGAAGAGTGTCCTCCGTTACTCTCCCGTCAATTTGCTCGGTGTGAAGTTTGTCTATTGTGCCGTTCACCACTATTTCTACGCCGTTTTCATCCTCAAATAAGACGTCAAACCTTCCATCTCCAAGAAATCTGAGGTGCTGTAGGATCCTCGAGGAATTTTCCCAGGTCTCTCTGAATATGAATTCATCGAGTTCAAATTCAATCATATCTGATCCAAATTCGATCAAGGCCGAAGCTCTAGCCTCAATCCAAAGATCCTGTTTTATCCTCTCTCCATCGATGTCTATAACCTCGAATCGCAACAGGGAAACCTCCCCATCCAAACCGATCCTCTCACTTTCATTTGAATTCATGTGAATCGAGCCGTTGGCCTCCAGAAAGAGGTGTTCGGATACAACTCCATCTTCAAGCACTCGAATGTATGTGGCTTCCCTCACGGTTCCGTTCACCCTGAATGCGTTCAACTCATCATTGAGTTCCATAGAGATGGATCCAGATCCTTGGAGTTGGAAGGTCTGTCTGATCAGCTTAGTCTCATTCCAAGACTCATTAATCCAGGCATTATTGATGTCAAGACCCAAATGAATTGCTCTATCCTCATTTTCGAAAAGGAGTTGGATCGTCCCGTTACCCAACTCATTTGCACTCAGTATTGATCCTTGGCGCTGTTGCCATCCTCGTGCATGAACCCCCACATAGGCCTCATCATCATCGGAGTCGATCGACCAAGAGGTCTCCCTTGTTATCTCATGATCTGACGAAGGCTGATTCCATATTGTCACCTCAAAGGATCTATCGCAGTTGGCCTCCGATGTTCGAACATCCAAGAGTATCGAGTCGCCGAGCCTCGGAGGGTCCGACATTTGGACATCAATGACTCCTCCAGCAACCATAACAATATGGCTGCCAATTTCTTGGGAGTCCTCGTCATAATGAATGACGGTTACATCAACATTCGTTGGATCATCAGACATCTCAAGGGGAGGGATGAATGAGACCCTGTAAGAATGATCAACCACTGAACCGTCCACTGTTGATGAAAGGTCCCAATCCGCTGTTATTTCGCAGGTCCTGACTTCTTCGGTTGGACTTGTCTGGCCTTGTGTGGAGATTGATGAGATGGGAATTACCAACAACAAGACCACGAGGAGGATTGCGGTCGAGGTCTGGTTCCTCATCGGTTCTCCCAAAGATGGATGGTATAACAGGGTGTGGGCTTAGCGCCTCAGAAAAGGGGCTCGTCCCAGTCATCTTCTTCGCCGGCCTTCTCGCGCCAGACAGTCTGGGGGACGTCCTCGTACAATCCAGCATATGGGTCCTCTTCCTCATCATTTTCGTCCCCTTTCCCGACATATTGGCTGGCGTTTGGTTTGAATTTCCAATAATGGATCCTCCATTCTCTTCCATCCCACAATGTGGTCTCCTCTGACTCTGTAGTGAGCAAATCGTAGTCTTGAAGTTGATAGAAGAGGTTTCTATCATTTGGCTCCAAGGCATTGTCTATGATTCTATTTGAAAAGCCGAAGAATCCTAGTGCATGCTCAGCGATCGATTCTGCTACACTGACCTCCATGTCAGCATCCACTCTATTTCGAATGGCTTGGGTTAGATCTTGAAGCTTTAGACCCATGTCGGCATGTCCTTGTGAACCACCGACAGGGGGGTGGTTATTTCAAAGTGGTTCGCGCAAGCGTCGAATACCCATCCCCATACGACTAGGCATGGATGACACAGGAGACATCGGATTTCTTGGTCTCAGGGAAGATTGGAGTTTGCGGCCTGATGTGGTAATTCTACAAATCCCCTTTGAGATGACCGTGAGTTACGGCTCTGGAACTTCTAGAGGGCCCGCTTCCACTGTCGAAGCCTCCGCCCAGGTAGAAACTTACTCCACATTGATTGAAGAAGACCTCCCGGCTGGCATGGCAATTCGAACTATTGCACCTTGGGAATTTGACGGCCCTTCCCTAGAGTCTCATCTTGATTCAATCAGGACATATATGATCGATGGGGTCTCTGAAGGCGGCTTCCCGATATTGTTGGGGGGTGAGCATGGTATCCTACTGCCTGCGATGAAAGCGATCAAGGAGGCAAGGGGCATTTCATTGGAAAATCTCACTCTGATCCAAATTGATGCTCATGCAGACTTGAGAGACAAATTGAATGGCGAGAGATACAGCCATGGCACCGTAATTCAGAGATGTCTTGACGAGGGAGTTGGTAGGGTATTACAGATTGGTGTTCGCGCTTTTTCAAAGGAGGAGGCTTCGAAGATGGCGAGGGATGAGAGGGTTCATTCGTGGATGGCTAGGGATATCCGTGGGAATGGTGAGCTAGAGTCAAAGATCCTTGATTTAATCTCAGAGATACAAGGCCCAGTATGGCTGAGCGTGGACATTGACGCTCTAGACCCAGGTATTGTCCCTGCCACAGGAACCCCTGTTCCGGGTGGCTTGGATTACTGGTTTTTGTGTGAAATTATTGAGAAGCTGTTTTCTGGGGAGTCGGAGGTTATTGGTGCAGATGTGTCAGAAATAGTCCCAGATCAATACGGGATAACACAGTTCACCGCCGCTAGCATCGCCACCTCGATATTAGCAGGTTGCTCCAAACAGAGTAGGAGTTGATGATGATTGTTCAAAGTCAAGATTGGCATCCCGACGACCGAGGTTTTTCTCAGATTGAGAGAGGAAGCCGGCATGAGGCCCAGGTCCGTTGAAGGTGCCGAGAAGGGGCTAGGGAGAGAGTTGTTTTCAGTATTGTTGGAACTTGAGTCGACCGGCGAGATCGTTGGGATGGGGCGCATAGTCGGGGATGGAGGGACGGTGTTCCACATATGCGACATGGCAATTTTACCAGAGTATCAAAGAATGGGCGGCGGGAGTCTGATAATGGATGCAATCATGAAATTCCTCGATGACGAGGCTCCGAGCAAGTCGTATGTCAATCTGATGGCAGACGTCGATGGGTTTTACGAGAGATGGGGTTTCGAAAAAACAGCTCCTGATTCCAAGGGCATGGCATTCAGGACTAAGTGATCTTTATTATTGTAGTCAATAGGCTTTTATTGACTACAATAAACGCCCATCCATGCCCAGGGTCCATGCGGAGACTTGTGATTGTAATTGCAAGATGAAGCGGCTGTATATTCGAGCAGATGGTGGAAAGGGTTGGAAGGCTGTAGGTTGGATGTGCACCTGCGGCTGTGATTGTATTAACTTGGATGGAGGTGAATGATTTGGATTCAGATATTGTCTCACTAAATGTCACAGGAATGACCTGTGCAGCATGCGCATCATCGGTTGAGCGGGTCCTCTCAAACATGCACTTCGTCGATTCAGTGAGTGTTAATTTACCGCTGGAAAAAGCGGTTATTTCGATAAGTGGTGGATTGACTGCGAAGACAGTTGAGGATTGCATCGAAGTTGTTGAGAAGGCTGGCTTTGGTGCCCATGAGGTAATGCCAGCTTTGACGGTGAGGGAAAACAACGAGCTCGAATTGAGAAAAAAGTTCTATTCGATGGTTCTTGCATTTGTCCTGACGTTGCCTGTTTTCGTATTCTCAATGATTCTAGGGGATATGGGGAGGATTGGCCCCTTTGACCTAAGGCTTTTTCTGGCCATGTTGGCAACCCTCCCGGTATACTTCGTCTCCGGTGCCGCATTTCACAAGGGTGCTTGGAGGTCCATTTTGCGAGGAACTGGGAACATGGACGTTCTAATTCACTTGGGAACGACCGTTGCAATGCTTTGGTCGTGCTTAGTCGTCATGGGGCCAGCATTGCCTATGATTCCTGAATTTATACCAGCCTCCGATCATGTTTTCTTTGATGGTGCAGCATTCATCATCTGCTTCGTCCTCCTAGGGAGTTTCCTGGAGGGCCAGGCTAAACTCAAGGCTACCGACTCGGTTCATGGCCTCATGAAGTTGCAGCCAACAGAGGTTCGAGTCATAATTGGTGATGAGGCAGTGTCGATGCCCATCGATAGGGTTGGAAAGGGATCATTGGTAAAGGTAATTGCAGGTGAAATTATTCCCCTTGATGGATTTATTCACACAGGTGAGGGAACTGTCAATGAGTCCAACATAACAGGTGAGTCTCTCCCATCACACAAAAGGAGCGGTGACGAGGTTTTCGCTGGTACGTCAAATTTGGATTCTACAATCGTGGTAGAGACCACTTCGTTGGTCGATGATACCGTGCTTTCGAATATAATTCGCCTTGTGGATGAAGCCCAGATGGGGAAGGCCCCGATTCAGAGACTGGTGGACAAAGTTGCTGGAGTTTTTGTGCCGATAGTGCTGGGATTGTCTTTCTCTGCATTCCTATTCTGGCACATTGCCGGAGATTCGGTCCTGGACGCAGTTGGAGTTGAAATGACCGCAAGCGAATTAGCGGTTATGGCGCTTGTTAGCACCCTAGTGATCGCATGTCCCTGTGCGTTGGGATTGGCGACTCCTACCGCACTGGTCGTTGGCACAGGCGTTGGTGCTCGCAATGGGCTCCTGATTAAGGGCATTGAGGCATTGGAAACCTCTTACAAGAGTGGGATCGTGGTGCTTGACAAGACAGGCACCATCACCGTGGGTAAACCTCAGGTGGTGGAGATCCGAGGATTTCAGGGTACCTCTGAGGAAACTCTTCGCATAGCCGCTGCTCTTGAGAGTGAGTCAAGTCATCCTCTTGCCACCGCTGTAAATGATTTCTGGGAATCAAAGGGTCATGGATCATCGACTGTAAGTGGAACAAAAACCCTAGCTGGCTTGGGGATGACAGGCTATCTCGATGGCGTTGAAGTCGCTGTCGGAAGCTTAGATTTGATTCAAACCAAGACCGACAGTATCCCCCTGGAGGTGGAAGCAGAGGTTTCTGAGATGAGCCTATTGGGTTCGAACGTGATGCTTGTGTCCAGGGATAGGAAATTAGTTGGTTGGATAGAAGTACGTGATACGAT
>WTHQ01000012.1 GCA_011523055.1 Methanobacteriota archaeon
CGACATTTGCCTGCGACATGTACCACTTTCCTGGAAGCATAGGGCCAGTTTTGGATGAGGCGGGAATTAGGGGTATAGTGTGCGGGCCAACCACAACCTGGCCCCCCAACGAGATGGGCTCAGAGGACCTGAGTTCCATGAGAGATTTGGAAAAGCTGCTGTCAGATGGGCCGATAGGTGACGGAAGGGTCGAGTACGGAGTCGCAACCCACGCAGTCTACACCTGCTCGGAGGAGATTCTGATGAGGGGGAGCGACCTTGCGAGGAAATATGATGCTACACTGCATATTCACACTAGTGAAACGCGGGAAGAGGTGGCAAATTGCCACGAAGAAAAGGGAATGTACCCCATTGAATACCTCGATTCAATTGGTTACTTCACAGACAGGACCGTTTGCGCCCACTGCGGTTGGGTGACCAAGAAGGAAATGGGAATCCTCGCATCCAACCAATCCACCTGCGTGCATTGTCCCACGTCAAATCAGAAGCTAGCGTGTGGTGGGACCATGTCATATCCCGCGATGAAGGAAGCCGGGGTGGACGTGCGTCTGGGGACTGACGGGGCTGCGAGCAACAATTCACTTGACCTAAGGAAGGAGGCAAAGGCAGCAAGCATGATACAGAGGCATGATCACTGGGACGCAACGATTCTAGATCCTGTGGAAACTTGGATGCTCGCGACGAAGGATTCTCAGGATTGGGTCTCGTGGGACCTGTCCGACATAAGGATGAGGCCTCTTGGGAGGAATGGCCGTAGGATCCTAGCGAACCTGGTCTATTCAGATGCTAGGTGCATGGATGTCTTCGTCAGAGGTAAGGCGGTCCGCAGGAACGGTGTGACTCAGACCTTGGATGAGAAGAGGATAGGCACCATGTTAGAGGACGCATCCATTGAGTACTACCATGATGTCTAATCTCTGTTTGGGTGGGCGGAATGGTCGAGCAAGGGGTCGTAAACCGCTACTATCTTCTTCCACGTTGGTTGATATTCTCTGTGAGGATGATGAACCTCATCTCAACTAGGCTCACGTTGAGGGTTCTGGAGCACCTATTCTACAAGCCAGTTAGATTCGAGTCGCCGGACAGGGAGTCGAGCTTCATCAAGAGGTCGAAAAAAACCGTATTCCAACTAAATCGGTTGGGAGTGGGTATCGGAGTCTACAGGTTGGAGGGCAATGGCGAGAAGGTCCTCCTCGTCCACGGTTGGAACGGAAGGGCCAGTCAATTCCACGGCATTGCTCAGGCGTGCCACGACGCGGGTCTTGATGTGACGGCAATTGATCTCCCGGGCCACGGGAGGTCCGATGACCGTCCCACGGCACTCCCAGAGTTCGTCGAGGCAATATCCGAGATCTCCGCCCATCATGGCCCCTATGACCACATCATTGGCCACTCGATAGGAGGGATTGCGGTTCTGAACTGCCCCCGACATGGATTGGAGTTCGAAAAAATAGTGACAATCAGCATCCCAGCGATTGAGGTTGTGACCCTTTTCCAGAACTTCATCGAGATGTTCGGGCTTCCAAGCGAGAAATACGCAGGCCTCATGATAGATAGGGCCAGCGAGAGGTTCGATGCACGGCCAGGGTCATTTGATCCAATCAACGTCTCAGAGGGGCTTGCCTCCAAGGTCATGATAGTCCACTGCAATGATGACATGGATGCGCAGGCGAATGAGTCGGTTCTACTAAGCCAAGCCATCGATGGCAGTGAGCTGGTGCTAACCTCAGGACTAGGTCATCGGCGGATTCTGAGAGACGAGGGGGTCATTCGCCAGATAGTGGATTTTCTGAAAGCCTGATTAGGATCAAAACATAGAGGCAAACAGCATGAATAGGAGGAAAGCGCCTGCAATAGCTATCCCTACGAAGGAGATTATGCCATAGGCGAATGCCCTACGTTTTGTCATGAATCCCCAAACAATTCCGCCGACAGCCACCAGAGGCCACATCAGGCAGGTCAAAATCGGGAGGATCTCGCTTCCGTAATCCTCCCCATAATGGGAAAGGAATAGGTAGTCGACCTCTGCCTCTGTGGCTATTAGCATGCGGTCTTGGTCAAAGGACCATAGGACTGTCGTGCCTTCGAACTCATCGCTGAAAAAGTAAACAAAGGCCGGTTCAAACCAAGTATACTCTTCATTTTCATCAAAAAGGCAACAGTACGAGGGTTCGTCCGAAGACATCTCCCCGTACCAGTTAGGGGAGTCAACATTTACTTGCCAATAGTCATAATCATCATGTGCATACTCGAAGGCCGGCTGTGTATTGAGCGAGTACAAATTGAGGACTTCGCCATCTATCCTGATTTCGCCTATGTCCTCATAGGTATCTGAGTCAAAGGAGGACCAGTTGTAATCGGGCGATGGAAGGGCTAAAGATATCGAGAATAGGACTACTGGCATACCAATAATCCCAACGAGGAACCACCCTATGTTTGCTAGTCCAGAAGATTGGTCACGCCCGACATCACCCCATACATCTGTGGAAAATGTTTGGGATATTGGGTTGACGCCCCCCTCCAAGGTATTTTTTGTGCTTGTGGGTATTTTGACGCTTTTGGGAACGCTCTCATTTAGGTCAGTTTGACCCGTGCCCTTCCACCATTCATCTTCCACAAAAGCCACCTAACAGTTTGTCTCTGTTATGCTTCGATCGGCCAGACATCAAAAATCCAACGACGAAGATGGAGGTTGGTGCCCCAAAGAACTACTCGGAGTGGTCGCTTAGTGAGGCAGTAATTGTTGCATTTCCTTTTAAGATGCCAGACTGCCCGGGTAACTGTGAGGATTGGTCTTACAGGGACGCCCGGCGTTGGTAAGACCACCGTTGCCTCCATTCTATCTGAGCATTTCACCATCATCGACCTCGTGGAACTGGCAGAAGAAAGGGGCTTCCTAGGGCCTACTAGTGCTGAGTTCGAAGCCAGGGAGGTAGACATTGAAGCCTTGTCATCGGCATTGGCTCATGAATGGAATGGGCCTCCTGAGAAAATCACCATAATCGAGGGGCACCTATCCCACTACCTCCCTTGTGACATGGTTATAGTGCTTAGATGTGAGCCCAAGACGCTCAGATCTCGTTTATCCAAGAGGAACTATCCTGATTGGAAGATCACTGACAACGTGGAGTGGGAGCTTATGGGTGGCCCTTGGAACGAATCGGACTCCAGTGGCACACCATGGATTGAGTTTGACACCACTGACGAAATAGCGTCGAAGATCAGCGATCGAATCATAAAAACGATCGAGAGGGGGGCGAAAGGTACCGAATCTTCATCCGTGTTGGATTGGGCCGAGGAATTCGGTGATCTCTGATGTTCGAACGTCTTAGAGAAAAATGGTCGAGTATGACTCGGCCCCTTATTATGGTACTAGGCGATATGGATCCCAATTTATTGACATGGTCGAGTTTGATCATTTCCTTTGTTTCGTTTTGGATGATTTCAGTGGCCACAATGGATGAACAAGGTGCTGTGTTGATTCTCGGCTCGATACTGATGATTGGACTGGCGGGGGTTCTGGACGCACTCGACGGGGATCTCGCTCGACACCAGGGTACTGCAGGGCCCTATGGAGACTTCCTGGATCATACTATCGATCGTGTGGTCGACATTGGGATAATCATCGCCATCGGCTTCAACGTTGATTTCGGTGTCGGAGCGTCTCTCGGACTGGGGGCAGCACTCCTCACTCTCATGGGGTCTTACATGGGCACCCAAGCTCAATCCGTGGGTCTTGGTAGAATATATGGAGGGTTCTCGAGGGCGGATAGAATGGTTCTAACTCTGATTGGATTGTCTCTTGCAGGCCTTGATGCAGCCGGGGTTTTGTCCTTCTCAATAACCCTGCCAGGAGATCTTGGCAGATATGCCATGTTGGGGCTTGACAGCCTGAATGGCTTTGGCCTCGTTGTTGTGTTTTCCGCATATGGAGGTTTGTACACGTTTATCTCTAGATTCTATTCGGCGAGAAAGATGCTGATTGGATCAATTCCAGAAAGCTGAGTCCTCCCATGGCAAGCCAACTGCGATCCCCACGATCTCAAGTACGACGTAGTTCCATGCAAGATAGAAAAGTATGGTGATGGTAAACGTAGCTAGCGTCGTGTTGATCACTCTCCTTCTCTCTCTCGTTACGTCGTCGAATGTACAGATCCCCTTTGACCTGAAGAATAGAACTAAGCCCCACGTGAGCATGGCAGCTGAGACGCCATAGAGAGCCCATCTTACCCAAGAGTAGTACAGATTGTTCGATAATTGGTCGGCCGCAATAATTGCGGAGCTACCGGCAAAAAGGACCCATATCACTGATGGTAGGCAACACATCGATGCTAGGATTGCAGAACCCCCAATCCACCCTCTCAAACTATTCGGCACAGGAAGTTTGTCTGCCCCTTCGATATTTATACAAGTGTTGAGTAGTCATGGTACTCGGTTGGGGACGGTACCATTGCGTAACATGTTAATTGGAATGAGAATTGAGGGGAATCGTTATGCTTCTCGCAACACGCAGCAAATAACGTGAGGCATCTCGTCGACAAAATATCTGAGCAAGAGCCCTCGTCTGCTGGAGCTCCCCAAGACAGAGGTTCCAATGACGAGGACCTGGAGAAGTTGTTGGAAACCCTTCAACCAAACATTAGCGTATTCGGTTGTGGGGGGTGCGGTTCAAACACAATCGCTAGACTGAGTTCTGAAGGATTGTTCGACAGAGAGAAAGTACGTGGTTTGGCAATCAACACCGATGCTCAGCACTTGCTGAGGGCCAATGTCGACGAAAAAATGCTGATTGGAAGGACCGCGAGAGGAAGAGGGGCTGGGGGAGATCCCGAGAAAGGAGAGCAGGCCGCATTTGAGTCGGAATCGATGCTAACCAGAGAGGTCGAGGGCTGTGACCTTGCATTCATCACAGCAGGCCTAGGTGGAGGGACTGGCACAGGATCCGCACACGTGCTCGCGAGGCTTTGCAAATCCGTCGGAGCATTGACAATAGCGATCGTGACGTACCCATTCTCTTCAGAGGGCTCTACAAGAAAGCAAAATGCAGATTGGGGCCTTGAGAGGCTTACAGAGGTATGTGACACGGTCATAGTGCTCCCAAACGAGAAGTTGTTGTCTGTTGAGGGGGTGCGAGATCTACCGCTTGATGCTGCATTCAGGGTGGCAGACGAGATTCTGCATCAGAGCATCAGGGGGGTTTCGGACATGATCGCAAAGGAAGGGATAGTTAACCTGGACTTCGAGGACCTACGCTCAGTCATGATGAACGGTGGCGGGGTAGCAATGATTGGGCATGGGGAGGCTACTGGCGGAGATCGAATTAGAGTCGCAACCGAGGAAGCCCTCTCGTCTCCACTTCTGGAGATAGATGTAAGCGACGCTAAGGGGGCACTCATCAACGTCGTGGGTGGAAGTGACCTAACCCTAGGAGAGGCCGAAGAGTGTGCGAAGATAATCGGCAAGAGGATAGATCCTCACGCCAGAATCATCTGGGGCGCAACTACCGAGGCATCCGAACAGGATGGCTATGTGAGGGTGCTTGTGGTCCTGACTGGGGTGCGTAGCGAGCAGATCCACGGATCAAGGAGAAGGTCTGATCTGGCCGATGCCAGAGCGAGGTCGATCCAGTTCATTGGTTAATGTTCCGTGAAGGTAAAGTCGGCGTGCTTAAATGGACTCCAACGATCGGCGGCTTCACCCGAGGTGTTAGCGATGGCCATCGAGACCAGTCAAAGAGGACCAATAGAGGCTCGTGTTCAATCATGGCAGGATGAAATCGAGGGACGCGTTAGAAGGCTTCAGACTGGATCTACAGCTAGAATCTTGAAGATGGCGAAGAAGCCATCCAAGATGGAATTCAGGCAGACTGTGATCGTCTGTGGAATCGGGATGTTCGTTCTCGGAGCGATTGGATTCGTCGTTCTGGCGCTCATGGACAACGCTTTACCGTCCTTCTTTGGATGGTTAACTGGGTCATGAATTAGGTGGAATTCACATGTCAGAAGCATTTGTTGCCTTCGTTAGGTCAGAAGATAAAGTACTCTTGATGCAGAGATCCGATGAAATTGGGGATCTCCCTGGTGCATGGGATGGAATATACGGCGCAGGTGACCCGGAAGACATAGATGCAGTCGCTGCAAGAGTATCAGAATGCACTGGCATTGATGCTGAATCCCTAACATATGTGAGATCGGGGGGTGCACGTGGCATAGCGTTTGGGAAGACATCAACCTCTCCAGCTCGGCTTGTCGAGGTGACTCCGCTACTCTTCTTGGGCGAGAAAACCGATGTCGCACCAAATACCATTTACAAGAACTGTGAATGGATTGATCCGGGTAGAATCAGTGAGAAGGAATACTCGATGCCACGACTTAGCGAGTTATACGGCGATGTGGCTTCCTTTCTCTATATACTCAAAACCTCGATAGGACAAGAGCAGAATGTTGCCAAGGAGATAAGGGCTAGGCTATCAGGAACCGGATCCCTGGAGGACATCCAAGACGAGATCTTCAGTGTTCTTCAGCCCCAGCACATGAAGGGGTATGTCTTTGTCGAGGCATCGGCAAAGCACCACGTTGAGAAGGTCATTGGCAGGACAGGCATGAGCACGACTCCCATGAAGAACTGCAGGAAGGTACTCGACGGAGAGTCTCCGCTAGAGGATGTGCTGCCGTACCTCGAGCCCAAGGCCGCTACTGCTGGAATAGAGGAGGGGTGCATTGTTGAGATTACCGGTGGGGCCTTCAGAGGCCAGTCCGCACGAGTTGTCAGGGTCACAGAATCTAAGGAAGAGGTCACTGTTGAGCTCTATGAAGCGCTAGTGCCAGTGGCCCTGACGGTCAGGGCTGACCAAGTAAGAGTGACCCAGCGAGTGGAGTAACTGGGCGATTGGCATTTGCATCACAGTCATAAGGGAAAAGCAGGTCGGCCGGTTCCGCGACAAGGTGTTTGGTGATGTCAGCCCGCAACGAAACTCCTCATCTGATCCTGCAAGAACTTGGTCAGAAGAAGTGCAACGGTGATGTCGAAAGCGCCACTGAAAACATCACGATAGAGCAGATCAAGTCTGTTGTCAATAAGCAGAAATCAAAACTGACGGGATCGGACATGTCTGCGATGTGCAGGGAAGTAATGGGCACATGCGTCGCAATGAGGATTAAAGTCGAAGGACTTGATGCCAGAGAGGCCATCAAAGCAACTAAGGAAGGGAGATTTGACGATCAATTTGCATAAATGAAGCGCACGAATTGCGGGAGAGGCGAGCCTCGTGGACCGCAGAGGTGAGGAATAAGATGGAAGAACTACTTAGAAATGCGATAGAGTCTGCAGTTGCCTCATCGAAGGAGCGCAAGTTCACAGAGAGTCTAGAGATAGCTTTCACGATCAAGGATGTTGACCTAAAGAACCCAGCGAACAGAATACAGGAGGAGGTCCGATTGCCATCTGGGCGTGGTAGGTCCGTGAAGATCGCAATGTTCGCTGGAGGGGAGATGGCAACAAAGGCAGAAGCTGCTGGTCTAGAGATAATCGATCCAACCACGATCGAAGACCTCGGTGGGAACAGACAGAAAGCAAGGAAATTAGCGAACAAAATGGATTTCTTCCTGTCAGAGATACCTCACATGGGGACTGTCGGTCGGTACCTGGGAATAGTACTCGGACCAAGAGGGAAAATGCCCCGTCCCGTGCCTCCAAACCTTGACCCGGGCATGATGGCCGCCGGTCTGAGCGACACGACGATAGTCAGGTCCAGAGATAGGATGACCTTCCACGCAGCCTTCGGCACAAAGGACCAAACCCTCGAAGAGCTGACCAGCAATGCGCTAGCGGTATGGAATAGGGTCATTGGCAAGCTTGAGCGGGGGCAAATGAACATTCGATCATGCTACATCAAGACCTCCATGGGGCCCTCAGTGAAGTTGGAGGTGGTTTCATGATCACCCCCAAAATCGCACCCTGGAAGCGGACTAGAGTTGACGAATTGGCTGAGATCCTAGGATCTGATGGAGTAATCGGGATCGTAGACATCGATGGTGTACCTGCCAAAAACATGCTTGACATGCGGGCCTCACTGAGGTCTAAGCTCACGATCACAATGGCCAAGAAGACACTGATCCGAAGGGCCTGGGAATCGTCAGGAATGGAATCTGAAACTCTTGACCAGCTTTTTGAGTCCTCCACCCAACCGGCCGTAGTACACACAGATTCAATGAACGCCTTCGAACTCAGTGCTGAGTTATCTAAGACTCGCCAAGGTAGAGCGGCAAAGGAGGGGGAGTTGGCTCCTATGGACATCATCGTAGAGAAGGGGCCCACGCAGTTTGGCCCTGGCCCGATTGTCGGAGAGTTCAACGCTGTTGGGATACCAGCCAAGATCGACAAGGGCAAAGTTGCTATCCAAAAGACGGTAACGGCTGTTGAGAAGGGGCAGCCGATTTCCGCAGATCTTGGAATAATGCTCTCCAAGCTAGACATAAATCCAATCGAAATTGGAATTATACTCACAGGGGCAATGGAAGATGGACTCGTCCTGATGGCAGATGACCTAGACATTAACGTGGATGATGTTAGAAATGATGTTATCAGCGCTGTTTCCGGTGCTTTCAACCTCGCCTGCCAGATAACCTACTTCACCCCACAAACGGTTCCATCCCTCATTGCCAAGGCAAAGGGCGAGGCTATGTCAGTGGCAGTCAACTCTGCGATAGTCAATGATGAGACCTCTGCGTTGATTCTCTCCAAGGCGAAGTCCCAGGCATTGGGACTTGCAGGCCAATTAGATTCCATTGCACTTGACGAGGAGATCGTCGCCATGCTAAATGCTGGGGCCACAATCTCCTCAGAGAGTAGCAATTCGTCGGACTCCTCATCCGACGATGGTAGCTCGGATGCAACGTCCGAAGAGGAAGAGGAAGAAGAGGAGGACGCTGGGTTCGGTGGACTTGGCGATCTCTTCGGATAAAAAAGGTGAAAGAAATGGAGTATGTATACGCTGCAATGATACTGCACTCAGCAGGAAAGACGATTGACGAAAAGGGCATTACTGCGGTTCTAGAATCCGCAGGAGTAGATGTAGACGCCGCGCGGGTCAAGGGGCTTGTGGCCTCACTTGCGTCGGTTGACATCGAGGAAGCGATGTCCACGGCAATTGCAGCACCAGTAGCTGCTGCGGCCCCCGCCGCGGGATCTGCTGGTGGATCCTCTGAAGCAGCAGCCCCAGCTGAGGAAGCTGCTGAAGAGGAAGAGGAGGATGACTCTGGCTTCGAAGGTCTGGGTTCCCTCTTCGGCTGATTACAGTGCGTCTATTGCAATCATTCGAACAACCCCTCCAGTGTGAGCAATGGTCGAGCTAGGACTTAGCATAGATCCTTATCACATCAGACATAGATAACTCTGAGTCTCCTCGTATTGATCTACCCGAAATCGCGTTGGTTGCCCTAATGAAACCGTTGCCCAAATCTGAGTGAACAGCGAAGGCCAGGTCTCTAGCGGTCGATCCGGATGGAAGAAGGATAGCATCCGGTAAAGTCCTATTCTCAGCATCAGTCCATCTACCCTCATCCGCCACGGGATAAACTACGATTTGTGACAACCTGGAAAAGACGACCTCCGACAAAAGGTCGACAAGTCCGGCCCCATCCACACCAGACATCCTCGCCCTTATCTTTTCCAAGACGCTTATTTGCGTGTCAGAGGCGTTGCTGTGGGAATTTATGTCAAATTTAGCTGGGCCATCGCCCACTGAGTTTTCGATCAATCCCGCTTTTCTTGCCTTGCTCAGTGTAAGCTCCGCCTCAGCCGATGTGGGCTTACATGGCACCCCGAGCCTTTCGAATTGTCCCATCAAGGTTCTAATCGTCGCCGGTTCTACCCTGTCCGCCTTATTCATTGCAACTGCGATGGGGAACATGGAAGCTCGTATTTCTGCGGCCAACTTTCTCAAGGTCCCCTTACCCCAGTCCCAGGGTTGTGCTCCTGGCTCTGCTTCCATAGCGGCCTGTAGGCCGATTGTTGCATCTCTTTCTGTGCCACCTAGGCCGCTGATGAGACTTGTCACAAGGTCTACTAGGGCTCTCTCACCCCCTGATTGAGCCCTCCGGGCCCCTCTTGACCAGCCTTGGATTAGTATTCCAGTGAGCCACAGATCAATTTCCTCAATGAGGAAATTGTGTTCCTCGATTGGGGTCGAGCCCGTAGATTCTGAGTGATTGCCTTCCAAGTCAGTTGACTCTGACGCGTCTACGACCTGTATTAGAGCGTCACATCGAGATAAGTCCGAGAGGAACTGGTTGCCCCTGCCCCTCCCCTCGTTTGCCCCGGGAACAAGGCCAGCTACATCGACCAGCGTTATTGGGACCAAACGTCTGAAGTTTTCACAGGATCCTGTTCTAGGGTTGCACGAGCTACCTTGATGGTTCTCTTGTGGGTCAGTATTTTTCAAAGTCCTCGTGGGAACGTCAGCGCACCTGCATGGCTCTGGCACCGGTATCCATGCAATTCCAATGTTGGGCTCAATGGTGGTGAACGGGTAATCGGCGATCTCTACCAATGTACTTGTCAATGACGAGAAAGCTGTTGATTTTCCAACGTTGGGTTTGCCCACCAGACCGACCCTCATGGCGATCGCTAGGGCTGGATTGTCAACAATCTACCGATGTTTACAACTCAGTAGGAGCACCTGGCACTTCGGTATCGGAGACTGGGGTCAGCATGGTGTCAACATCCGCGCCAGCAGAGAGGACTGAGCGGATTGTAATGGGCTCAGCCACTGTGAAAGTCTCTATCTTCCTGGTATCTGATGTTGAGGTGTCTACCTGTATTCTGCCGTGGAACAGCCCACGGAGAACGTTGACTGTGTGTAGTATAACTGCAATTACAGCGCCGTAGAACATGACAGACCCAATTACAGCGAATCTATCTGGCAAGTTAGTGTTCAGTTCTACTTCAAGTTGGGATGTTGACAGATTGATTGACTCTGCGATTAGCATGCAGATCAATCCTGCGGAGGTCGCGGTTACGAACATCCAGTATCCAATCCTAGTCCTTTCGGGGGATGGCAGTGATCTCTTCGTAATCGATGGATATAGGTGAAGTTGTATGCCCATCGCCATTGGTATGAAGAACAACCAGAGGGTCATCAGCTCGATGGTTTCCAGCAATGGTTCGTACGTCTGAAAACCCGCGATAGATGGGGACCTGAACGCATAATTCAACAACCAAACCACAATCAAAGCAATGGAAGAGGTGACGAGGATCGCCATCCCGTTGGTTATCTCTGGCGAACTGCCACTACCACGTATGGTACCGATGACATTTGCGGACAGCGCAAGCATAGGTGCCAGTGACAGTGCAATCAAAAAGGTCCCGAACATTTTAGCTGACGCGGATACTTCAGGCAAAACTGACCCCTGAGCGATCAGACCAGAGAACAAACCCCCATCCAGGCTTTGGTAGGCAGTTGAGGTTAGAACCAATCCTGCGAGTACGGTTCCGCTTAGGGTTCTTGACCATAGGGGTGAATTTGATCCTATTGCCGCTGAGTACAACGATAATGCTGCTATCGACCAGAGGAAGAATGGAACTCCAAAGAGTTTGGTGACGAGCCAGGGATCAGTCAAAGATGAAGCATCATTTGCTATCAGGGAAGCGATTAGAGCTACAGGGCCGCCTATGAATGCGAGAGATAACAACCAACCCGGCTCCCTCGGACTCTGAGTCCTATTGGCGAGTGTCAACAGAATGTTGACCAAGACCGCAGCGTACCCTAGAGCCATTACGGCCATCCCAACTGCTGTCAGATCGATTCCGAATGGATCGGGGTTGTGGGCAGCGATGAACAGTAGGAGTACTCCGGCGGTCCATGGGGTCGCAACCAACGTACCATTCCTTTCGCTAGGTAGTCCCCCAGGTGTGCCACAAAGTAAAGGGAGGACGTGGAATGATGCGCCAATGACCACCATTCCGATGAAGCCATACAATCCTGCCACAGTCCCCGCGGAGATCAATGTGTCTGAAGATGGGGTGTATCCCCAACCTGACAACGAGATCAGTGCATACGGGTCGTGTCCTACCCAGACCCCGAGGAACGTGAAGCAGACAGACAGGAACAGCCATAGCGACCCTATGATGATCCATGTTCGGGAGGCAGAGCCAGGCTTCCCCTCAGCGAAATCAATCGCAGGCCCTAGGGCTTTCTCGAGTAGGAATAGTCCAGTTGGCCTCAGAACGTCACCGACGACACCCAGTCCTCGGCTGGAGATAACAAAAAACCCAAACAGCATGGCCCAGAAGATTAAGAGGGTTTGAATATCATTGAACATTCTCTCACTCCCTCGTTACTTCTGTCAACAACGTCGCGAGGATCATCATGGTACCGACCAGCATCCCTAGAATGAAAATCCAAACTTGCCCCTGCAATGACCCAAAGGTCTCAAGGTCTGAAATCACAGGCAAATCTTGTCCGGGAAAGGCAATGGAGTGAATAGTCAAGGACAGTAGAGCGATGATTACGCCCAGAACCAAGAGGAGCCATGAGGACCTTGGCTCAGCGTTTGCCTGCATGAAGACATCGATACTTTGATCGGAATTAGCCATATATACACGGACCCGCCCTTACGGACGCTTCAACCAGTTTCATTGTGTCCTTAAGCCTTAGGCGGAATGGACGAGATTCAAGGAGCGTGCAAGGACCTCAGGACGTTCCCGCGTCTCGTCATACCTGTCCCAAACTGTACAGGTGACGAGATATCGCTACTAATCTCATCCGACCAAACAGATTTGCAATCGCAGCGCAGGGACGAGAATTCATCTAATTCCTTGGAAACCGAGTACCTCTCTATCGCAGCTACCACTTCCTTGTCGCATTTTCCACAATTGTGAGCGCCTCTTACCTTTCCTCCTGCTGTGGGGTGAACGATGACTCTGCAGCCAGACTCTGTAATATCATGGTGGCTTTCTTGGATCATCTTTACTAACGACCAAAGCCAAGGTGGCCTGTATTCTCTGTTCCTGTGGAGCCTGTCCACAATCGTTTTCTTCTGAATGTTCATCGGATTAATCGAGACTTCGTCACTGAAGCGAGCGACCTGTTTAACCCAATTCACCGAGTGGGTTAGTGCATCTCCTTCGGACATGAATGGTGGTTTGAAAAGTAAGTAGGTCTTTACACGAAGATTGTGTTTCCTGAGTCTTTCAACTGCACCATGCCAGACCTTCAGGTTAAATCCCTTGTTGACATGGAATCTCAACACCGCATCGTCATATGCCTCGAGACCAATGGCCACGGTGCAGCCTGGGTGAATGGAGGACACCCAAGACAGTTTGTCTTCTCTACAGAGGTGTGCTTGGGCCTCTACGACAAGGTGGAGGCCCATTTCGCGAGTCTCCCTAAGTACTGTCTCTTGCCATTGTGTGGGATTTTCCTCGTCTTCGAAGAAGGTTCCGGAGGTGTAGACTTTCACCATCTTGCACCCCTCGAAGTCGTTTGTGATTTTCTTTGCCTCAATCCATTGAGACTGGAGGTTATCTATTGTCACGTCGTCCCTGACGTCATTGAAGTAACCGCAAAATGTACAGCCCGATTTCCACCACCAAGTGCATCCCCTCGTTCTGAGGATCACTGTTGCTGCTGTGCATGGTGATCCATTCGGTAACACCTCGGGGGTAAGATAGACGGTTGCGGGTTTCGAGGCATCCCAGGACTCCCTCCTTTCTACAGATGACGGTAGGTTTTCCGGGGCCTTAACCAACTCATGCAACCTCCTTGGAGGAGAGGTTCTCTTGAGAAGCGGCGCTCCCATGTGGTTGGGTCTAGTACCCTTTTATTGAATATGAGTGAGAGATGTTAGCAATTCAAACCAGATGATGATTAGTAGTATCTTTGAAGTGGCTAGGCTTATTTGGAGACGCATGGGAATCCTATCTTCATCAACGATTGTGGCTTCGGATGAGGCTGAAAAGAGGGCCCTGCAAGCATGGTATTGGTATGATTGGGCGAATCAAGCATTTGCGTTAACTGTCCTGACGGTCGTCGTACCTGCGTTGACCGCAAGCATGTACAATACAGCCACTGGGACCCAGACAGGAGACTCATTCTATGCCTTGGTCCTTGGGATGTCCAGTCTGTTCGTCGCATTAGTGAGTCCGGTACTGGGTGCCATCGCCGATAGGATAGAAATCAAGAAGAAGATCCTATGGGCTTACACGATAGTCGGAGTGATTTTCACTGCTCTAATGGGAGCTGCTCCCTTCCTTGGTGAGGGGACTGACTACATGTTCTTGGCTGTGTGTCTAGTGATAGGTAATATCGGATTCGCTGGAGGGAATGTGATCTACTATGCCTTCATGCCATACCTTGCTCGAAAGGAAGACACTGATCACGTCTCAAGCTGGGGGTACGCTTACGGGTTCATGGGTGGATCCACGATACTAATTGTGCACCTTGGATTGGGTCTCAGTTTTGGATTCACGCCCAGTGTCCTTGCCTTCATATTCGTCACGAGTGCCATGTGGTGGCTGGGTTGGGGCTATCAGTTGTTTTTGAAGACCCCAGAGCCTAAATTACCAAACCCGAGAGAATATGACAGCGCCTTTGAGGCCATAATGGAAGGGTTGAGCGAAGTGGCTCGCTCGTTCAGAGAAATCAAAAAATATAGGTCTCTTTCCATATTCCTGGTCTCATACCTACTCTTCTTCGATGGAGTGAATACCATCGGAGGAGTTGCCTCAGCATATGGCGAGTCTGTCCTCAGACTGTCCCAAACCATGAATTTCGTACTTCTACTCATGGTTAACATAGTAGCAATTCCGATGACGATCCTTGGTGGTAGGGCCGCTAGGCGGTTCGGTACCAAGCAAGTACTCACCGCCGCCCTAGGTGTTTATTGTGTGGTGGCGATACTGGCGGTTGGATTCGCTCCATTGGAATTAGAAAATGACCACGAGAGGTATGACTTCCAATACGATTGGAGTGAGGTGGAAGGGGGCTATGTATTATCCACGCTCTACGACCGTGGTGTCGATTCCTGGGTGAGCGATGAAGGAGAAGGTGATGCTGCTTTCAGAGACGCGTTCATGGGCTATTTACAAGACGAGGATGGTGATGAAATCGGACTGCTGGGTCTCGGAGAGGCATCACTCCTCGCATCCTCGATGAATAATGAGTTGAATCATAGATTCAGCTTTTCATTCAAGGGAGGCGATCTAGATGGAGAGGCCTCAGTTGGAGACCATCATCCCACAAAAATCGGAAATGGTGAGCTTAGCTGGTGGCCAGAGACCCTTAGAGAAAACCTCTGGGAGCCGCTAGGGTTCGGAGTAAACTCTCAATGGATACTTCTAGGAACGATGGTCGGAGTGGTGATGGGGACAGTCGGTGCACAGGCTCGAAGTATGATGGTCATGATGACACCGAAAACCAAAGCAGCTGAATTCTTCGGTTTCTTTGGTTTCATCGGCAAAGCGGCGGCGTTCATCGGACCGATAATCTACGGGTTGACTGCAAACGCGTTCAACTCCAGAGTGGCCGTATTCACCATAATGATAGTAATTTTAGCCGGCACTGCTCTACTGACATTCGTCGATTTAGAAGAAGGGAAAGCCACGGCGGCACATGTAGATTCAAATGCCTGGGATTCCACTGAAAAGAAGTGAGGTAGAATTCTATGAGTTTCTCAGCTGTCCAACGCATGTTAACTGTGCTGATCTTACCATTCTTCGGTGCATTGATCGGGATTGGGATTCTACCGGGTTATTTGGTTTTCAATGCCATAGAGAGCTGGAGTATTTCGGCTGGGAATGATGGGTTGTTGCACTCACTCTGGTATTGTATAGGTCTTGGAATGGGGTACATCGCTGGTGGCCTCGGTGTTGTTTTTGTGACGGGGCTTTTTGGTGCCATGTTCGCCTTGCGAGGTCGCGAAGGTAGGTTTCCGCTGAGATCAATGGTTACAATAAGGTGGGGAGTTGCCTTGGTTTTCCACCGTGTTGCCCTGTTGTTCCTATCTACGATAGTCCCATCGATGTTCTCTACATTCTACTACAAGATGATGGGGCTAAAGATGGGTCGAGGGGTTATCATAAACTCGGCGAGCATCAACGACGCTCCCATGATCACCCTTGGGGATGGGGTGGTTGTCGGGGGAGATGCCACGATTAATGGTCATCTCGTAGAGATGAATGAATTGGTTCTAGCGCCGGTGTCCATCGGCAAGGGCTCCCTGATTGGCGGCGGTTCCGTTATCCAGCCTGGCACCAAAATTGGAGAAAACGCAATCATTGCTTCGAGAGCGGTCGTACCGAAGTGGACTGAAGTCCCGGATGGGGAGACTTGGGGGGGTGTTCCTGCAAAGTGCATCAGAAAGGCTGACGGCAGCAAGCCTGCCTAGGCCTTTCGAATTCGTTCGATCAATTCGGCCTTCTTGCCTTTTGCGTCCATGCCCTGCTCGACTAAGATCGCCCGGAGCTCGGCCACCTTCATCTTCTCTAGGCCATCGCCCAAATCCTCAACTTTGTCGTTGGATACTGCCTCTTGTGCGTTTTCCATCTGGTTCTTGAACTCCGCCTGCTTCTGCTGTTGGTCCTTTACGGCTTCAACTGCCCTCTCTATCATGTCAAATCGGGTCTTTATTGCCTGATTTAGCTGTTCGAAGAGACTCATGTGGGCCTCATACCAGTTGTCTCTCGCGTTAAGTTCAGCCTGGGAGACCCTCAACGACTCATCTAGTTCCTCAGCGACCTCGAACACTCTACCGAGTCTAGCTGACTCTCGAGCATACATCTCCTCCATCTTCTCAAGATCTGGTTCCAGGTGCTGAATTCTCTTTCTTGCTTTCGCATGGTCCATTTCCAAGCCGCGGATTCTAGAGTCTTTTTCACTCAAAAGGGATTCTAGTCCCTCTCGCTCTATCTCCTTGTCGATAGCTTCCTTCTCCAAGACGTCGATGATGGCATTTTTCTCTTGAAGCTCTTCCTCAATCCTTCTGTAGGCGACGTACAGCTTCTCGAGTCGTTGAGTTTCTTCTGCGAGTCTCTCTTCTAACTGCTGCACCCGTTCCTCTGTCATTGGGGGGCCCTAGGTCCTGAATGATATGAACCCTGATGCTAGTTGGTCATCCATTTTGGTTGATTTGGCTCAGGCGCCGACCGTCCGTGAAACAGCGGCGATGACCGCAGTGAGCCGCTTAGCTGTGGGGATGTGGAGTTTCTCATCTGGGCCATGAGCATTGTTTCCAGGTCCTGCCGCCCCAGTGCAAAGGAATGCTGAATCAGGATACTTTGACTGCATCATAGCCATGAAAGGAATGGTTCCTCCGACCCATGTCGTGCGAGGTGGCTCACCGGTCAAGGAGATGGATGCCTGTTCTAGCTCCTTCGCTACTTTCGGTGGAAGAGGTGGTGCCATGAATCCATCTGCGGGGGGGTGTCCACGGAACTCCACGTGCGACCCGTAGGGGGGATCTCGCTCAAGAGCTTCCTTCAACTCAGCCGCGGCTTTCTCCGAATCGACTCCAGGGGGAATACGTAAACTCAGAGCGAGATCGGTGTGGGTCCTGAGTACATTTCCGGCTGAATCGGCAGGGGGTAGGCCTTCGGCACCGATCACTGAGAGGGCAGGTCTCCAGTTGACGTCAAGCAGCATCTCAGCAGGGTCCCTGTTTTGAGGCTCAAGTGATTCAACAACCGGTAGAGATTTCCATAAGTTGTCCCCGATAACGTCTGCTATTTCACGAGCAGTCTTGTGATGGGAATCATTGATATCGATATGAAATGATGGAATCAGTATTCTCCCAGTGCTGGAATCTTCGATTCTATCAAGTAGGATTCTTGCGATTCTGAAGGTTGAGGGGATCGCACCGCCGGCCATTCCGGAGTGGACTCCTTCCGTGGAGACTCGGACCGATAATGTGCCGTGGATGAGTCCTCTCAATGCATCGGTTTTCCAGATGTGGTCATAATCTGGACCTCCGCTGTCCATGACCACTACCAGGTCTGGATTGCCCAGGTATGGCGTGCAATGATCGAGATAGGCTGGTAGATCGTATGACCCCGATTCCTCACAGGTCTCGATAAGGAATGTCGCGGAAGGGTGTTCCATGCCATTGGCTTGGAGCGCCTTGATGGAGCTTACACAGAGGTATCCGCCGTAGCCGTCGTCTATTGCACCTCGACCGTATAGCCAGTCTCCGTTCCTCGTCCCATTGAGCGGACTGAGTCCGTCTGACCATAGATCCGGCTTCGATGGTTGTTTGTCAAGATGGGAGTAGAAGAGTACCTCACCTGGTAGCGAACCCTCAATCTTGATTATCAGCAAAGGTGACCTCCCCTCCAAGTTGAATCTATGGACGGCGAGTCCGTCCAGTCCTTGTTCCTCCACCCATTTCTGAAATAGGTCTAATGTGGCTGAGAGCTCCCCTTTTTCCTCCCAATTCGGCTCAAAGCTTGGTGACAAGGCCTCTATAGAGATAAATTCCGACAAGCTAGGTAAGATTGACGATTCCCAT
This sequence comes from Methanobacteriota archaeon, assembly GCA_011523055.1. Classification (GTDB taxonomy): domain Archaea; phylum Thermoplasmatota; class Poseidoniia; order Poseidoniales; family Thalassarchaeaceae; genus MGIIb-N1. Next base: position 18,501 of record WTHQ01000012.1, read on the forward strand.
TGGTTGTCCGACCATTCCAGCATTGTCTTGTAGTCCATCATGTGGTACCCACGATCAGCCAGTACATTGAGCATTCCCAAAGATGCGCGCTCTCAGGCGGAGGAGAGCAAGTGCTTCCTTGCGATCTCGGAGAGAGTGGACTCTAACTTCGAGTTGAGGTCCCTCAGGAGGTCGTCTGGGTATTCGACCATTCTGCCGTTCCCTGCCCAGACTATGGCTGGTGGTAGTACCAACCTGCGCATCTCCTCTGGGAGTTGCTCATTCATAGACTCCAGTGCTTTATGGTACAATGCGAGTTGCATCCCATGTCGATGCAATAATTCGCGCTCGAATTCTGTGATCGTGTCATGGTGGTCATACGATCCTTCCTCGAGCCTTCCTCCGATAGTCGAATCAGTCTTTATGTCGATTGCCCTGATAGTTGGCCTCCCGTCTGCATCCTCTGTGCAGGCCACAATATCGATCAATCCCTCCATTTGGACCACCCCCTTGTTTTCGACGCTCGTGGGCATCATGCCATCGGGAGTCCATAGACCATGGGTTATGGGTTCAAATTCTACGCTTTTTGATAGCATGAATGGGAGTTCAGTGCGAAGGCCCTGGAGGGTGTGGCCGGATACAACCTTGCCACTGGTGAGTCGGCCCAGATGGCCTTCGTCGATCTTCCCAATTATTCTAGAGATTGTACCGATCACTGAGTCGCTCAAGGGTCCGACGCCGGTCTCCCGCAAAACGGATCTCAGTAGGGTCTCATCGTTCAGTCGATTCGGTCTTTTTGTCGTCCAGGATGGTGGGAGTGGCGGGTTTGGATCTGTCCCGAAATTTCCGATTCCGACCTCAACGACCCGGTGTACCACGTTTCCAAGTTCCGTAGGCGTCAGCCTTCCGGCTAGGTTTTCACTTTCTCTAATTATTCCCCCTGATTTAGTGGGATCAGATTCAGAATGCAATGAGGATGGTGCGATCTTTATGTATCTTGGAGGGGATGGAATCGGATCAAAATCAGGGGCTGTCCTATCAGGTGATGATGATATGGAGTCTATCGCGTTCTTCATCAGAGTATAGGGCGTGGCGTGAGGGCTGGTTGGGGACAGGCACTCTTGGCTGTGGATCAGGACCAACCTGGTCTTGTTCCCCCGCTTGTTACTACCTTCCTTCCCATGCAGGGAGAATGGATCCAATACTATCCCTCCCCTCCCGCTAGGCCTCTTTGTGCTGTTTCTATCGTCCTGGGTCAACCATGGGGAGTTGAATTCACTGCTCGCCCAATCCCGATGCCTCATTGAATTCGTGATCATATGGCCCAATGGGGGATGATCTCTCGCATCATGGATGAATGACACACCCTGGCCGTCTACCCACTTCGATGCGTTTCGCCCATCAGGGGATCCGACAATGATCAGGCTGTCCTGGGCCCGAGTGGCCGCGACATAGAGCAGCCTCCTGTTCTCAGCGTCCCTCCTTGATTTGTTGATCCAATTCGAATATTCCCAAACCCCTGATCTCAGTACGTGATTTCCGCCCCATGGCTTGGGATTCCCTGAAAAAATGTCTGCGGATACTCCGAATCGATTGACGGACTGGTGGCTATTTCTGACCTGTCTCTCACTGAACAGGTCTGCTAGGATTACGACTCTAGCCTCCAAGCCCTTTGACTTGTGAATGGACATCAACCTGACTGTGTCGGAGGGTGGCTTTGTTACGCTCCTGACTCCACCTTGGCCGTCCTCACGAAGTGATCTCAGGGTATCGGCAGTGGCTAGGATTGATCCCTCCTCCCTGTCTAGGATCTCCTCGATTACGGTGACGGCTCGCTCGGCGTTCTGCCTGTCTGAGTCGTCCGAGTGGGCGATCAATAGGTCGGAGTAGTCTAGCGTCTCTTCCAACATCTGAATGATTCTGTCTGAACCTGCTAGTTCCATCCATCTCCTCACCAAATTTCCCAGTGGGGTCTCCCCGAGGTAATCTGAGAGTTCATGCATCATGTTCATCTCCTGGTTGGCTGAGGAGAGAAGTTCGTCCAATTGATTGTCGGACAGGCCGATCAATGGGGATCTAGCCACCCAGGCAAGATGGTGCCTGGAGGTGGGACGGGCGCACAATTGGATCAATGCCTCTAGTGCCTTGGTGACAGGCTGGTCGAACAAGTCACCCTCCAGGTCTGCGTGAGAAGGTACTCCGATTTGCCTCAGCTCCCTCAGCAAGGCGTCCCTTATTCCTGTTCTTGTTGCCATCAAAATCATGATGTCACCAGGATCCACTGGAGCAGATTCAATCACCTTCCACTCACCATTTGCCCCTTTGATCTTGATTGGTCTTCCTTCAATCAGGGATTTCACCCTCATTGCGATCAATCTTGCATTAATTTCGACTCTATCTGATAGGTTGTTCGCAAGCGGGTCGATTGGAGTGCCTAGGTCATGCGGAGGGTCTGAGAGGTCGATGTCCGTGACAGGGCATATCCACTCCAGGTGTCCAGGTCCATCCAGTTGATTGATTGTTCTCAGAACGGGGTCCCCGGAGTCCACATCTCCGTAGGAGAGGTCACTCTTGCTTGGAGACCTAAGGTCCTGGGCGTCAGCATACCAGCCCCCCCTCGGAATCGTCCTGTGCTTTTCCGAGAAAATCTCCCTCCACCATGTGTTCATCTCCTCCAATAGACCCGATTTTGTCCTGAAGTTAACATCCAATCGAATAAGGCCCTCCTTTCTAGCCAGTATGTCTTGTTCGACTAGAGTCTCATTGACGCTGTCGACTTGATCGAATCTGATCCACGGCTCTAGGTCCCTCCCTGAAGCAATTCTCAGGTTCTTGGCGGTGGTAAAGGGGGTGTCGTGGTCACGTCGCGGGTCCCTGCTCATCTCATGGGATCTCAACGGGGGCTCGTTGGACAATAATGGAATATTTTCCAGCTCCCATCGATTTGTTGAGCGCAGGTGGTTCGTGTACTCTCGGAATCTTGATGCCTCAGCGTGTCTAAACGCATAGATTGACTGCTTTACATCACCAACGTAGCATATCGTAGGTTGCCAAGGTGTCTCGGGAACTTGGGGTTCTCCCGTCTTCACTTCTCGCGGGCCCCATAGCCTGGCCAGCAGCCTCCATTGAAGGGGTGAGTTGTCTTGGGCCTCATCGATGATGAAGGCCCTATACCTACGACGAATTGACCTCAGGGTTTCCCAGCGTTTGCTCAGATCTAAGAATGCCTTTTCTTTCGTCTGCTTATCGTGGGCTTCCTCTGTGGATTCAATGGATTTTTTCAACTCAAAGAGTGCTTTTTCGATATGGTCATCGAGCCAAGGCTCTGAGGGCCCGGTTTCGAGTATACCGATGACTTCACGGGGATAGAAATGGCTTACTTTGCAAATCCGAGGGCATCTGAGTAGGAGTAGGTCCCCCGCTAGTCTGGAGACGTCGTCGAAGTCTCTGAGTTTGCTTCTGAATTTCAAATTCCTGGAAATCTCGAGTAGTCCGACCATCGATGTGCTGAGATCTTGGAGGTGCATCGATTCCGCTTGGATATCAAGTGAGTAAGATTGAGATTTCAATTCTCCAGTGACCCTGTTTTGCGGGGGGTACGGGATATGAGTCAAGCCGGGGACATCGGCATGATGCAACAGTATCCTCGCAATCTCCATGATCTGGATATTTTCCTCGCTAGAGATAATTTCCCCGATTTTGGATATCGATTCCTTGAGCAGTTTCTTCGCTGACTTGGCTTCTTTGCTGGCCCCCATCGCCGTGTATGTCAAGATGCCAGATGGCCAAGCCTCCGACCTTGGAATGCTGTTGCTCGGGAATTCTTTCACGTTGCCGAATGGATTCTTCCTAGAGAGAGCTATCAGCCTAGAGATCCAATGGACCTTCTCTTCATGAGACTGTGGTGTTTCGGTGGAAAGAGCGTCCAAAAGAGTGACTCTGTCTCCCTCCTTCCAAGTAGAATCAGTGAAAACGTGCATGTAATTCTTGATTGTATCAATAGCTACCTTGGACTCCGATTGAAGCTCGGAGAACGCCTTGTCAAGTTGTTTGAAGGAGATGCAACTTAGCATGGCCTTGGTTAACAGAGAAGGAGAGAATGACTCCCCCTCTGATAGGTTTCTCGTTGCCTCCTCTACCAGTATTGAGTTCGACATAAGTCCTCTTAGGACCTTGCTCAGCCTACTCCTTCCAGAGTAGGTCTTGACGAGTCGGTCACGAGATTGCAATATTTTTCGAGATTGATCGGTCTGCAGCAATTCGGAATCGAGATATGTGAAACGTTTCGGATCAGAGGGGAGGGCCCAGAAGGCATCAATTGTCTCCCTTTCCAAGGCCCCTCTTTCTGCATCCGTCACTATCTCAGCATCCATGAGTTCCCCGAGTGATGCGAGATGTGGTTTTATCAGTCTGGTGAAGAATGAGTCTATGGTACCGATAGGGGCATCTTCCAGTAGCATCATCAGCTGCTCCTTGTCCGCTTCAGAACGAAGTCTTGGATCGGCCTCTGGGGTTGATCCGAGTGAACCAGTTGAGAGTTTCTTTATCCTATCTCGCAATCGCCCCTTCATCTCCTCTGCTGCTAGATTTGTGAAGGTCAGGAGTACGACTTCTCCAGGAAGCAGCCCCTTCCAATCTGTTGGGTCTGTGAGTTTGTCCGTGTTGTTCCTCACTCTGCTCAGGGATATCCTCTGAGGCCTCTCTGGCACGGGGAGTATCTCCGTAGCTCTCTGTCTTCGTGATAGGTAATGTTGGATGACACGCTCAACTATTGTCCTTGTTTTCCCAGTCCCAGCTCCCGCATCAACTGCTATGTGTGAGTCGAGATTCAGCGCTAACCTCTGGCCGGTGTTGAGTCGCATCATGCAGAGAATCCCCCTTTTGCGCTTTGATCACAAATATTTGATGCGCTGCAGAAGCGGCATACACTCTCATCGGGAGTTGGGTTGTACAGGCCTGAATTTGCATTGTGAGCCACATTTGAGGCCACAGCCATCCTGTGTGTTAGCCAAGCCCTGAATGGGTCCGACTCTGTATTTGGCCCCTCATCGGCAAAACGAAACATGTTGTGAGTCAATCTGGTGACCTCGCCGTAAGACCCATCAAATACCCAATCAGGTGCGTGGACGGAGAGCTCGATGTAATGCTTGGAGTCAAATCCCAGGGTGGTAATCCCAGCGCCAATTACCAAGTCTCCTGGATGGGCAATCTCCCAGGCTCTGGAGTAGAGCGCTAGCTGTAATTCTCCAAAAATTGCTCTTTCATGTCTCTCCATCGGCTTGGTGAAATCCTCTTTCGACTTCAGGTCCCTGATTATGATCATCCGCCTTGGTTTCCATCCGGACCCTAGCAACCTAAGGGGTGCGACTTCGTGTGACCCTTCCTCATCATGCCATTTTTCTCCTTGGGGGTCGAAAGGGACTAGGTCGACCCTGTCGATCACTCCTGTAGCCGTGAATGGTATGGTTTTCCTCCTCTTTTCGACGAGTTGTTTCGGTACTTCTATGACTATCTCCTTCTTTTTCGAAAGTGACCACTCCACGGCTATCGGCGCTGGTCCGAGTGTGCGCATCTCCATATCGATAATCGATCCAACTCTACCTCTGGGGCTCATTGGCTCAGGGTTGGCAAGCCAGGTCACCCACTCCTCAGTGTCCATGCCGGCCAACATCCAGAGTTTCTGTACCGAAGTGGCGTTTGACCTCAATAGCCATGGAGCCCTTTTTGAGAGTGAGGTCAAAGCTATCATCATGATCTCGTGTCGATCGTATTTGCTTGATTCAACAGATTTGTCTTGAGTTTCTAGATCAGCTATCTGGAACTCCTCACCTTGATTCAGGCCCAGGACCTCGAGCATTATGTCATGGTGTAGCCCGTGGAGAAGGTTCCCGTACGTTCTGGAGTCTAGGTCCTGGCTAGTGAGCTCGTCCTCCGAGAGATTCTGCTTATCTGTCAACCAGCCTTTCCTTGGGCACTCCAACCAATTATTCAATCTGTATGGGGACCAGGTTCTACGATTCGTAATGATGCTCGTATGCCCTTGCCTTGACTCTCGCTGTGGGATGTCGGTTTTCCATGCTTGAATCGGCCTAGGATCTATGCTTGCACTCAGGAAATCATTGTTTCTTGCTCCGATCACGGGCCATCTTGCATTCACTCTTGGAGGTTTTTTCTTCGCCTTCGACGTTGGATGGGATATTTGCTTAATCGGTGGAGTAGTTGCTCTTAGTATGGAAAGATCAGGTAGGAAGCCATCCTGACCGGGCATTGTCGGGGATCTGGATGCCATGTCATCAGCCAAGTCTAGTTCGAGCCTCGACAGGGGTCCGAGGTAACTGAGTGGTTTCTTTGTTGCAGGTTGGCCGAGGAGTATTCTCTTTCCATCACCGTTCAACTGTTCTCTAGGGCCTTGGGGATCGAAGGTTATCGTCAGCTGATCGGACCCTTCGTTGGATCTCTGTGCCAACCATTCGTCTAGAATGAAAGACGGGGGCGCTAGGTCATCGTTTGTTGCATGGATTACGTGAACCTCCTGAGCACTATGCAGAAGGTGTTGAATTGAATGTCTGGCTGACTTGATCTCCTTGTCGGGACTTGAAATGCCAAACTTGAACCTATCTTGCTCGCTGAGATAGGGGATTTTCTGCACTTTCATCGACCACTCCGTGGACAGGTGTGTGAGTATAGTCAGGTCCGCCGTGCATCCGAGCGCTTCCCGGGGGGTCATTATCCGGATGTTTGGGTCTCTAACGGCACTGGTCTTCTGATCGGAGCCTGAAAGTATCCTCCTGGTCCTCTCCACCCAATTTGGCCCAGTTGTATTTACATCGAAATCAAGTAATCTGGCCATTTGGTTGAATTTACCCATTCTCTTTTTGACGAACTGTATTGCATCCAACTGGTCCTCTGATATGGTTCCATCATGCTGTGAAAGGGCCCTTTTTTCTACTGCCAGCAGGTATGCGTCCAACCAGGCATCCGCTTTGCTTGTGTGGTTTGACAATGGGAGTTCCGCTCCACTCACACATCCCTTCCTCAGTGCAGGTTCTCCTAGGCACTCCCTGTCCTGTTCCGATAGGAGTGGTGAGAGATTGCCCGCTGCGATCAGCATCCACCACTGAGTTTCCTCTCTTCTGAGCGAGTCCCTCTCATCCTTGGGCTTCGAAGACAAGGACTTCAGCCATTCAATCAGAGTCCCTTGTCCACCGACTATATGGTTGTTCATGGCCACCATTTCGATGACGTCGGAATGGAATATCGGGCGGATCTCCGAGCTCTGGGGGTGAACAGGAAGCTCGTGCATTTCGTTGACGAGTCCCCTTTTCCCAAGGCTTCGGATCTTTTCCATCGAAAAGCCGTGATTACCACTGGCGATTGTAAGGTCTGAAATTAGTGAACACAGGGTTGGATTCCTCCGATCCGATTCCAAATTTGGATTGATCATGGATCGAATCGATGAGATGCATCTGTTCCACGCCCTCTCCCTCTTCCTCCAAGATGGGTCCACTATAATCACAGAGGCTGTGTTATTGGTTGCTCGGATTTTGGATATCAGCTCAGAGGCCATAGGGATGGTCTGACTTTCGAGGCGTACTGGAGTTGCGTGGACATTGCATGTCGGATTTTCCCAGGATAGAGTGTGGCGCGGTACCCAATCAGGAAGGTCTTCTTCGTTTTCCGCGGGGAATATATCCTCGATCTGAAGCCCATGGTGACCCAGTCTGTAGCTACCCGTGTGGCATAGTTGGTGAATTGGTAGATATCGGAGTAGGCTCTTAGTGAATCTCAAATCCATTTTCGGTAGGGATGGGTCCTGATCTAGCATCAGTATTCCATCTACTCCCTGTAGTGTGAAAGGTGTGCTTTGGGCTTCTTTCTCCAACTCCCTCGTCACCTCCAGGATAAACAGGTCGGGATGGATGCCGCCTAGTGTATGTGAGGCCTGATTGAGTATCTTGCTGAATTCTAGTGCCTCTTGTGCTCCTTCCCAGGCTTGTAGTGAATCCTCGGAGATCAAAGCGTTGTGAAGGGCCCTGATCGCCTCTGTCTTGCCCCTGTGCCATTTCCGCCTTTCATCTGGGTGTATAACTGGGAATCTGAAATTTTCAGCAGCGTGGGTTGCTAATATGTGGATGAACTCGTTCAGTACAGGGTCAACCTCAACGGCCCTTTTCATCCTCAGGTCCTGCCCGATTACTCTGGCTAGTGATTGGATTGTGTGGTGAGAGGATCTGTCGAAGACTGGGACTGTCTTGCCTATTTCGTCTAGAGCCTCGATCCTGGAAGCCTGATTTGGGTGCAAGTACAGGATTGAGCTGCTATTTTCGTTCTTGGAAATGCTCTGTCTGGCTTGATTTACTGCATGTTCTAGGGCCCATTTGGGTAATGGGCCTGGGGGAACCTCCTCGACCGTCAACCTCGACTGCCTCGACATGGTAAGGTGTTGAAAATTATCGAAGGTTATTGAACCCGGCGTTCTTTTCCAGTCTCTTGGAATTAAACATGGCTGTGAGGGCTAAGATAGCTACGACAAATTCCAGCCCAACAGATGGTAGGCTCTGAAAGAAGGTCGTACTGGGTGGCATCTCCCGCCAATCCAGCACCACCAAGATCGAGAGGTCATCGCCGTCCCAGGCCTCAGGAAGAGAATACTCGATGGAGTTGTTTTCCATTGGTATCACGTCCCTGAGAATTCGATGGTAGATCTCTTGTCCATTGGATCCCTCTGGAAAAAAAGCCGTGTCCTCGATGACCATAAGGAACAAATCAGTGGTTACCTGGTCACAGGTTGATCTGCAAGCAGTAGTATCCTCTTCCCAGTCCCATGACCATTCGAAAGTTCCATCCTCCCACGTGAATGTGAATTCCGAGTGACCGGAGATCGGAGGCCGACTCTCAATTTCCAGACTCCTTGAGTACTCTTCCTCGAGGGTTGTTCCAGGTTCTGGATGAGAGCCTATGTGCATTCTCTCACCTCCAAAAACCACTGTCGGAGGGGTTCTCGCACTGAAGCCGGCCTGGGCGGCTGAGGGGCCGTATCTACTCAACCACCGGCCTTCTGTGTTGTTGTTGCCGAATGGGTCCTCCGTCTCGAACAAGTGCCTGTGGTACTTCACCAATTGTGTGGTTTTCCCTTCAATCGTTGCATCTAATGCCTCCTCGGCTGGCACGCAGGTTTCGCACCATGTTGCTGTGTATACCTCGATTATTGTCTGGGCGTCATCCTGAGTAGTTGATGATGAGACTGTTTGGTTAGCAGCGAATGAGGCGAGCGTGGAGGAGCCGCCAATGATGTCATCAGTTGCATCTACCCACGAATTCTCTGGACCAGCAGTTGACGCATTGGCAGCGACCGCTATTGCCAGCAAAGAGAATAGGAAGACTGGCACGATGGCCCTGATTTCCATGGATGTCTGTAAGTGTGCCAAAAATAAGAATGGTTCGGATTCAGGATAACGATTCGAAGCAGGCGATCACTCTGTTCACATCACCTTGGGTTATGTGTAGGTGCGTGACCAATCTGATGGTGGACTCGTCAATTGTGAGGACGTCAATTCCCCTCTCCGATAGGCCTTCAAGGAGATCATTGGACGTGATTTCATCGCTTTGAACGTAGACCATGTTCGTCGAAACGGAATCCATATCGACGTTGAAGTTTGGCATTCTGCCGATCGACTCTGCCAGCGCTTTGGCGTGATTATGGTCTTCAACTAGCCTGTCCATGTGATTTTCAATTGCGTATATCCCGGCTGCGGCGATGATTCCTGCCTGACGCATTCCTCCTCCGAACATCTTCCTCCATCGATGGGCGGCACCTATCCTTTCGCTGGATGACAACAGAACGGAACCCACAGGAGCCCCGAGGCCCTTTGATAGGCAAACGGATACAGAGTCAAAATCTCGAACCATTCGATCCAAATGCGTACCCGATGCGACGGCTGCATTGAAGATGCGTGCGCCATCTAGGTGGGAGGAGCAATCACTGTTTTTGGCCACCTCGCAGATAGAGTCGAGGTTTCCCTGCGGGTAGAATGTCCCACCCCCTCTGTTGGAAGTGTTCTCAACGCAGACCAAGGTCCCATTGGGATAGTGCCCGAGGCTACCTTCTCTTTTCCTGATTGACTTCTCTACTTCAACTGGATTCATTATTCCATTTTGGCTTGGAACAAGAGCTATGGAGCAGCCAGAAAGTGCTGCATAACCTCCTCCCTCATAGACATAGATGTGGCTATTTCTCTCCGTAATGATCTCGTCTCCTGGGCTTGTCTGAGCTTTGATAGCGATTGCATTTGACATCGTGCCTGAAGGGACGAATAGTGCTGCTTCCTTGTTGAACATCGAAGCTAGTCTATTTTGTAGCTCAATCACAGTGGGGTCGTCTCCAAGAACGTCGTCACCCACTATGGCCTCCGACATGGCCTCTCTCATGCCCGGAGTGGGTTGGGTGATGGTGTCACTCCGTAGATCGACCCTGTCACTGTCAATGTATTGCACATATTTACGAGTAGAGGTGTGCAAATAGGATATTCCCCTGTTAGTTGTAGCGTGGCTAGATGACAAATTGGAGGAACCTAGTTGGAAACCTGACCAACATCGTCTAGGTTCTGTATGGGCATCATGATTTACGTGATGCCCTTGGGCGTGGCATGAGCACGTCTAGCCCGACGAGGGTAAGGGAGTCCTTCCTTTCTGACAACTGTCCGCCAATGGGCATCTACGAAACGCTGTATGCGTTCAGGGATGCATTTGGGAGCTTTATGGGCACCGAGGGAACCCATCCATGGTCTCAGGGGTTCCCACTGACCAGGAGATTGGAGAAGTTCGACGGGCCCCCTCTCCCAGCTGAAGTGAAAGTCACATGGGAGGATAGGTTCTATCCAAAGGCATGGGGGCATCCTATGTTGCGTTCGTCGATAGTCGACTACTACAATTCGAGATACGGCTCAAGCATCACTCCCGAGAATGTGATGGTCTTCGCCGGGGGGAGGCCGGGAATCTACACGATCATGGCCTTCTTGAAAAAGAATGTACGAGTGAGGATAGGAAGCATAGAATGGCCAGCGTACCTCGACATACTGACACAGACCGAAACTGCATATGAGACGGTCCCGTACACGAAAGAGAACGGATTCAGACCTAAGAATTCAGAATATTTCGATAGGTCGAACCTGGATGACCAAACACCAATCATGCCTGTGATATCGAACCCGCAGAATCCATCTGGACAGACGAGGCACGGTCAAGAGCTCAAGGAGTTGATCGAAATAGCCGAAATGGGGGGGAACGGGCTTCTCCTCGATGAGGCTTACGAGATGTTCCATAGCCCCTCAGTTAGCGGCATTGAGTTCATCAATGACTTGGATAACAGCAATATCTTTCTTGCAGGGGCCTGTACGAAGGGATTACAATCACCTGGTATTCGAATAGGGTGGGTCATCGCCAGCAAGAGAAACATCGAGACCATGGCGAATTATTCCAGCTTCGGCATGGGCGGAGTCAGTCATCCCTCCCAGCACTATGCGATCGAATTGCTTGAACCGAGTCGTGTCAAGCGTGCTCGAAAAGCTGTGGAGGGTCACTACAACTGGCAGCGAGATCGCTACGGCCGAGCATTTGAGGAAATGGGTTTGGGAGTGTACACAGGTGAAGGCGGATTCTATCACTGGCTGGAGTTGCCAGAGGGGCTAGACAGCCAGGGGTTGAATGAGCGCTTGTTCAAGCATGGCGCTGCAATACTTTGCGCCTCCGATTGCGACATGGATAGGCCGCACTCAAAGGATCCGAGCTATGTTACTCCCTACGATCGATTTTTCAGATTCTCATTTGGCCCCCTCCTCCCAGAGAGCTTTGAGTCTGATATCGAGCTCTTCAGGCAAGTGCTAGAGGAATACAAGGCCGAGATGTGCTAATCCGCCATTTCGTAGATCTTGAACTCACTCAATGGAGGTGTGTATATGTGGAGATTGACGAGCTCCAGGTCGTGTTCGTTTACAACTTGGTGAATGTCAGGCTCATCTGCAGCACAAACCTCTCCGGGCTTGTAAAGCCTAGTGGACATGTGTACCGCTGACCCTGAATCATTGACTTCGAATGTCTTCTCCGTCGAGATTCCTTCCAGGATGATGAAGGCGCAGTCACTTCCTCTGTGATCGTGAATAGGGGTAATTTGACCTGGTTTCCAGCAAATTGCGACCAACTCGTAATGATCGGTCCTCTTTATCACGTTTCTCTGGTAGCCATCATCAGTAGTTCTAATGCACTTCCTCAAAGCCTCGAGGTTGAATTCACTCGACTTCAACCTCACCTCCAACTCATTCAAGCCTGGCCTCCTGTCGATAGTGTCTAGCCATGAGACTAGGTCGCCCATGCCCGGGCATTCCCGCAGGAGGATGTCCCTCTGTTGAGGTCCTACCTGAAGTTGCTGTACCATCGTGCTTATACCGATGTTCCATGGACATTATTGTTCCGATTACGATTGCCTTAGAGCAATTGTAGATCCGAGGTAAATTTGTCTATCTCTTTTCTGGGGGCCGGTCCTATTCCCAAGACCGTCACCGTTCCCGATGGGACTTCTGTGTGTCCGGCGTCTCTCACCAAGTGGCAAATTAGTCCGTAACCCTTGATCTGGTTGTGGAGCATCTCGATCTCCCTCTGATCTTTAACAGCGAGGACAATTTTTCTAGCTCCCTCTCGACGGTATCTTTCAAGCGATCGGGGAGTCTCTTTCTTAGCCTTCAACGTGCATTCCATTACAGCATGGCCGCATTGTGCGGCTAATTTCCCGGTTGACAGTTTGAGATCAGCGCGGGTCACGATAACCATGGTTATTTCATCAGCTGGTGGCAACTGAGATCACCGCACGGTTCTGTTTGATTGCACCTTTCCTGGTCATGAGGTCCCCCATGGGCGCTGAGAGCAGGATTACGAAGGCGACATTTCCAATGGCATGGTACACGTCAAAGAGGAAGCCATTGGACAGGTATGCGAGGAAGGTAGGGTAGTCGTGGTTGAGGAGGATGCTTAAGGAGACAATCCAGTCAAAGGCGAAGGCGGAAATTACTGACAGTGTCATGAGCCTGCCAATCGCTATCCTTCCGTCAATCAGTATCTTGTGGGATAGTGCCGAACCGGTGATTCCAACAAGGCTCCATCCTACGATTTGGAAGACGGTCCATGGTCCATGTCCAAGGAACAGAAGGTTAGAGGACATGGCGATGCAACCGGAGAGAGCGATGGCCCATGGAGACCCATAGTAGATTCCGACGAGTATCAGTGTGACCGTCACCGGTTGTACGTTAGGGATGGGTTGGAGTAGTACTCTTCCCACTACACAGAATGAGGCGATGAGCAGCAGGGTTACGACTGGGCCCGCACCTGAGATTTTTCCCGTCCCCTTCATGACCGCGATGATGAGTATGGCAAAGAGTACGAGGTTCACAACCATATCCTGTTGAGGGGTAAGGAAGTAGTCGTGAAAATCGTACATAATCTTTCCACCTAATGCTCACTTCATAGTCCTTCTTGGGATTCCGTTCATGCGGGCGTGAGTATCCAACTCAAGTGGGTATCTGAGGTCACATGGAGTCCCGAGGCCCCGACTTCGGCCATATCGCCGTCCTGATAGAGCCCCCAGTAAGTTGACCAATCATCGGCTCCCGACACGCCATCTATTGTGTGTATGAAAGCGCCCATACCGACGTAGTATGTCACGTCTATGGTAAAGTTCTCCCTTAGTTGGAGGGCCTCCATGACCCTGTAGGCTGTGATGTTTTCAGCCACGAGGATTGGATCGAAGGTGATACTTCCGTTTGAAAGTCGATCTGCCAGATTTGTGGTTTGGTTCCCCTCGGCTAGGAAATCCAAGGTGACTACGACACTGAGTTCTCCTACCTCATCTTCTGTCAACGGCTCTACATCTTGAGTGCAACCAGCTAACGCACTCGAGATTACCAGCATGGAGATGGCTAGGAGTTGTCTGATGGGAATGGACATGGAATTTACTCCATGATGGTCGAGTCTAATAACTTAGTTGAGTGGGTTTCGATTTATTCCCTCTGGAGTACTGATGTGATTTTTTCTCTCAAGACCCTGCTCACGACCTTCCCATCAGCCGCTCCTCCTAGCTTTCCCATTACCTTGCCCATAAGGGGGCCGATTGAGCCCTCCCCTCGTGCGTTGATCAGGGATATATTCTCAAGGATTATTTCGTCAATTGCTGATGACACATCGGACTCATTTGCTGGTATGAAGCCCATCGCCTCAGCCTGGAGGTGGATCCAATCGATCCTTTGGTCGAGGGAGAGTTGTTGTATGTCGAGGTTTTTTGCATGCAACGACGCGATCGATGCGACTCCGTCCCTGGTAATCACTTCTTGGTCACGCGCATGAATGGCGTCAACTAGTGATAGGATTGGGAATTCCTCTGGAAGTATTCCGGCTTTCTCCGAGGCCTCGCCTATGGTCTGGTCAAGTAGGGCAGTTGCTATCGACTGTGGTTTCTGGGGGGGTAAGTCATGGAACGCCCCACGAGCGCAATCGAATAGGATGTCATCCAACTGCACCCCGAGGATCGCTTCGGACTGGGATGAGGAAAGGCCCGTTGAGATCAATCGGTCCAATCGCTTTGATGCGTCCATCGGGATTGCGTCTTTGGCTTCCAGCCATAAATCGCCATCAAGTTCCAACACTGGGATGTCCGTCTCTGGATACATCCTAGCTCCTCCAGGGAGTGGTCGGAGCGCCATGGTTGTGCCATCCTCGGGCTGTCCTTTTCTCAATACGACATTCCTGACTTCCTTCGGTATCCTGTGGTAGGCCATCCTGGCCCTTGCTAGGACAGAACCCAGTGAAAGGCGCGCCTGCCATTCTGGTGCGATGCAGATAGCAAACGCATCGTCTTCCCCCGTCCCCAGTCTCAATCTGATTGAGTCCACGTGGCTTTGTGAGATTCCATACCCAGGTAGCTCGTCAGAGTGTATGATCCCCTTCACACCCGCCCTCTTGGCCGCTCCTGAGAGTTCTCTCCCCAGACGTGGTAGTTGGACGCCCCCTGGCCCTGTTTTCTTCGAGCCCAGGTGGCCAGCGAGGCCTTCAAGGGGCATGGCGAACACCCCCTGGCCAGATTCAAGAGCGGAGGCGATCATCTTCGAGTCTATCCCTTCGAGTTCCTCCTTGATGTCAGTTATCCCCCCAGCTAGGATCTGTTCAACGCTGGACCTGATCTCGGCCTCCGTTTCCTCGTCATCCAACCTCCTGTCATCAGGCAGCAAGGGGTACCCCTGCGCAGACCTGAGTTTATTCGACAGGCGGAAGAAGTACAGTTGCCTCGCCATCTCAATTCTGATGATCCTGGGGATCCAAGCCAAGTCCTGGCATCCCTTGATCTCGACCCTGTCACCACATGCGATGCTGACGTTGAGGTCCTGTCGGATGCTTCCCAGGCCCCTTCGAACCCGGCGAGTGTCACGAAGGCGGCCACCCAGGTACCTCGAGACTGCCTCGGCGTGCTCAGGGGAGGCTATGTCAGGATCCGTGGCTATCTCCACGAGTGGGATTCCCAGTCTATCCAAGGAGTATGTAACCTCTTGTCCATCCGAGTTTGTCTCCTCCCCTAGCTTCCTAGCGGAGTCCTCCTCGAGGCAGATCACCGATATTCCGACCTCTATGCCCTCCACCTCGAATTTCCCATCAGTTGCGACCAGTGTTGTCCGCTGGAACCCGCTTGTGTTCGAGCCGTCAACGACCGTTTTCCTCATCACTTGGAGATGAGGTGCAGGCGTCGCGTCGAGCATGGCAGAGATCTGCAGGGTAGTCGCTAGTGCCACAGGATCAAGTGGCAGAGGTGGTGCCTCGTCCAACTCGATCAGGCCTGAGTTTGGTGTTTGTATGTATGTGAATGACCTGTTTCTCTTCTGCTCAAACGCTGCGGCTACGTCGATCTCGCCACCCTCCCCTCGCGCAGCTCGAAGTTTTCTTCTCACTCTCATCCAAGTACCTGGTATGTCGTTTAGGTTGACCTCGTACAGGATCCCGTCCTGTCGAGAATGCAACTTCCCCGATGATAGTTGCTGGTGTATCTCGATTCCGCACATGAAGCCCAGTGATTCAGGCGACAGTCCATCCGGGTCGCCAACATCCCCGGGTGGCTGAACGGGAGGCATATGTGTCCCAGTAGATGATTGCTCATAGGTTTGCTTAATTGACGAATTCGTAGGTTCCGGTTTTCGATTCGTAGATCACTCCACTGCGAGACAGTTTCTGGACCACAGACCTAACGATGGTGTCGTCAATGCCCCGCAGGATCCCCCGGTCCAGTATCTTGCTCATTGGCATCGAGCCCATATTCTCATCAGCTATCTGCTTCATAATATCCTGAACAACGGTATTCTGCCTATTGATGCTCATCCCTGTCTGGAGTTCCGCCTCGTCACGAATGTTCGCCTCCTCCCTCCAGTGCTTGAATATGCTAATCGCCATTTCGGCGTCTTTCTTGGTGGCCACATCCCTGAGGTGCAACCTAGCGTGTGCCTCTGTCAATCGCATGAGCGCCTCGAGGGCCCGAGCAGTTACCGAGACCTCTGTCTGCTCCTCCTCGCTCCTAGGGGAGAGGGAATAGTCACTCTTCTGGGAGTTAATCAGGCCCTTTTGGTAGTTCTGACGTGTCTGGATGTAATACTTCACAATCTCAGACTGGGCCTCTTCATCTATCGTCGGATGGATGTTGGTCTTCGCATAGGCGATGTATTTCCTGAGGAATCCTATCGTTAGATTGTTGTTCTCATCGAGTCCGGTCTCCGTGTCTTCCTCTGGCTCAATATTGACTAGGCTTCCCATCTGGTCCTCGATCTGCAGCTCACTCAGGCCCGAGGCCCTGTTTCTGATCATGTGAGTTGCAATTTTTTCGTCCAAGCCCCTTTCGGGTATGTCACTCAAGAGCCAAATTAGGTCAAACCTCGAGGCCAATGCTGGTTGCAAACCAGTCTCAGCGAAAGACTGCATTATGCTGGCATTACCGGCTCTGTAGGTGAATCGACCTTTCTTTGGATTCGCCGCCGCCAACACGGAGCACCTAGAATTCAGTGTGGCTGTTATGCCTCCTTTCGCGACACGAACCTTCTGTTGTTCCATCGCAGGATGTATAGCGCTCCTCTCGTTTTCTCCGATCTTGTCAAACTCATCAATCGCCGCGAGCCCTCTGTCAGAGAGTGGTAGAACTCCTGCCTCAAGTGCAAATCGGCCATCGGAAAATGCGTCCTTGATGGCAGCTGCCGTCAGACCTGCAGCCGTAACTGCCCCGCCGGAGGCGAACTTACCCCTTGGTGATAGATTTGACATGTACGTTAGAAGCTGCGATTTCGCTACTCCCGGATCCCCCATAAGCAGGATGTGAATATCCCCCCTTGTGCGGGTTCCATCCGTGGAGACCCTCGATACCCCACCGAATAACTGCAAGGCCAAGGATCTCTTGACTTGATAGAGCCCAGGGGTCGCGAAGATGGAAGGGGCTATCGACGAAGTGACAAGTTTGAGGAGCTCGTGCCCAGGGTGATCCTCGACGAGTTTCTGGATCTTCTCAATATCATCTTGATCGATTTTGATCTCAGAGAAGGCCTCGGTCTCGGTTTCCATGCTGACCATGTTGTAGAATATCTCGAACAGGGGGGTTTTCCTCGCCCCCTTTCTCTCTGAGTGCATTTGAGGGATCATGTTCGCGATGATCCGTGTTCCGGGAAGGACCCGGTTCACCAGATCCCCTTCTAGTATCACCATTCCACTACTGGGCTGGGCTCCGCTGGGAACTCTTTCAGGGATCTCCTGGATCTCTATTTTCTGGTTGTCCACCAAGGAGCATTTCTCCTTCATCAGAGTGAATCTAACGCGACCCTTCCTTTCCCCGCACCCAGCGCATTGGAGTGGTTCCTCCAGTTCGGTGTGGTCCCTTTGCATGATCTCGGTTTCATAATCGCAGGAGCATTGGAAGACGGCTCGGTGTATTCGCGGTTTTATCTCACTGACCTTGGTGGCAATTACCTCGGAGCTGATTAGCTTCTGAACGTCAGCGTGGCCCACCTTCCTCAATACCCTCCTACTATCTAGGGGAAGATTGCTGACTCGGATGAATGGATCGTTCTGCTGTTTGGCGCCCATCTCCAGACAATAGTTCCTGAGAGCATTCGAACCCTCCCTGAGTATATGATCTGGTTGGAGTAATAGAATATCCGCGAAATCGGGGTCGAAGGCTTGAATCTGATGAAACTTTAGCTCAAGCTGGTTGGTTTGCCCGGAGACTATTCTCTGTACTTCCTCTGACACCACATCTTCTAGAAATGACCGCCACCGTGGTTTTGCATCTGGTGCTAGCAGGGTCATGTGAATTCCTCGATCGGTCTTTCAACGCCGGTGCTGAAGGCCTATGAAGAAACCGGAAGGAGCTCCATACCCCTTGATTTCCACTGGAGAGGCGGGCCGTCGCTGAGTCGGGGTTTGCCTTCTATTGCAGAAAATTCCACGAAAGTCCGAGTGGAGAAACTTGAGGGACTGGATAGTGGTCAGGTGGCCATGGACCACACTCGTTCTGGTAGCGACCTATTCGTCAGGATCGACCCTGGTGAGGAGATTCACGAGGCCCTTCAGAGGCTGGCGGACGAGGTTGGATTTGACGCAGCGGCGATCACGAGTGGAATAGGTCGGACTCGTGACAACTTGTATGGGTTCATGGATGGTGACGGTGTGTATCAAAGGCGTCTGTTGAAGATGCCCTCTGAACTTGTGAGCCTGTCTGGAAACATAGCCAGGAAGCAATCTGGAGAGGCCTTCACACACATACACTGCTGTTGGTCAGACGACGACAATGTAGTACATGCCGGGCACATGTTCCAATCCACAGTCCATGTTGTGGCTGAGGTCCATATCAGGGTAATGGAGCATGCTGTTATGACGCGTTGCCCACTGGAGGGGGTTGAGCTCCTCGGATTGGAGTTCGGTTGACCTCGAGGGGGTGCGGTATTTGCGGATCTTGTTCTGTCACGGGCTTTGGAGTCACCCAGGTGGTTCGAAGCACCAGTACATGGAGAGTGAGCTAGGTTGGGAGGTGAACAGCCTGGAAATGAGGCGGAACGGATGGAACTTGTCCTCCCAAGTCAGGACTGTTCAGGAGGCGATTAACGCCGATCGCTCCTATGATGTCCTGATGGGGTCATCATTCGGTGGGCTAGCAATAGCGAACGCAGTCCAAGGGCTGTCAGAAGACCTGCGGTTAGTACTCCTAGCACCGGCTTTCGGGGTCTACGACACGTTGGCCAAGCAGATTGGTGATGCCGAATTGGATGCCTGGAAGAAAGACGGTCACAAGACCTTCATTCCCCCGGGCTGGGAAGAGGAGGTTCGTATCAGATGGTCATTCATGGAAGATGCAAGTGAGGCCAGTTGGCCAAAAGTGAGTCACCGCACCGTGATCTTGCATGGAGCCAATGACGATGTGGTTCCGATCGAAAACTCCAGGACCGCCATGAGAACCTCGCCGATTATGGAGCTCGTTGAGGTCGATGATGGGCACAGGCTTGCGGAGAGCCTGGAGTTTCTGCAGGACGTTGTTGCCATGGTTCTCGACTAGTCAGTCGTCATGCGTGCCAAGGAAGTACTTCCCAATCTCCGGATCAGACAGGATATGGTCCGCATCACCCGTGTGCACGACCTTGCCGTTCGACATAATGTAGCCCCGATCAGACCTCGCGAGGCTCAGCCTCGCGTTCTGCTCGACGATCAGGACGGTTATCCCTTGCTCCCTCAGGGCGTCAATCCGCTCGATAATCTGCTGCTGGTACAATGGTGAGAGGGCCGCAGTGGGCTCGTCCAGCAACAGGAAGTTTGGATCGGAAATGAGTGCACGGGAGATTGCAAGCATTTGGCGCTCTCCGCCCGAGAGAGATGCTGCGAGGTCATGTTCCCTTGACCGCAGGTCGGGGAACATATCGAGGGCTCTCTCGATGCGCCCCGATAGAACGTTGCCGGAGAGTGAGTTTCCTCCCATCTGGAGGTTCTCCTCCACGGAAAGTGAGGGGAAGACGTTGTTCACCTGTGGGACGTACGCTATGCCCATGTTGACCAGTTGATCCGTCCGCATTCCTGAGATTCCCCTCCCCCTGTAGCTGACTTGGCCATCGTAGTAGTCCGCGATTCCGAATATCGCCTTAATGAAGGTAGATTTCCCACACCCATTGGGTCCGATTATAGTGACGAACTCGCCCTCGTCGATGTGCAAGTCTATGCCGTAGAGTATCTGCACAGCCCCATAGCCGCCGGTCAGGCCCTTGACATCTAATACTCGGCTCAATTCTCCGCACCCCCGACTTGTCCGTCAGAGCCAAGGTATGCTTCAATGACTTCTCGATTGGACCTCACCTCGTCTGGGGTTCCGACCATGAGGATCTCTCCCTCGTTCATGACGACTATCCTATCGACCCCCTGGCGTAGGATGAAATCCATGTTGTGTTCGATGATCAATACTGATATTCCAGTCTCCGAGACGATGTTACGGAGGTTCGAGAATATCTTCATCGCCAGTGGCCCCGCCACCCCCGCGACTGGCTCATCGAGGAGTAGTAGGCGGGGGTCTCCCATCATTGATCGTCCGATGTCGACGAGTTTACTTTGGCCTCCTGAGAGCTCGCTGGCGAGGTTGTGAGCCATATGAGGGACCTCGAGTTGGTCGAGCACCTCGAACGCCCTGTCGAGCCTGTTTACCTCAGCTGGATGTGAGCGGCCTGACCTCACTACGTCGAGGAAGCTCGGAGAGAACTGGTTTCTCGGGGGGACGAGTAGGTTCTCGATGACGGTCATCTCGCGCCAGAGTCTGGTATGCTGGAAGGTCCTTGTCATTCCGAGGTTTTGGATCTGGTCCGGACGCATCATGGATACATCGGTGCCGAACACCTCGACTTTGCCCTCGGTCTGTTCTAGTAGTCCGGAGATGCAGTTGAAGGTTGTGGACTTACCACATCCGTTTGGGCCGATTAGGCCGATGAATTCGCCCTCCTGAACGTCGAAAGAGACATCCTTGACCGCGACGAGGCCACCGAATTCTTTCCTCAGGCCATCAACGCGAAGAGCTGGTGCTTTCACGACGGATCACCTCCATTCGGCCTTTCAGGTCGGTACGGCACTTCTGGGAGGAGGCCCTTTTCATTGAACTTCAGGGAAATTACGATAATCAGTCCGATGATCAATACCTTGACGTAAGCGAGGTTGACTTGTATGTCGCCTCTGAAGACCTCGTCAATTGACCGCTGGTGAAGGAGCCATACCATTAGCAAGAAGACGGAGGCCATCCATGCGGACGACTCAGCGATGGCATTCCTCTTGCACAGATACCCGACAACGCATATAATCACCATGAGGAAGGCTGCTTGAGTTGGCTCCGTGACGAGCCACGCGAATACAGTGTCGATGAACACAGCGAGCTCGTGAAGGGGTTGGCTCGAGCTTGATTGGGCTGCTACGAGTCTGTTGATGACGAACTCGTTCAAGGTGATTATCATAGCCCCGACAAGCATGCCCCTGTTGTTCCCCGCTCCACCGATAACGAAGGCTGCCCAAACGAGGAATGTCGTTCTTGAAGGCTGCATGAATGAGGGTTGCAGGGAGCCGAGGTACCAGGCAAACAATGCTCCGGCGAATGCTGCGATTGCAGCGGAGACGGCGAGTGCAGAGGCTTTGTGGGTCATGACGTCGTGCCCATGGTGCTGTGCGACATCCTCGTCTTCCCTTATCGATCGGAGGATCCTGCCCCACGGTGAGGAGTACAACATCGAAAGTGTCCGCCAGACGATTCCAACGCACACCAGTCCAATGATTGCCAAAAGGAGGTAGTAGGGTGCGGGCTGGCCGAAGTTGAGGATCTCACCGATCGTTCTGGCAACGCTGTCGATGGCCTCATCGTTCTTGCAAGCGAAGGGAGAAAGCTCGACTCCATTGGCGTCTAATTTGCTGCCGCTCCCGCAGAACCACCATTGCTCGAGAGGCTGAGGGTACCTCTGAACGCCTATGGCTCCTTGGGTGGTACCTGTCTTCAGGAGGGGCTCCCCCGAGAGGAGGATTCTGACAACCTCGCCCAGGGAGATTGTGATGACTGCGAAATAATCGCCTCTCAACCTGGCTGTCGGGAGTGCCAGTAGCCAACCGGATATGGCTGCAACGATCATACTGAATACCAGTGCCGGGATTATTGGCCAGCCATAACCTGCTACGTCGCTCGGGGCAGTGAGTACTCCAACTCCGATTGCTCCGATCGAAGCGAAGAAAATCACGCCGAAGTTCAAGAGGCCAGTGTAGCCAGTGGACAGGTTGAGCGAGAGGGACAGTATGAGGTAGATTGAGAGGAAGGTGACCAGGTTGGACACCTGGAGGGTCTTGGCGAACATGAAGTTGGAGGCTGGGTCCACAGGTAGCCAGACCACGAAGAGCAGGAGAAGCGCCATCAGTACCCTGAATGCGGATCTCGATCCAGACTCGGTTCTCCGATCATCTGTGACGCCAACCCTCCTCAATAGCGATGTGGATCTGTCTCTCATCCAAACGCCGATGGAGGATGTTCTGGTTGTCAGCCTGTGGTCGAGGTCAGTTCTGAGTGATTCTACCCTGTCTCTCAATCCCTGCAAATTGCTATTTTCGCGGGATGGGGATACAGAGCTGGGTGTGTTGGAGAACAATGAGTGGTAACTGGCCTTGAGTGACTGAATGGGGTCTTTGTATCTTTGATTGAGGATCATGTAGGACTCATACAGACAGAACGCCCAAACCAGTAGTGGTATCCATGGCCAGAGTACGTCGCCCACAGCCCCCATCAGGGAGATGGCTGTTTGCTCGAACTCGATGAGCGACACCCATTGGGCCGCAATCTCTGGATCAACACTGTCGGGAGCGACCACTGAGCCAGAGGGGTAGGAGTGGTCTCGAATGAATGACGTTGCCTTCCCGATGAAGAAGGCGGAGGATGTTACCAGAAGCGTGCTGAATCCACGTCCGGCTCTGCGCTGGTGGAAATGGTGTGCTCCTAGAGGGCCGAGTAGGAGTCCTAGGGCTGCTGATTGGCGATGGTCCGGGGGCTTCGTGGACTTGGCTCTGTCACGGAGGCGCTCTATCTTCCAACGGTCGTATGCGTCGCCGATGCCCTTCGGGACAATGAGGAGGATTGCGATGATGATTGCGTAGGGCATTACCTCGGCTAACGCGCTGTATCCAGATCGTCCAATTGGGTTCCCTATCCCGATCAGGACCGGTCCTGAAACTGCCCGTACGAATCCGATGATTACGGCGGCGGCTATCGCTCCTGGTAGGGATCCTATGGTCCCGAGCACTATGACTGCGAAGGAGGGGAGCAGGAGGGAGAATGCCGTGATGGGTTTGAAGAGCAGGGTTATCCCGAATATGCCGCCTCCAACCCCTGATATGCCTGCGGAAAGGAAGGAGCTAGTCATATGGACTCTCTCGACGTTGATTCCACTGCTAGCCGCTAGCTCCGGGTTGTCCGCGACTGCCCTCATCCTCCTACCGAGTCGGGTCCTCGTTAGGATGGCAAGGAGGATGAAGACCGTCGCGAAGCTGACGATCGGTAGGAATGCGTTGTTGTAGGCATAGTTCGTAGTCTGGGCCGCCCCCTCGCATGTGGAGGTGATGATGTCAACTGCTGGTATGGATTCCAACTCAGTGCAGTCAATCGAGGTATAGACCTCGTCTGGCTCAAGGTCTCTCTTACCGAGGTTGAGTCGAGTGAGTATGGTCGGGAACTCGAATGACTGGCTGCCTCTCATCCAATCCGCATCTGGGACGAATCTCTGGGTGGAGCCACCGAATCTGAGGTAGGTCAGCGCCCTGAGGACCAGCGCAACTCCAAGGGAGGCAATCATCATGACGTCAGGGGATGCCTTCCTGTCCCTGAAGCCCTTGTAGACAAGACGATCGATTATGACACCGGCTATGCCTGTTAGGATGAATGCCCCGAAGAGCATCCACAGGAAGAGGGTCCAAGAGAGGTGGCCATCAGAGGGTATCTCGTTGAGTGGAAACAGCCAATCTGTCCACATCAAGGCCACGCCGACGTACATCCCTATCATGAAAAACTCTGATTGTGCGAAGTTCCCGTACCTCTGAACGCTGTAGGTAAGGGTGAGGCCGACTGCGATAGAGAGGTAGGTCGAGGACCAGGTCAGGGTATTCGTCCCCAACGACGCGACGTCGATCAATACCGTTGCAGATGTTTCCAACCCCAACAATAGAATGTGAAGTGACATGATGACATACAGGAAAAGAAGGATGGGGGAAGTGGCAATTACGCAAGAGCGCATCCAGCCGGGACTGAGGTCATCGAAGGCGATTTTGACCAGTCCGAATCCCACGCAGATGAGGGTGAAGGTCTGGAGAAGCCAAACGAGGTCAGTCGGCAAGCTGTCGAACAACAGGAAATCAATGACGTTCAGTACTCCAAACTGTGCTAACAGTCCAACCGTGGACTCGATGAAGAAGAATGTCGATATTAACAATCGGCGCTTCCATCTTTCGAGTTGACCCCACTGACTCCGAAGGTTTTCGAACGGCGTCATGCTTCGTCCCCGATGTCTGAATTCTGGAAAATAGAGCCGGCTGCACCGGCAAAAGGGTGAGGCGCCGTGGCAGACAAGGTCGCCCGCCACGGCGCGTTTCGTAGTTCCGAGATCTTATTGATCTAGGCTTCAGGCAGTTGCGACGCCGCCCTCGGCTGTCCAGTACTTCGAGCAGGTGTACTGGTCGACGCCATCGTACGAGCAGATGTCGTATCCGTTACCGCCGATGTCACCGTTGTCGAGGAAGTTGATGACACCCGAGGCGCCCTCGTATCCTGTACCAGTAGCCTTGATTGAAGCGTCAGCATCGTCCATGTTGCTCACGGCTGCCATACCGACCATCATGACACC
>WTHQ01000019.1:0-20965 GCA_011523055.1 Methanobacteriota archaeon
AGGTCCCATTCGGCAATTCGCGGATCCAAGAGATTCATGCCTCTCCCCGCGACTTATCGCAGCTTGTCACGACCTTCTTCGGCTCTCGAGCCGAGCCATCCCCCAGTCGGGTTGTAGCATCAGGATCAATTGTTGTACATTCGATTCCTCACCTTTGGTGAGTCCTCTGGTGTCCAGGCTTCTCGATTCGTCGTTGGATTCCCAGGCCACACTGTCTCCCCGCAGGGCAGCGAGGCCTCATCCACTTCCCCCTTCAGCATCGCTGCAGGGGTGCACTAAAAGCAGCCCTGCGACTTGCCTTGGGTATATCAAGTAGATGGGTGTTGCCACAAATTTCGCTCTATCAATAACGCCATACCAGGACTCTATCACTCAGCTTCTGTTTCATCTGTTGAGCTGGAGAACAACCCATAAACATGGGGCAGTGTGGATAACGATGCAACCATCATAAAGCCGATGATGATGGCGGGCGTTAGGCTACCAGTTGGCAAAAGCGTGTCCTCCCAGTCGATAGCGTATCTGACCACAACGTAAACTGTTGAGGTGAGTAATGTAAGGATCATGATTGGGAAACCGGTCTTGAAGAACCTATTGAACGAGATGTCATTGCCAGACTCCTCTGCAAGTCCTGCGGCAACAACATTCGCAGAGGCTCCGATAATTGTGCCATTTCCACCCAAACATGCGCCTAGTGCAAGGGCCCAAGCCAGAGGGCCGAGAGATAGCCCCAAGCTAGGATCGCTCGCCAATTCGATCACGACAGGAACCATAGTGGCGGTGTAGGGGATGTTATCGATGAATGCTGATGCTACCCCGGATACCCAAAGCAACAGTAGCACGGCAACCATTAACCTGTTCTCAGGGGAGGCTCGTGAAATTGTGTTAGAGATGCCATCTGCAATGGAATCAATAAGTCCCATGTACTGTAGACCCCCTATCATGATGAATAGTCCAGAGAAGAAGATAATTGTCGTCCATTCAACTGCTTCCAACTGCTCCTCAACATGGTGTGGCGATGTCACCAGAAGCATTAGTACAGCACCTCCAAGTGCGATAGTTGCGACAGTCAGTAACGGGTGATGGAAGGCTGAATGGGCGAAGAAAGCCAAAATTACCCCCCCTAATATTATCCCAGAACGCTTCAACAACTTCACGTCCTTAATTCCATATCTCAAGCGGAGTAGGTCCACGTTTCTGTGCCTGGCTCCAGAGAGACCTTTCGATTCTAACTTTGACAGGAGCCAGAATGATGGTGCAAAGGCTATGACAACGGCTGGTCCGACATGCACAATGAAGTCGACAAAAGTTATCCCCTGTCCGAGCAGCATCTCATTTCCCGACAAGGCCTGTTCGGACAATTGCGCTCCGATAATTATGTTTGGTGGATCGCCGATCTGAGTAGCCGCACCTCCGATATTTGAGAACATCACCTCGGCGATTATGAGTGGTATGGGCTCCAAGTCCAGAACTTTCGAAATCTGAATGGTGACAGGAACAATCAGGAGGATCGTAGTGACATTGTCCAAAAAGGCAGAGAATACGGCAGTTATGGTACAGAGAATGAAAGACAGCCTCCATACTGATCCGCCGCTGAACGCGTATGCTTGGACAGCAGCCCATTCGAATAGCCCAGTTTTCGCTAGGACGTCAACGATGACCATCATTCCAATTAGTAGCCCAAGCGTCTCTTCATCTATCCAGGTTACCACGGTCCCCAAGTCAGGCCCGTCACCAACGATGTGAAGTGCGACGACCACGGCTATGCCCCCTAGCGCTGCTGCGAGGGCGCGGTGAACGAGCTCAAAGACTATCAGTGCATAAACCGCAATCAATATGACGAAAGCCGTCGGTGTGACCCAGCTGGGCATCTGCTCAGGGGGAGACCAAGTGCCTCCGGTTGGAAGGCTCCCAGCAGAAACTAGTGGGATTAGGCTGATGGAAGCAGCCGAAATGAATAGCAATCGCACGAGCCTGGGCGTCAAACTGACCTTGAGCATGGCAGGGGGCTCGTAAAGGGCCATATGAAGCCTACCTGTGATGTAGGTCACTCTTTCCAGAATACCGCGATGTTGCCCCTTGTGAAGACGGAGGTAGAACCTGTTGACTCCTCGATCTCAGAAATGATTGTTGACCTTGCACTCCTTTCTGAAACGACCCCTTTGTTTATTTTCAACTTGACCAAGCGCTTTGAATCAAGTTGATCTTTGAGCTCCAACAGGACGGGATCCGATAGACCCTCTTTTCCGATCCTCAAAGTCACTCTCAAATCCCTAGATTTTGCGTTCTCAATCACCCTTGAGGGTATGCTTCCCGACATTCTTCAAACACCACCGTGGTACCTGTGAGTTCTTCCGCAATCCATGCAAGATACTACGATTCCCTTCAACCTGATTCTTGTTTTGCTATTGTTTGAATCTAGGATTTTCTTACAACTTCTGCACACCCTCATGCGTATCTCCGTTGGGACTTTGATTCGATGTCGCCTGGATAGCCGAATTAGTGTTTTACCTGCATTTGAGGAAATCTCTGGCGAATCGGAAGTCAACCACAATCTGGCCATTGATTCCAGACCTTCTTGTGCCAACCTGATTCGATCTGCACGCCTTGGTCGCCTTTTCGCCAAGATGAATCAACTCCCAATGTCCTTCTCCAGGACAGTTCCGATCGAGGCGGAGACCTGTTTGATGTCACCGGATCCGTCAATCTCAATCAACAAGCCTCTCTCCCGATAGTACTCCGAAAGTGGGGCAGTCTGCTGATGGAATGTCGCTAGCCTCTTTCTGACGGTCTCTTCGGTGTCATCATTCCTCTGTACGAGCCTTCCGGAAACTTCTGGAGGGGCAGGCTTGAAAACAACGTGGTATATCTCACCAGACACAGGATCTGTTCTCCTCCCTGTTATTCTCGAAACGATCTCATCGTCCTCGACTACCAATGAAATCACTTTCTCAACTTCAGTCAGTTGCTCCAATGCCATAGCCTGAGGCAGTGTGCGGGGAAAGCCATCAAACAACAAGCCTGAATCTGCGTCATCATTCGTGAGTCTGACCCTGATTAGATCCATGATTACCTGGTCCGGAACCAAGAGGCCATTTTCCATGTAGGATTGGGCGCTCTTTCCTAGGTCGGTTCCTTCTTTTACCGCTTCACGAAGCATGTCCCCTGTTGACACTTGTGGCTTACCGGTGATTGAGGATATCAAGCCGGATTGTGTTCCCTTTCCCGCTCCAGGGGGCCCAAACAGAATTATTGACTTCCCAACCCGCATATCGATCTGTCCTCCGTATGTTGAGTCGTGTTAATCAGAATTTTGCTCACTTTCCTCGATCCGTGGCAATGGAGGCAGATTCAAACTTGGGAGGGATTCCTTCAACACAGCGTCTAAGTCTGCTTTGCTGACCGACGTGCTGAGGGTCTCCTCTGCGGCGTCTGTGGAAAGTGCATTCATCCTACGTTTTGATGCCTCCCCCTGCATCAATGCGGATCCTTGTGGTATGAGTTCCTCACCGCTGTCCTCGGACGCAGGAGGGCTTCTTCTGAGTGCAATGATTCCCAATGAAATCGCCAAGACTGCAAGTAGGAAAACCAGGGGCAGGACGTACGGAGGAAGGGAATTTGTAATTCCTTCATCAGATGCTGGGAGAATGTCGACGGGGACGTCCCAACTTGACTCTACCACGTAGCAATCCACACCCACTGGGGCTATGTGCGCGCGGATTATTTCCCTTCCAGCAGGGGTTGCCGTGTCTGCCGACAATTGAATCTGCGTAAGTACGGTGTCTCCAGGTTGTACGCTTTCGCTATATTCGTATTTTTCTTGGAGAGCGAATGAATCTGATTCCTGCGAGAAAGTGATACTGAAGGTCGAGGGCTCGTTGCCAGTGTTGAGTACATCCAGAAGTGCGACGACTGAACCTCCCGAATCAACCGAGACCTTGGTTTGGGTTGAGACCTCGAGGCTGCAAGTTTCGATTACCTTGACCGTGATATCCATTGACTCAACCAGGGAAGGTCCCGTCAGTTCCGTGCTTGTAGCCTCTATGTGGACAGTGACGATCTTCCCGATTACATCCACTGGCCAGTTGTCCGGGATGGTGATTCCAAGCATAACGCTGAGCTCCTGATTTGGAAGAATCTTGGCCGGGGTTATTGACTGAAGGGCTGCGGACCATGAGTTTGCCTCGGTGGAGAAAGTCCAGGATAGGTCCAAGGCCACATTACCTGAGTTGAGGATCGTCAATGGCACCTCCGCCAGCTCACCAGAAAGAGATTGAATGTCCCCAATGGACACGATGTTTAACTCGGGCGTTGGCTCGAGCACGAACCTAGTGCTGTCAAGAACGGTCTGTTGGCTCCCCTCTGTGGTGCGAAACGAGAGCAACGCCCTCTCACCCATTGAAGCAGTGGGAGGGGGCGTCACATTGACCTGTATGGCTATCGATGAGCCCCCATCTAATTCCACCTCCGTACTAGAGGTTCCATCCAATGACAGAATCTGTGTTGAGTTCGACAAGCCAGGGTGAAGGGTCACATCCATCCCCCAAGTCGAGTCAGATAAGCTCATCATCACCGAGAATTCCAATCTTGTGTTTCCTAGATTCTGTACCTCAAGAGTGGTTGCGGTCGCGATCATATTCAGGACGCTTCTATCCTCAGCGGCGGCGACGGGCGGCAGTGGGGACTTCACTTCGTCATAGAGAGCCGTGAGGAATCGCCTGCTCTCTTCGACAATTAGTGTCGTGGATAAGGACTCACTGGGGCCATCTTCGGTAGGGGATGAGGTTTCACAATTGACCAGCTCTACATGACCGGCAACGGGTTGTCCCTCCGAGGCTGCTGGCACTAGCACTTGTATTGGTATCGTGACATATTCCAGTCTTGCTAGTTCCGGGAGGGATACAGAGGGCGACAGTACTGAGTCTATTCTTGTGGCCCAGCCACTGGAAGACTCACAATCCACAGTGTACTCCGTAGGTCCATTCCCGGTGTTGAGAACGGACATGTCGAATGTCGCAAACTCGCCCGGAAGAGCTCTAAAATCATCCAAACCACTTGCTAGAATTTGTATTCCCTCTATCCTCGGAACAACCACATTGAATGCCATGGAGTTAACCACTGTGGGGTTCTGAGTGTCCCTCACGATTACTCTTGAGGTGAAGGTACCGGGAACGGCGTAAATGGGTGTTTCCTCTGAGAGGGGTTCAGCACTCTCATCGACCATGGAGATAGATACTGAGACATTGTCATTCGCTTGACCGCTCGGGGCTAGGGTCAGTGGTCCAGAATCAGACAGAGATCTTGTCCAGTCGTCTGATGGGTTCCTTAGGGCACCATTCCCCAACAGTTGTTTCACGGGTGTGGAAATCAGGGAAACCGAAACCTCAGATGTTCCTATGTTTTTGACTTTGAAATCAAAAGTCTTGGAGGTCTCATTCAATGCATCAAGGGCTCTAGAGGACGCCTGTTCGTACTGACTGGGAAGAACCTCGTTCCCATCCTCGTCCAACGGTACAATTTCCAAACCCTGTTTGCTGACAAGGACCTCCAAGTTTGCGACATTGTTGTTAATGCCAACGTTTTCATCATTTGATTCTATGACCGCAGAGCTAGTATCCAGCCTCAGCTCCAGTATGTGGCTGCCAACACTCGAGAATGCGTGTTGAACGGACCATGTCTCGGTTTCACCTGATGGAAGAGATGGCATGGATGTCGTTGATATTGATTGTTGGTCAGTTACGTCAAAGATCTCAACATCATAGCTCCCTGTGGCCATATTGCCTTCATTTCTCCATTTCGTTTGGATTAGGAGCTGTTCCCCTTCGAAAATCACATCATTTGCGATTCTCAGGGAGTCGGCTGACGTAGTAAGATCACTATGATCCACCCAAGATGCATCTCCACTTATGACAAGTGAGTAGCCATCTTGGAAAACCCCGGCAACGCTTCTGACTTCCACCTTCCAAACACCAGATTCTGGCAGTAATAGGCGAACCCTCTCGACATTGTTCAATGAGTCGGGTGTGGTTGAGGCAATGCTGTAACCTTGGTTGAATGAGTTCCCTGAGTAGACAACACCAGATGGGCTAGTGACAACAAGGTCCAGATTGTTGACAAGCCTAGGAGCAGAGCTGGTAGCAGAGACTGAGCCCTCGGGATCTGTCCACGCAAGGGTGATGTCGAGTTTCGAAGCCCCCACGTCAATTAACTGAACCAGGGCGTCACCTGGTGCGAGGCCGCGTCCAGTGTCCATCAGCAATTCTAGCTCGGTCGTACCTTCATGAGGATCGATGGCCTGCTTGACGTTGAGCTCCCCCCAGCCTTCGACGAAATTTGGTATGTCAGTTTGCCCTAGATCCGTTGCCCCATTGATCAACATCGCCTTGATCAGGGATGCGTCTGGTGTTACGATGCCCAACTCTTCTCTGAGGTACTCTCTGACGATCAATGCACCGCCACTCGTTACTGCGGTTGCCATGCTGGAACCCGTGTTAGTAACATAGAGCGGTGTCCCGTCTGAGTTCGTGGCCGTCGAGCAGTCCGTTCCCGCTATGGAGGTCGCCTCATCGGCACGAGCTGAGCAGACCTCTACTCCCGGTGCGACTAGGTCTGGCTTTATCCTTCCATCGTTCGTGCCACCTGAGTTGCTCATGGAAGCAGATCCGATGGGTGCGGTACCGGAAATTCCTGTTGTCGACGCACCAACAGTCAGTACGTTTTTTCCCGTCCCAGGAGGTGTTGTGCTGCCGCTTTGTCCTTGGCCTAGGTCTCCGCTAGAGAAAACAGCGAGATAAGATGGTTCGTCTAGAACAAAGGAGTCAGCAGAGTGTGAGTCCGTGGTGTATTGCCCTGGTTGATTGACACTCCCCCATGCGTTCGTGTGGGTCCTAGCCTGATTCTGAAGGGAGTGCGAAAACATGCTGTAAATCGTCCCCCATCTGGCTAGTAGACCTGATGAGTCATATTCGATTTGATAGAAATTGACCTCGGCTTCTGGCGCTATCCCCAGAGTCTGGTTGTCAGATGTGCCATTCCCTACAATGATTCCCGTCACATGCGTGCCATGGCCTGAGTTTGAGTCAGCGGCAGAATTGTCGGGCCCGAATTGATTGTACACCGCCCTGATGTTGTCAGCCAGGGATTCATGATCATGATCCAGGCCCGTGTCTGTGATTGAGATGACCTCCCCGGACCCGTCATAGTCCATGGGGGGGGCGACCATACTCGGAGGTAGGCCTATGATGGACCGGGAAATTGAGTCGAATGTTTCGATGTTGGCCGCCTTTGAGATGTAGAGGACTCTGTTGTCTTGCAATAGGTGCATCAAAACCAACGGAGTCGCCGCTTCGGCCTTGCAAAGCCTTCCTTCACACCAGGCGTCTGATTCTTGATGAATCGAGAAACCCTTGATATTGGCTAGGATTTCTTCAAGGTCCCCTGGGTCAAGATCCCTGGTGAGGTGTATGTCAAGATCAGTTATGGCATTTGGTTCTTCAAATAGGATTGGATCAATACGGAAGGAAGTAGGCAATCGGGAAACCCACCGTATGTTTTCATCCTCGGACAAATTGAGTATGGATTCCATTGATTGACCAGTTTCATCCAAGCTGAAGATGGCTGCATCTTCTGGGTAGAATTCCTGTAGGACCGCACCATAGTCTTGTATTTTATCGATCATCATCCTCAGATCTGATGTTTCAGACTGTGCAATTATCAGTCCACCGTAGCCAGCGCCATTGGAGGGGTCGTCGGCTCTCCAAATTTGATTTTCAAGCGGATCGAACGCACCAAAAGGCCCCCAGATCAACCCGCTGGTGGTTTCCAGACTCGTCTCCAACTGGGTCGGCAGGCCGCTGAGAACGGCGATATCTCGATTTTCAGAAGCTGTTTGTGATTGGTGACTAGCCACCGATTCCAATCCAGTGGCTGCACTGACTTGGGTCAAAATGAGCAGTGCGATGAGGATAGCCTTGGGGCCTTCATCCCGACTCATATGCACCAAACCCAAATGTGGATGGCTTTTGACACTTCACCAAAACTGAGTCAGAGATGGTCACTGGATGGACTCACTGATTGACCTATCTGTCAGGTTGACAGACGACCTCCAATCTTTCTCTGTTCCCATAAGTGCTCTCACAGCATCGATGTTTTCCGGAACAACGTCACTCTCCTGGTGTATTGCCTGGAAATATCTCAACACGTCACCATCGAGGCTAACCCCATCAGTCCAAACGAATATCTCGTGCAGATCCCCCCAAGGTCTGCCTATGTCCCTAGCCATTTCCATCACCTCCGCGGTTGAGGGAATGCCGTCCTGCACACCAGACATCGTGATTACCCTCGGCGTGCCTTCCCAGACCTCAAGCACGTCCTGCGTGGTTAGACCATGCCCGAGGGGGAGCTTTGCTGAGATGGAATGGACATGCATGATTGTTGTGGGCACAGCTACGGCTAAACTGGTAATTTCGATGTCTTCTGCCACAGTCATCAAATCCGGCCCGTGATGGCTTGGAACTTTCAAGACCGGCTTGATTGCATTAACGGGCCCCTTTCTTGAGTCTCCTGGATCTGCAGCCCTTCTGATCATTGTGCATTCTACCTCCAACCTCCCTACGATTTCACGTATCGGCACGAGTGTTCTGGCCAGACCAGTGGTGTTGCAGGAAACGACCCTTGTACCATTCGCACCTAGATTTTGATCGTGATTTGAGCATGAAGTATAGCTCAGCCCGGTGAGAGCGTGTTTCTCCCCCCCTTGGAAGATGTGTTTTATCCCAGTTTTCAAGTATCTCTGATGATTTGCCTCCCCTAACTTTCCCGGAGCACAATCAATCACAATATCTGATACTGACAACAGGTCACTCAATCCTCCCGTAATATCATACTTGGTTCCATCAAAAGACTTGATGCGCTCTGGGTCGTCGTCTGTGCAATACAGAGGTATTCCGAACTTTTTTGCAAGTCCGCATCCATGACTAGGGCCAGTTTTTGTTACGCCTGACACCACCATGTCTGGTTGTGCTTGCACGGCCCTTGCAACTCGCTTGCCAATGGTGCCGAACCCATTTATTGCCACTCGGATGCTGCCCATGTTGGGGACCCCGGTATGAAAGGATATCAAGATTGGCAAAATCAAGTGTAAATTCATAAAAAGCCCCGTCAGGCTCAAGACAATCCGCTGAGACGCGCATCTGAGGGGCTACTGTGTCTGCCAAGAGCATCAAGCTAAACCGCGACCTAGACAGGATGCTGTCTCAAGCGATAGAGAGGGACCTTCTCGTTCGCATAGGATGGGGCAGAGAAGGTGATGAGAAGCCAAAGAACGGTGAAATTGGCGCTCTAAGCATGCTTCCCGAAAATTCGAGATCTCTCCTCCTAGGGAATTTGGGGGAAGGAGCTGGCTTGATGAATCGTGGTGGCACCGCCACAATTCAAGGATCTGTCTCGTCAATTGCTGGCGCATGGATGTCATCCGGTAGGTTGGTCGTAGAGAAAGACGCTGGGGACCGTGTTGGTTTTTTCATGAGTGGCGGTTCCATGGTTATCCATGGTTCAATCGGTGAGTTTGGCGGATCAAACATGAGTGGGGGTGCACTTCTAGTCAGAGGAGACGCAGGGTTAGGCCTCGGTTCTTCGATGTCTGGCGGAACGACCATAGTGATGGGCTCGGCAGGGCCGGGACTAGGCAGGGACATGTCCGGAGGCGTGATAGTTGTATGTGGAGGGCATCAAGAACAATCCGATTCCGAGATGAAACATGGTCACTATTCCGACATACCAGTTGATGTCATCGATTTGGCATCCTCACTCGGAATTGAGATCCCCCTTGAGGCTTCTGTATTCTTAGGGACAAAAGATCCTCATGAAGACCTATTACCAATGTTGGAGAGAGGCAATTGCTTCACAGGAATAGGCATAATGGCATCCGGTATTGCCAGAGGAAGTTCACATGATGTGGTGGACACATCGACAAAAATCCAGAGTTGCAGTGAGGAGGGGTTGGAAATCCTACTCACAAGGCCATGGATTGAATTTCAAGAATCTGGAGGCAAAGAGGGGACTCACATTGTAAAATCGCTTCCAGGGGCTTCGGACATCTTGATTATTGGAGGGCAGAACATAGGAGAACTGGAAAAAGAATCCCTCAATAGCTCGGGTTTCATTCTGGACATAGATTCCCTTCCCAGCATGAATGATGCAGAACTTGAGGCCATAGTGGTTTCAATAAGAAGTAGAATGGCCCCCGGATCATTGGTGATGCTATCAGACAGGGTTGACAGAGTTGATGAATTGGCCAGAAAAACGAGAGATTTGGGTCTAGACGGGATTCTGGTTGACGTTAAGAGTCTGGATTCATCTGGGCCAACGGTCGCCCTTCCGAGGATTGGCATGGCAAACAAAAGGCATAGAATATCCGAAGAAGGCAGGTTAGTAATGATTAGGTTGGATGGGGATACTAGCCCCGAGACACTGATAATAGCCAAATGTGCGGGAATAGATGCAGTGGTCTCACCTGGTATTCTCGGAAGACCCTCTGACTTTGATGCCAAGCTCAGGGGTATAATGAAGGAAATGGGGATTCAATCCATTAACTCAGCCAATAGATCGAATATCAGAGCTCTTGACCACAATGTGGCAATGCAAACAGGACTCAGGCTAACAGGGTTGGAACGGCCCCTTCCAGCATGGACCAGGGGTGATTGAAATTCCGACAATTAAACTTCAGAATAGTCTCCTTAGGGACATCCAGGAATTCAATGGCCACGTCCATGACCCTTCGTTATGGACATCTCAACTATCCCAACTAGGAGTGGTAGTCGAGGATTCGACCGACTCTGAGATTGAAATTGAAGTATTCCCAGACAGGCCGGATCTTCTTTCCCACGAGACCATGGCTAGGGCGGCTAGATCATTCCTTGGGAACACCAATGCTCCCTGCGAAGTTGAAGTTCATAGCGGCTCAGAGAAAATATCGGTAGATCCCTCAATGAGGGCGATCAGGCCTCATGTATTCGCTGCGATTGTCAGAGGTGTATTCACCGGTGAAGATGAGGCCAACAAGAACCTATTCGTCCAATCGGTAATGGACCACCAAGAAAAACTGCACACTACCCTCGGAAGGAGGAGGAAATCCGTTTCCATCGGAGTTCACGACCTTGGGACGATCAAAGGTCCATTCAAAGTGACTGCAGACGACGGCACCTCGATTTTCACCCCATTGGGATCAGACAAGGAGATGTCCCTGCAAGATATACTAACCAACCACCCTAAGGGGAATGAATACGCCCATCTCGTAGACGGTGAATTGGGATATCCATTGATTACCGATAGCGAGGACAGAGTAGTGTCCTTTCCCCCAATAATTAACGGCATTGACACCAAGGTGACCACTAGTAGTTCCGACTTTCTAATTGATGTTACAGGTTGGGACAGAAGGGCCTGCTTGGCTGCGATTAGACTGTTGGCCCTGTCATTTCATGAAAGAGGAGGGGCTATCGAATCAGTTGAAGTTACACAACATGACGGATCGACATGGAATCTGAACTTCGACCCGATTACACACAAGGTTCCAGCCTCTTTGATCAAAATGATATTGGGGGCTGAAGTAGATTCAGGCTCGATGGAAGGTTGGATAGCCAGGATGGGTGGTAAGCTCATAGATAAGATCAAACTAGGTCAGGATCGTCATGGCTCCTCTTGGGATGGGACAGATAAGGACGATTCCGCGTATTTGATCCAGATGCCCTGTTGGAGAGCAGACATACTCCATCCAGTGGACATAGTAGAAGATTTGATTATCGGAATGGGTCTTGATTCTCTCCCAGATCAGCAGTCCAAAGTTAATCTCCCAGGGTCACCTCTAAACGACTCCATCGCCAAGAGGAGGATCCGACAGTCGATCAGAGCACTTGGGGCGCATGAAGTACAAACACTCACACTCTCAAACGAAAACAAGGAATTCCGAGAAATGAGATCAAGACCCCGGGGTGCAGTGACGAAAATACGGAATCCAATCACCCAAGAGCACGGAATATTGAGGCAGAGGATATTGCCATCTATGATCGAAGTTCTCGCAGCGAACAGGCACCATGAGTTGCCACACAGAATTTTTGAGCTGGGGGATACGGTAATTGATCACCAGAATTCTACATCGCTGGCCTGGGCCTGTGCGGATGCCAATGGCGGATTCACGACAGCTAAGGGATACTGCATGTCTCTCCTCAGGGATCTTGGTGCTCCAGATGACTACGTGAAGCTAATCGAAGGGGTGCCAGGACAGGGGCCATGGCTCGCGGGAAGAGTCGCAAAGGTGGCCATAAATGGGCAACAAATTGGAACCTTTGGGGAGATAGACCCCCACGTTTCAATCAAGTTCGGCCTAAGGGTTCCAATTCACGCTGGAGAGTTCGACGTTCAATTGATGATGGAACTGATCCCCGACCCGGTCTATAGATGAGCTTAGATAACCTGTGACGGGTGATGATAATATTCGCTCTTGATAGCGGATGATACAATGCGGTGCTACCTGGTACTGGCTGTGTTGCTGATATCTATGGCCCCAGGGCTCGCAGCACAATCCACTTCGGATACGGAGAACGGCGCAAACTTTGACGTGGTCCTCATAGGTGATCGTATGATGGATAGTGTTCGAGAAGGAATAGGAAAGGCCTTGATGGACTCAACTCCCAATCATACTTTGCGAAATATCACCGGTGAGAATCTCGGCCTTGATGGCCATCTTGAATTCTACAGCGATGGGTTACTACCCTGGTCAACGACTTTTAGCGAACAATCTGATTTCTTGATACTACAACCCAAATCAACCAGAATGGCAACCATAGTCGATTCCAGTGATTACGATACTATCGCCCAATCATTTGAGGAGTTTGCCTCGATATCAAACCAGATGCCTGCTGAGCATGTCATATTTGTGCCCTGGGCTCATAAAAACGGGGATCAAAGCAGACCGATTACTGTAGGAGATTTTCCAACAATGGAGTCGATGATCAGAAACACAACCACTTCATTGGTGGAAAATGAAAGCTCAGGCTTGCGGTTCGTGATTCCTGTTGGGATGGCCTTCAACACGGTATACCTTGATGACTTGGCCTCAGGGGTTAATCCCCTAGATCCGACCTCAAATTTTTCCAGCCTTTATTCGGACGGTGTTGCTTCGTCCGAAGTTGGGTCCTATCTGGTCGCGTGCACGGTGATCAAGTCACTGTTCAATGATGATTGTGACCCTAGCAATAGGCCGGACTTGATTGACTTGAGTACTGCGAACTATCTAATTGGTGTGGCAGAGAGAACATTGGACAGCTTACCAAATGGGCTGGCGGTTCCCTATGAGGATAACAGGGCCAAAGTTAGGTTCAGAAACTTCGAAGGGGGAACTTACTCAATCCAGCCAGGATCCTCCATAGGGGTTTCTTTGTTCGTTAGAAATTTTGCAGAAACAGATGTTATCGCCGTTGTCAACCTCACGGGGCCCCCTGATTGGAGTTGGTCTTGGGAGGATGAACCCGCTGCTCTTGGAAGTAGGGTGGTCAATCTAGGGAGCGATGAGGAGGTGACCTTGACTTTCCTAATACACGCACCTGCCAGTAGTGACGGTGGGCCGATTGCAGGTTCCATCCATGAGTTCGAGGCTACGATAATCGATCAGTTTGGGGCTAGGGATACTTGGGCTTTCAGGTTAGATCTCGGGCGGGAGAGGTCGATCGAGATATCATCTGGGGGCGGGTCCATATCATTGCCCCCTGATTCCACCACATTAGTGGAAGTCGAAATTAGAAACACCGGGAACAGTGCTGATGATATTCAGGCTGAACTGTTTGCTTTTGTTGACGGCGTCGAGAAGGCTGGTAGCCTACTATCCGTTGGCGGGTGGGGAGTTCTATTACTGGATGAGGCTAGAGCCACGAATGTAGGTCCATGGGAAACTGGATTGATTAGAATGCAGATATCTTCTCCAAGTGACTCCACCGGCACTCTAGATATCGGTCTAAGGGCCGGGCCGACAGGCATGGCGTTTCAAGATGACGCGTTTACCAGCCTGATCATATCCACAAGGATATCGGGAATGCTGTCAA
This sequence comes from Methanobacteriota archaeon, assembly GCA_011523055.1. GTDB lineage: Archaea > Thermoplasmatota > Poseidoniia > Poseidoniales > Thalassarchaeaceae > MGIIb-N1. The sequence goes on from WTHQ01000019.1 coordinate 14,091, forward strand.
TCAACGACGGCGATTGTCAGGAAGTCGAGCCCGGACAGGATTGCACAGTGGAATTGACGGTAACAAACAACGGCATTGGTACAACAACATACGGTATCACCCACCATGGCAAACCGGATTGGGCAGAAATAGATTCGATTGAAAATGTAGTAATTGATGGAAATGAGGACGCCTCTCTAGAACTAGTGATTGGCGTAGGTGAAGATGCGATGATTGGAAGGACGGAGGAAATCGAATTTCGACTGATGATCGATAATTTGATTATCGACGTGAAACCAATCAACATCGGAGTGTACTCGGAGGCAGTCCTAGAGCTGAATGAAGATGCATTATGTCTTGAGACGCAAGACGGAATATTCAGAATGTCGATTATCGTAACCAACTCGGGAAGGGAAGCGGATTCTATCGAGGCTGTAGTGGATGTAAGCCAGGCCATACGACATGGTTTTATCGTAGATGAGAGGTATACGCAAGATCGGTCTCTGAGATATGACCCAATTGGGCATCAAGAAATACAGGAAATTCAAGTTTGGTCGGATTCCTCGCAAGGGGTTACCAGACTCTCAGTGTCCTTAGCCCCGGTTGGCAACCCTGGCAATTCAATCGAGGGGATCTGTACATTCTCCATAGGAGAGGGGCCCTCAGACAATGAGGCAACAGCGGAGTTCACAGAAGTCCTCCAAGTGTTGATGTTATTGGCAATTGCAATGGTTTGCACGACCTTCCTTTTGATGGTCCGTAGATCAATAAAGACAAGGAAGGACCGTGATTCCATTTCAAATGAACCTGCTACGATGCCCGCAGATCAATTTGCAGAGGGTTTCAAGAGATCAAGTGTGAGGTATACCTCCCATGATAGTGTGGAAATTGCGCGTTCGAACAGAGCCCTTGACGTTGGAACGCTCGATAGTGTAATTCGAGACATAGACAATTTACCCAGTCCGAATGATCGAGTTGGTGCGAAAAAATCCAGTAGGTCAGAGGACGATATAGATGAGATAATGCGGGATTTGATTGATTGAACAGGTTTATCATCGGTGTAGACGAGGCTGGGAGGGGTCCAGCATTAGGTCCAATGGTTATCGCATCGATAGCCATCCCTGAGAAGGATGTTCAGATTTTACGGGATCTAGGCACCACTGATTCTAAGGTGTTGAGCAAACGGAAAAGACGGGAAATTGAGGAAAGGGTCAACCTTTCATCACTGAAACTCAATTGGAAAATTTGCATAATTTCGATTAGCGCTGAATCCATAGATTTCTCCAAACCATCACGCTCGCTAAACGACTTGGGGGCGGAAGCCTTCAAGCAAGCCATCGAAGGTGTGTCGTCTGAATCTACAGTGGCAACGGTAAACATGGATCCCATTGGAAACAAACCTGATTTATTCGCGAGCAGGATGGCCAAAGAATTCCTTCCACATAGGCCAAATTTGAGCTTTTACAGCGTCGCAGGCATGGATTCAAAGTGCCCAGTAACCTCAGCCGCCTCAATTCTCGCAAAGGAATACAGAGACAGAGAGATTGAAAAGTTGAGAGATGATCTTGGATTTGAAATTGGTTCAGGTTACCCGTCCGACCCCAAAACAATCTCCGCGGTTGACAAGCTCACAAACCAACACCTGCCACATGAATCGCTGAGGTGGACATGGAAAACAACCTCTGAGGCATGGTTCCGAAACCACAAATGCCCAATTCCCGTGAGGTCAGTAGAGGGAGTTTATCCACAGCAAGGATTGAATTCAATCCTCTGGACGGAAGGACGGAGTGAGTCATGAGCGTTGCCACCGATACCGAAATCACCCTCTTAGCCAGGAAATACGCCTTGCAGAATGCCTTGGAGTATGATGGAAAAGGGCAAGTGGGGTCTACCCTAGGTCGACTTTTGTCTGAACGTCAAGATCTCAGGCCGAGGGCCAAGGATCTGATGGCCCTAGTCTCCCAAGAGGTTGATCATGCCAATAATTCAATGCGTCAAAATGGATCAGAATACGTCCGGAAGATGATAGAGGGTATCGACCCAAATGCTGTTGAAAGAGTTCGACAGGAGAAAAATGCCGGTTTGAAGCCTCTTGAAAATCTGAAGGGGAGTGTGGTACTAAGGTTCGCTCCTAATCCCAATGGACCTTTGTCTTTGGGCCATTCAAGAGGGGTAGTAATCAACAATTATTATTCGAAATCAAACGACGGGAAAATCGTTCTCAGGTTTGACGACACCGACACAGTCGTCAAGCCCCCTCTTTTAGATGCTTATGAATGGATAATTGATGATTTTGAGTGGTTGACGGGTACAAAGCCGGATGTGATTATCAAGGCCAGTGAGAGAATGAACGTCTATCTTGGGTACGCCGATAGGCTTCTATCTGAAGGCCATGGTTATGTCTGCGAATGCACCAGTGAGGATTTCAAGCACCACAGGGTTTCGAAGAAGGATTGTCCGCACAGGCAACGAACCGTGGAGGACAACTTGGATCTCTGGGCAAGAATGAGGAACGGGGAAATGAAGCCAGGTGATGCTGTTGTCAGAGTCAAGACTGACATGTCGCTTCCTAATCCAGCACTGAGGGATTGGCCAGCATGGAGAATTCAGAACAAAAAACATCCATTAGTTGGGGACAAACACAAGGTCTGGCCACTACTTGACTTTCAAAGTGCCGTAGAGGACTACGAGCAAGGGGTTACCCACATCATCAGAGGGAAGGATTTGATGGACAGCACGAGAAAGCAAGTTCTGTTGTACGACCATTTTGGATGGGAATATCCAGAGACCCTGTACTGGGGCAGAGTCAGCGTACATGAGCAAGGTTCATTCTCAACCAGCGGCATGAGGAAGGATATCGAGCTTGGCAAGTATGATGGTTGGGATGACCCTAGGCTGCCAACATTGATGTCGATGAGAAAGAGAGGGTACGAACCTGATGCTATCGAATCATTCTGGAAAGAAATGGGTGTAACCCAAAAGGACGTTGCAATTTCTCTTGACTCGCTAAACTCGCTTAATGCTGCTTTGATTGACTCGACCTCTCGTAGAGTTTCTCTCGTCATGGACCCCTTAGAATTAACTTTGCATGGAGATATTCCCAGCCATGCATTGCTTCCGTTCCACCCAGATGACGAATCTCTTGGTTACAGGCGCCATTCCACGAGAAAGGGCATTGTGATAGTAGATAGGGATGATTTAGAAAATAATTTGAGATTGAAGGATTTTGCCGACATATCCAAGATCAAGGGGGAGTACTGGATCACATCGCTTGAGAGAAGCGATGGTAGGAAAATTGTAAATTGGATCAGTGCTGAAGCCCACAAAATATGTAATTTGTTGATACCCCGAGGAGCTGTTCTAGATAACAAAGAATGCCTCATCGAAGATGTCGAGTTGAAGGTTGGGGAGGTTATTCAATTGGAAAGGAATGGTTTCGCCAAGGTCATGGAATGGTCCGAGGAAGGTCGTGTTTTACAATGGCTACACAGATAGCATTCTCCAATCGGATTTGAGCGGCGGATTCAAGCATCATCCCACAGGCCGGGTGCCATGGAGGCGAGGCGGGCAGGAACGACCTTGGTGCTAATTATGCTGGCATTGATGCCCTTTTCTGGTCTATCCAATGCACAAGAAAGCGGAACTTGTTGTGAGCAGGATGGCTACAAGATGTTCTTGATGGGGGAGGCCCAATCAGGGGTTCTTACCCCATTCTCATCGGATTTAGACCAAAGGTACTCTGCCGTAGTTACACCCTCTGTATTGGGCGCCATCGAGATTGGAAAATGGAGTACTACATGGTCAACAGACGAAGATTATCCAAGTGCTGATTGGACATTTGAAATACCCTACGAGATACAAGGTGCCACCGGACTCCAATTCAATGCCACGGTGGGAATCAACATAGGGGGGACCTATCACTCAGGATCATCTGGACCAGGATTACTCGTCACTAATGGGGTTCTTTCTGTTCCAATCCAGATTCCATCTGGAACAATCTCACAGGGCGACCAGCTTCGATTTACACTCGAAGTGCAATCTTTGTCTTTTTCGGCGCCGGGTGATGATGCTGGGATTAGGTTCTACTGGGGAGACACCGAGGATGCAGCAATGCTTGCTAAATTCCCCTTTGCCAAGGCCACAATGGGGGATGTTTCCGCAAATGACGGCATCGCATATTTTCCAATTGAGGTTTCCTCAAATTTCGGGATTGACCTTTGGAACAAGAGGAGCGAGGGCTCAGCTACAGTGGGTTCTGAGACCCTTTCGACAAGTCCAGTTGTAACAGAGATAGAGGATGGTGTCAGGATCGTATTCGTTTGGCAGTGGCCTGATTCCTACACTGGCACCGGAGTTCAAGTGACCTTCAGAGTTAGTCCTCACGCTGGTTCAACACTTGAATCCTCAAGAACCTATGAGGTGGACATCGACGGAGATAGTGGAACCGGGGATTGGTACCCGGAGGAGGAGCCCAAAAGGGACTCAGGGACCAAGTTGGAGATAGATATCTCGGGGAGGGCATCTGCGTCTATTGTCGATAAGGATGTCGAAATTACCGTTGATGGGGCCATGTCCCAGTGGATACGCTGGGGTTTGGACAACATCGGGAACAACACGCTCAGCGGGAGTTCTTGGTGGAAGAATTTAGATTCCTACGAGGATTCTCTTTCGACTGGAGAAGAGCATAACGGTAGAGTTGACGATGCTGAGAGCGCAGCTCTGACTCAGCATCTCCAAACCTCTGCGTCAAACATCAGATCTTTCATGACTAACGGACTTGGCATAGATGTCGAGTCGGTACTCGGAGCGGATCTCGTGGACTTATCTAAACGAGATGTCTTGTTGGACTTTGGAGCGACCAGGGCCTTCTCCTCCGAGCCAGTGACAATCATTCTAGAGACCCGTTACACACCCGGATTGGCCGCAGATAACGAATTCTTAGTCAGGACATTCATTCAACCAGGAAAAGGTGACTGGTTCACGAACATAGATCTCGACGCTGGCCTGAGGGGGTCTGCGCTTGGTGGGTTCGGTTCAGTCTCATCCGGAGACCTCGATGTTGAACACCGTAGGTGGATCTTCCTGGAGACCCTTTCCTTTGAGGATCCGGACCTGGATCCAGAATTGATATTCTCAGTGACATATGACCCCCCTTCATCCCCTGCTGGCAGTCCACTTGTTTCTGCTCTAATCCTGGTCTTGGTCATGTCCATAACCGCTGGGCTTTCCTTGTATCTCACCAGAACAAGGATACGCGCTCCGTCAGTTGCTACGGCTACGCTCTTTGGTTTCATGTCCTTCGTCGTGTACGTTGGGGGATTCGACCTGCCTTTGGTATTCGGGGTGGGGGCCGCAGGCTTGATTGGAGTCTTTCCAGTCGCCCTGGTTTCCCCAAGAGGTAAGAACAGGGGTATTGGTGCCAGAGCACTGCCCACAATATCCTGTCCAAGCTGTGGGACACCTAACGTTGTGCATAGCACAGAAAGGCCATTTAGGACCTCGTGCTCGGGTTGTTTCGTGACGTTGAGATTGGATTAATCACTGAATCATCAACCTTAGTTGATCTCTCTTGTACGTCCAATCTTCGGGAATTTTCCCTTTACCTCGATAGTAGCTTGCTATTCTCCTCAGCCTAGACTCAGTTAGTTCCAGCTGACGCCGATTGTGAATGTCCTTCTTGTTTCCGGACTCTAGGTGATCGATTATCCTCTGGGCTTGCCTCATCAAGTTCATCATGTCCTCTGGGTAGCTAGGCTCCATCCCATTCCTAGATATAATGGCAGAGATCCTCTCACCAGTAGCAAGCTTGACATCTGGGACAGCGTGTTGATCCCTAAGTATGGTACCGATTTCAGCAGAGGATTTTCCTTCTTTTGAATATCTGACAACCAATGCCTCAATGTTTTCCTTGTCCATGTCGGACCAATCAGGAGGGGTGTCCACGAAAGGTCGTTTTGACCCACTTTGGCCCTTGCCTCCGCTGTGCATCCTTGCCATTATTGGTAGCCTCCGGTCCCAGCCGATCTGCTGCCCCTCTTTAACCGCTGCGCAGATGTCTAGATCCTGTGGCGAGCCCTGGCAAGGGTCCCCGGTGATGTCGGCCATTCCCATGATGGGGCCACGGCTCTGGCTGATCCCACTAATTCTCCACCTTGGTAGACTAAAACATCATCTCCAACTCTTGGGGAGCCAGAAAAATCAGAGATGTTAGTTGAGAAGATGTCTCCAGACCATTTGAAGCCCTCACTCAGCAGCACTTTTGGGAGTTGATTGTTTTCGTCTAGAATCCCGAGGGCCTTTTTTGAGAATGCGAACCTGCCTCTCTTGCTATCCCACAAAGCAATTTGATCAGAACCAATCATGATCCTGTAGTCTGGAGCCTTTCCCGTAACCCTTGCACCTGAGAGCCAATTATCACCATTTAGAAGATGCCTGGATATCGATCTGAATGACTCTAGCAGAGCACGCGACCTCTTCGGCTCTCGTTGATTCAACATCTCAACATTTTCTCTGACAGCCGAGGATAGCAAATCCAAAGCTCTCTCTGACCCAGCAGATTCGGACCCCCTTGTATCGATTACTATCGTATCCGAGAGTTCGATATCAATGCCAGTATGGTTGATTATTATATCAAAGGCCGCTCTCGAATTAATCTCAGCAAGCATATCCCGAATTATTTTCAACTCTTCAACGTCCCATTCCCCGATCACCGGGATATCGTAGGAAGAGGCCGGCCAGAGCAATTCCAGATCCCTTGGAACGATCCCAAGGGGGGCAGTTACCATTAATTCACTTACAGCTCTGGAATTTATTGCCTGTCTAAACCTAGCATGGCTTGGTGATCTTCTGTATGGTTTAACCGCGGAACACGGCAAAAGAACAGCAATTCTTGATTG
>WTHQ01000019.1:21065-98611 GCA_011523055.1 Methanobacteriota archaeon
CCATTGAGTATTGCATGCCTCGTTTCCTTGATGGATTCTTTCCAAGCGTGGATCTGGCTCCTCCATGCACTTTCCTTATCCAGGGATTGTTCTATTTTTCTTGGTCCGAATGCGGATATGTGAATTCCGTTAGAAAAGGCTCTTCTAACTCTAATTAGGTCCATCAGATCTACACCCATCCATGCCAATAGTGGGCAATTGTCAGGACCAGAGACCCCTGGCAACCAAATTAGTGACGATGGAAATCTTCTCTTGATTGAATCTATTGATTTAATTAATAAGTCATCATTGTTCACAAGTTGAAGGGCGTCAACGAAGCAGACGATAGATGGTTGCTCGTCGATATTTGCAATGCGAGCGTCGTGGAACAGAGATTGGGCGGTTATGGGTAGAAAATCGGCGCCATAGGGGAAGGTTCCTGCATCTGACTCAATCAAACTAGGCGGCAGAGAGAGTCCCTCGTTAGCGTGCCATTCAACTATTTCTTCGAATGGTGGACAGAGCTTAGACCTGGTTCTAAGAGTCAACTCAGCCGGAACTTTGTTTGGATTCCTCAAAAGCTGAAAGGGTGCATCCTCAACTCCCAACGAGTCTTCTTCATCTGTGAGAACCAAGGTGGGCGTATGTGCGACTGGATTTGATCTATCACCCAAGGCGAAGGACCTCGCGAACCTATCTCTCGATGTCACTGTTCTCCCCAGTGATGGCGTACTGGCCATATGCCTGGGGAAGTAATCAATCGCTTGAAGCATTCTAAGGTGGGTGGCCCCTGGCCACATCATGAGGTTCGTCATTTGGATTGTAGCAATAACGATCCTTGCGTCGTTATCAGCACCAATAGCCACGAGTCAGACAACACAATCCAATTGGGAGGAGATTTATGCTACCGGTCCAACTCATATTGCCTTGATCTGCGACCATGGGAGCTGCTCAGGACATTCCCTGGAGGTACTCTCAGATGTAGACCCTGCCTTCCATGATAATTTTTCATGGTCAGGAGATTCGAACGGAGTGTTGGAGTATCGGATCATCAGAGCTCCTGGGTCCTCAGGCACATCACATGCCAAGATTTTGACATCTGACGCTGATTACATTCACGAGGATGAAGACTTGAGTGGAGTCTTAACGACAGGAATGGAAAACAACACCCTAATGACAGTAGGAGGTTGCATCGACTCTATTTGTGACCAACAAAACATTCCGACAAAAAGATTCTCTGGATGGTTGAGTTCAGGTGGGGACAGGGATTACTGGTTGATATCTGATACTGGCTCCACCTACATTGAATCGATTCAATCCGAGGCACCAGTCATAGTAGAGATATGGAAGGTCAGCACAGAATCGGAACGCCAAATTGTTGAGATAATTCCAAGTTCACTCAAGGACGGTTTTCACACGATCGAAGACGTAACCGTGGCATCGATGACTGGTGAGAAATATTGGATGATGATCGCTGCCACTGAAACAGATCGGAGAGATTCTGTATACTCGGCAAGCGTTTTCGTTACAAATAATGGAACTGATGGCCCACCTCAGGAATCCGCCATATATACCAGAATAAATCAGCCATCAAGTCATTTTTTGTTTCGGGGAATCAGCCATCATCAAGGTGATGTGGATTCCATAATTTTACCAGCCGGTAGTGGTTTTAGCTTCACCCTAGACAAAACAAACGTTGGAGGGGGAATTGATGTGTCCATACATGAACACCTCTTTGGAGGCGAAATCACACAGGATCTGGGTGTCCTGACAGGCATCACATCCCAAGAGACCATCTCTTTGGAGATACGATTCCACACAGTCTCACCTTCGACTTGGTCGGGGGGAATAACCCTAGGGACCAGCTCTACCGACTATTCTGGACTGCTAGGTGGTGATAGTTTACCGTACTACGGTGATGCCCCTGATAACCTTCCGGTTGATGAATCCGAAGCTAGTCTGTGGCCGATGCTAGAAGTCGTTGTGAATGAATCTGAGTACCGACCCGGGGCATATCGCCTACAGGGGGATCTTTTTGTGCCGGACAACATAGACACATACTTGCTCTCGATATCAGCCGAATCGGGATTATTGATTCGTGCTCAAGCTGAATCTGGTTCCGCCAGAATACAGATTCAAGAGTTGACTCAAACTGGCACATATGCAATAGAAAATTCAAGCAATGGCAGTGAATTGTTTCTTCCAATGGGAGTGCATTCAATTAGGGTAGAGCGATCACCTGCAAGTGAGGGAGCCTACACGTTTCTGTTGAGAGCCAGCCAGCCGGAACCCGTTGACCCCGGTGTCTTTGTCGATCTTTCCTCAAAAGCAACTCCCTACTACATTTTTGCTGGTGCTTTCCTTCTCGCCCCCTCGTTTTTAGTGGCATTAATGATGAGGAAGGAGATTCTATCGAAAATAACGAAGTGGGGTGGATCAAATGCTAATGATCAAGATGGAATGAGTACCATTCTTGAAGAGTTGAAGAGAAGGAGTTCACGGGAAGACCTCGACGAAGCTCTGATGAGTCTGAACAGCAGTGAGCTTGTCGCCAAGAGGGCGAAATTCTTGGTTGACAGTGGCTCGTTCGATACTGGACTCAACAACGTGACTGTATCAAATCCAATGGGAGATGTTGGAATTTGGGTTGACGAGGCTGCCACTGGGATCCTAACATTCGGGATGATCGCGAAGACTGATTGGAAATTGGCCTGTGCCAGATTCTCGTTCCCAAATGGAAAAAGGTCGGGGATTTCAAAGGTACTCACCGATCTAATCCACAGTCATGATGAGGTCATGCTAGGGGATCTACGTGAGGGAGAGGGAGTGATGTTCCAGATTCGGTTGGATCCGATTCCTGAAACCCTCGAGATTGAGGTTACAGGGAGGGTCAAGGGTGAGTCGGTAGCAATTGTCCCAAGAAACGCATTGAAATGGAATTGACTACCTTCTCCTTCGCCTAGCTTCATCCAAAGCCGACTCCTCGGCACCCTTTCCATCTTCGATCATGCCCCTGAGCTCCTCGAGGGCCTTCTTGGTCTTCCTTGAGATTTTCCCCACGGGTTTGAGTCTGAGAACGACAGTTACGTCCCCCCTCCCTGATCTCCTGTTATTTGAAAAGCCTCTCCCTTTGATAGTAACTGTCTCTCCTGGCATGGATCCCTTTGGAACCTTGATGTCCAATACTTCACCATCTATGTGAGGTAGCGCCAGAGTGCAGCCAAGGGTCAGATCTACAAAATTGACTGGTAAGGCCATTAGCAAATCGTTTCCGTCCCTTTCAAACCAATCGTGGCTTCCATGGTTTACCTCGATGTATAGATGACCAGGGGGTCCTTTCGCGTCCTTTGACGCCTCGCCATATCCGCTCATTCTCAGCCTGGTTCCCGACTCTATTCCCTGTGGTATAGTGAATTTGACCTTCTTGATCTTGTTTGTGCGACCCTCGCCGTCACATGTGTTGCACGCCCTGCTGATTGTGCTTCCCTTGCCATTGCAGGCAGGGCACTCAGATACAACTTGTTGAGTGAACGGACCAACCCTCTGCATTCTCCTTAATCTTCCATGTCCTTCGCAGGTGGTGCAAATCTCAACATCATTTGGATTCAAAGCCCCTGATCCATCACAGGCGTCGCACACTGACATAACTTCAATCTCAATTTCCGCCTCTGATCCTGAAAAGGCCTCTTGGAAGGATATGTTGTGCCTGTAAAGGAGGTCCGAGCCCCTTGATTTGCCTTGAGACCTCCGCCCTCCAAAAATACCGCCAAAAATACTCTCAAAACCGCCTCCGAAGAGATCCTCTATATTGATATCAACCCCTTGGAAGCCACCAGGGCCGAACGGACTCCCCCCAGGTACGTTATGTCCATACCTGTCATACTTCGTTTTTTCTTCGGGGTTGGAGAGGATTGCATAAGCCTCCTGCACTTCTTTGAACATGGCCTCAGAATTTTCATCATCGGGATTCTTATCAGGATGATATTTACGTGCGAGAGACCGGAATGCTCTTTTTATTTCGTCTGCAGATGCGTTTCGCTCAATTCCGAGGACCTCGTAGTAGTCCCTCTTTGCCATACGTATCCCAACTACTTGTTCTGGAGGTACTCTTTCAATCCGACGCAGATTTCAGTTGCTAGCCCCACAATAATTGCACACAGTGCTGTTCTCTGCTTGAGGTATGCCACAGACTCTGCATACCCTGGGTATCGTAGTAGGTTTTCCGGGTTCTTCTATAATCCTCTTCACCCTATTCCTCGCCATCTTCTCTGCCCTCCTATCCAACCATGCTGATATGCCGCGCTTTTTTGATGAGCTATTGAGAGTTGAATCTGGATGAGAATCAATATTCTGAGTTCCTAGGTTCTGGCTCACTTCTATTCCACCGACTCGTATCTCCTCGGGCTCTTCCTTTCCTATGTCTAACTCTATTGATTCTTTGTTAATTGATGAGACTCTGTCTGGGATGTTCATTTTCCTACTTTTCTTTCCCTTAGTTTCGAGTCTAGCCAGAGCATCATCGGCCCTCGACCAAAGACCAGCATCTTCTTGGCTGTATGTCTTGTTCAGCCTACTAATTGCACTGGACCTAAGATATTCGTGATCCTTGCTCCTATTGCCTTGAAAAAACAAAATTACACCAATTAGGAGCGCTATGACGTGCAAGATGATCTCACCATCTCTATCAGAATCTAAGACAGAGTCAAGTGCGGGAAGGGTCATTCTAAAGGAAAACAGAATTATTGTTGGAGTCATGAACAAGGCAAATGAGACGGGAAAGGACCTGTTTGCCATAGACTACCCTGTCACATTCTTGAAATTAATGTGACCATTCAATCGTAGGTGTGATGTACATAATGCGATCCATCCGAGCCATGAGGGTCATTGTCGCAACCACGCTGCTTCCTCATGAGCAACCTGAGATCGTCGTAAGTGCCACACGTAGCCTCTTTCCTGATTGGAACCCTGAAGAAATCCCTGCAAGGAGGAAGTATCCTACTAAGGCCAATCCAATCAGGTTGGTCTCGGATGTTTCTAGCCTAGAGAAATTAATTGAGAATTGCAAGGCAAACAGGATACTTGATACCGCCCTTGACGCAATGTCTTTGAATTCTGACGGAGATACAACCCATTTTTCCCTCTCGAGGCAGGCAGCCTTGGCAGGTAGGTGCTCCTTCGTTATCGAGGAAGCTCCCGTTGGAGGGACCATCGATGTGACCTTGACCTGCGTGAATTTGGACGCATATCTCGCTGAAGTGACCTACCACACTGGCCGTGAGGAATACCCTCGATACCCTAATGACGAGTCCTCAATGAATGATGATGGGAGCTCTTCCATATGGGTTTCAAAGAAGAGGAGATAGCTCACGGAACTCCCTCTTCCATCCAGCGCCTCACAATGGGCAAGTCAGCTGGCAGCCAATTCAAAGAATCCAATTCGCACCTCTCGAGCCATCTAGACATGTCATGCTCCTTGAGAACTATCAATGATGGGTCCACAACCCCACAGTCAACAACTCTGAGGACAACTAATCCATCATCATAAATGTGGGAGACCTTAGCAACTTGTTTTTTTGCTGATACTGATATTGCAAGCTCCTCTAGCACCTCCCTCTCGACAGCATCAAGTGGACTTTCATGCTCCTCGATTTTACCACCAGGGAACTCCCAGAACCCCGACCTCTTGTCTCCTGGTGGTCTCCTGCATGCTAGGACCCTCCCCAACTTATCCTTGATCAACGCTCCAACCACGTTCACAGTTGGGACCTGGGCTATCCCCCTAAGCAACTTGGTGACGAGGGTTGTTTGTCTTTGCAAAGGGATTCTCTCTATTGGTGGCAAATGGATGAACAAAATTGGTAACTTTATCTGGCTTTGTTCTCTCATCAGGAGTTCAGCGGAAAGGGTTCTGAAATATGCCTCATTGCAAACGAAGTTCCCGCAATCCGTGCTAAGCACCACATCATCGTGATCATCTGCAAACTCTCTCAGAAACTGCAGGTTGAAAGTAGTGTCAATGTATTCGTCAGCATCTCTCTGGATAGATGAGTCTCGCAACTGTCGTCCGGAATTATCTCGTGTCCTCATGTCAAGAATATTTTTCGCACGGATCTCGATGTTGATTTCGGTCCGATCCATAGCAATGCCAAGCAATATCACTGCATCGAAATTGCCTGACAGGATGTCCTCCGCTGGCAACCGCGAGCCTCGTTCATCGACAGTTAGGATCTTCGAATGGATCGAGGCATTGACAGAATCTTCTGAACAGGACCTTGCGACATCCCAGGAATGGTTGGAATTCATTCCGTCGAATGGCTCGAAACCGGTAATCAGAACTCTTGCGTCCCCTTGACTCTTTGACAACAATAGCACCACGCACAATTGGAAGGGATCAATTTTTTGTCAAGTAAGACCTCTCGATAGCCATGACCTCCACGGAGCTCGCTGTCAGCATTGACCCGGCTCCACCTGCTAGGGCGACCCCCTTAGGTATTTTGAGGGCTATTTGGAACGAATTGAGTGGGGGGGTGGGGCCTTGGGGCGCTCTTCGGCCAGCCTTCTCAATCCTCCTGTCGTTTGTGCCATTTTTATTCCTGGGGCAGCATTTCAACAGGCAACACAGGAAAGGAGCATGGTGGTTTGTACTACAACTCCCGCTCTTGTTGACAGTGGTTCTATGGCCGTTAATTTATGCTTGGTCAATCATTGACTCTTGGTGGGTTTCAAACGGCATTGTCTCCGATCGCCCAGGCTGAGCTCAAAAGTTCTCTGGAATTCTCATGGGGCTGAAAAGGTGGCCCGGACTTCTCGACTCCGATAGTTGGATTCGGATTAGCCTCTCCCAATCTCGTAACAAAGCCAACGCGGATGAGAAAGGAACCTCTACGGCGTTGATTGTGGTTCTCATCAGTGTATCTAGGATGTCCATCCTATCTTCATCTAGCGATCCGAGTAGCCTGTCCAAAGGAAAGGAGTCTATCAGGGGCGACCTTGAATCGCCATCAAAGGGAGAGGGGGAGAGCAGGTGACTTGGTAGCCTTTCATCACTATCCTCGGCGACCCGCCGTAGCTCCTCGAGTAGGATCCTGATGTACTTGGAGACCACTAAGGCAACCTCAACCACTGGCATGTTGTATTGATTCACGAATGCTACCATGTTCTCCTGTATGAATAAGATCCTTTCACCCAGTGGATCTCGAGGATCGGGAATTTTCGATTTCTTGTCCAATGATGACACCTCATGGCACTGTTCTGTCATCATACCTGATTGGGGAGCCCGAGTTACCACGGACTCCATCGAGCAAGTCATCCGCGATCTCGAACCTATCATTCAACCAATCGCCGTCCGTATCCCAGTTAATCGGGCTCGTTCCCTCTGCTATTGAGTCCCCGTCAAAGTCTAGGAGCCACCAGCCGTATGGATACTCGCCTAAACCGGTATTGGGCAAGTGAAATTTGTCCCCAGCAAACCTTCCGAATGAATCGGTCCAGTTCCCGCTTAGTAGGACATTGTCATTGCTTGTGTCTATCTCCGTGTAGTCTTGATCGTTGTCATCAATCACAAGCGCATAGAGGGTGTCACTTTGGCTAATTCTGTTCATTCGGAGGTAATTCGTAGAGAGTGATACGCTGGATCCACACAGCCCGAGGACCACCTCACGAAATTGCCATCCCTCCTGAACCTCATTCCCCCTGCAGTCGGTCAAGGGGGAAGCTCGGACTAGAGAGGGAGAAGACAGGGATGCGTTCACAATTCCAAAATATTCTTGGAAATTGGTGTAGGGGACGTATTGGCAGCCTCCGAGGTTACACTCGAAATCACCATCTCTATCTGCATCCCCTCCCACATCGGATGGGTCTGTTGGATCTAGAGTGAACCATGTCCAATTCAGTATCGGCCTGGAGATAGAGCCCCCATTGATGTTCACTGGCTTCCAACTATTCGTGGATATTTGTTGCCAAACGACTTCGATTTGCATTAGTGATGACCAATTGTCATTGACCTCGTTCCAACCGAGGTGATACTCATAGAAATCAGGTAGCATGTCCCCATCCGTGTCGTTATCTAGTGGGTTTGTACCATACTTTAGCACCTCTCTGCCGTCAGAGAGGTTGAAATTTTGATTGTAGTTTGTAACAGAACCGTCAATCGAAAACTCAGGCTGCATTAGAATTGAGTCTTGGTCCGTGTCATTTGATAGGGGTAATGTTCCGTTGTTGTATTCCATAAGGTTCGTGAACAACAAAGGCGTGGAGCCTGGGCTTATTTGCCCAGATGAGTTGAATGGTAGGAAGGTTCTGCTCTCCCAACTGCCTTGGACAGCGACATCATCCAAACTGGTCCTGTCATACCAACCATCAGCGTCTGGGTCGTAGGAGCCGTCAAGGGGGTTCAATGGGTTGAGTGACCACCTCATCTGAGATTCTGGCAGTGGCAACCACGTACCAAAGACAGAATAACAATACTCCCAACCATCCGGCAGCCCATCCATGTCGGAATCATCATCAGTGGGATCACTTATTCCAAGCAGGGTTTGATTGAAGCTATCTGGGTCAAACTGGTTAATCAGTCCCATCCTCTCCAGGGACTGATCTGATTTGGTCGAAAAGGTTCTGTATAGGCTAGTTATCGCCTCCTCTTCTGAAAGCCCGTTCTCAAATTTCATCGCATTTATTGCATCCTTTGCGTAGGATACTGTCCCCATGCCTTGAGGAATAGTATCGATAGCGAGTAGCTTGCCATAGACCCTAGATTCATATTCAGCCAAATTGGTAAAGGACTCTGATGGAGATATCGTACCATCTCCATTGCAATCCCATGAGTCTTGGTCTGAGTCTCGATTCACATCCGTTGATGTTAATGGGTTGATTGACCATTGATTGGCCTCAAGGTCCCACTCAGTAAACCAATATTCGTATCCGTCACTCATACCGTCTCGGTCTGTGTCGGATTCACTTGGATCGGAAATTCCCAACAATGCACCCAACAAAGGCCTCACAAATCCTTCTGACTGCCAGTCGTTGAATTGAGAAATTGCGATGTGGGCCCTCCCCTGCTTGGTGAACAAAACCCTGTAAACCCTGTTCATTGATTCTAGTGCATCTAGTGACGTCGCCTCCTCGTAGAACCTGGGTGCATCAGGAGGGGCAAGTGCGCCGTTCTCCGGGTTCGAATTCGTCAGGTTCAGTTCGACCAAGTCAGTCAGGCCATCGCGATCTGAATCAAACTGTCCATCAGACGGAACCAGTGGATTAAGAGTCCATGTTCCCTCTTCGTTATTCCATTTCGTGAAAATCATTTCTACCCCATCCAGCAGTCCGTCACCGTCTGTGTCTGGGTTGTTAGGATCGGCTGTGAGTGCACTATTGGGGTCCTTGGACCTCGCGGATTCTCCGAAAGACGCAGTTGAATCTGCGGTCAACCAAGGGGTTGGAAGCCAGTCCCCGCCGCTGTTTAGAAGGTAGAATTGAGGTGTGGTGATAAGTGAGTCGATCTCGCTCAGATTACCCTCTATAGAGTTGTACTCTTCCCAATTGGTCAGTCCGTCTCCATCTGGGTCTCCAACATCGTCATCCCCATTGACAGGATTCAGTGTCCACTTCTCCTCGAAGACGGACCATCTGGCGTGATATGCCTCCCAACCATCTGGCATCCCATCTGAGTCCGTGTCAGGGGAAACGGGGTTAGAGGCACCCACGTCTAGCTGTGTAATGTCAGTCAAGAGGCTGATAACCTCGGTGCTGGCTAGTTCTCCAAAGGACCCCTGTGGCTCGCTTATTTCGTCTGAGGAGTTGAACAGCCATGTCGTCAGATTCTCAGGGAGGCTCTCCGAGAATGACCATGCCCCACCAACTAGAATTTCTGATCTCAGATGATATTCAAACCAATTGACAAATTCCTCCTCTTGGGATAGAATTCCGTCTCCGTTGACATCATAGCCATCGCCATCTGGGTTTTCCATGGCATCAGACCCATTCAATGGGTTGATGCCTTGATTGTCGAGGTTCCAGGAACACGCATAGCGAGCCTCCCAACCATCTGGCAGTGAGTCCCCGTCTGAATCAATGACATTAGGGTCTGTTGCAACCCAACTTAACGCGCTTGCTGACGACTCCCCATGAGTTATGAGTCCATTCTGTCTCACAGTCTCAAGCAAGACGGACCAGCGATACTCACAAGCGTTGGTGAGCCCATCACCGTCAGCGTCTTCATCTGCGTCGGTGGGATCGAGGGGGTCCAGTGTCCAGATGTTTCCGCCGGTATAGTCGTCGCCAATCCATCTTCTGTTCTTTATCTCCCACCCATCAGGCATGCCATCTCCGTCTGTGTCAGGGTTAGTCGGGTCGGTCGGGACGTCCGAGCCACCACCAGATCCGGAATTGAGCCACCCTGCTAGGTGAACTTGTCTGGCTAGTATGCCATCTGATTCATCGCAAATTTGCTCAGGGACCCCTACACCGCCGGTTGAGAGGTAGTGGCATTGGAAGAGGGTAGAGTCGTAGAACCACCCCCAATACTCCTCCCCGTCCGACAACCCATCCCCGTCAGAATCGATCATTCGTGGGTCGGTGCCGTTGGATCCGTTCTCGGATGAGGAGACATAGCGATACTCATCCAAGTTTGTCCATTGGGCCTCAAATCCAAAGGGTCCTTCGACAATAAATCCGTCAATGTCCTCGTCTCGGGAGGAGTCAAACGGGTTCGTTGGATCAAGTCCGTGGTAGAATTCCCAGCCATCGGGCATACCATCGTAGTCTGAGTCGCTTGAAGTTGGGTCCATTGGGTATATGTTCATGAATTTTCCAGGCTCTATTCCGGAGGCAAACCATCGTTGACCGTCGGAAACCCATGAGGTTACATCTGAAATAGGCCCACTCACAGAAACTGGAGGGTCTATCATTCCTAATATCCCACTACCATCCCCCTCAAGTGCCCACAGCCCGTCCCTGGAGCCAATAAGAAGCATGCCTGGGATCTGTTCCACAGAAAGGACATCGTTACCGCCGGACAACCAGGTATCGGGATTGAACATCCTGTCATTTGATATCGCAAACGTCGGTTCTAGAAAGAGGTCCTCTATGTCGATGAAATGTATCCCGGATGGAGTCCCGAGCCAGACTCCAGTGAGTTGGCCTATCTCCCCATTGCTAGTCAATATCCCCGCTGGCTCGAGTACGTTGACGACGGACGACTTTGAGGAGTTGAGCAAGTCGGCTATCCCAACGAAGCTTTCAGCATTCTCTTCGGTGTACACCCAAAGAGGTGAGCCAAAGGTCTCAGAAAGATCATTCGTTATCCAACGAATCAACCCGGAGTCAGTACCGACTAACAGGAGGGGGGTATCCCCCGGCCTATCCAGATGAAGGGATACAGTTCCTGTGGCGTTCCTCGAAGAAAGGATCTGTTCTAGAGCTTCCACTGCAGTGGGGCTCTCGATGGTCAGTCTACCCTGGTCCGAATTAATTCTAGTAGTGTGTGCACCACCTTGGTTGCCGAGCAAGAGGAGTGCCCCGGGCCCCATCGAGGCTGATGTTGGATTCACAGAGAGTATTGGATCAAATTCTAAGAAAAAGGAGGAGTCGAGATTCAATCCATCTTCGGTGAGGGGGAACGCACCAATGCCGAAGTTGGAGGAGAGTACCAACGCATTCGAGTCATCAGATAGGGTCAACAGGATTGAGTCGGTTATGGTGCCAGGCACAGGTTGTTGGAATGCTTGAGTTGTTTGGGAGATCGGGTCGAGAATAGTGACACTATTTCTGGAGGTGATAACTAGAGTTCCCAGGAGTTCAGAAACCTGTGTACTAACGATCGCCGAGTCAGAGATTGATGGCACTGAGGTCTCAGTCAAAAATGAAGCTTCATCGGGCCTTTCTGATGAGCCGAGATACAAACCGGGCCGGACTGAGTAGCCATCATCTTCTGAAACTTGAAATTCTTCATAATTACTCAGCGCTTCCCCCCACATGGATGTTGCGATGGAATTGTCAGGCGTGAGGAATCCGTCGCGGTTCGAATCCCAACCATCAAGATCCGTATCGACAATTGAGTCAGAGGCATTTCTGGGACTTAGGCCGTAATGATATTCCCAACCGTCTGATATTCCGTCTCCCGGTACAGCCAGAGGGGTCGGAACGCCCTCAACGATAGCGTATGAGTCTGAGTCTGGATATCTTGGATCGCTCCCCAACCAACCAGGAATTCCAGTCTCAGTCTCGACTGTTGTTTGGCATGCTCCAACGGTTATTCCAGGGATTGGACCTTGACACCATAACCCGTCCCTCTCGTCGAGCCAGCCATTTGGTTGCGTGTACCTGTATTCCTCGGAGCTGGTGAAGCGCTCCCCAGGCTCTAGTACTCCATCTCTGTCAAAATCGTAGCCATCTCCGCAGCCCCAATCCAACAGCCCAATGCATTGGTCTGGATCTTCGATCGCATCTCTTGGGTCAAGAGGGTCAAAATAGAGGCAAACCCAGGCGGTTGATGCTTGATCTATGTATCCAGCACCTCCGTCCGTACACATACTAATTTCGTATCCATCAGGTAGTCCGTCCCCATCTGTGTCTGATTTCCTTGGATCAAGATACTCTCTGAACCCACTGTCTGTCTCCTCTGGCGATTTCCCAGTCAATGATAGTCGAGTGGAGAAGCAGGCCTCCAAGCTGTATGGCCAGCAGAATTCCTGGAGGGCGGTGGCTCCGTCCCGATCGTGGTCGCTGAGGTTGTCAGTAGAGTCTAGAGGATCCAGGCCGAGCACTATGAATTCTTCTTCTATCGTAGGAATTCCGATCGCGGAAGAGAATGCACTTTCGTGAACGTCGGGTATCTGATCTTCGTCAGTATCGACGGCTACCGGGGCCCCTCCAGTGGCCTCTTCCGGATTTACTGTTCCTACGGGGCTCTGCGGTCTTGTTTGTGATAGGAAAAGGACGCTTGAAAGCATGATTATTGCGAGAAATGCCGCAGTCTGTTTCCTCCGCATGCTTCTCTCCGATGTGAATATGCTTCAGGAACGTATATCACCATAATGGAGCGGTGTTCGTACGAATTGTAGATATTTCCTATTGCTCTAGTTCTCGAGACAATGATAGATTCATTCATTGATCGACTGGCTTGCCATGGGGTTGTGGT
The DNA here is from genome assembly GCA_011523055.1 of Methanobacteriota archaeon. Lineage (GTDB taxonomy): Archaea > Thermoplasmatota > Poseidoniia > Poseidoniales > Thalassarchaeaceae > MGIIb-N1. Next base: position 34,177 of record WTHQ01000019.1, read on the forward strand.
ACTGGAAATAACTCACCTTGGCTCCGGTAGTTCCGGCAATTCAGTGGTGTACAAGAGTGACGAGGCGGTTTTCTTGATTGATTGCGGGTTTTCCACGAAACAAATGGAAAAGAGGCTTTCTTTGGTAGGTATTAATCCTTCAGATGTCAATGACATCCTGATCACACACCACCACGCAGATCATTCTAAATCCGCATTAAAATCTGCAATGAAATGGGGCGCTCGGCTCCATTCTAACTTAGAGACAGCAATGAGGATGGGTTGGCAGCCAATTACAGAGGTCAGGACATTCGCAGATTTGGATCGCGTGGAAATTAATCACGAAATTAGTGTCATCCCAATTCCAGTTCCTCACAATGATGCAGAGAATGTAGCGTTCATTATCTCCATGAATGGGCAAAGAGCAGCTTACGTGACAGATCTGGGTGAGGCAACTGATGAGTTGAAAAAACACCTGAAGGGTTGCTCTCACATATCGATCGAGTCGAATTACGATCAGCAGAAACTTATGGATGGCCCCTACCCAGATTCCTTGAAAAGAAGGATTTCCGGACGTGGTGGCCACCTTTCTAATCTGCAAACCGCGAGTATCCTACAAGAGGTTGTTACGCCATTGACGAAATCCATTGTCTTGTGCCATTTATCAGAGAAGAACAACGCACCTCACCTTGCGGAGAGTGAGACCCTGATGAAGATACACGACATTTTTCAAGGTGACCTCTCAATCTCAGGCAGTTTGGGGCCAGACTTTACTCACGTTCTGGGGGTTGCCCCCTCCAAGAAGATACGTAGGGAAGTGTGACTATCGCCCCATCAGTGCTCTATGCACTGAATTTTGGATTTCTTTCATCCGTTTGTGGGCCCCAATGTCCTTGAAAACTGACAAGGACCTTTGGAGGTAGGCTACTCTCTCGGATCTGTCGCTTCCTATGGCCCCGAGGCGGGCGAGGATCTCTGCCTGTAGGAGCCTGAAGTCGTTCGCCTCGGCTATGGATAGTGCGTCTAGGTAATGCTCAGAGGCCTCACTGGTTCTACCGACATCAACAAGAACCTGGCCTAGAAGCATCTCTGTCTCCACCGCATTAGTTGGGTTTGCATCCTCAGAAAATGTTTCTAGTGCCGCATTGTAATGCAATAAAGACAGCTCCACGTCCTTGGACTTTGCATAGAACCTCCCCAGGATGGCCCTGGATCGGGCATGCAGTTGCTGTTTATCCAATTCCAACGTCAAATCGTGGGCGCTCATTGCATGTTTCCTCGCCTTCTCGGATTCTCCGATTTCTAGGAAGCCATCAGCCAGCCTTAGTTGTGCTGAGATCAATTCCCTTTGGTCCTCGACCTCTAGCATCTCCTCTACGTTTTGGTACACCTCCCTGGCTCTTCGATCGTCTCTCCTTTGTCTGAAAATGGCCCCCATGCTGATGTACGAGTCCGCAGCGCCCCTTGCATCCTTGGTCTTGATCTGGAGGCTGAGCGCCTGCCTCAGCGTTTCCAGCGCATCATCAAGAGCCCCACGCTTGACCTCAAGGTCTGCGCGTGTGGAAAGTATTCTCGACATCGACTTTGAGTCCTTGATTCGCCTTGTTATGGATGTGGCTGAGTCTAGCTCCTTCTCCGCTTCGTCCCAGTTGCCCTGTATCAGCAGAATCTCCCCTGACAGCTCATGTACCAATGCTTGGGTTTTAGCCTCAAGGGCATCACCTTCTATGCCTCTCAGAATGCCAAGCAATTCAGTGTGGCCACCTCGCACGAGATCCAGTCCGTGGCCCTCCAATACGTGAGCTAGGGCCTCGAGGTCCCCGGACATGCTGAGGTGGTGAAGGTGTTCTATCCTGTCCTCCGTAGTAACAGATTGTTTCCCGTACCATTCAGCTGCAGATTTGTGCAGGTCTCTTCGAATTTGCTCATCCATTGACCTTGATGAGAATTCTCTAACGAGGTCGTGAACGTCCAGTTCGTCTTGGTTTGCCCTCCGCGCAAGCCCACCCTCGATAAGGCTCTCAATGGCATCTTGCGAGGTCGGCCTCGGGAGGGCTTCGGAGGGTATTGGCTCCCTGAAAACGCTAATTGCCCCTAGAATGTTCTTCTCTTCTGAGGTCAGTTTGCTGAAGATCTCCTTCTCGACGAAGGCTTCGAGAGTGGTGTGGACTGACCCTGTGAAGTTGCCCCTATTGATGAGTTCGAGTACTAGGGGGTGCCCCCTGGAGAGGGCGTATATGTGGGAGAATCCAGGGTCGTCGATGGTTGACATGGAGCTCAGTAGTTTCCTGCTGGCACTTCGATCCAGTCCCTCAAGCCTGAGGTAGGTTGAGACTGTTCGGCCCCTTGGGTCGAATTCCGGCAGCAGCCTCCTGAATGATCTGGTGAACAGCACCATTCCAGCCTCACCACACTCATCTATCCTTTCAGACACTGACACAAGGATTGTGACCAGGGCCTCGTCGCTTATTTTGTGGACGTCGTCAATCACAACGAGTGATGGATTCTTCCTCATCCCCTCGATGATTATGTTGGAGCAAATCGAGGGGTTCGGAGTCTGGGCTCCTTCCAGATAGTCCGAGAGTTCCATTTGACCCATAAGGCCCAGCCACTCCCCCATCGCCTCCAGGAATGAGCGTGAGCCGTCCCTCTCCTGGCATCGGTGGAAAAGTAGGTTCCTACGGTGCGTGAAGCGTTCAATGACCTTTGCTGCAAGTGCGGTCTTACCTATGCCCGCGATCCCTGGGACGACGATCGACGTTGAGGCTTCTTCCAGCAGGTTCGCGATTTTGTCTAGCTCAGCCTCCCTCCCAAAGAATTTCCTAACACGGGGCAAGTCCGCCAAAGATGATGAGAATTGTCTTTCGATATGCTTTGTGAGGTCCCTCTCTATGAGTTCCGAGTTCAAGCTCGTTAGATCAATCGTAGCATCATCGTCCATGTACCTGAGTACGTCAACGTGTCGGAGATCTATGTCGGACTTAGACACCAGCTCAGATATCGATAGCTCCTGGATCATACCACCTGATTGGATGGTTTTCACCAATTTACCGGACACCGATTCCCAGACCTCGTCGGATAGTGAGACCCCCTCGTCTGTCAGAAAGTATGCTTTCCTCTTCCTGGTGACCCCTGTGATGTGAGCTTGTCTTTCGATGACATGGCCGGATTCCTTCAGTGAGCCTATCGCCCGTGGAACGTTTGATCTTGCAATCGAGACAGCGTTTGCAATTCCCATCTGTGATAGGGCGAAGGGAACCTCGACCCTATCGCGGTAGTCGGCGTAGTCCCTTAGGTGGAGGAGTATGCGGATTTGAACGCCAGGTCGTGATGTGTTGTGACGAGGCATGGAAGTAGGCTATACCCTTCTCAATGAAAAGGATTGTTTACACAAGATCATGATTGACGCCTTTAGGCTTGGTCCTCTGGGACCCATTCCCCTGCTTCGACGTCCCACAACCAACCAGGGTTCTCAGCATCCTTGATGAATCTCTGATCCTGTGAAGCTGTATGGTCATCAATCAAGTCGCCACCATCGAACTCAACGAATCTCGCTCCAAGCGCGCCGAGGGCCGCGAGCACCAGCAACAGTGCACCTATCAATCCCCATGGGAGGCTCCCATCATCGTCGGATCCATCTGATATCTGTGCCCCTTCTATCGGGTCTCCAATGCCCATGGTGAATTGTGGGGTGACTGTCCCGACGATCCTGTTTGCCGGTATGATGAGGTTCCAAGTGCTATCCTCCTTGACCACTGTTGAATTTGCAGGGTTGGTGTCGATGTAAGCCGTGACTGACCTACCAGGTATGCCAGTGCCCTGGAATAGTATGCCCGTGTCGCCCGGCCCGAGAGTACTGGTTTCCGGCTCGTTGACTGAAAAGATAGTTGGGATTACAATGAAGTCAACGGGATCAGATTGGACCTTTGAACCAAACACGTCTTGTGCGATGAAGACAACGTTCTCCATGTTCCATTCCGACATGTCCGTTGTGTAGAAGGCCATCACGTCCGGATCATATGTAGCGATGCCACTTGAGTCGATCCTGATTCCAATGGCATGTTGATCATCGATGACTGCCATTATTATGTCCTGATCAGGGTCGGGATCTGAGAAGTGATTGGTCAGGTCGATGGTTATCGAAGTGCATCGGTCGAGCAGATCAAGGTTTTCGGCATCGCAATAGAGGGTGAATTCCTGCTGCCAGCCCTCGCTGTCGAAAATAGGACGGTTGTTTCCTCTGTTCGGGGGGTTGTCAGCAATGAACTCTATTTGGTCCCACTGCGAGTGACCAATTCCATCGAAGCTCCGTGCATGTATCGTGTAAGGTCGATCATGCTGTAGATTCCGGGAGTCCCATGATGTCGACCAATAATCTCCTTGGATTTCGGATCCTGTCAAGGTGATCGTGTCCACAACGATTCCGTCTATTGGGTCCCTGATTTCTATATCTATCCTGTTTACCTCTCCGTCAGGGTCCTGAGCGACTCCTGAAATCAGACTATTTTCTGATGCTGTTACGTATGAGCCATCAACTGGCTCCGATAGTTGCAATAGAGGTTTCCTGTTCTCATTATCGATTGTTAAAGTCAAAACCTGTGGATTGCACTCGTCAACGATGCCCAGACAGAAGTCTGAGTCAGATGCCCAGATGGTAAAGGTGTAGTCATCTGAGGTTCTTGGCAGTGCTGCGTAACTCCATTCATACGTCCATGCGTTTCCAGTCCAAACAGCATCTGCGGGTGTGTCACTGTAGTACCCATCCCCCTCGATTATGAAATAGATGTCTTGAATATCGGAACCACAACTCAGAGGGCACCCATAGTCATCAGTTGCGATCCCTGAGAAGGTTATTTTTTTGTCTTCAATTCTGTGGGTTGTTGAGTCAGCTGGTTCTGAGACTGTTATCGATGGTGGTTGAGTGTTGAGTTTTACCGTCTTGGATACAATCTCGCTGTAATCGAGGCCGTCGAAGGACCGTATCTCGAACACATAGTCATCCTCCGGATACTCCGACATGTCCAATGAGTATTCCCATGTCCTGAACGGATGATTTGTTCCAGTGACCTCTCCTGGCCCCATTCCAGACGTGTCAATGGCGGTGCCGGCATTCTCCCATGCCCCAGTAAATGGATCCTTCACCTCGACCCTGTGCACGTAACCCTTCTGTGCCCACCTAGACTCTTCCGCGGACGGGTAGACTCCGATCCACTCTCCGTCCCATGCTGTGCCTGTGATCGTGACTATTCTCTTGAAGGACGTGTCACTTGATTCATCCAGACTTATTGAGGGAGCGTCATTTTCCAGCGTCACCGTTCCCTCGTAGGTGGACTCTGGGAGAAGGAAGTCATACTGATAGTAACCTGACCCGAATTTGTACCCTGTTACGAAGTACTTTGACATCTCACGGCTACCAGTAGAGTAGTCACAGGAGTCATCCTGCGTGTCATAGAGGAGGTCGCCATCGTTGTCTATCCCATCCGAGCAAGAGTCCTCATACTCGTCATCTGCGAAGCCGTCTGGGTTGTCCCCTCCTTGCAGACCCCTGAAGTCGAGATGTGAGTTTGATGGTAGCGCGATCCATGGCGTCCTTCCGTCCTCGAGCGTCTCAAGGGAGTAGAGGTCATTGCCCACTCCATCCTCGACTAGTATGTTCGCCCCAGGCACGGCCGTGCCATCTACTATGGCTTGGAACCTTACCATCTCCGCGCGCTTCACCTGTACAGAGTAGAATGTCGGCTGGGTCGCGATTTGAATCTTGGAGAGGTCCAAGTTCGCGACGTTGGAGAAAGTGAACACAGTGGAGTTGTTATCCATATTCAACGCCAATGGGAAGTCAAGGGGAGTGTAGTCGGGGCAGATAGCGCAGCTCGTTGTTTGATGAGGCACTATATTTGTGTCCCAGTCCCCATCCGGATTACCATCGTTGTCGTTGTCTACGACTCCCGGCCATGCTTCTTGATCGTCCCATGAGAGCTTGACCGGCACTTCCCCAGCAGGGGCGTCTGGAATTGTTTCCGATTGGACCGTGACCGATGATTTCGTCACATTGTAGGTGCTAGTGACCCCGTTCCATAGATTCTCGGTGAAATATGCAAGTGTGCCATATTGTTGAGCTCCAGCGGCACCCGTGTCAAAGTTCTGGAGGACAGCACCCTGAGAATTTAGGTTCCAGGTGTTCCTCTGGACATTGAGCAACGCCCCCGTTGCCCTGATTCCGTCGGCGGACCCGCTTGCGGTGAAGACGTTATCGACAAGTGTCGCACCTGCCCTGTGAACCATCACGACCGGACACGTAAACTCCCCGTCCCAGTGCGTATTGGACTGGCATGTGCCGGTCCCGAGGCTTGAGACCTGGTTGTTTGCGAAGTACAGCCTTCTGACATCGGGGTTATCGCCGACCCAATAGTCTCCGGCAATCACTGGCTCCCTTGCAGTGTCGCTGATCGTGTTGTTCTGTGCGTCTACGTCGAATGAGCCTATGAGCCAGAGCCCATTCCAACCACCAATCGGCCCGATGTCATTTCCGTGTATAGTCGCACGACTGGACTGGATGGCGATTCCCGAGCCACTCGCTGCCCCGCTGAGGTCATTTTCATGGATCTCGGCTAGAGATCCCGCATAGGCGGTTATCGGAGTGCCGTCTGCGGTTGTGATGACATTATTGGAAACGTTGGTCGGGTACTCATTCGAGCCGATGGTAATCATTCCGTTTATGTCCACGCCATTGCAATTTACGTTGATTGTGGAATCCGTGACCTTACCGGCTGAGGACCTGTAGCTGAGCCCGAAATCTCCACTGATGACGTTTATGTTTCTGAAGTCTGCGAATGATTCTTCGACCCAAACCGCTGATCGGCCGTTATCCTGATTTCGACACCCTCTCTCAGTGGATATGAAATCGGAGTTCTCGAAGGTGATGGGGATGCTTCCTGTGCCTCCCCCATAAATCTGGACAGCGTTCCCTGTGACTCCACTCTGCTCATCATTTCCAACTGTGTAGGTGCCACCAACGAATCTTGGTTGGGCGAGCTCCGTTGCTAGTACGCTTGAGGTGTTGGTGTCCGTGAACTGGAGCTCCACCAATTCAGGGGATGCCCCCTGGAGCACTAGGGCCCCATAACGGAATTGGTTCACCGTGGGAACTGGAAATGGGACGCCCCATGCCGACTCGATATCGAGGAACTGAAGTACAGTCTCAGACAGATCTATTGTACTGCGGATGATTATGCCCTCGCCACATGAAGGGTCCTCGATACCAAGGGTGGATGTTCCATAGGACATACCATCGCAGTCCCCCTTGGCGGACGCGTTGGATGGATCTAGCCAGGTCATCGATATGCGACTGGAGGCAGAGGCGTCCTGGGAAGCCCCGCAAGATGCCGCGCCGACGCAGAGATTCCCACGGGCCTCCAATGAGGTTCCATTGGAGAATGTGACTTCAGTGGATGGCTCGATTATCAATTTTGCACCAGGTGAGATGATTATGTCACCGCTGACGGTATGCGACCCAGACCATGTCTCTATTGAGTTGATGTAGCCTGAGCTGGTTGTATTCTGGGCGGACACTGAGGAAGCGGGGCCTACCAATGCAGCCAATGTTGAAAGTAGTAGAATGGTCACCAGCGCTCTGCTCTTCAATCCGGCCAACTCGCCCATGCTTGCACTCGGCGTGTCAACAGATATAACCCTAGGCGGGATATGGGAGTCACCAGTTGTCTGCGGAGGCCTCGATGGCATCTCGCCATGCCACAGCATCAAGCATGCCATATCCTGATCTCGGATCGTGGCCGATCTGGTCTTTCGTTTGTTTTGCGCTCTCGGCAAGTGCCCTCTTGAAATGATGAATGCGGTCCTCATCGTAATCCTCGAGGTCAAGAAGGTCTTTTTCAGAGAGATCCTGGAGGATCAATGACAAGGTAGCGGTGACAAACATGGTAGCGTCACTTGTACCGGTTGAATATGCATAGGGTGGAGATTTCTCACTGGAAACGGTGGATAGAATGTAGGACCCAGGGGCTAGGATCTCAGGCTTTTGGTTCGGCCAGACTCTAACTGACTCAGTGTATGGGTCGAAGTCCGAACCGATTGAGGTGTTTGACCAAGGCGTCAGAAACCTGTCATACGCACCGACGCTGATGACTCCCTCTACGTTTGCGGGCGTTGATACGTCTAGATTGTTCGGTCCGGCGTTGCCCGCCGCGGCAACGACGAAGATCCCACTATCAAGTGCATCGTTGACTGCGGTGGAAACGGATCTCGATGCTTGTTGGGAAGATGCCTCGAATGGGCCGCCCAGTGACAAGCTGATAATGTTCACCTGTTGAGAAACACGGCACCACTGGATGGCATCTGCAACTCTGATGCTATTGCCGGTGGTGCCCTCTGGACCTAGGCCGACCGCTATGCTTAGTGTCACACCCTTTGCCATGCCGCTCAATGGGCCAGATCCGTTCGAGACGAGCAACCCGGCCATGGCGGTGCCATGGTGAGATTGGCTAACGTCCCTAACCGAATCATGCTGAAATGCGTAAAAGTCCCTGAATCCAACTAGATTCATTTTTTGGAGATCGGGGTGCGAGGCATCTATCCCCGTGTCGACTATGCATACTTTGATCCCGCTTCCGTCCAATCCCTCATTGGCTAGGTCCCTCACTCCTGAGGACTCATATGCCCAGTCCGAGGCAGGGAGGTACGGGGTCAATAATGGTTGGATCATCGGCCAGAGCAGCATCATAACGATCATTGTCGCGGCCCCCCCGACCGCACCATATGGCCATACGAAGGTGGAGATTGAGGTCATCGGCCTCCGAAGGTCCCTGGCCTCGAGGTCAGAGAGGCCATAGGCCTCCCCAGGATACCCTTCCGCCTCTTTGTCGACCGCTGTCAGGATGGCACGGTCCCCCGGTTCTGGCATCAACTCGACGCCATCGCCAGGCACTGCTACCCACCTACGCTCAGTCAGAAGGGCGCGTTGGGTTTCCTTCCGGGCCTTCTGGTCAATAGGATCAAGAGGCCCCCGAGAATGACGATTAGCACGACCATCAAAACTTGGGTGGCATTTCCAGCCTCATCGACACTTGGAGACTGGAGGTTGTATTTCTTTGTGTAAGGGTCCTCAGAGGACTCCTTCCCGTCAACCGATTCTATTGAGAAAACGATCCAAGCATCCCCTTGAGTGAGTGAGCTGAAGTTAAGGTCCAAGAATGCCGTGTCTTGGCCACCTGCAGGAATCGAGAGGACTGTACTAGCGTTGATGCCGGATAGCTCTGCTTGAGCGGAGGTCTTGTGGTCCGCCCTGACCACTACCTCTCCTGCTTCAACCAAACCATTGTTTTCTACTGTCAGCACCACAGTCTGAGTTGATCCATAGACAGGGTCCTTGCCCCCTCCCAACCATGAAACACTATCTCTATCGATCGATATGACGGCAAACTGCGCGCTTACCTCAAGCACAACTGGTTGGTATTCAGTCTGATCGCCGCCGATGACGTACATGGTTAGCGAGAACGGCTCGTCTGTGGCAGCCTCTGGCGCACTCAGTACGACGGATACTGCTTGGCTTTCGAACGCCCCAACGGTGACCGACTGCACGCCGGTCCTCGTCCAACCTTCGGGCAAGGCATCATCGTCAAATGAGATCGCGAACACCTCGTCCGAATTCCCATCGTTCTGGAACGTTAGCTGTAGGTTTTGCTGGGATCCCGGCCTGACGCCATACAACTCATCGGGTTCCTCCGCTAGGCTCCAACCAGTAGTCTTTGGGACGTTGACCATTACCTCAACGTCCTCATTGACCCCATTGTCTGATGATATCTGAATGGCCACTGCCCGTCCGTCGGGGAAGTGCCGTGCCACAGTGGAGTTCGGGGGCGTAATCTTGACACTGATGGTCTTCTGGTCGTCATCAATTGACATTAGTAGGGTCGTAGAATCGGTGTACTCCCCGGACCCGTTGTCAATTTGGATCGCCCATTCGGCTGAGTCGGTGCCTGGTACTGTGGCCCTTATGTTGAATTCATCTGATGTCTCATGGCCCTCGTAGTCAATGACGACCTCGACGAATATTGGGTCGTAACCCCCCATACCATCGAGTTCTGCGACAAGTATTCCGGCTTCGTCGACGATGGCGGATGTTGATGAGCCCACAGACGCCGATATGGCGCTATTTGAGATTCTATTGAACCTCAGGTCGATTGGTGCAGTCTCGAATGAGTCCGAAATGGTTGACGAGGGGATGCTGATGGACTGGCCTGCCTCGTATGCCATGGTCCTATCCTGCTGGTGGACCTCGAAATCCCCAGAGACGGTAACAGAACCCGATGGGAGTAGTACCCTGATTTCTCCGTTTGAGGGCACAGCCAGCCTCCATTCTACTGAGGGGCCTGACTCCATGAGAAGCGTTATCTCATCGGCTAGGATATCGGAGCCATCCAGGTCCATGTCGATTGAGGAGATGGAGTGGAGTCCGCCCTCGTAGTCGATCCATGAGCCATTCATCACGAGCCATCCCCCGGGCACGAGGTCAACGTCCGCTTGGCCCCCATCCACTAGATCTGCGAATATGGGGGCGAAGGCGACCAGGTTTCTGGATTCATCACGGATCTGTAGCACGTACCTGCCGGGCTCAAGATCAACGGACCATGTCCCGTCCCAATCCTGTCCCCCTCCCTTGTCAGCTGAGACTGATGGCATTGCGAATCCCTCTCTTGGGACCAATAGGATTTCAATATCGTCCGACCAGGCGGGATCCACTGATTCACCGAGGTATGTGATGCTGCCTCTGGCCGTGACCGTACCTGCTGTGAGTTCGACATCTAGGTCGACTGGCGCGCTCTCGATGGAAGTGTTGGCTTCCATGGTCGCGAATCCGTCTTTTTCGACTGTTATAGAAAGGGTGACATTCGACCGCACCAACGTTGAGTATGTTCCAGACTCATCAGTGGTGATTTCCACTGTGGACTGTCCGTCATCCACCAATATGGTAGCATTGGATACTCCCTCTGCGACATCTGCTTGGCCGTCCTTGTCGAAGTCCCAGAACACCTTCCCAGAGAGGGTGACCTCCCTCTGCGCTTGGAGTGTTACTTCCCTGAGCTGCCCTGCTTGAACCTGGTCAATGTGCGTCTCTTGAATGACTATCCTGACGCCACCGACCTCTTCGTCATGGCTTATGCTCCAGTTGCCTGGGACGACGTTTGCTGACGAGGAACCAGTTTCGTTCGTGATGGGCATCTTCACCGAACCCAGGCCATCCTGCGACTCGAGGAATAGTCTCTGGCCCGCAACAGGGCTGGAGGACTCAGTGTCGAGTATCGTTATGTTCAACGTGGCCATCTCTGTGAGTTCCAATGTCATTTCAGGGGACTCTGAGCCTGCGATTACCTCGACATGGGACCTGACTCCTAGCACAGTGTTGTCACCGGGCTCAAAGCCATCAATCTCAATTATTGTTTGCCCTGTTGGCAGCAGGGCGAGTATGTTGCCGTCTTCATTGGTCCTCAGCGTTGTCACTGTCACAGGATCCGTGTCAATGTTCCTGAATTTCACATCCAAATCAGGAACAGGGGCCAGGAGTTGGTCAAGGATGGTGACATTGACGACCCCCTCTGGATCAAACCCTATGTCTCTGGCAAGGGATGTTGGTTGGTAGGGAACCTGTAGATTGGTGTCACCAGTTAGGATCCTCGTGCCGAAGAGAGTCTCGTCCGGGTTAAGGATGGATGTCTCGATGACGTAGTTGCCCGGTTCCAGCTCTATGTTCGCGGATCCTGTCGTGGATGTTGTTAGGTTCCGCTCGATTCCATTTGGGTTGAGTGGGACGATCCTGAAGTCCGCAACTACGCCACTGCCGTTCGTGAAATTGCCATCCCCTGAGGTGTCGATGAAAGCAAACAGGTCCAAGGTGCTGTTGACTGGTGTTATGGTTATCTCTATCGTTGTTCCTTGCTCCGTGGTGATCGGGTTGTGATCTAAATTGGAGTCCAACAAAGAGACGGTCCAATCTCCAACAGGGAGTGCTATCTCGAAGTTCCCAATTTCGTCGACTTCGGAGGTCCAGGTTACTGCAGAGGACTCGTTGGTCGCAATGACGGATAGCCTCTCCCACCCTAGGATCGAATCCTCGTAAAGGTAGGTTCCTCGGTTCACGGTAACTATTCCCTCATACACCACTCCTTTTCGAGTTACGAGGCTGATGGGTTGGTTCTCCTCAGAGGTGAAGACGACTAGTCCATCCACCAGGTTGCCCAAGCCGACCGTCGATGTTACTGTGACGTTTTCGCCCACGGGCAATGTGAATTCGAAATTACCATCCTCATCTGCCACGGTGGATATCTCGAAGCCATCCCATCTCGCTACGACTTCGGCGTACTGGACAAAGTCATCCGGCCCAGGTGGGGTGTCATCATCCGATGTGAGAACTGTGCCCAGGAGCTGGGAGCTTGTTCTGAATTGAACTGTTTTGTACATGTCCTGATCGAGGGCTATTCGCTCCCATACCTGGGTGTTGCCAAGGGTGTAGTTCAATAGGTATTCACCGGGTAGTAGCTCTGCTTTGTAGGTCTCAGAATCTTGGTCATAAGCCATGTCAAAGACCTCATTGTTTGAAGAGTGCTGTATCTGCAAGTCGAGACCTCTGACCAAATCTCCAGTTTCAGATTGCAACGAGATTTCAAGATCGGCTGTGACAGGTACTATCAGATCGAGGGAGATGGCTCCTGACTCGGCGTCCTCTGGCGATAGCTCCGCCACGACATCGAAGAATCCATCGGAGTCGGAGTCGTATGATATCGTGTGTGGTCTTGCCGGGATCGGTCTAATTTCGATGGTCCCACCCTCGCTGATGTCTATGGTGCAGGGCGACGATATTTTCAGGGCACAATCACCAGGTTCGTTCTGGCTCTGTAGGTCTGTATCAGTGAGTACCACGCTCCCTGTGGCGGGAGTGCCATCTTCTTGCAGAAGGGTGGCGGTTACAGAGAGGCCGTCCACCTGGATGAGTCGGGTTTCCGTGGCAGGGGTCCTCAGGATGGAGAACTTCTCGGAAACTTCGACCTCCTGGCCGGTGTCCATTACAACGCTTACGCTGTATTCACCAGGGATGGCGTCTGATAAGTGGAAGGTGCCCTCACGTACCATCTGACCACTGAACACTCCGTCCCCTTGGAAGACACCGTTACCGGAAATTTTTCCAGAGGCCCCGTCCTGAACTACGAATCTACCAGCTGCTGTAAATGAGGCGTTGTCATAATGGCGAATGAACTCAGACTGACCGTTGGAGACGAATCTTCCCGTTGCATTCACTGACCCGGAGACCAGTATGTCGCCACTTTGGGTCAGACAGGTCTCAGAGCCGACAGGCATGGTGTCGTTGTCGCCACAGGTAGTCGGTTCGGATCCCTCGGAAAGGGCTCCGTTCAGGATACCGTTCCCGTTGAAGGTTCCAGTACCAGAAACTGACTGGTTATTCCTTATCGTTTGGCTCAGTGTTCCTGTGAAGCCCTCTGCCCGTGCTGGGCTCGAGGAGTCGAACTGCCCGATCCCATCGAACACTGCACTGCCCTCTCCTGCGAAGTAGAGGCCCTCGCCCTCGATCGACCCGGATGATGTCGATATTGAGTAACCGGGGTGGGAAGCAGAGGGGTCGGCTGGCGTGAGGACGACCGTGGCGTTCTTTATCGGGTCGCCTGCAAAGGAAGGGTCTCCTGCCCACTGGACCTGCCCTGTGGAGGTGACGGCGGGTACGCTAACATCAACTGCCAGGGTCGCCTCTCCGTTGCTGTGCCCCTCCTCTCCGTCAACCATGATAACCTGAGAGCCCAGGTATGTGGTTCCTGCAACCCCGCCCAGTATTGCGGTGATTGGGTTGATGGTTCGGTCCTCGCCGTCGACTTGCTCTCGGGTGATATCGGAAAGCATGTCGAAGGCGCCCGACTCTATCTGGGCCCTTGCATCGGTTTCGTCTACTGATCCGTAGAAAGCGCTAACCCTTATCTTCCCAGATGGTATGGTCGAGGTGAATTGGCCTAGGTCATTGGCCGTCTCGGATCCGATGGGTATCCAGTAGGTCCTGGGGTCGGTGTCCATTCCTTCCTCTGAGCTGAATGCGTCCCTCTCAATCAGAATTTTCGCATTTGGCACCGGCTCCCCTGTTTCTAGAGTCACCGTGCCGGTTAGCGTGGCACCGCTGTAATACTTGAGTATCTTGACATTGGAGTTCGCATTTCCGATCGCGTTGTAGTACTGGCTGGGGTCGACACGTGGGTCACTCCAGTTGTAAATGTCAGGTGTGCCGTCGGCATCCGAGTCCAAGTAGTCAGAACCATCGTCGTGGTAGTTCGCCAACACGAAGTGGTTCATCATGGCCCCCGGCAGGGCGTAAGCGTTCCTGAGGGGGGTGTCGGGGGTTCCTGATCTTGACCATGTAGGTCCGGGTTGCCCAGTATTACCAGGGTCGAGACCCAAAGAGGTAGTTCCATAGCCTACGTAAATTTTCGAGAGGAATGTCTCGAAGAACTCTGGCTGTTGGATGTAGTCAATGTCCTCAAGTGCGATTATCTGACTCTGGTCTGTTATTGCTCCAGACTGTTGTCGGACGATGTCATCAAGGTACTCCTGCTCATACTCACCCGCCGTACGGGGGATAATCGGGCCGTCGCCCCTTCGAGTGAGGTAGCTGCTCGAGATGTAGTCTTCTGGATCCAGTCCCGCTAGGGTAGTGGGGGCATAGAAAATACCCGTGGTTTGGCCTCCGTGGTAATTGTAACCATCGTAGAAAAGACCACCGAGTGGGTATAGTCTGTCATCAATGGCGAAATATCTCACGTCGGTGCTTCTCTGGGTGGTCTCCCCTATTCTACCCTCAAAGGTCTGTACTTCATGCTCTACCTCACTTAGGTCCGAAACTAGTCCTACTATCTGGTCTAGGTTGAGTGTATGGGTGATGAATGCTCTGCCAACCGCCAGTTTCGCGTTGTTCCTGTGGATTCCGGTTGACAGGTCGTTGTAGTCCTCAATCAGGTCAGAAGTGTACCTGTAGTCGCCAATAATGTAGTGAGTTGGGCTGGGGGAGAAGTAACTGGATGAGGACCTAGTTGTGTTGAAGAGACGCATGGCTTCGTTTGGGTCGTCCATGCGCTCACCGACTATCTCTCCGTCCTCGAGCACGTACCAACCAGACTTGGAGGGCAGACCGGTAGTTGACAAGAATGACCCACTTAGTAGTTGGACACCACCATCCTCGTGTATGAGTGCGAGCGAACGTGCCTCCACGTCTTCTACCGACATGCTGTGTATTCTCTCTAGTTCCCTGATTTGATTATCCTGGAAATAATGGCCTAGTGCCTCCCGATTGTCTTCATCTGTGACTCCACCCATTCTGAGGGCGTTCATTACCAGCAGGGCGAGGACGTCCTCCTGGCCTGAGCTGAGTAGGATGTTCCCCGAGATTGGTATTCCAGATTGGAAATTGTCTGCGACCGTGGGGTGCTGTCCGTGGGAAAGCGCTTGGAACCCATAGTCCCACCAAGATAGGAAGGCAGGGCGTTCTGTGAAGGCGGTTTCTGAGTCCTGTTCGGATAGCCACTCATAGGCCATGTTCCAGCCCCCTCCATTGAAGCCTGGCCCAAAGGTACCTAGGTACCAACAGCCACTCGTGCAACGCTCGTCCGGCGAGTATTGGTTGGAGTTGAGGACGGAGAAACCTAGAACCTCGTACCGCAGCACATCCGGCATTATCCCCTGGATGGTCTCATCAACGTCACCAGCAGAAGAGTCACCACGGGGTATCCCTGAATCTATGCCGTAGGTGGCGTGTTGGGAGAAAACGATGAGCAGGACCATCAGCGCAGCTGGTACGCCTGGCCTTGATCGGCTAGCGGAGAAAGTGCTGTTGAACCGTGCCCTTGGAGATCCGATGCCTGTTTTCTTCCAGTGTTTGACAAATTCTGCTGGGTTGGCGTAAGCCCACATGGCAGTGAGACCTATGCCGCCTACGACTGCCATCGGGGGCCCTGCGTTGAATATGAACCTACCAGCGGTCCAGGACATATAGGACGCGACAACTATCCATGTTCCTAGAGTGAATGATGCTGTGTCCTCGTTCCTTCCACCCCTCCACATCAGCATAACCCCATAGCCAATCGCGGCGATGGTCACGATTGGGCCGAATGAGGCGAACAGGATGCCCCTGTCTGGAGCCTGTGCCTCTCCAATGGTTGAGAAGACCTTGTTCTTCGAGAAGTAGAAGCCACCAGTGGTTAGGATGTCCCAACCGGCGTACCACCCAAGGGCCTGCAAGGCGTAGAGGACTCCCAACACGGTTAGCGTGAGCGTGGCAGTGGTTGTGAAGACCATGAGCCATGGTTTGTCCCTAGACGCGGAAATAACGTAACCAAGGCCGAGTGTGAACCCTAGCATGTAGATCATGGGGGCCATGCCGCTTGGGTTTGTCAGCAGGTTCATCCCTGGCCAGATGTAGAATGGGAGCGGGATTATGATCGCGGCAGCAAGCATCTGTAGCATCGCGGATGTGATGGGAAGCGTGTCCCTCCCCCTAAACAGATTAAGGAATACTATGCCCGAGTACCCCAGGAAGAGGATTCCTGGCGCGTAGACGAATCCCTTCCAAGCAAGCCCAGCGGTTGCGAATGAGATTCCTGAGAGGGTCGCGTAGACCATGGTGGTCCTCTGCGAGTGCCACATGAACCTGATTCCCGCGAGGATGTACAAAGGGTTCCAAGAGGTTCTAGAGAATAGACGATCCTGCCTCATGCCCATCATGGACCTGACCCACCAGTAGAATCCCAGTGTGAGGAAGAACATGGCGAATGAATCGTGGTCTGCCAACCCGAAGGTCGAGTGAGTGATGTGGCCCGGCATGAATGCTATCAACCAAGCAGATGCGATGCCTGCCAGAGGGGAGTGGAACCTTCTGGCCATCGCCGCCACGGGGAGCACTATTAGCGCGCCCCAGATTGCAGGCTGGGCTTCCACTGACCACCAAACTGCTTCCGAGAGAGACATGTCCGCCACCCACGACAGAAATATTCCTCCGAGGGCGAGTGACCATGAGAAGAGGGGCGGCCGGGGGTTGAGCCCCCCCACAGGGTAATTGCGGTCTGCGTCAAACACAAGGTGGGCCCTCTCATAGGCGACGTAATCGATGATTCGCTTCATGTACCATGGATCAGATCCCCCAGACATGTCCCACTCCCCGATAATCGAGGCGTTCATGGCAGGAATTACGTTCCACACGACTCGGACGATGAAACCTACTACGAGGGCCATGCCGACCAGGATGGCGTAGTTGTGATTTTGCCACCACCTTCTGAGATGTGAAGGTTCCCTGAGGGGGGCCATAGCACCTAGATGTCCCCTTGAGGCCAGAACAATGATGCCGACATTCGACCAGAAGGTAATGAGCAACCAAAGGATCATCGGATAAGAGCCGTCGTCTGTCAGAGCAGCAGGGAAACCGGATACTCCGACGTCACTCAATCTCCCAAGAGTGTAAATTACCCAATTCAGAGATGCCACGGATGCTAGGACATTCCATCTTTCTGCTTTGAATAGGCAGACGACCATGACCACAGCAGCGGAGAAAAGGCCCCAGAAGGGCCCGAGAAAGGCGCCATTGTCGTAGACCGATGGATCATCTATGGTAGCCAGCCAGACCATGGGAACCAGGAGTGAGGTCATAATCGCACCGGCAGCGAGATGGATGGATTTGTTCTTGATGTCGAACGGCAGCTCCGAGAGCATGCCCGACCTGCTATTTCTGTCAAGGGTCTTGGACAGCATCAACGAGACGTAGAGGGCGCCCATTACCATAACGGAGGCCATTGAAGAGAA
The DNA here is from genome assembly GCA_011523055.1 of Methanobacteriota archaeon. Lineage (GTDB taxonomy): Archaea > Thermoplasmatota > Poseidoniia > Poseidoniales > Thalassarchaeaceae > MGIIb-N1. The sequence goes on from WTHQ01000019.1 coordinate 52,009, forward strand.
CCTAGCGCCCAGATAGGCGCGGGCGGCATCGGTCTGTGAGCCGTCCGGAATCTCTGAATTCAGCGCGTATATCACAGCGAAGTAAATTCCGATGATGCTTCCGACGAGGAAATTCGCCTCAATCGGCCTGCCCTTCGAAGTCAGGACATGTGTCCCCATGGAAGTGAGGAGGAATGTTATGCATAGCGCTGCAGGGGCGACAAGGGAGGCTCCAAGAGAGGTAGCTATGAGAATGGTAGGGGCTATCCAATCGTCGAGTTTCGTCACAGAGGGGTGCTCCGAGCTAATCCTCCCGAAAGCCGCGCCAGTGGCAGCCACGGCTGGAAGAGCGAGGAGGGCTATTTCGTCCGTCCATCCATTCAGTCCCGAGACCTGTGCAGTGATCAAGAACACAAAAAAGGCGGCTGCCAACAGGATTGGGCCGCCAAGTATGCCTTTCATCGAGGCTGCATCGGTGTTGCCGTTTTTGTCTATCATTTTCATTCACCCAGTACAGCCGAGGCTGTCCAGCATCGCGGCCACCTTGCCTCTCCATTTAAGCGGGACGGTCACATTGTCAACAGGGAAGTGGCGATGACATCCCGATCAGCGTTCCTCGAGAGCCCTGTGGCCTATGTCGCGCCTGTAGTGTCCACCTTTGAGTTCAACTTTGGACATTCGGGCATACGCATTCCGCACTGCGCCCTCAAGGTTGTCCGAGATGCCCGTCACGCTCAACACCCTCCCTCCGGAGGAAAGCACATCATTTTCCTCTCTCATGGTGCCTGCGTGGTGAATGATAGCCTCGATCTTTGAATCCTCTTCAAAGATTCCCGTAAGTGCTCGTCCTTTCTTGGGATTTTCTGGATATCCCTCGGATGCTAGTACGACCGTTGCAGCATGCTTCGGGCTAACCTCTAGGTCAAATTCTGACAATCTCCCCGTAGAGGTCGCCCAGAGGAGGTCTCCTAGGTCTGATTCGATTAGTGGCAGGGTTACCTGGGTCTCCGGATCCCCTAGCCTCACGTTGAACTCCACTACTTTGGGCATCTCTTCCTCTATCATCAGACCGACGTATAGGCAGCCTCTGTAAGGTGAAGTCTGGCTCGAAAGGTAATCGTACATTGGCTGTATGATTCTTTCGACAACATGGCACATGACGGATTCCGTGACGATTGGCGCGGGGGAATACGCGCCCATGCCACCTGTGTTTGGGCCTTCATCTTGATCATTGAGCCTCTTGTGGTCTTGGCTTGTTGGAAGAACCGAGAATCCGGATTCGTCCATTAGGACAAGGATTGATGCCTCTTCTCCAGGGAGAAACTCCTCGATTAGGACCCTACCGTCCATTTCTACCGCTTCTCTGGCAGCAGCCATAGCCAATGCATAGTCCTCTGTTACGGTCACGCCCTTGCCAGCAGCCAGGCCGTCTCTTTTGATCACCCATGGATTTGAGAATCCCTGCAGGGCTTCTTCGATTTGGGATGGGTGATTGATCACAATTGACCCCGCGGTCGGAATGCCCAAGCTGTCCATTATTCGCTTGGCGTGTTGCTTAGATCCCTCCAATTTCGCTCCTTCTGCATTGGGCCCAAAGCAGGGGACCCCCATTTCCCTAAGTCTGTCAGCCAGACCGGCTACGAGCGGGGCCTCAGGCCCAATTACCACAAGGTCTGCGTTCAGATGGGCCGCTAGTTCGCAGAGAGAATCAATGTCGTCAGCACTAACATCATGGTTCAACCCCACCTCAGATGTGCCAGCGTTTCCTGGTGCTATGTGAATTTCAGACACCGATTTCGATTTAGCCAGTCCCAGCGATATGGCATGTTCTCTCCCACCAGATCCAACGATCAGCACGCGGCCATCCTTCATGGCTCCCGCAAGGTGTAGGGGCATATGACTCAATTCATCAGTAGGGTACTGATTTCAGGCCCAGCTTGAAGCCGAGAATGTTGGTTAACCTGTGCATGACGGGCGTGAGAATTAGTAATCCGATGACATATGGCCTCACGGTCTCCTCGAAAAAGATCGTGTCCTCGAACATGAGCGCTGTGCACGCGAAAATGGCTAACGCAAAGGGTATGGTGTCCAAGAGAGGGGCGCGTGAGGAGATTTCCCCCTCTCTCTTAAGGCCTCTTCGCCTTTTGAAAAACGACCCTATGCTGTCCCCAAGCATACAAGAAAATCCAAGCGTGAATCCAATGATTGCAGCAGAAACAATAGGATCCTCATTGTAGGCGAAGGATTCACTGGGCAGGTTTCCAACAGGATCCAGCAATGGCCGGTGTTCAGCGGTCGTCCTTCCACCCCATAATGTATGGGCGAGAACAGTTAGAACAGCTGAAAACACCGCGCCACCGAAGAGGCCTTCCCATGATTTTCCATCCCCTAAGACCCTGTTACCATCGTACCAGTTTCTACCAAAGTCGATCTTGTGGCTTTGAAACTTCAGAATATCAGGGATCCACTTTCCAAACAACATAGCCCCCGTGTTGGCTAGATATGCTGGACCAAAGAGAATTATCACGGATATGACGTTTAAGACAACTTCCATCAAAGAATCACTCGGGAGCAACTCGCTTGCCACGATTCAGCGTGCCGACGCCTTTGACTTAACTATGACCTGTGTTGGGTGATATTGATGTCCTTCTTCCTGTTGAGCACCACCATGCGAACTGCCATATGGTCGATATTGACTGTCTTGATCGTGCTATCGATGAATGTCGTTGCACAAACAGAGGAAATCAACTCAGATATTGTGTGGGATACCGACCGATCACACTCAGGGACGATCATAGTTTCCTCTGGACACTCGCTGACAATCGAAAACTCGATCGTCAACATGGGTGAGGGGTCTGGTATCGTGGTAGAGGAAGGAGGAAGACTGGAAATACTCGACTCCGAGTTGACCGCGACAAGCCCGCCTGTTGGCATCGTTGGATTTGGTTACGGGATCGGAAACAAGGCCTCCTCATTCAAAATCCCAGCAAGTGACTATGATTCGAGTTTCAAGGCTACAATAATGCCTCAAGACGGAGGCTCATTCTTCGGGTTTGAATTCATGATTGAAGGAGGCGAATCAATTTATGGTAATGAGTCCGAAATGGTGATTGATTTTGACTCCCAAGCCTCCGATACCTGGATAACCATCCTTGGAATTCCAACAAACATTGTCGGAATTGCACTCTTGGAAATGGAGTTTGATGGCGGAAATGTTATCCAGATACCCGGAGTAGATCTTGAGACCAAGAACATGAGGCCATCTGGCTCATTTGGGTTCCATATTAGTTCCAATGGGTTGGTCGAGATTACTGGCTCTAAGATTTTAGGGGGTAGTTTGCAATTTGATGGTGAAGCAAGTATTGTTGACAGTACGCTCAACAGAAGTACGCCAGTCATTGCAATGTCTGATGTCGCTGAGATCTCAATGTCTGATGTCTCAATCTCTTGGTCTCTGGATGATCATGACCTCAGGATGGGTCCGTCCACGACTCTCTCCACAAGTTCCGTGGAATGGTCAGGGGGTTTGACAGATAGATGGGAGAGGAGAGTGGGTCAGCAGATGGTTGAGTTCTCATCCTCCGGCGTGGTTTACAGTGTCCAGGGGCTCGGTTACCAACAATCGAATTTGGGATCCTTGATCTCTGATCAAAATGGCATGGGAATCATTGGCTCAGGGGCTGAAAGAGTTGTTGAAATTGGCTGGGCAATAGACTCTGATCAGTATAACCAGTCACCCATCTGGGTCGAGCAGGCGGTAGTAATCACCGAACTATACCGGACTGCTTGGAATCCCCAATCTGAGGTCGAGGACTACGGCGGACGCGTGGCAGTTGACTGGAACAAATCGACTGTCATCGCCAAGGCCGGATCTCCAGACGTCATATCCTGGAATTCACCAGATATTCACATCCTGTCAATGAGTCATGATGGAGAGTTATCCGCTGACCCAAACAAGGGTTGGAAGGGCAATGTTTCAATCGCCAACACAGGTAACTCCGACGCAATCGTCTACTTTGTGTGCGATGATGCAGAGACAGGTCTCAGGCAATCCATCGGCGATTCTTATGTCGGAGGTAAAATCGAGGCAGGGGGCACAGAAGGATTCCCGATCAATTGGACGCCAGTCGGAGAGGGCGATATGGCCATCACCTGCTCAATTCTTACCCCCAGCCAACTCGTCGAGGAAGATACCTGGGGAGGTGGTTCTATCACATCGCCCATTATCAGTTTCAGCGTGCAGGAAACAGGCGAAGCTGGAAGCGCTATACCTGCTCTGGTGGCAATGGTTGGCGCGGCCCTAATCATGGGATTCTACACATTCAGGAGATCGAAATCAGCATGATTGAACGGCATTCCAGCTCTCGGATGTGTATTGGCCAGCGTCATTCAAATTGGTCTCCTCGTACAAGTAATAGCTCGTGTGTTGGATAGATTCTGTAGACCATGGATCTAGGTTTTGTCCTACTATTGTGAGAGAATAACATCCGAAACCAGATTCCATCCAATCCTCCTTCAGTATCACAGATCTATCAATGTCCTGGGCCACGGTGCTGCCACCTAACCTCATACTGGGGCCTGAGTCACCGATATATGCTGATCCGGAGCCGTACTCACCGCCAACTGAAAGCCATGTAGCGGTTGTGTGCCTTACCTCTATCACTGGATAGTCTATGGAATCTGAGCCCTCGTAGGTCATGACTACATCCAAATCGTAGTCGGCAAAAGGCATGGCTGCTATGAATTCCTGCGAGGAGCCCAATAGTCCGGCTGTGACATCCAGTGCAACACCCGAGAGACAGCGATCCTTCGTGGATCCCTCACAATCTTGCGTCTTGAAAGACGGGGTGGCAGTCACATCAACCCCCGTGAGGGTTCTCGATAGGGCGTTGGAGTCGAGGTTCCTTTCCCATGTGTTGCCATCTATCTCAACGATAATGCGATATTCCGAATCTGGCAAGGCATTCTCATTGTAGAATGCTTGAATGGGTATTTTCAGCCGACCATAGTCTCCCTGCCCATCTTCTTTGTCTATCGTGAGGCTCGAGGTAGAGGTGTAAGAATAAGATCCTTGGGCAATAGTGACGGAGGCATCATATGTTCCTGAGCCACCATTTTGCCTGATCTTCAGTACCAGTTCATCGGTTTCCTCATCGTGCTCAATTTGTCCGAGGGACATCTCCCCAGTCAGAAGGAGTGCGATGGCAAAGTTAGAAGACAGGAGGAGTATGAATGACATGCCTACCGCTATTGTCGGCAATGAAGCAGGGGCAGGCCGGCCGATCGAGATCCATATCGCCCCGCCCGAAATAAAGAGGACTGCGGCGGAGAGGTAACCTGCATTTTCACCGATGAAGATTCCGCCAAACCACATCACTATGAAGTACGGGACAACCATGCCTCCGAGGATGAGCATTGCCAGCCTAGAATTGGAATTCATATCATTTTGCCGCGATGGTTTGCTGGAGCCTGATGGTTCGGTGTGGCCCAAATCAGCATTGCCAGTTTGTTGTTTTGCCGCCTTCTCCAGGAGTCCCCCGTTCGACATGTTGGCACTCCCACGGTGAAGAGCCTGTTATGAAGCAGTCGACGTGAGGGGCGTTGCTGCGTCTGATTAGAGCGTTGGGGCCTCGAGCGGGATCACGTTCCCATCTTCATCAATCGCAGGAACATTGTCTTTCCTTGGGCCCCGGCCTGCTAGAGCAGCGGCTGCGAGCGCGGAAATCATCATTGTACCTACAATCTCAAATCCAGGTAGGTAGATTCCTCTAATGTAGATCGTCATGGTCTGTATCTGATAATCTGCTATTCCGACAGTCTTGATGGAGTAGTCACTAGTTGCCTTGAAGTTGAGGTTGTAGTATTTGTCAGTCCACCCTTGGTTCTTGGGCGTTCTCATCTGAACGTATATTTTCTGAGGGGGGGCCATCGACTCGATTTCCACTGAGACAAGGGGTATGCTCAGTTGAAATCCCTCATCATTGAGCTCTTCCCTGTTATCAATCCCTATGGCAAACCTGTCCATGGCGTTCCCGTCATTGTGTACCGCAAAGACAAGGTTAGTATCGACTTTTGGTCTCAATTGTATGAACGCAACGTCGCTTTCAACCCTCAGTCGGCTGAATTGCCTAATGATTGCCAACACAGTGTACGTCGAAGGTGAGCTCGTCACAGGTACGCCGTTTGCTTGTGTAACTTCTGCTGTGATCGCTACGGTTTGGGATCCCTCAGGTGCCCTAAGATCGGCCCTCAAGGTTACCTGGAAAGATGCGGACAAGCCATTTCCGACTGTAACGCTGGCAGGCCCTGAATACGCTAGGTTGCCTGCTTGTATCCTTATCTCTACCTTAACCTGGTGTACAGAGGGATTCTCGAGGTTGCAGTTTACGATCGTAGAGCGTGGAGCACCTGGCTCTACGTCGATAGGCGAGGGTTGAGAACAAGTGAGAGTGATATCCGGTACAGCCCCTTGGGCCTGGACAGCAGCAGCACCCGCCCATGTGCTGAGCACGTAGACAACAAGTATCATCACGGCTCCTCGTGCTGACCTGCGGGCTGTCATATTGAAGCCTTCAGGATAAGCCGTATTTAGCGGTTCTTCAGTGATGGATGAATTATCGGTCTTTTGAGTGCACAATTTGTGATCACCGATTTCCAAACAGACGGTTTCTGGTGGACCCGACCGGATTTGAACCGATGACCACCCGGTTATGAGCCGGGCGCTCTAACCAACTGAGCTACGGGTCCCCGTGCTTGACGCGACAGTTCACAGATTTGGATGTTCTCGATAATCAATGTTGGAAGTAGACATGAGATTCTTCGAGAATAGTGAGGTAATCACGGCTCTAACTCCTAGTAACCACCATATTACTGTTAGAAAATCACGTTTCCACGTGACTAAGTAGATACTTGCATCCACAGTAAGTGTGAACTAAAACACTTATTCGGTTGTTCCCCCCCGGGCGTAACGATAACATGTCTGGCAACCGCTCTGGAACCTATCTCATAGTTGGAATTATCCTAATTGGATTGAACGCATTTGCATTCGCACCGTACGTGTCGGACGCCACATTGGAAACAGTTCGAGATACAGTTGAGTCAGGTTATGATGACGAGGAGGATTACTCAGGGGATGATGAGTGGTCTGAATCAGTATCGCAGCGGACGTACTTCGCATACTCAATGACTAACCCGTCAGATGTGTTGGAAGGAAATGCTCCGGAATTTACCAAAATGGGCCCATTTATCTACAATGTCACAGTCCACAATGACCTGCTGGGATGGAACTCAGAAAATGCAACAATAACATACTCTTCATATGACGTGTTCGAGCATTGTGCTGATTGCGTGTGGGAGGATTCCGACGGAGTGGAACATCAATCGCTTCCCGAGGATACGCAAGTTACCAATCAAAACATCCTGTGGAACACCCAATTGATAGCCGGCATCTCTACCGGAATCCAATACGGTGAGCAGTTTGCCAAGGCAGGATTCACCAAGAGCATGATGACCTATGACATGATGTATCTTGCACCGAGCATGGACACTGCGGATCAGATCTCAGAACTTGTGTCTGGCGCAGAAGCCGCTATTGACGCCCAAACGGGTGGTCAGCTGGATGCACTAACGGTTTCGGCGATGGCTGACGCTATGGTTCTTGACGGTTTCTTCGCAAGTTGGAATGCAACCCTTGATGACGCCCAGAGACAAGGCCTTGGAGCCGACGTGATGTCACCTGACTTCAGCGCTGCGGCAGGTTCGATAATGAATAGCGCCGTAGACGCAAGCAGCCAAGAATGCATGGCCTTGACCTGCGACTATGGACCATGGATGGTCGCAGCATGGGGTGAGCCCAGCTCAGTGATTACCCCCCTCCGTGCGGACCTACTGGGATATGGCACCACCGATCCTGTTGAAATGACTCTTATGGATTGGGCGGTGTACGCAGGCGCTGCGTCCATGATGCAGGCGAACGGAGCTGGGGTCCCCCCGGAGCTTGCCTCGAACGAATCAAACTCACACAAAGTTGGGGTTCTCACAGGCTACGATTTCAAGTCAAGCAGCGGTGAAATCTACGTGGATGAACTCAATTACTTCCTGTTCGGAGTGAATGAAGCCACAGGATACCCAGCGGGGATGCTCGCCGAACAGGACCTGAGTGGAATTCCCCTCTACGGAGTGGTTCTCTCGTTGCTACCCCTCACTGCTAGCCCCCCAGACTACATGGGTTACATCGAGGAGTACAGCATACCTGGCATCCTAACTATGCAGGGCGTCGCTGGTTGGTCATCAGGCTGGCAGCTTGCAGAGACCCATTTCCCAATGCGCGTTGTCAACCCCGCAGCCTCTGGAACAATGGATGCCGACACGTGGTGGAAGATGTCTTTCGGAGGGGAAGAGCCTCTGCTAGGCGGAAACATAGCTGTGGGACTAAACAGGAACATGGCGGCAGGAGAGGGTTCAAACCTCGCACTAGAAAAGGTAGATGAGATTCTCTACGATGGGCCGTATGCATTGACAAACTCTGACATGGCAACGATGTTCATGTACGGGGAGTTGTCAGGAATGACATTCCCCATGACAGCTAGTGGCCCTGGAGTCGGCGGGGTCCAGAGCGTCTGGGATGATTCCCATGTCGCAGGCATGTACGGAATTTCTGAATCCGATGCTTCCCTATTGAGGTCATGGGTCAACGATCTGATGTTCGGACAGGTAGTCGGCCTGCTATTGAACTTCCAATATGGTGCTGGCCCTCTAACCACCCAATCAATCAGCAACTGGCTGTATGGCTGGTCGGACCCTGTCCTTGTGGGCCTATACGGCGCTGAGAACAGTTGGGTCAGCCTTGAGACAAATGCCACCTACTATGGGAGCGGAGGGCTTTCAACCGGCGATTACAGCGTCTATGAGGAAACCACGTCCGCCGATGGAGGGACCCCTGGGCTGCGGGTCGCGGAAGGCTACCTCGATTCCGAAACGGGCGAGATCTACGGAATGGGGCCTGACATGCCATGGAGATCGGATTCAGCTGAGGAGGCCACTCTCGGTCTGTTGTCTAGTCACGTTGGAAATGACCTAACCGATCAATCAGGAGCGATCGGTGGCATCGTCAATGACCCAGATGAACCTCAATTGGTGAACTTAGTGGGCTATGCTCTCGCAGAGACAGAAGTGATTGGCGACATCGTGTTCAAGGACATTCCAATGGTTCATCACAGAGTATCTCTAGAACCAACGGAGAACCAAATCCAAGCCAAGCTAATCGGCTCTGGCACGGTTATCGACGTTCTTCCAGGCGCCTTGCCAGTCTACTTTGAATCCAACGTTGACATCTACGTCGAGGAAATAACGGGTATCGCGATGTATGGGAAGAGCAAATCGACCTTCCACCTCGACCTGAGGGGTCCTGGGATGATGGATCCAGTTCTAAACGTGGACACGCATCCAGTGTTCGAGATCCATACCGCTAGCGAGATCGGGGACGATGATGCAGGAAGTTTCGTGTCCGCCGTCATTGACAACCAGGGAATGTTCTTCTGGACTGACTTCGGGTCAGGGGCTGATGGTTCAACAGATGACCTCGTCGACTTCTTGGCATTCGGAATCTATGTCTTGGCGGTCGGGCTTCTAGTAGCGGGAGCCAGGGGCCGCTCGTCCACAGAAGCCGAGTAAGTCGCACGCCTAGGCACTGAGGCAGTGAGAGATTACTGATTCGTAATCCGGCTGAACCCCTGGGTTCTCCGCTGCCCATGCGTAGCTCACCCTTCCATCCGGCTCAATCACGAAAATTGATCTCGTTGCCACGGTGTACCCGGGTATTACAAAATCATGGTAAGTCACCCCGAATGAGTCAATCACAGACCTGTGAACATCAGAGAGAAGGGGGAAGGCGATTCCGCTCTGCTGGGCAAAGGCCGCATTGGAAAACGGTGCGTCAACTGAAATTCCCACCACACTGCACCCCGTATTTTCGAGGTCGGACATCATGTCTGTCAGTGTGCACATCTCCTCAGTGCATACCCCAGTGAAAGCAGCGGGGTAGAATGCAACTAACAACCTTGAATCTAGATGGTCGCGGCTATCGAATATCGACTTGTCTTGTGCAGTCAACTGGAAATCAGGTGCAACATCACCAACGCTCAGCATATAGGGTCCATGATGGGCAGGGTTCACCAACCCTCCGGTCATTACATCCTGCTCGGAGCATCCATGCCAAGCAGGTTCAACCCATGTTCAAGGATCCTTCCTGTGATCCGGCATAGTTCGATTCTCTGATCCCTTATCTCTTTGTTCTCGGTTAAAACTGGACAGTTTTCGTAGAATGAGCCGAATGCTTGTGACATCTTGTGTAAATGTTTGCAGATTCTGCTGGGTGCTAGATCTGCCAGGGCGTGGTCCACAGCCTCTGGGTACTTCAAAACCTCTCGGGCTAGCTTCATCTCGTGTTCGCTAGCCAGCTCAAAGGATGTGAATTCCGTGCCTCCTTGGCTATGCCTTTCCTTGTTCAAGATGCTGTTAATCCTAGCATGGGCGTATTGGATGTAGGGGCCTGTCTCCCCTTCAAAACTCAGCATTTTGTCCCAATCAAAAATATAGTCCTTGGTCCTGTCTGATTTAAGATCAGAGTATTTCACCGCCCCGATACCAATGCTCCGGGCGAGAATCCTGAGATCTTCTTTGGAGATGTCCGGATTCCTTTCCAAGACCGCTACTGAGGCTCTCTCAATTGCTTCATTCAGGAGATCTAGAAGTCTTATGGCCTCCCCGCTCCTACTCTTCAACTTCCCACCATCAGGCCCGAGCACCAGTCCAAAGGAAACGTGCGTGGCGGTATGGCGATCCCCCATGAGGCCGCCTTTCCTCGCGCTAGCAAAGACCATCTCGAAGTGTTGTTTTTGCTCAGCCCCCACGACATAGATCAAATCATCCGCATTGAGCCTCTGTGTTCTGTCAGAAATACACGCCAGATCTGTTGTTGCATAATTGTACCCTCCATCGCTCTTTCGGATAATGAGAGGCAGGGGGTCGCCATCCCTGTTAACCCAATCCCCTGGATAGATTACTAGTGCCCCGTTGTTCGTCTCAAGTATTCCTTTTTCATGAAGTTGTTCAACTAATCCCGGCAACAAAGGATCGTATTTTGATTCGCCCATCACATCATCCCTCGTCAAGAGTACGCCGAGCAACTCGTAGACCTCTTGGAAATGGCCCATTGATATGTCAACCAGCTGGCTCCATCTCTGAAGGGTTGGCCCATCCCCGGCCTGCAGTGAGACAACCCTCTCCCGGGCCCTTTGACGGAAGTTTTCGTCTTCATCGAACTTAATTCGGCACTCCCTGTAAAATTCCCCCAAGTCGGAGAGCGCTTCCACGGGGTCGATACCATCGGAGTCGAGATCCTCAAGCCTCTCAATCAACATGCCAAAAGGAGTGCCCCAATCTCCAACATGATTCTCTCGAATTACTCGATTTCCCTTTGCCTCGAAAATGCGGGCCAGAGAGTCACCGATGACCGTGGACCTCAGATGGCCCACGTGCATTTCCTTGGCAATGTTCGGTGAGGAGTAGTCTACAACGACTGTTCTTTGGGAGGCTTTTTCCACCCCCAAAGTTGGATGCCTGCAAATATCGACTAGCCTGGAGGAAACCCAACCCGAACTCGCTCTGAAGTTAACATAGCCAGCCTTGGAACTGACATTTGCGATTCCAACTAAGTGTGGGGCCAATATCTCTGCTGCCTCATCAGCAATATCCACTGGCGACCTCTTCAGGACACCTGAAAACCTGTGGAATGGAACTGCCAAGTCCCCGTGGGACTTGTCGGTAGCATCACCAATTATCGATCTTGGGTCGAGGTTATCTATGCCAATGCTTGACAGGACGTGGTCCATCCCAGTGGCTACAGGTTCGACCAAATCACGCATAATATCAATTCCAAGGGTACCTCAGAATGGCTGCTATCCCACCAAAGCTGTTGGCAAGAGTCGCCCCTTCTTCAGAATCTAGAGACACTAAGGAGACATTTGACGAGGTCCTTGCCGCCAAGAGGCTCAACTCATCCACTATATCCATGGTCCTCTCTTCGTCCTCATTTGGGGAACCAGTGCCACACTTCGGGCAGTCTGGTATGTCAGATCTTGATTGCTGTGAAGTCTCCCACTCGTGGTCACAGGCCTTGCAGGCCCATCCAACTCGTCGTATCCTCAACCCCTCTGAAAGTAACAGTGTCTCCACTGCCCCTTGTTCCAGGGCAGCCCTGATGAAAACCTCCCCGAACGTTGCCTTGGGGTTAGTTTGCATGACTTCTCTCAAGAACCTATCAACGAGTTCTCTTTCGGCGTCTAAGTCGATTTTATCCATTAGTGAGCCAGCCCTTTGAACGAGCTCCCTCAAGCCACTCTCATTCGAGTATCCAACATCAAAGTAGGGCTCCCTAACCAGTTTCTTTATTTCATGGTGGAGGTAGTCGTTTTTCATCACGAAGTCCTTGGTCCCACCTGGCCCTCCGACGATGATCCCCCGGATGTTCTCAATGTTAGGTAGCCAGTAGGAGCAGGCGTGCTCGGTTGCTCTCTTGAAGAAGTTGTGGGCTGCCTCTTCAATTAGCCTCTCGAATCTCTGAGCTGATTGGCCCCCTTGCCTGTGTTTTCCCATTATGTTGCTCTGCAGTTCTTCCTGGCAGTGGATCCTCTTTCCTGTCGCTATCCCGTAAGCAGCTTCACCCCTGTCAATAACAAAAAGCCCGTATGACGTTCGATCGATCAACATCTCCTCGAGTTGTGAAATCTCGAAGCTCGAGTCGCACCTATACCTGAACGATTGGAGTGTGTCAGGGGGGTCATCAAGTACTATCGAGGCTAACCTAGTTTTGTTGTTCCCGATGATCACGTGTCCCACAAACAGGGCAATGCCCCTCTCTCCAGGGGTATTGTAGCGATTCAAGGTCGCTATAGCCGATTCAATGGCGTCCTGAACGTGTTTTTTCGTGGACTTGGACTTGATGTTTGCAGCCTGCCCTGCCTCTTGAGATAGCTGTTGCCTGACATCGTGTATCTTTTTGTCTGGGGGAATTATCACGGAAACAAGTTCTGTCCCCATCCCCTTCATTCCCCTCAGATCCTCAAGGGCCTTCTTCAGCCTTAGTCGACGATATTGCTGTTCGGGATCGTCGGACATGGATACGACCTGTATCCAACCCAGAGGGCTAGATTGATGAAGGCTGTGGGGGGAGTCGACGAGTTCTTGATATCCGTTGACCCTTTGGGGTTGCCGTGGACGCTTGTGTTCTGGCACTCGGAGGGAGTCTGCTGACTGATGATTCCACGGTTTTTGGGGATTGGATCAGGGGAGTGGCTAGAATATTGGAGCCCAGATCCCCACCCATGCACCCCACTGTTGTTGTGGTTGGCGGGGGCGTATCTGCCAGGAAGGGCATCAGCATGGTAATCAATTCTACCGACAACCCATTGGCTCATGACAGGGTGGGAATTTCCGCTACACGCTTGAATGCAACAATCATCCGAGAATGTTTGTCAGCATACGGAATAATCGTGGCCGAAAGGTTGCCAAGTAGCGCCTCCGAAGCGGTTGAGATCTCGAGCAATGGAGTGGTTGTCATGGGTGGCACCCATCCAGGGCATACAACTGATTACGTGGCAATCGAGGTCGCTTCAAAATTCTCTGCAGGAAATTGTATCATAGCCACGAATGTATCACATGTTTATTCCTCTGACCCCAAAGTTGACCCGGATGCTATGCCCATGGAGATGGTGGACCACGAAACTTTGAGGCAACTGGTTGGAGAGCCTGGCGATCACCAGGCCGGAGGGAGGTCTGTCGTTGACCCAGTGGGGGCGGCCTTGGCCAGAGAGAAGAAGATTGAGCTCTCCATCCTAGATGGAAAGGACCTTGTTGCTCTAGAATCTGCCATAATCGGGAACAAGTTCCGGGGCACGCGAGTGACGAACAATTGATGGGTGGAACTGTGTCACAGAACAGAAAGAGTCGGAATACATTGACTCCCCACCGGCACTGCACCGTTTGTTGGACGCCCATCCCCTTGGATAGGGACCCTGCCATTTGCAGGGAGGAGGCTTGTGCGGTCACACAATCTAAGCGCGAAGCGTCAAGAAAGCGCTTCACGATCATGCTGTACCTGTTTCCCGCAATTGCGTTGGTTCTGGCCTTCCTGTCAGCAATGTAGGCGCAATCATCATTTCACATAGCCCCTGACCGTGGCCATGCGAGTCGTGCGTGTACTGTCCATACTGCCCGGTGCTGTTGGGGTGGCTTGCATGCTGATAGGGGGGTTGAGCACCCTTGGTTTCAGCCTCGACTCGGAAAGGATAGAGATTCCAATCGTGCCTTGCAGTGATGCCTCTGAGGAGGGTTGTCTTGTGGGCATGACGGGGTCTGACCTAGACGTTCCTGGAGGCTTTATCCTATTGGACGTCAAGATGGGAATCGAATGGAGCGAGCCGTCGAAGAGTTGGATAGGAGTGGTGGATTCTGCTTATGCGGAGGATTGCCCCCCCAACTCGGATGGTCTGACGCCATGCAACAAAGACGATTTCCAATACATATCGGGCGGACCTGACGCAGACGGTGAGTTTTCACTGGATCTTCAACCAGGGTCATACAGATTTGTTTCTGCAGGCAAGGAAGGGGCAGATCTCGATGAGCAACTGGTGGTGATTCAACCCGTGATAGCACTAGCCCCTTTCTTGGAGTTGGTTCTGATGATAGTTGGGCTAGTACTCCTCATTTGCGCCATTGAAATGATTTACCCGGTAGAGGTTTTGTGGAGAAGATTCCAAAAAATCTGATTCCACAGGGTTTCATTGAATAACCCCTTTGCTTTGAGAGTGTCATGAAGTCCCAGAAATGTGCTAACTGCAACACACCTGTTGAGGTTGAGGGGCTCCCAAGGTCATATGGTGGATTTTACCTGTATTGCAAGGTCTGTGGAAACAATTGGCTAGTCGAATAAGACCTCTTTGATCTCATTATCCTCTCTGTGCCAACCTTCTGGCAACTCAAGAGGGTCCCCCACTGCATCCGCGTCGATCTCATGCACAAGCCGCTCACGCAACTCTTCCAGACCAAACGATTCTATCGAGCTGACCTTGATCGCACCCGGTATGCTCCCTTCAAAATGTAAGTCTGATTTTGAATGAATCAGCAGAATTTTCCGCGCACGAATCAATGTCTTTACCTCATCTAACAGACTAAATTGTTCGTCGAGGTCAGTCCCTCCTGATCCCGAGGGGTCGATGAGGAACAGTACTACATCCCCCACATTCTCCAAGGCAGCTATGGCTTGCATCTCAATAGCATTACGTTGATCATTCGGACGGTCTAGGAGGCCAGGGGTATCGACCATCTGGTACTTCCTCCTTCTGTGCACAAAATGACCTAGGTGGAGCCTCTTGGTGGTAAATGGGTAGGCCGCAACTTCAGGATCCCCAGAAGATAATGCTGTGATCAATGCGGATTTGCCTACGTTAGGGGAGCCTGCGACGACTATGCAGGGATCGCTTGCGTCGATAGAGGGCAATTCGCGAAGTACGTCTCTAGCACGGTTCAGCCACTCTAGTTCAGGGCCCAATTGCTCCAGAACTGATGCGAACCTACCATATGCAGACCTCCTACTATTGTGAAATTCTTCTATTTTCCTTATTCTCAGCATTTCAGATTGAATTCTTCCTGAAATTTTCCTGATTTGTTCTGCCCCCCATTGTATGGCCCCCAAATTCTTCCTGTATTCATCAGCGCCAACGGATGCGTCGATCAGGGCTTGGTCGAAATCCGAGAGAGAATTTAGACTTGGCCACTTTGAAACCCAGTCCAATAGTGTGGTAGCTATTGTATCTGAGGATGATTGTACCATCCTATTCATTTGTTTTCTGACTCTGTGATATTTGTCCGGATCGTCGACCAATCCTGACATCTTGCTCGCACGTCGAAAGGACTTGTCAATTATTTCCTGGGGGAGTAAAACCGTTGGAATTTTCCTCCATTCCGCAGTAGCCACGATTACCACCCAAGAGGCCCTGCTAAGGCTTTGGTATTGAATTGCATTGATTACGAATACACTACGTCCCGTCTTCCTTATTTATCCCGGATGTTGGGCGTTGGTCATGGCTGGTGGGAACCCCAAGGATGAAGCGGTGGTACCGGACTGGGCGATTGACCTGTACAAATCATACGGATCCCCGGATCTATCAACTCACGACGACGTGTATGTGGGCCCATTGATAGGCCGGAAGTCGGGATTGAGGAAAGACGACATAGTCGAGATGGTCATTGATGCCCGTGCTGTCAGGGAGGAACAGCAGAATGTGATTAGAGGCATGTTGATTTCCACGGGTCGAAGCTCAATTGACCTGTTGGATGAGGACGGTAGTTTCCGCTCATTTTCCCGGGATGTCGTTGTTGAAATCCGCCTAATTGCCCACATGCGACCACAATACATCGACGATGATGAGCTTCTCTTCTTTGAGCGAGAAGATATGCGAAGAAGGACGAGCGTCAGCGAGCAGGCCGAAAGGAAAGCAGATGGACATGATGACTCACATGTCTGGGGTTGATTTGATGTCGACTCTATCAGACAAAAAATGCGTACCATGCCAAGGGGGCGTCCCTTCCCTCTCAGAAACTGAGATAATGCAGTTGATGCCAGAACTCAATCAATCTTGGAAGGTGATTGACAATCACCATCTCAAGAGATCATTTGGATTCCCGGATTTCTCCTCTGCCCTCTCATTCGTGAACCAAGTAGGAGAAATCTGTGAAGAACAAGGACACCATGCTGACTTTGAGCTTGGATGGGGCCGGGTCGTGGTCCTGATTTGGACTCACAAGATAGACGGTCTCGTGGAGTCTGATTTCATATTAGCCTCGAAAATAGACGAAATCGGTGTATGAGATGGATGATGGGGGTCTGCGCATTCATGCGTTCATATGCACGAACAATCGCGATCCTGCCCATCCGAAGAAATCCTGTGGTTCCAGAGGGGCATTGGATATATTGTCACAACTAAAGAAGATGGCTAGAGAGTCTGGATTGAATGATGTTAGGATCAATAAATCTGGCTGTCTGGGCAAGTGCGAGGAGGGGCCCGCATGCGTTGTGTACCCAGAGGGGAATTGGCACAGACTCTCCCTAGACGAAGATGAGATGAGGAATTTCGTTCTCGGTCTGAGTGAGTAATCAGTTTCCTAATTTTCTCAATCTCTGGCTCCATGTCTACAGCGCGAAGTACGCTTCTATACCCGGAACATTGGAAACGGCATCACCGTATGTCTGCAAGTGCATCTCAGCATTTGTGGGGATTAGTTCCTCAGTGTCCAACAAGTCCCTGAGAATCTCTTTACCTACTTGATCATCACTCAGCGAGGCTAGTGCCTGCTGAATTGTAATTACTGTCATAGCATCCATGTTGGCTGGGTTGTAAATTGCAGGATGGCTTGGGGCCTGGGCGAAAGGCGGGAGCATAACAACCTCGTCCCTCTCGAGGCACCAGTCGTAAGCGAGATCACCTTCGCAATGAGAGTCGAATGTCGTGTCCTTAACTAATGCAACGTCGCCAGTTCCATCCATCATGCACCTCATTGCACCCATGTAGGAGGAATATGGAGTACTTCCCCTGGGTATGCTTGAGTCTTCGGAGAAGAAATTTTGCACTGTTGCCTCCAAGGAGTCGATCTCCTCCGGATCACCAACGACTTGCGCATATCCATTTCCAATGAGGTAGCCCATAGGAATCAACATGCCCGCGGATTTCAGCCACCCAGTGTGACATGACGTTTTACCCTCCATCTTGGCAAATGGGTCTGTATCAGGATCGTCGTCTGAGTATGCTGATGCAATGTCGGAGTCGGCCCTTACCCAAGCCGTGGCGTTGTAGTACGTTCGTCCATCAGACTTCGTCTCAGCCGCCAACACATCCAGGCCATAAACCTCCCATGCCAACCACGCAGCAGCGCCATCCATGAATCCTATGTCCGCATTGCCCTTGTCTATCGCCTCGATCATTGATCCAGAATCTGGGACAGGATAGATCTCCACGCCCCATTGATCACCTAGGATTAGGCTCAACTTGTCGGCTAGATGTTGGGGGTTGGTATCCAAATTGCTGTAGTCTTCCTGCACTTGGTAGGCGATTGTAAGGCAATTCTTCCCTTCACTGCATTCGCCGTCATCTTGCTCACTTATGCCCATGAATACACCGACCATTAAGATCAGCAAAATCACAATTGAAATCCACTGTTTTTCTTTGGACGCCGTAGTCAAACCAGACGTTGCCATGGGGCGGCGAAAATGTGATCTTCAATAAAGATTAGGTTAGCCTAAAAATTATAAATTATTTGTGATTCACACACTCGGATCAGCTAAAATAGGGTTTTCAACATACAGACTCGGTCCGCTGCTGAGATAGCACATGACTCCTCTCCGACTCCGGGAGTCTTCTGGAGTCGAGTCGTCCCCAGATGCACAGGATCCGGTACAACCATCTGCGAATGCTATGAAAACTCGGCCATCCCTGTCTATGTGTAGGTCATTGAAGTCCAGGAGGTTCCTATTGGACCCCCCGATATCCCTGCAATCACCACTATTCAGGCAAATGCTCCCAATTTGTACGGGATCCGATGTGACTCTATGTGTCTGAAACACTGGATTGGCATCCAGAGCGTTCAAGCTGTAAGTTACGTAGAGGTGGTATGTCACGTTGGAGTTTGCGTAATGGGCATTCCCATCCCATGGCTCTCCATCTAGGTTTGGTTGACCAATTTGGGATGAATTCTCGCTACCGAGGTATGTGATGGCTATCCTTCCTGGGTCTCCTGCGTCCACTTGAGGGAAAACAGACGAGATAATCTCCACGGGGCTTATCCTGATGCTATCTTGCTCCCATGTCTCCCCAGAATCCGTACTCCTCGACATGTAGACCCCCTCGTCGGCACCGGTCCAGATGTGGTAAGCGTTGGACTGTGTGTCGGTTGCTACTTCTGAGTTCTTACGGGGGTACGGGGTGCCTGAATCCTCACCCATGGTCTCTGCAAACCAAGTAAACCCATTGTCCTTTGAAACGATGACCGTCGGGGTCTCCACCCTCGGGGTGACGTACACCGTCCCGTCAGGTGCAGAGGTGATTGCTCCATGGAGTCCGCCATCCGTGGTGGCAAGTCCGATTACCTGGCCTCCAGCCTCGAATGACGCGCCCCCGTCAAAGCTCGTGAAACAGAAAATTCCTGCCAATTTGTTGTAGCAGTAGTAGACCGCTTGATCATAAAAGGACTGTGATACTTGGCCAAAGGCCCCATAGCCACTCGTCGTCCAAGGACCTGTTGCCAATTTGATATGATCATTTATTGGAGTCGTTCCTGAATCGTGGGGGTTACCGATCCAAGTGTCGCCATCATCATCGCTCCAACAAATCCAAGAGGTTTCCAGACCTTGCATTTGAACGTTGAATATCCTATCTGTGACTGGGTCAACCCAACCCCATGGGTCATTGGTTTGAAATGCGCACATTGGTCCGGTGACATCCTCCCAGGTCTCGCCATAATCACATGATCTCATGACTTTTTCAAATGCGATAAAGAATACGCATCCCGTTGAGGTCACCCCGATACTGGGCTCTGCTCCGTCTTGGCCCACGTCACTTAGGTTGAATACCATCCTGATTGGCTCCATGTCAATCGGCAAACCATCAGCTCCAGTTACGAACACGCCCTCCATCTCTGTTGGGGGGGTCGGCTCGGCGAGCTGCTTGCTGTTTTGAAGGCAACCCGATGCCGGCATCAGGGCTAACATCAGGGCAAATGAGACTGCGATCCCTTGTCGGTTCACAGGTTGCATTCATGACAGGTGAACTTGAACTCTACTGAACTTTGTCCGATATCAATCGGTGTCATTACAATCTAACAGGCCTAGTGGCTCCGCAAGCCTGGCACTTCAGTAAGGTTGTGCGATCTTCCTTGATGAAGCGAGTGTCTGGTGCCCTGCATTGACCACAGAGGATGTAGTTCTTGACATAGGCGACTATTTTCTCCTTGATACGCTTGGGGGGCACTCTGCCCTTCAGCAATATTCTGGTATTTTCCTGAGTACCTGATGTTCCCAACTCGTTGATCAGAAACTGATAAACATGATTTGGGTCTCGATCCATCGAGTCCACGATTGAAGAAAAGTTCCGCAAGATGGTTTGATTGCCCTCCAACAAGATCTCAGGCTCGGGCATGGTCCACCTTGCCCTTTCACTGATGTCCTTGGGTATGAGGCCACGGGCCCGGTCGAGTAGTGACTCATAATCGAACGATCCCATGGCCCAGCGTGCAGACTATCCCTTTTCACCCCACCGGAGATGATATTGGTAAGTGTCCACATCGAAGGCCATGGTGAGACCAGTTGAGGTAAAGGTCGTTAGGACTCATGCAGATGCGACTCTGCCGGAGAAAGCATCTGAATTCGCTGCAGGATGGGACATAAGAGCCTTGGAGGAGACCGTGGTGTCGTTCCGTAGTTCGGTCATGGTCCCAACAGGAATAAGAATCGCTATACCAGAGGGTTATGAGGGACAGATCAGAGCTCGATCCTCGTTGGGGAAAAAGGGCTTGATTTTACCGCATAGCATAGGAACCATAGACTCGGACTACAGAGGGGACCTCTACGTTCTGATGACGTGGATAGGCGAAGGGGACTCCTATGTGATAAGGAAAAAAGAGAGGATAGCACAACTGGTCATAGCGCCTATCCCGGAAGCGACATTCAGGGAAGTTGGGATTGAGGAATTAGGTGTTACGAAACGCGGCGAAGGGGGATTCGGCTCCACTGGTCGGTTCTGATGTAGTATTGATAGTATGTGCGAAGCATTCTTGATACATGGGCTCCCCTTAATGGACAATGCCGCCTCAATCGATAGATGAACTCCGATCGACTGTGGCAGCTATGAAGGCCAAGGGTTTGAACTCTCAACAGATCGCTGATGAGCTATCGCTTTCCCAGACCACGATACAATGGCTTTCATCCAGCCAGGCCCCCGTTGAGGATCACCCCGTGGACATCAGAGTTGGTTGGAGATCGATTGCCGTGAAGGGTGAAAGGATAGAATCCGTCTCCGAAATTTTTGCGGATATAATGTTGGAGGAGGTTGGAACTGACGTGGATGCGATTGTGGGAATCTCGATTAATGGAATTCCATTTGCAACCTGCATTGCGGCTGGCATGGACCTTGAGCTCAGCATAGCACGAACCATAAGCGAAGAAGAAGGAGGGCATTTGTCCGAGGTGTTTGCTGGAATCAAGGGGAAGAGAGTCGTTGTCATTGATGACGTGGTATCATCTGGAATGACCATGCGGAAGACGATCGAGCACCTGACAAACTCAGGTGCAGAGGTGATCTTGTGCCTTGTATTGGTAAACAAAACATGGATGGACGAGTTAGACGGAGTGCCATTGAGAGCACTAGTTAGGGCGGCAAGAATCTGAGTGTGTGCACATGCATTGGGCGAACCATGCCGCGATTAGACTGTCCCAGAGGGAGGGCATACAGACAATCGCATCTGGGATCACTCCCTCGGGAAGTTTCCACATCGGACACCTGAGGGAGATTCTCACTGCAGAGATGATCCACAGGTCGTGTATTGACATCGGCCTGCAATCAAGATACATCTTCATTGTCGACAGCATGGACCCCCTCCGGAGAGTGTATCCATTCCTGAGCGAAGAATACCAGGATTTCATTGGGAAGCCCTTGGCCAACATACCTGCGCCGGGCCCCGAGGGAAGGCCTGATCCCACTTTGGGAAGTTATGCTGACCACTTCCTCAGGCCATTCCTGGTGGCTCTGAAAGCGATAGGAGTTTCACCAGAATTAGTCATGAGTCACGAAGTATATTCATCTGGAAAAATGGAAGGGAAGATAGACGAGGCAATATCGAAGCGCTCTGAAATCAGAGAGATAATTGAGTCTATTTCCGGCAGGGAACTCCACGAGGATTGGTTCCCATACAACCCCTTGGGGTCAGATGGTAGTTTCGATGGAGTCAAGGTGTTGGGCTACGAAAATCCCTACGTTCATTGGATAGATGAAAAGGGAGTGGAAGGGAAAAGCGACATCCGCAAGGGACAGGGTAAAATGCCATGGAGAGTGGATTGGTCTGCCCGCTGGGGCCTTCACGGGATCACCTGCGAACCAGCAGGAAAGGATCATGGGGCAGCAGGGGGCTCTTACGACACAGGAATTCCAATATCAAGGACACTTGGCTACGAACCCCCTGAAAAAATGGTCTATGAATGGATCCAGATCAAGGGGGGCGGTCCGATGTCAAGCTCAAGTGGGAACACGATCGGCCCAATAGAAGCTCTCGAGATTGTTCCCCCTGAGATTATTCGCTTCCTGATCGCGAGAACGAAGATGGGGAAACACATCGACTTTGATACAGGGAACATGCTCTTCGAAATAGCAGATGAGTACGAAAGGCTTTCATCAAGCCCGCCGGTAGTTGATGTGAGTGCTCCTAGGAGGAAGCAGGTCGCGGCACAAACGGCGTTAGGAGCTCTAAAGTTGAGTCAAATAAAACCCGGGGAAGATCCAGGTTCTGATCAAGTCCCCCTCAGGCATCTTGCTATGCTCGCCCAGGTTAGATCAGGGGATCAAGAAGTTTGGTCGTCCTTAGTTAGGTCAGGCCACATTGAAGGTCTCCCCAGTGAGTCTTTGAAGACCCGGCTGAGAAAAATGAGGGATTGGATTGCTAGTGACCATTTTCCTGATGAGCATAGAATTCATATTTCGACAAAAATACCTGATGCGATCCTGACGGACTTATCTTCCTCTCAGAAGGACTTCCTCCTCTCCCTATCCGTCTCTCTGGAAGCATGTGAATGGTCAGAGCCCGAGATAAATTCAGCTCTCCTCAGAACCATGGACGACAGCGAACTATCGAGAAAGGAGTGCTACTCGTTAGTCTACAAGGCACTAATTGGGCGTGATCGAGGGCCCAAAGTCTCCACTTTGATCACTGAATGCGACAGGAGCATTATGGTAAATCTGCTGAATTCCATCTAGATGGTGCCTATCGTCAAACTCCTGGGCTCAGGTAAACCCTTGGCCATCTCAGAAATAGCGAGTACTTCCATTGTGGCGCCAGACAGGGTAGTGACGAATGGTATGTTCAACTCAACTGCCAGCCTTCTCATCATGTTTCCATCCAAGACCGCGCCGCCGGAATTTGTTGGTGTATTGATGATCAACTGGATCCTCCCCTCCCTCATGAGGTCCAA
Organism: Methanobacteriota archaeon; assembly: GCA_011523055.1. Taxonomy (GTDB): domain Archaea; phylum Thermoplasmatota; class Poseidoniia; order Poseidoniales; family Thalassarchaeaceae; genus MGIIb-N1. The sequence continues at coordinate 75,275 of WTHQ01000019.1, forward strand.
TGCATCGGGAGACCCTTGTTCAGTTATCCGGAAGGCGTTGTTCACCTCCAGACCGCCTATCTCCCTTAGTGCCGCAGCCGTTCCACGAGTCGCATAGAGTTCGAATCCCAATTCTTTGAGGGATTTGGCGAGGGGGATTATTGAGTCTTTGTCGGCATCCTTCACTGTGAGGTATACGCCACCTTGGGTTGGAACGGGAATTTCGGTAGCCATCCTGGCTTTCAGATAAGCTGCGGCAGCGTTCTCGTGGGACCCCATGACCTCTCCTGTGGATTTCATCTCTGGCCCGGGAGCTGGGTCCAACCCACGCAGTTTGATGAAGGGGAATACTGGGGCCTTGACTGCGACGGCGTCTTCTTGCCTCTCCGGAATATCCAGATCGGACAGCCTATCTCCCATCGTCAGTCGTGCTGCTATCCTCGCAAGTGGTATGCCGGTTGATTTTGCAACGAATGGGAAGGTCCTGGACCCCCGAGGATTCACCTCTAGGACATACAGGAGATCCCCCTTGATTGCGTATTGGATGTTGAAGCAACCGATTACACCTAGCTCTAGTCCGATTATTCGCGTCCATTCTTCGACGATGGAGAGGATTCTATCCGGGACGTTTTGGGTCGGGATGAAGCATGTAGAGTCGCCTGAGTGAATTCCAGCTTCCTCAAGATGTTCCATGACAGCGCCGATCAGGACCTCTTTGCCATCACATACAGCATCCACGTCAAGTTCGATGGCGTTGCCGAGGTATTCATCTACTAGCAAGGGTTTCTCCGGTGCTACGTAGGCCTCGTTCATGTATGCCTCTAGCTGAATATCATCTGTCAGGACCTCCATGCCTCTACCTCCTAGGACATATGATGGTCGGATCAGGACTGGGTACCCTATGGTCTGGGCAGCAGCTCGAACTGCTTGGGGGTCGATGGCTGTAGCCCCTCGTGGCATCCTGAGATTGTACCTCCGAGCAAAATCCTCGAACCTATGCCTGTCACTTGCCTCGTCAACGGAATCTGGTGAAGTTCCAGCCATTTTCAGTGATATTCCCATCTTCTCAAGGTGGTCAAGTTGGCCTTCGATCGGCAGCGCGAGATTGATGGCGGTTTGGCCGCCGAATTGAAGGAGGATGCCATCAGCTTGCTCACGTAGCAATATTTCCAAGACAGATTCTAGCGTTAGTGGGTCGAAGTAGAGTCTATCGCTCGTGTCAAAATCAGTGGAGACGGTCTCTGGGTTGTTGTTGATGATGATGGCCTCGTGCCCCATGTCCCGAATTGCTCCAACAGCATGGACGCACCCATAATCGAACTCTATGCCTTGGCCTATCCTAATTGGTCCTGAGCCAATGACGACGATGCGTTCGACCCCCTCCTTAGGCTTTTGAGGCGTAACATCAACCCCCTCACGGGCATCCCCTCCCTCATACGTCGAGTAATAGTAAGGGGTAACTGCGGCGAACTCGGCCGCACAGGAGTCGACCATTCTGAAGACTGGATGGATCCCCAGCGAGTGTCTGTGCCTCGTCATCAACTCCGTGGTTTGATTTTCTCCTTCTATTGAGAAGCCATTCATAGCATCGGATATGTGGGCATCGGAGAATCCATATCCTTTCCACCTCCTGATTCTACCTTCATCTAGATCTGCAACCTTGTTATTTTCGCCATAGTCTAGAATTTCCCCTTCAATGGTGGCCATGATCTGGAACCTATGCAAGAACCATCGCGTGACGCCTCCTGTCAACTCCCTGACCTTCTCGATGCCCCACCCTCTCCTGAATGCCTCGAACAAGGCCCCCATTCTCCTATCAGATGGGATTGTCAGCCATTCCTCCAAAGTCTCGTCACTGAGGGGGGTGGTGGATCGCTCATCATTGGTCTCGCCCCCCGACGCATCGGCCATGGTCAGAGGCCTGGGGTGGGGTGATCCGTATTCTAGGCTGGACCAAGCCTTGAGGAATGCCTCCTCGAAGCGCCTACCGATTGCCATCACCTCCCCAGTTGATTTCATCGAGGTTCCAATCGTTCTGTCTGCAGTCCTGAATTTGTCGAATGGCCACCTTGGGATTTTGACCACGCAATAGTCCAGGGTGGGTTCGAATGCGGCGGTCGTCCCTTCGCCAGTTATTGGGTTTGGGAGTTCATCCAAGGTGTATCCGACTGCAATAAGAGCGGCCATTCTCGCTATTGGGTATCCTGTGGCCTTGGATGCCAGAGCCGACGATCGACTTACCCGAGGATTGACTTCGATGACCCTGTAATCACCAGTCGATTGCTCGACTGCAAATTGAACATTGCATCCGCCTTTGATGTTCAGCCTTCGGATCAGTCTCAGTGCGGCATCCCTGAGTATTTGATGATCCTTGTCAGACAAGGTCTGTTGTGGGGCTACTACAACGGATTCACCAGTATGTACGCCCATTGGGTCTAGATTCTCCATGGTGCAGACAATGATAGCGTTGTCTGAGGAGTCCCTCATTACCTCATACTCGTGCTCCTGCCATCCGAGTATGCTCTCCTCGATTAGCACTTGACCTATGGATGAGTGCAATATGCCCTGTTGGGCGATCTCCACCAACTCGCCTGTGTTGAATGCAGTGCCGCCTCCGAGCCCTCCCAATGTGAATGCTGGTCTGATCAGGAGAGGGTATGCGCCCAAGTCCTCGGCTGCTTCAAGGACCTCTTCGACAGAGCTGCAGGCGATTGCCCTGCAAACGGGCAGTCCGATCTCCTCACAGACTTTCTTGAAGCGATCCCTGTCCTCAGCATCGTCTATCGCATCAAGGTCACAGCCGATTAGTTCGACTCCCAGCCTGGCCAACGTCCCATCATGGGCGAGTGCCGTGGCAATGTTCAGGGCAGTCTGGCCGCCCATGCCCGCCAGCAATGCGTCAGGAGACTCGATCTCCAATATCCTAGTGACAACCTCGGGCAATAACGGCTCGATGTAGATCTTGTCAGCCATCTCAGGATCATTCTGAATGGTTGCGGGATTGGAGTTGATCAGAATCACCTCATAACCATCATCCCTGAGTGCCCTACACGCTTGGGACCCCGAAAAGTCGAACTCGGCAGCCTGCCCAATTCTTATCGGGCCAGACCCAAGGATGACGATACGTTGCAAGTCGTTCCTTCGTGGCATTATGCTCTGCTCCTTACGCCTTGGGCTGATTTCAAGTGAGTTGCGACCATTGACTCGAATCGATCGAAGAGGAGTGATGCGTCATGGGGTCCGGGGCAAGCTTCGGGATGGAATTGAATTGTGAAACAAGGCTTGTCCAAGAGATCCAGTCCCTCGACAGTCCCGTCGTTTGCGTTAACATACCTGACTTGGAATTCTGACTCCAGTGTATTTCCGCAGGAGTCGGAGAGGGCCCCAGAGGGATGTGGAGCCAACATCCCCCTAGATGGGTCCTCGACAGCAAACCCATGGTTCTGGCTAGTGATGTGGACCTTGTTGGATTGCAGATCTAGAACTGGCTGATTCGCACCCCTGTGTCCATATCTCAACTTGTATGTTCTCAAGCCGGCGGCAAGTCCCATGAGCTGATGTCCAAGGCAGATTCCCATGACTGGAAATTCCTTTCTTACCGCTTCAGCCAAACATTCCTTCACCCTGCTAGCTGCGCCAGGATGGGCTGGATCCCCTGGGCCGTTTGAAGCGAAAAACGCGACGGGGCTCCAGGCCTCGATGATTTCATCGAAAGACATGTCTGCTGGGCACCAGACGACTTCGAACCTCCTGCTTAGCTCTCTGAGAATGTTGAACTTGATTCCACAGTCAAGAACTGCTAGTCGTGGCAACGGCAGGCCTTCGTTAGAAGTAGCCCCCTGATTTAGGATCACGGGCGATGGTATTGTTACCTCGGCTACCAAATCACACTCGTCAGGTGGGCGCATTGATTTGAGTGTGTTTGCCATATCTTGCTCCATTGCCAACGGCCCAAATATTGCAAGCATCGTACCATGCTCCCTCACTATTCTGGTCAGCGAACGGGTGTCTACGTCGCAAATTCCAGGAGTGCCATGGATTGCTAGAAAGTCATGCACACTTCCGATCGAGTCCCGATGGTCTGGTTGGAGCATCAGTTCCCTGCATACAATCCCCCTTGGGTGTATTCCAGAGGACTCACTCAGCCCTTGGTGAATCCCATAATTTCCTAAGAGGGGCCATGTGAATGTGAGGATCTGCCCATTAAACGAAGGATCGGTCATACTCTCCTGATAACCGCACATTCCCGTTGTGAATACCAACTCACCCATACCGATTCCACATGATCCGAATAGCCTACCTTCAAGCCTAGTTCCGTCTGCGAGTAGTAGTAGGCCTTCTGGCCCGGTAAATTCGGGTACCTGGGAGGACTCGAGTAAAATATCAGCCGCATCTTCAAAATTTGGTGGATCAGTTACTCCTTGTTGCCCGACCCCGGGGCTGAAAGTGCCACGGTTCGGAGCCTTTGACATCAGTTATGTTGGCATAATGCGATTCTTATACATTCACAAAGGTTCCTTCTTTCTGTCGAATATCGACTTCCCACTTTTCGAGGGCAAAACCTTGATTTCTGGATTGGAAAACCTACTTTCCAAGGCTACGGACTTGAACCACTCTGACATTGTGATGGCTAGGGCGGCTACCTCAGAATGTGGTTGGTTGCCAACTGATACGTTGTAATCGGCGATCCCAAACAACTCACCTGGCACCTTTGCCCCTCCTACGACCAACGCGACAGGGCGATCGCGCCTTACCTTCGGCAGTGCCTCTAGGTGGCTTTCACCATACATCGTAAGGTGAATCACAGTTCCAGCAGGACAGTCTTCACCTCCTTGTTTGAATTTTTTGAGATACCCCATTGGATTTGTACCAAAGCGGGCATTGAATTTGCCTCCGAATCTCCCGGAGACCTCTGTCAATGTTTGGACGATGCTCGGATCGTGATCTCCAAAGATTACCATTCCATCGGCACCCAGGGCTCTGGCGGTGAGGCCCAAGTGGGAGGTCATCCTCTTGTCACGATCGACTCGGTGTCCAAGTCGGATTACATCAAAAGTTGGTAGCCAGTCCATGTCCACGGCTCATGGAAACGGTGTTTGCTCATCATCCTCACCCTCGTTATACTCCTTAGCTACCTCAAAAACGTCAAACGGGAGATAATGGTGTTGCCCTAGGACCCATGAGAGGAGTATTGCACTGATACCACTCATGACAGCTAGGTATGTCAAAAGTGAAAGAACAGCGAGTCGTGTAGTCGCAGCAAGTGCGATGGTTACCTCGTCGATGGAACCCACCAATAGGAGCCCTATTGGTTCAATTATCAGGTAAGCGACGAGAAGGGCTGTTCCACCACCAAAAAGGAGGGCCCACGGAGTGCCTCTATAGCTCCCAAAAACGAAGACTACGGTAGATAGGAGGACTAAAATCGGAACAACGATGCTGGCTGTTTGAAATTCCAGGCCGAGCAGCGAGCTCGGTATGTCTGAGTCTCCGAGTTGAGCCCCTCCCTTCGCGACTGTTATCCACCAGACCAAGGCGGCAGCCATAGCATAGGCACCCGAGAGAAGTCCAGCGTTGGTCATTAGACTTCTCATATGGTGGGAATCAGTCGGATTATGCCTTAGGACGATGGACTGCATCAATTCTGCAGTCTCTGGTGGTATAGGGTCTTCATTACGGTCTTCTGACCCCCCCTCCTCTATCATCGTGCACCATCCAATTCCATTACATCATAAAGCCAACGTTGTTTCCGACGTCCGTGAGCGCAGACTTGGGGGGTCCTGGGTTCCACGGGACGGGCTCTGGACCAGCACTGATGGGAGTCGTAAACGTAACTCCTGACTCATTTTATTCCAGGTCAAGGGTATCGGGGGTCGAAGAAGGCATAATTCGTTCCTTAGAGATGATTGAACAGGGCGCTTCGATAATTGACATAGGGGGGGAGTCTACTCGGCCCGGTTCTAAACCAGTGTCAACAGACGAGGAGGTTTCAAGAGTGATTCCTGTGATAGAAGGTGTATTGGAAGCCTATCCAGAAGCGATTATTTCGGTGGATACCAGCAAGCCATCAGTTGCCAAACGAGCCATCTCCTCAGGGTGTAGGATGGTGAATGATGTAACTGGCGCGATCGACCATGAGATGATCGATCTTGTTGCCTCGACCGACTCATGGATTTGCGTGATGCACATGAAAGGTGTACCTAGCGACATGCAAAATGACCCCAAGTATGGAGATGTCGTATCAGAGGTCAGGAGTTTTCTGGGCACAAGGGTTTCTTCGTTGTTGGACGCAGGGGTAGAAAGAAACAAGATTCTGGTAGACCCCGGAATAGGGTTCGGCAAGACTCTGGCACACAATTTGGAGCTATTGAAGAGCGGTCGTGACATAATTCCGGAAGAGGGTGTCGGCATTCTATGGGGAGTCAGTAGGAAGAGATTATTCGCTGACTTGCTTGGCAGAAATGACGTTGATGAGCGCTTGCCCGGCACATTAGGAGTAGCGGCCGCGGGGTACTTGGCTGAGATTGATGTTCTCAGAGTTCATGACGTAATGGCCCATTCTGACTTGATTCGATCTTTGCACTCAAGTATTCATGGAAGTGAGGTCTGATGAGCAGCCCGATACTAGACCTTAGCCCGGAAATCAGAGTCGTGGGAACAGCACACGTAAGTAAAAAATCAATACAGTTGGTTGAGGAGCAAATCTCGGAATTCAAACCGGATGTAGTCGCAGTAGAGCTCTGTAGCTCAAGATTATCCTCATTGAAAAATCCAACTGCTTTGGATGATGAGGATCTGTTGTCTATAATTAAGGACGGGAGGTCAGGGATGATATTGCTCCAATCTGCCCTCGCCGGTCAGCAGAGAAGAATGGGCATCGACCATGGAGAGAAACCAGGAGCCGAGTTGCTTGCAGCTATCGATATTGCCCAAGAGGATGCTATCCCTGTCGAGTTGATAGACAGGGACATTGTAACGACGCTCAAAAGGTCTTGGAAAAAAATGGGCATCCTAGAGAAATTCAGAGTTCTGAACGCACTACTGTGGGAGAATGATTCAGAAGATCCCGAGGATGTAGAAGCCCTCTTGGAAGACTCGGACATGCTTACCAGAGTCCTAGAAGAGGCGCGAGTCGTCGCACCCAATGCAGGCTCCGTGTTAATCGATGAGCGAGACAGATATATGGCGAACAAAATCAACATGCTATCCAATCGGGGACGGATATTGGCAGTGGTCGGAGCAGGTCATCTCAAAGGAATAGAGAGGGAATGGGAGACAACACGGGAAAAGGACTCTGAACAGGTAATTTCAGACCTTGAAAGAATCCCGAAACCAGCAAGATGGCCAAAATTGGTCGTAGGACTGATTCCTGCCATGCTTATAGGCATTTTAGGATGGATGTGGTATAATGGAGATCTTTCGGGTATCGAGGACACACTAGGGTATTGGATGGTTGCCAATGCTGCATTGGCTGGACTGGGGGTTGCTGTAGCAGGTGGGCATCCGGCCTCAATCATGGTTGGGGCCATCGTTTCTCCATTTACGTCATTAAATCCTGCATTAGCAGCCGGTTGGTTTGCTGGTTACACCCAATACAAACTGCAAGGACCGACGGGGTTGGATGCGAGGGAGTTCCTATTGGTAGAGGACATCAAAAGCCTGTGGAAGAACCGTGTAGGTAGGATCCTCCTTGTCACTGCCTTTGGAAACCTCGGCTCCTCGTTGGGCGCTTGGTTGGCAGGTGCCGCGATACTGGGATCCGTGTTGGGCTAGCCCGAGGGATTGTGAGTCATTCCCCAATCAAGGCGTGCCCAACTCCTCTCATGGATGTAATACAAGAGCATCTTCGTCACTATCTCAAGACTAGCCACTGTTGCAGCCAATGAGGTTGCCTCTCCCCCTGAAATTCCCATATCGGCACCAATCCACCTCGCAGCGAAGAACGTTAGTATGAACGTGTCAGTAGTGGCGATTAGCCTCCATGTCATCGTTTTCACAAAGCTTCGAGAGGGTTTGGCTTGGTCCATGTTGGCTCACCAGGCCATTTGGATTTCTCTATTTCGGCTACATGGATTCAATCAGTACTGCGATCCCTTGCCCTCCGCCAATGCAAGCAGTAGCGATCCCGAGCCCTCCGCCAGACCTCTGGAGCTCCAACGCCAAAGTGTGGAGTAGCCTGGTGCCAGTAGCCGCCAGGGGATGGCCGAGCCCAACTGCGCCACCATTCACATTCACGATTTCTTGATCTATACCGAGGTCCTTCATACAAGCAACTGCCTGGCCCGCGAATGCCTCGTTTATCTCCCATCGGGAAACGTCGCTTACGTTGAGGCCTGCCCTATCTAGCGCCATCCTGGAGGAGGGGACTGGCCCATATGCCATGATGGCTGGCTCTAGGCCTACAATACCCCATGACAGGATCCTTGCCAGCGGTTGATCACCGTCCAACTTGGCCTTTTCGTGCGACTTGATTACCAAGGCTGCAGCACCATCTACGATCCCAGATGCATTGCCCGCGGTGACCAGGGAGTCCGGGCCGAAGTGGGTTCGTAGGTTGGAAAGTGTCTGCTTCGTGGTGCCTGGGACAAAATGATCCTCGTCATCAGGACCAATAATCCTGTCACCCGCCTTCACTGGGACGATTTCCTCCATCCATGTTCCCTTTCTGATGCTCTCTTCTGTTCTTTGGTGGCTCAACGCAGCGAATGCGTCTGCTTGCTCGCGGGATACTCCAAGCCTCCTGCACAATTCATCGCTTGTCTGTGCCATGAATTTGTTTGATATAGAGTCTAATAGGTTGGTAAAAAGGTAGTCTTCCATGTCCTTTTCCAGTGTTTCTCCATTTTTTGGTGGTCGGCCGAGTCGATTTTTATGTCGAGTGCCCCTTAGGACCATGGGAGCCTGACTAAGGTTCTCCATGCCTCCTGCGACCACAGTCTGTGCCTCGCCAAGCATAATCATCTGGGCTGCTGAGACCACGGATTGAGCTCCACTGCCACATAGGCGGTTGAGAGTGAGCATAGGTGTCTCTTGAGGTATCCCCGCTCTGAGGCCTGCATGCCTCGCCCCGAAGATTGCTTGGCCAGAGGTCTGTAGTGCGTGGCCCATCACGACATGGTCTACTGATTTCGGATCTGTTCCTGTGGATTCAATAGCCCCCTTTATGACCTCAGTCCCGAGATCCTCAGCAGATAGTTCGGCGAGAAGTCCCCCTTTCTCACCATCGCCTCTTTTCCCCCCAGACCATTCGCAAAAGGGGGTTCTTTTTCCACCGATGATTACAACTTCGTTGGCCATGAGCATCGGAAAATGTCCGGCTACATGAGGATAACTAGAGCCGAGGCGGTCGCCGCCATCATGCAAATTGTGGAGATTGCCCCAACAGTCAATATGGGTCTCGACGCACTTAGAAGATCTTCAAATTGGATGCTCATCCCAATCATCACAAGAATTGGAACCATCAATATGCTCCCAGAGTATTCCATTGGCTGTGAGAGTGATTCAGGCAGTAGAAAGGACGAGGCTACGGATGCTACAATGAACCCAGGAAGAAACATAGGGATCCTCGAGAGAGCTTTCGAAGTGTTTCCATCTATTTCTCCTGCCCTTGATGAAAAGGTGGCTGCTAATGGTACGACGAGTAATAAGGCCAGCACCCTGGTCAGCTTCGTTCCAGATGCAAGCACTAGAGCATCTCCGCCCATTGCCTCGCCGGCTGCTATTGCCTGAGGGACTGCGTGGACGGTTGCGCCTGCCCATATCCCTGCTGCATCTGTGTGGAGCCCGATGACCCTAGCCATTATCGGAACCGAGAGGAAGGTGGCCAGACCAAGTATGTTTACTACTGCTAGGATAGATCCAGTCTGTTTTGTAGAGAGTCGCAGACTAGGTGCTACGGCGAGCACCGCACTATTCCCACAAATTGCTCCACCGGCCCCTAGAGCGAAGGCTTCGATTCTGTCGATGCCAAGGGCTCTTGAAAGCAACATTGTGCATGTGAAGGCCGTAAAAATCGAGGTGGCAATTGTAACCAATCCTACGAAGCCGATGTGATCAGAGAATACGACCTTAATGTCCAAACCGAAACCGAGGAGTATGATCGCAAGGGGGAGTAAGGTATTGACCCATACTTTGTTGACGAGGGGGTCCATGTTCACTTTTTTTGAAATTAGTAGTCCGAACAAAAAACCCATTGTCCCGGTTCCAAATGACAGCAACCCTCGCGCGTTCAGAGCATAGTCAACAAAAATGGACAATAGGCTAATTGTCAGGACCGTTAAGATCCAAATCGATCTAGCCAACGGCTCACCGTTAGTATTACTCTGGTTCTTCCTTATTCATGGTTCCCAAGAACTCGGGTAGATCCACGCCTGCATTTCTTGCCACGTCATGAAGTGGAGGGAGGCTTCTCACGAGGCTGCTGACGAAGTCAGAGGTTGCAGATCCATCAGCGGAACCACCTCCGTCCCACACGGTAATGCTGTCTATCTTGAGGTTCTTTATTGCCTCAACCTGCGCTGAAACCATCTCCTCGATCTTCTCGACCATCAAGAGAGTGGCTGCAGCCTTGGGGTCGCCACCGGTGCTGGTAACTAGGTTAGCGTAACCCTCCGCTTTAGCTTGCAACACCTTCTGAACACCAGCGGCCTCGGCCTCGTATTGCATTAGGACGGCATCTGCCTGGCCAGCAGCTATTCTCCTTTGGCGCTCTGCCTCGGCTTCTGCGGCGATCTCGATCTGTTGTTTCTGAATGTTCTCCCTAACGATGTCGCTTGCCCGCAACCGTTCCTCTTCCTCTACATACTTCGATTTCTGGATCTCGGCCTCGGCTTGAGCCTTGGCAATCTCGGCTCTTTGCTTTGCTAGTGCCTCTGCTTCAGCTAGATCGGCATTAACCTTCGCGATCTGTGCTTGTGAGGAGTTCTCGCCCTCTACGGCGATGGCTTCTTGCTCATTTACGAAGACACGTTGGTCTGCCTCAGCCGCCTTCTTCCCCTTTTCTGCTTGGGCCATGTTTTCCGCAACTTGAATTTCCCTGGCCCTGTCGGCCTCTGCGGAACCCACGGCACCATCCCTCTCAGCGTTGGCAACGTCCACGCGGGCCCTCTCGACGGCCTCTGATGCGGCCTTCTTACCAATGCTCTCGATGTAATTGGATTCATCGGTTATGTCGACTATGTTGACGTTGATGAGGTACAAACCGACCTTGTTCAGCTCTGCGTCAACATTTGTCCTGATGAGGTCAAGGAAGGCGTCCCTATCTTGGTTTATTTGCTCTATGGTGAGCGTCGCTACGGTAAGCCTCAACTGTCCGAATATTATCTCCTTGGCCATTTCCTCGACTTGGTCGAGATTGAGTTCCAGCAACCTTTCTGCAGCCGAGCTCATTATTCTGGGGTCGGTGGAGACACCGATTGTGAAGGTGCTTGGTACGTTTATCCTAATGTTCTGTTGGGAGAGAGCGTTCCTCATGTCTATATTGATGGTCATCGGTGTAAGTGAAATGTAGCTGTAATCCTGGATAAGTGGCCACACAAGTGTTGCTCCGCCGTGTATTACCTTGGAGGCTTCAGCGCCAGCGGTTCGGCCGTAGATGACCATGATTTTATCCGGAGGGCACCTCTTGTAACGCTGGGCAAAGAAGATTACAACCGCAACAAGGAGGAGGATGCTCACGAACATTAGCACCCCAACAGCTGCAGCCGCACCCCCTCCATCGTCCTCCTGCGCAGAGACTACGGGGGCTAACAATATGGCGTTCAAAACAGCGAGGATGGTCGCGTGGCCTCGATGGGACATGGTGCCCACTCGGCAATGGAGGATATGAAGCCTGTGCCGTCTTCTGGGTTTCTACTACGGGTAGATCACTCTTCTTCGGGGGCGTACTTCATTGGCTCAACTATCAATATAGTTCCTACTACTGCCTTGACCGTTACTGTTTCCTCATTGGCTATCATAGACCCGTCTACGGACTTAGCGTCGTATTGCCTTAGCGAGCCCTTGATGCTGACCGAGACCTGTCCGGTTCCGCCTTCCGGGATCCTTAGATATACTGTACCGCTTGTTCCCACCGCGTCGTCTATCTCGATTGTGCCCTCGGCTTGGAGGGCTATGAAGAATTGGAAGACTTTGCCAGTCGCGAACATCGAGGCGCCACCAGAAATTCCGCCTACAATAATTGCGAGAACTTCAGGTCCACCGGACTGCATTACGATGATTCCAGTTAGTCCGAAAAACATCATGAAGGCCATTACGCCTTGGAAGGTAAGTGCCTTGAACGAGGCATCAGCCCCCATCGCATCGATGTCGACCCCAAAAACACCCTCTGCAATGTCACCTATCCCACCGAGGACGACCACTAAAACCAACCACAACAGGAAAAGAACTCCGCCGATGACAGCGGAGGCCCCGAACATTAGCTCAACTCCTGTGGCATCTAACAACCCGAACACAAAATCGATGATTCCAACCATGGCAAGCCTAGGTGAGATTCACAGATAGTGCTGTCGATTGTTTTCTATCTTTTGAGCCAAATGCCGTACATCCTCTCGAGAGCCAGTATTGGGCCAACGCTCAAGCCAGTTGCCATTCCTGCAAAAACGATTGAAAATCCGTGATCAAACCATGTGTTGGCCAGAGAGTACGAGGAGAGGCACACTCCTGCAAGCAATATGGGTATCAGGACCCTTCTCAGGAAGATATAGTACCCCCCAAGCCCATCGAAGGCCGGGTTTCCCGTTACCTGATCGATGATCTTGCCAGCCTTGGTCATCATCGATCCTCACGATGAGATTATGCTACCCAATACATCCAAGGACCCGATGACCATCAGGATTATCGGCACACTCCACCAACCTGCCCTATTCACAATTGTCCTGTCATCAACTCTTGTAATTCGTCCTTGATCGTCCCTATCCAGGCGCGTCTTTTCCAATTTTGAATAAGAATTGTCGAATTCTTTTTGATACTTCCCAACGGATGTGAGGAAGTAGATTGCCAACAGGGCAGTGGTTCCACCGGTCACACCGAAAATTTCGGCAACAGCATTGACACCCTGATCCTGTAAGTATTGCCAAAGCATTAGTTGGGCCACGGCTAGTAGCCCAATCATGACTGAGTCCGATCTTGCCATGTACCCAAGATGCAGTAACTATTGATCAAATCTTGCCCTTATTCCACTCATCTGAGGTGCTTTGGTCTTCCGTTCCAAATCCCCCAAGTACCCTTCCCGATCGCGATTACTCTTTCCTCTTGATCCCTTATCTCCCCTTGAACATGCGCTATGGATCGACCTCTCCTGAGAACGGTCCCTGTGCAAATGAGTCCACTATTCACCTTGGCAGCATTGATGTAGGATATGTCCAATTGAGCAGTCGCACACCACTCCTCCTCGCTCAATGAAGAGACTGTGGCCCCTCCCATCGCTGTATCCAACAACGTCGCTTGTAGACCTCCATGAGCTACGCCACCCTTATTCAGGTGACTTTCGTCTACTTTGACCCCCACTGAGCATTTTCCATTTGACATGGAGATGAGCTCGATTCCGAGGGATTCCTGAAGTTTGCCGATGTGGGGAAATGACCGGGAGCCTTCACTTGCCATTGTCGATACGCCCCTTCCCACCGTTTTTTTCATGCCACTCCAGTTTGCACAGCCCATAATCGACTATACAGCCCAGATAGTTGTATCAATTCATCGTGGGAGCCCATCTCGGTTATTCCCCCTGAATCCAGTACTGCGATTCTATCGGCATTACGAACCGTAGATAGCCTGTGCGCGATTATGATAGTTGTCCTGTTCTTAGAGAGTTTCTCTATCGATCTTTGCAGAGCTGCCTCTGTTTCGTTATCGACATTGCTGGTCGCTTCATCCAGCACGAGTATCGGGGCATCCTTCAGGACCGCTCTGGCGATCGCTAACCTCTGCCTCTGACCGCCTGACAGCCTGTGTCCGTCTTCTCCAACTTCCGTCTCCCAGCCATCGGGGAGGGTCCGTATGAACTCCATCGCCTCTGCTATGTTTGCTGAGTTCAGGACCTCCTCCTCAGTAGCGTTGGGTTTGCCGTAGAGTATGTTGTCCCTCACCGAACCAGGAAATAAGGTAGTATTCTGGGAGACTAGGGCAATGGAGCCCCTCAGGCATTCAAGCGTCAGGTCTCGAACATCTATACCATCCAATTTCACACTCCCTGATTGAGGGTCATGGAGCCGCATCAGGAGGCTCATCAGGGTTGTTTTCCCTGCTCCTGTTGAGCCGACTATGCCCAATGTCTCCCCTGAATTGATCTTGAGTGAAAGTCCCTTGTAAACCGGTTCTCTACCTTGATATGAGAAACCTAGGTCAAGGAATTCGATATCCCCGGATACCCTCTCGATACTCACATCCCCCTCCACTATACCTATGTCCGTATCTAGGAGGTCAAGAACACGGGCTGTGGAAGCCATGGCCCTCTGGTATAGGTCGAACGTCTGTCCGAGACGAGTGAGGGGCCACAAGAGGCGTTGTGTTATGAAAACAATAACGCTGTAGGCTCCAATTGAAAGCCTGCCATCAAGGGCCATCCATCCTCCCACTAGCATGTTTGCCGTGAAAGCGAACAGGATCGCCATTCTGATTAGTGGGACGAAGGATGCTGAAAGCCTGATTGCAGATTGGTTCGCTTTTCGGTAAGTCTCTGACGCCGCTCGAACCCTCTCGATCTCACGCTCTTCTGCGGTGAACGACTTGATTGTGGTTATCCCGCTAAGGTTGTTGTTTAACAAGGAATTTAGGTCGGCCACCTCCTCTCTAACTCGTGTATATCTCTCCCCTATTCTTCGCTGGAACATGAAAGAGCCAATAACGATAATCGGGACAGGAATAATCGCTAATATCGCAACCTCAGGAGCGATATAGAACATGATTCCACCGACAACGATCACAGTCGTTGCAACTTGAAGCAAATCCGTCGCACCTTGGTCAAGGAACCTCTCAAGTTGATTGACATCATCGTTCATTATTGCCATCAGACCGCCTGTGGTCTGTTCAGAGAACCAACGCATCTCTAAATCCTGGATGTGTTTGTATGCAGACATCCTCAGTTCATGCTGGGCGGTTTGGGCTAGATTTCGCCACAAGACTGCATAGAAGTACTCGAATAGAGACTCGAGTACCCAAATTACGACGGTCAATGCAACTAGGATCAGAAACTGATCGCGAGGGTCGGACCAACCCATATCCCCCAGAAAGGACTCCTCCCTTAGGGCAACAACATCGACTGCTATGCCAATCAGAACTGGGGGCGCCAAATCCCAAAACTTGTTCATTACAGAACAGAATGAGGCTAAGATTATGGTAACTCTGTGGTCCCTAAGCTGAGAAAAGAGCCTGGTCAACGGATGCGAATCTTTGACCATGACTCACGGGACAGGCTCTCCATAAATTGCTATTTTGATTGGCACGATGTCTCTAGAATACAGTTCCAGTCCACGCATCAGCCCAAAGGTCCCATATGCCTGCCCCGATCGTTCCTTCGGAATTGGTTCGGAAAGTCAATCTATCACCTGATGAAAGCAAGCCATCAGCATCCGAGTCATACCAGTCGAGGTCCCACCATTCCCCGAGATCATCCGTCACATTACTCGGGGCATCGGATAGCGGGATGGCCACAACGGTGGTCAAAGTCCCCTCCTCTTCTTTCAGCCCGTGTACCGAGAGTTCTGTCGGCCTGACCTCCATAATGAAGCCAACAGGTATCGTCATTGTCCATTCGGTTGTGTCGTCTAAGTTGTATGGATTTGATGGGAAGGTGATGGAGGATGGGATCCTTGGTATGTCATTCCTAATGTTGATTGACACGTCGTCACCTGTCTCTACGTCCAGCCTGAAGGATGAGCCATCGCCCAGGTTAAACATCTGGATACCAACAAGCATCGGTGGATCTCCCACGAGTTCCAGGATAGCTGAAATGGTCCCGTCATCCGCAGTGGCTATCTGTTGAGTGGATAGTTCATCAGCAGTAATCGTCCAATCGAATCCCGAAAAAATGGAGGGGTCGAATCCGAACGGGGGGTAATTCCCCCCGGGATCGGCAGATGCTTGAAGTGCGAGTAACACGAAGGGATCGACATATTCTGGTCGAGCGTCCCTGCCCTGGAACCATGCCGATCCGACTCTGATGTTCGTCAGGTTCCCAGAAACCACCTCTTCTGTGTCTAACTGGGTCCCTTGGATGCTTATTGACATCCCAATTGATGATACCTCGGTGCCAGCCTGCTTTGATACATCCCAGTGAATTGAGCCTTGTTGGCTGTCCCCTTGTGCGGAGACTTGGGTTGTCGTTGTAACGCTCAAGTTCTCGTATTCGGCAGCGAGAGAAAGAACGTTGAGGGCGTCGGGCGACAAAAGTATCTCGTTGAGGCGGTTGGAGTCCAATTTCCAGCAATTTTCACTACATTCCACATTCTCCGATAGGCACCCAACAAAGGCCGGGATGGTGAAAATCACGACCAGTAACAGTGCTCGCATGAGCAAACGAAAAGGCTCCTTGGGATTAGTTTTCTTAATTGGGGTTCCCTTGATATCATGGCCTCGGTTCGTCTGGACGAGGGTTGGCATGAGAAGTCTGCTTGTTGTGTATAAGAAAAACCACGAACAGATCCACGACTCTGCCCTCACGACGGTGACAACCGCCCTGGAAAGGGCCAAGCAACGACATGAGTTTGAATTCAGAACTGTTCCGAGGGAAGAGGTCGAGAGGGATGATTTCCTCGCAACGGATGCGGTGATTGTTCTCGGGGGAGACGGTACGTTGACCTCAATCGCTCACTCGGTCGATGATCAGACACTGGTAATGGGCGTCAACAGCCACCCAATGGATAAGGAAGGGGTCGGTTCCTTCGGATTCTTCATGGGAAGCAACCCCTCTAGGTTTGCTCAAGACCTCACCAGCCTGATTGAAGGATCTTGTATAATCAACACATTACCAAGGCTACAAGCTGAGATAATGACGACCTCCGGGAACATAATTAGGTCCGATCCAGCCTTGAACGATCTATTGGTCGCGAATACGCACCAGTATCAACCCTCGAAGTACCGGCTCAAGCGAACTGGGGGCCCCGCCTATCCCGACCTGGATGTCAGACAATCATCTTCTGGTTTACTATTCTCCACGTTCCTAGGACAAGGGGCTTGGTTCAGGCACGCAATTGACATGGAGAGCTTCGAATACCAGATGGAGCAGGTCAATGACCACTACCTAGTGCTGTCCCGGGACCTTCCAAATGACTTGCGAAGAAATGATGGATCCCACTGGGCATGGACCAACCAGACCACTATGATTAGCAGCGATATGCACAGGGGATATGTCGTTGCCGATGGATGGGATGAGATACACTTCACCAGGGGCGCCAGGATCTCTGTGAACAACAATGGCCCCAAGCTCAAGCTCGTAACATTCTCTGAGGATATCTACAGCCGGGTAAGTCCAGGCATCAGGGGATGATGGGGGATCTAGGTCAGCTTCAGAGGATCTGGTTCAAGAAGAGCTTGGTCCTCTCGTGCTTGGGATTAGAGAAGAACTCCTCTGGCGGTGCCTCCTCAATGAGGTGGCCTTCGTCGAAAAGTATGCATCGATCTCCAACCTCCTTCGCGAATCCCATTTCGTGAGTCACAACGATCATTGTAACATTTGATTTGGCTAGGTCGACCATCACATCCAGCACCTCCTTGATCATCTCTGGGTCCAAGGCCGAGGTTGGCTCATCAAAGAGCATGATCTTTGGGTCCATCGCTAGGGCTCTGGCGATCGCAACTCGCTGTTGTTGCCCCCCAGAAAGTCCGCTAGGATACTTGTAGGCTTGCTCGGGGATCCCAACCCGCTTGAGTAGAGTCATCGCCTTTTCCTCCGCCTCGGATTTCGACAGCCCGTTCACCTTCATTGGCGCCAGTGTTATGTTCTCCATGATCGTAAGGTGGGGGAACAGGTTGAACTGCTGGAAGACGAATCCAACATCGGCTCTAATCTTCTTCAAGTCTGCGACGCTTGTTTTTTCGCCCATGTCGATCCCATTCACCGAGATGGATCCGGCGCTATGCGGTTGCAGGCGGTTGAGTGTCCTGATGAAGGTGGACTTCCCTGATCCAGAGGGGCCAAGAATCACGATAATCTCCCCCCGCTTCACCTCTATGTCGATTCCCTTCAGGGCCCAAAATTCTCCGAAATTTACCTTCACGCCCTCTGTCTTGATGATTACATCATTCTCACTCATGCTTTTTCTCCTCCTCCGTCTTTGATCAGTCCAAGGCCTCTCTCGACGCCAATTGATACCCTTGAAAGGTAGAATGCGAACACCCAAAACACGAGTGCCGAGAAGTAGAGTGGCTCTAGGAAATACCCTAGGAAGGACAGGTCCGTGTTTGGCATGTCCTTGGCTATCTTGAAGAAGTCTAGGATGTTGATGATGAATAGCAGCGTTGTATCCTTCCAAAGTCCAATGAACTGGCTGACAATCGTCGGTAGAGTGGTCCGGATCGCGTTTGGGAGTTCCACCAGGCGCTTGGCCTGCATTGGAGTCAGGCCGAGTGCAACGGCTGCTTCCTTCTGGCCACTGTCAACTGCCTGTAGTCCACCTCTAATGACCTCGGCGATGTAAACCCCTCCGAATAGGCTGAAAATCACCATCATCCTGACGATGTTGTCAAAATCCTCAGGGTTTGTGAACAATGGGTCCACGACATCGGGAAGCAGGTACATCGCGAAGTACAACCAGCAGATCAGAGGGCCGGATCGGACGATCTCGATGATTGATATTGATGGCCATTTCAGAATTGGAAGCTTGCTTTGGCGGCCGAAGGCCAGTAGGATTCCAACCCCTAGGCCGAGAACGCACCCTGCGGATGCCACGATTATGTTGACAAAGAGGCCTCCCCATTCCGACGGGGGGACTCCTGGCTCGGTCAATGGGCTAAACAACGAGCCGACTACTGGAACCATTTCGAGGTATGAGGCCAGCGATTGGACGATTGCAGGGGGGTCCATTATCACAATCGTCAATACGAAATCGAAAAGAGCCAGGAAGAGAAGGAGTCTCTTTACCCTGTTCACCTGGTATTCATCTCGCCTGTTGGAGTAGATTCTGGCCAGTGTGAATGCCAATGCGCCGATGGCTGTTGCGTAGCCAAGTTTCATCGCCGTGGCGTCGACGTCATAGTTCGCGTACTCAGGGTTCAGTGCATACGCACAGACCACCAGGGTAGCTATGAGGAAATACATTGAGAATGTTTTTGTCTTTGTCTTGGAGACTCCGTATGCTGCGCCGAAAAGCCCCCATGTAAGGTAGATGACGGGCCAGAGCCGCCAGTTTTGGCTGGCAAGATAGTCTTGAGTCATTGCCTCAGTCATCCTCGCTCCCAGCAGGGTGAGCACCCGATTCGCCCAGATTATGTCCCATCTCATCGTGAGGAGGGCGATTTCCAAGGAGAGATCCACGACGTAGTAGACTGCAAGGGCCGACCCGACTCCCAATAGTGCTATCGAGGGTGTGCGCAAAAATGTCCTCTTGAGCAATGTCAGGCTTAGAATCCAAATTAGAAAGGAGTGGAAGAAGGAAGACCCGAGGGAGTACAGGATTCGATCAGAGCGTGATATCCGTTCGCTCAGGTCCATCGAATAGTGGCCGCTGAATTGTACCAGGAACCATATGCTCCCCAGCATAAGGGCGACGTAGGATAGGAGCACGTCCCTTTGCATGCCCTCATCTGAGGACCTTCCTGTGAAACCCACCTCCAAATTCAACAATGCAGCCTCGAACTCGGCTCTCGACCTTGGGAGATTGCCAATGAGAGAACTCGTAATCATATCCTCACCCTTGTAACCCTGGCGTTGTAGGCGTTCATGATCCCGGAGATAAGCAAGCTTCCTGCTTGGTAAGTGACGAGTAGTAGGATGAAGAGTGGGATCAGTTTGCCGACATTGTTCATCATCACGAAAATTACGTAGAATACGTCGCTGTATGCGACGATGATCGCTAGGCTGCTGTTCTTCCAGACGTTCATGTATTGGCTGTTCAATAGGGGAATCATGCTCCTGAGTGCCTGTGGGAGGATCACGAGCCTCAATCTCTGATAGGGGGTGAGTGCAAGGGAGACTGCCGCCTCGACTTGCCCTCTAGGCAGAGATTGTATGCTTCCCCTCACAATCTCGGCAACCACAGATGCGGTGAATAGCGTCAACCCCATTACCATGGCCGTGAACATAGGCGTGATCTCGAACGCGGTGGTTTCAATGATCGACCAAGATGCTGGGCTTTGTGGAATTGGTTTGATGACCTCAGGCATCGTGGATCCATGAAGCATTAGTGCGATACCTAACACAGTGGTTGCACCCCATATTCCCGATCTTTGTAGAACGGCCCTGTTGGAGTCGTCTACACCATTTCGATCCATTATCCTAAATCCGATCCAGACTGCGAAGAGTGAAATTAGGAATAGTGCCAGCCTCCAGGACTCGGTGGTAAGTGTCCAAATCCCCTTGTTGCTGTAGAATATCCAACCATTGATGTTCGCTTCCTCGCGGAAGAGGGGGAGTGTCTCGCCCAACTGAGTGGCAATTAGGAATAGTAGGACGGCAAGGGGGAGGTTTCTGAAGACCTCCACGTATACTGTAGCCATCGAAGATGCAAGTTTGTTGGATGAGAGTCGCATCACGCCGATGAATATTCCGAGGATCGTGCACAGTACTATGCTCAGGAGTGTGACACGGGCGGAGTTGATTATCGCGGTTAGGTAGAATCTCCACCTAGAATCCTCCCCGAAAACGGCATCAAGGGGCCATACGTTAATCACGAAAGTGTTCAATTCGTTCATGAAGCTCCAGTCCAAGTTCCATCTCTCCCTAGTGACGGTATCTGGGTTGTTGAGCAGGAACAGAAGCCTCGTGGTGACGAAGAGGGCCGTGGGGATGGAGATGGCGAAGATGAGAGATGCGAACCTTCTGTCCTGCTCTCCAGGATTACCTGACTCGGTCCTGATTATCGCCAATGAGGCTATACAAATCCCCACAATTGATAGTGAGAAGAGTTCCACCAGGTTCTGTCGGATGATTGGTGGGGCGGAAGTGAGGAACAATGCGAGAATAATGAAGATTCCCGCTGGGGCCCCCGACTTCAACCACTGGTTCTTGGAGGCCCCGCCAGACAGGATATCTGGCATGTCGCCCATTATCAAGAGGTAGGATGCGAGGACCGGGGTGCCGACCACCAAGAACGGGAGCCCCTCTGTGGGAGTAAACTCGAGGATAGAGACCATCGCTTGTAGGATAAGTGCTACCGCCACAGCGAATAACGAGGTGATGTACCCCCTCCAATTGCTTGGCGCTCTGAGATTCCTGAATTCGTCAACAGCGAGTAGGAATAGGACGAGGATCGTAGCGCTTGCCCAACCCACAACTTGGTTGTCCCCTATGTATGAGGAGTTTAGCTGTACGTCGTTAACGATGAAGCTTCTCGACAAGTCGGTTATCGAGGCCATTGTCGGAGTTAGTATTTTGGTGCAGTACAACCACAATAACCACACTGATATTCCGTAGAAGATTACGGAGAAGAGGTAGGAGATAGGATCTGCCTTTGCCTTCTTCGATTGGGCCGCCCCCCATTCTGAGAGCCTGGTCATTGGTGTCGAATATAGGACGGTAATCTCCTCCTTAGAAAGAAGTGTCCCCGAGGGAGGCGATTAGCCCCCCTCGAGGAGTTTGGTGTTGACTTAGTCTATCGCCGAGGTACTCAGCGCATTGGAGGAGCGAACTGTAGTCCGCCCTCGGAGACTAGTGCGTTGTCAGTACCAGCACGGTCCAAGACGCAGCCGGTCATAGCGGCTGAGCCCGAGTGGCCGTCGTAGGTACCGTCGCAGAACGAGTTGTCGTATGCCTCTCCGTAGTTGCCTACGTGCATGAGGACGTTCTGCATCCAGGTGTCCGGCAGTGGGTTGGCCTCTGTGCCTAGACCCAGGTTGCTGTTGAGTAGCCTGTTGACGGCTGGGATGGTTGTGTCAGCGGATCCGTAGTTGTCGGAGGTGATTGACATCTCCTCTGCGGTTACCATGCCGAACCATACCCACTCTACGACGTCCTTCCAGTCGTCGTCGTTGTCCCTAACAGCTGCCGCTAGGGGCTCCTTGGACAGTAGCTCTGGTGCGATCCAAAGCTGGCAGTCGGAGCAGGTGCCGTCAGTCTCCAGGGTGTACTTCTTTGCGACCATTGCGGACATGTCTCCAGTGAATGCGTCGCACTCACCGGCAACGAGCTTCTGGGTTGCCTCAGCAGCGTCAGCGACCCCGATCACGGTTGCACCGACGTTGTTGACGGTGTTCCAGTCAGCGAGGTTACCCTCTGTTGTGGTCCCTGTACCGACGCAGATCTCGGCGCCTGAGAGGGCGCTGGAGGCGTAGGCGTCAGCTCCGGGGTTAGCTACAGCGTCTCCCCTGATGAGGATGCCCTGGCCATCGTAGAAGTTGATTCCAGCGAAGTCAGCGTTCAGGTCAGCGTCACGGGAGGTTGTCCATGTCGTGGTCCTAATCAGTACGTCGATCTCCTCGCTGGCGAGTTTCTCGAATCGGTCCTGGCTCGAAGCGGGTATCCACTCGATATCGGTCATCGGATCTAGGCCGATTGCTGCTGCAACAGCCTTGCAGTACTCGATATCTAGACCTGAGCGAACTCCATCGGTCGAGAGGAAGCCCATTCCCCATTGGCTCTCCTTGACCCCGCACTTCAGGGTACCACGGTTCATGACCGTGTCGAGTGTGCTCACAGGCGTAGCCTCTGCTATACCTGCTAAGCGGCCCTCTTCCCTGGCCGTGTCGACGTCAGCCTGTGTCACTCCGTCATCGTCTCCGCCGGTGCACCCAGCGAAAGCCGCAGTCATCATTGTCAGCATTAGTGTAGCAGCGATCAGTCGTTGCATCGCCCCTGTTAGAATTGGTTTTGTATATAGATATTCGGCAAAAAAAGGAATCAAGTGCTATTATGATACCTTTTCGCGAGTAAATATAATTTGAAGAATGTTATTGAAGCGCTGGTTGGGCGGCGGGGCGAACAAGTCGCCCCGCCAATCCCGGTTTCCAGAGTTACGTAGGAGGTGATCCATCTGCAGGTTCCCCTACAGATACCTTGTTACGACTTAACCCTCCTTGTCGAAGGCAGGCTCGAATACGCCATGAAGCGCAGCCTCACCCACCCCCAACTAAGATGGTTTGACGGGCGGTGTGTGCAAGGAGCAGGGGCATATTCACCGCGCCTTTTTGAGACGCGATTACTACCTAATCCAGCTTCATGAGGGCGAGTTACAGCCCTCAATCCGAACTACGAACGGGTTTCGGGATAGC
>WTHQ01000026.1 GCA_011523055.1 Methanobacteriota archaeon
AAACTGGTTCATCAGCAGAAGGAGGGACAGGGGACTGACCCTTCTGACCCTCCTTACGATTGATTTGGAAGCCAAATAATTGACTCATTACTATTCAAATCAGAATT
The DNA here is from genome assembly GCA_011523055.1 of Methanobacteriota archaeon. GTDB lineage: Archaea > Thermoplasmatota > Poseidoniia > Poseidoniales > Thalassarchaeaceae > MGIIb-N1. Next base: position 108 of record WTHQ01000026.1, read on the forward strand.
CTCCTATTATTTAGGAGATACCAATTCCGCTATCTCCAGCGGTAGTATCTGAATCATCTCCAACAGTCCAGTATGAATATTGGAATTCAACTGAGAATTCTTCAATCTGATCGTTGCTGTCATAAGCAAGATCAATTGCTGAAGCACTGGTTGGGAATGCATACCAGAGTTTGTAGGATCTTAGTTCAGAACCATTGTCTGAAGAATCCTTCTCTAGTTGTCTGATCATTACAGAACGACCGTATTCAGTTGGATCAATAACACCAGCAGTATTTGCTTGGTGAGTATTGATTTGCTCCAACCACTTTTCAAAATAACTACGGATCTTCATGTCCTTATCGTTGATGAAGGTCGCGGTCCAGTTATCAAAGGTTCTGTCGCCTGCGATTTTTACCGTTCTGCCACGGAAGGGAACTTCAATTACACCAACGTTAGACGCTGGTAGAGCGGCAGACTTACACATGAATGATGCTAGTTCTGAATCTCCAGATACACCATCAGGGAACGTGATGTCCACCTGAAACATGTTTGGTCTGACGCCCTGTCTTACTTGTTGAAGAAACCCTGAGACGTTACTTGTGATTGCCATTGGTTTTAATTACTCCTTCTTTGGTATTTAACGAAAAAATCAGCGTCCGACGACTTCGCTGAACGAAACTCCAGTTCTAGTAGCAGTAAAGGTTACTGTTACGTAGTTGATAGAGCGTGCAGGTTTAATGAATAGTTCTGCAACGAATTCGTTACGGTCAATAACATCTGCTGTGTTGTTTGTTTCATCACAGATAACAAGGAAGTCGGTAATACCTTGCTGTGCAACGATGTCATTGAGGTACGAGTTGATGGTGGATAGGAATCCGCCACGAGTAACTCCATCGTTAATCTCAAAGAGAACACCCTTAGCAAGACCTTCAACTCTCTTCTCAATGTTGAGGAAGAGACGACGAACGTTAATTCTGTCAAACGCAGAAGGTGATGCAAGTGCAGTCTTATCACCGAATAGAACAACACCAGAACCAGAAAGTGATACGATTGGGTTGATTCTATTTTGATAGAGTTCATCTCTATCTGCCTTGTTTGGATTGTAAGCAAGTTTGATTACGTTGCGGATACCGCCACGATTTAGACCTGCTGGTGAAATCCAGTCAGCAACTGTTTCGGAAACATTTACACAAAGACCAGCAACGTCACCGTTGCAAGCAACGTAACGATACTTATCGTTGAAGCGGTCATACATGTACTTGTAACCACTGTCTAGGACAGCGTATGAAGAAGATGTTACCGAGTTGAAGAAGTTGATTGTATTTGTTCTTTGATCTGCTGCGCTTAGAGCGGATCCACCACTACCAATTTGGTTGTACTTGTGAGGAGATACGAAAGCGACACAATCTTTTCTTGCTGCTGCGATAGCAACAACTTTTTGTGCCTTGGTTAGAGTGTCTGCCTCTGCTGCCATTGATCCACCCATGAGGAGGAAATCAATTTCAGTTTCTTCAGTATCAGCAAAGAGATCGTATGCTGCTGCTACTTCACCAGCAGTATATGCATAGTCATCAGTACCACCAGTAAGTGCGCTGGTATTGACTGCTGCTAGGAGGAACTTGTCTCCTGAGGAAAGTGCAGCTGCTGCCTGACCCCATGCTTCGCCACCGCCACCTTGGGTTGGTTCTACCAAACCTGTGAGAGCAGCACCGTGGAAGATGTACTCAGACTCAGTGTTGACGATATCCTTGTAGTAGATACTTGCACCCTCTGTGCTCTTAGCATCAGAAATCTTAGAAAGGAATGTCTTTCTCTCTAGGATTGTATTTGCAGCACCAGAAACTGCTCCAGTTGTGTCAATAACTGCGATGTGTAGTTCGTCATATGAAACACCTCTATCTGCAGCGAATGCAGAAGTGCCAGGACGAGGACCAATTGCAGAAAGTTTTAGACCAGTTGAACCAATAGTTGTATTGGTGTACCAATCCTTAACGTTGTTGATTGCAATGTTGTCGTTGGTTACTGTGTCAATGGTAACGGTTAGATCATTAACTGCACCAGTACCAAGACCAGCAGCAGCAACAGTTACTGTTTCTGCAGCAACATAATCAACACCACCTTGAACAATAGTAACTGCTGTTACAGCACCGTTAACATCAATGGTAACGTTTAGTCTAAGACCAGTACCACTACCACCAGTAGGATCTACTGTGTGTACTCCTGCTTGTGTTCCAACACCAGTGTATGCACCAGCAGTGACTCCAGTAACAACACCATCGCCTGGTTCATCAAAGATTTCAGCAGTGGTGAGAAGGGTTGTTGGATCAGTTAGGATAACTCCTAACTCTAGAGTTGCAGCGTTCCAGGAATAAATTCTTCCTGTTTTTCCGCTGACGGTTGAAAATGCTGTATCAGCAGCAGTAGTTGCAGGTGCAGATGCTAGGGTAAGGATCTGATCAGCACCACGGTCAACCGCAGCAACCAACAGAGCGTTACCATGAGTACCAGCACTTCTTGAGAGGAATCTCTCAGAACCACCAACACCAGCTGCCCAATCTGCTTCTCCTCGGACCAAAACAGCAGTACCAGATGACGCATTAAGAACGCCAGTCTCTGCACGAACAACTGCTAGGCTGCCACCGTATCCAAGATACTCAGAAGCAACCAAGAAGTCTTCTGCATTTGCTTCTTGTGGTGAACCGAAAGTAGAAATCAGATCCTTTAGGCTTGAAATTGAGACGATTTCACCGATGGGTCCCTTTTGGAAGGACGATGCAAATGCTGCAGTGATGCTAGAAGCACCAACGATGTTAGCATTTGTAAGGTCGCGTTCCCTAAGGACTACACCTGGCGAGACTTGACTTGCCATCTTTACTCTCCTTTAGAAAATTCAGAATAGATCTGAAATTATTTATTCTTTAGGACACTTTCAGGGGGGAAACGATGCATGAACTCTCTACCAGTCTGGGTACTCCCATCTCTGACTATCGTTTTTTCTACGGTTTAAGACCCTTTTCTTCGTGCAGTCTTTACATTCGTATGAGTATGCTGACGGAGTTGTTCGGTTTTTTCTAATCTTATAAAAATCGTTGATCAATTCTTTAGTTACACCGCATGTCCTGCATTTTCTCTCGCGAAAAAGAAGGTGTTCCAGACTGAACTGATCCCCAATATCCATCAGTAGTTCCACAT
>WTHQ01000011.1 GCA_011523055.1 Methanobacteriota archaeon
AGGCGTCCTCTTGGTCCGGGACCCCATCACCGTCATCGTCCGAGTCAGCGTTGTCCCCGGTTCCATCAGAGTCCGTATCCACGGATTCGAGAGGGTCCGTTGGGAAAGCGTCATTCAGATCCAGCACACCGTCTCCGTCGTCATCCAAGTCCGCATTGGAACCAACTCCATCCGAGTCAAGATCGTCCCATTCACTGGGATCCAGGGGGAAGGCATCGGCGGTGTCGTTGAATCCATCGTTGTCGTCATCTAGATCCGCGTTGTCGCCTATTCCATCGGAGTCAGTGTCAATCCACTCTGCGCTGTCATACGGGAATGAGTCCAATCCGTCTGAGTAGCCGTCATTGTCATCATCTGGGTCGAGGGTATCGCATAGTAGGTCCTGATCGGAGTCCAATGGAATCGAGGCGTTATTCCCCGGGTCAGTTCCGCATTGAATCTCAATGAGATCCAACCAGCCATCGTTGTCGTCATCTAGATCCGCGTTATCGCCTATACCATCCCCATCATTATCCGATGACTCTGTGTCATCAAGGGGAAAGTGATCGAGGTCATCCAGGACGCCATCATTGTCGTCGTCATGGTCCCTCTCGGTTCCATAATCTGTTATCTCTGGATTTGTCATGAATAGGCTCGTAGGCAATGTGATATCATCGATCCATGCTGAATCCAGACCATTTGAAACGGTCACATCCTTGCTGTACGTCCACATGAGGGTGTGGGTGCCGGGTTGTAATGTGAATGAGTGGTTTGTCCAGCCGACGTCTCCGGACCAGGACTCAATTTGGGTCCCATCGATGTAGAATTCCAAGAAGTCATACCCAGATTCCGAGTCTACCTTGTAAGCGAAGCTGCCCATAGATCCCTCTGTGGCTACCACTAAGGAAATCGAAGACACCGAATTGTCACTGATCGATCCGGACCTCAGTGACTTGGTCCCGGAGTTTGACTCCGAGCTCTGAACGTACCATGGGACACCAGTGCCGAGATCCCATTGGAATGTTGAGTTCAGGTCTTGGCCCTCAAATCCATCTGTCTGGTAGTTGCAGCAGACTGGCTTGTATGTCTCGTCTGCCTTCCCATCTCCATCTGTGTCTTGCCAGGCCTGGACGTCTAATGGGAAAGCGTCCATACTGTCCTCTATGCCATCCCCGTCATCGTCCATGTCAATATCATCGCATAGTCCATCGGAGTCGGTATCTGCTGATGGCATACTCAGTGGGTTATATGGATCAGTCCCACAAACCAACTCAGATGTGTTCGGCCATGTGTCGCCATCAATGTCATCGTCCATGGCATCGCACATTCCGTCACTGTCAGTGTCCAGGGGTACTGAGCTGGAGTCATTGAGCAACGAGCCGCAAAGGTTCTCCTCTTCATCGGACCATCCGTCACCATCGGCATCAGCATCGGTCCCGTGGATCACGAGTTGCCAGTCATTGACAGAGCCATTTGAGGAGGTTGGATTTACATCGATCACCTCAATAGTCCAGGTTCCTGAACTTATCTCGTCAAAGTGGTGCATGCTTACCATTTTGTGGTACCTCATATCTCCATAGTCTGCAGGATTGGTATCTGCAAGTATCGAGGTATACCCACTGGGTGAGGTCAGGGTGATTATGAGATCTCCGGGATCTTCATGGTCTATGTCCATGTAAAGTTCAACACTTTCGATGCTTACCAACTCGGTGACTGTGTGGCTAAAAGTCAGGGGGGAGGATGTCGTAGGAATGTTGACTGAGGGTGTGTACAATGGTGAGGTGACATTTACTTCAGGGCCAAGGTGCGTCCAGTTCTCTGCCAAGTTCACAGCTGCTGTGGCATCGACCATTCCGAATCCGTAGTAGTGACTAACGGGCAAGCCAGCGCCGTTCACCGACCAGTTCTCGTGGTTGGCGTCGTTTTGATTGGAAGAATGCACCAATATCGATTGCATATCTCGCCAAGTCAGCGTTGGATCTGCTTCTAGGATCAAGGCGGTTAGCCCAGCGACCTTGGGTCCCGATGATGAAGTCCCTCCAAAGTCATCCGTGTAATTGGTTGTACTATATCCCACACTGCCTGTCCTGTCGGCGGTTGTTATCCCAAGGGCCTCGCCATTCGAGGGGGCGACAACTAGCACTGGTGCTCCGATGCTGGAATACCACGACTGGGCCCCACTGTAACCTATGGCACCTATCGCGATGGTGTATCTTGACTTTTGGTATCCCTTTTGATTGACATTCGCGTCTGACGTGTAGTAATTCCCTGCTGAGAATGTGAAGATGCTACCAAGCGTGGACCTTCCGTCATAGGCTCCTGACTCCAACATGGCCGCGCTGCTTGAGCTGAGGCCTACGTAACCTGCATCTGGATAACCCCAAGAGTTGTGATAGATATCGATGTCCTGGTTGAAGTCAGATAGTGCAGGAACTGCACTTCCGGCGCCGCACAGAAACCGTGCATGGTTGTGTGTAGCACCCCATGCCACGCCCGCTATTCCAATTCCATTATTTCCTACTCCGGCCGCGACGCCAGAGACTGCAGTGCCATGGTTGTCACTTGCCTGCACGGGATTCGGGTCAGGGTCATTATCGCAATAGTCGTACGAGGTGGTTGAATCATAGGTCGCTTGAAGGTCCTCATGGGCTGTATCAAGTCCATCATCAACAACACGAATTAGGACTCCAGAGCCATTGTACCTCTCCCAAGCGCCTGTTATGTTCAAATCAACGCCGGCTACGGAATTATGCTGCCCAGTGTTGATCAGGTGCCATTGGTCTGGGATCATTGGATCGTTTGGTACCCCCATTGCAACAGGCTCAAGACCATCGAATATTGGTGTAAACAACTCTATTTCCCCGTATTCTTGTAACCTTTCCAGTTCAGTTTGAGGTATCGAATCTCCTGGAATTATGAATACGTCTTCCAGGAATGGGTCAGGAATGAGCATTTCATCAGACATGGTCTTTAGCAACGGGTCTTTGTCGTCAGCTACGACCGTCCACCCCTGGATCTCAGCGTCTTTGATTCGTTCCTCAAGATAGGCACTCTCGCGTGCAAAAGACCATTGCAGCTCAGTCGAAAGGGCGTCAATGATCGGTGTCGAGTGGCTGAACAGCGATGTGGTTTCTGGGGCCTCCGTTTCTGACCAGGTCTCAGCCTGTGCAGCTGGTGCGATTGTGCTCAGAATCATCAACAAGACGAGTGCGCTGGACTTGGCCCTCTCGGTGTGCATATCCCATTTCAGTGAGTTCTGCGTTTTAATTGGTGTTCTCTTTTGGCTTCATTCGGCATGATTAGTATCATTATGGCGCCGTAGGTGGTGCAGGCGGCAGGATTCGAACCTGCGAAGCACTATGCAGCGGATCTTGAGCCCGCCCCCTTTGACCACTCGGGTACACCTGCGACCCTTCGAAGGATGTTTTGTTATTGAGTTCGACGGAAGCATGGCGATTATGTCAGAGTTGGTAAGGAATCATTCAAGGATCGCTCACCCAAGGGAGGGTTTGTGAGCGGAGTGGAAGAGGGCAAGAATCTCGCCCTAACTCCTGGTGAACTCGACCGAGTCGAGAAGGCAATCTTTGAGGTTGCACGCCAGCAACGAGGGAAACTGGTCCCTGTCCCATTGCCCTTTCCCGATTATTGGAGTCGTGTTGTGGAGTTGATCATTCATTTGGAGCAGGAAGTAGACGATATGCGTCGGGAAGGAGTTGGGAGCGCACGCTTGTCTACCGGCACAAGGAGGCTCTCAAACATCAGGACCCAATTGCGCAATCTGGCTAATCTAAGGTTAAGTGCGCTGACCAGTGACGCGGTTCTAGATTCGTTATTGGGACGGAAAAAGGATGGCTCCATCAATACGGGCGGTTCAATAGACTGGTCAAAAATGGACGTTAATGAGAGGGTTTTTCACACTGAGGTATCGAATGCGGTCGATAAGTTTCGAAGGGTCTCATCGTGGAATTTGCTCATGGGCGTTGAGGAAGTGGTTGGGGAACAATCAGTCGGAGTTCCCGAATTAGTTGACTTCGATAGAGCTGATTCAGGTGACCTAGCTCCCATGCCAGTGCCTACTGCCACAATTCCCGTTGATTGGGATGACCCAGACATGGACGAAGAGGACAGGATCAGAGCAATAGACGCAGGTTATCACGAAGCGCCACCTGCACCAACTCCTGTCGCACCAAAAGCAAATTCAGTCCGTGTTCGGATAATTCAGAACAGTGATGATCCAGTGATAGATGAAGAAGGGCGTGAAATAAGAATAGTAAAAGGCGATCTCTGCGAATGTTCACCCGAAATGAGTGAGACCCTGATTACAATTGGCCTGGCGGAGCTAGTCGACGCCTGAACGAGCAACAACGAAGTGCCGTTGGTTCAAGGGACCTCTCATGTCTGACGATGGTTCCATCAGCATAGAGATGATCCAAGCCCTTCGAAAGAGCTTCTCAGAGGATCCCACAGGAAAGATCGTGCAAAACGCCTTGACCAATGGTCATCTGATAGATGTTGCATTGGATCGGTCGCTGATTCAGAGAACTGACGCAACATTCAGCACGAAGTTGGACCAATGGAAGGCCACGAATCAAAAATCTAGCGGAAGATGTTGGTTGTTCGCGGCTTTGAACCTATTCAGACCCGGAGCAATGGAGCAGATGAATGTGAAGGAGTTCGAATTCAGTCAAGCTCATATCCACTTTTGGGACAAGTTCGAGCGTTCGAATTGCTTCCTTGAGTCAATAATTGAGTTGGGTAGCCGGAACATCGAGGACAGGACGGTGCATTTTCTTCTGAATGACCCAATTGGAGACGGGGGTCAGTGGAATATGGCCATGAACTTGATTCGCAAACATGGTTTGGTCCCTAAATCAGTATTCCCCGAATCCCAATCAAGCAGTGCTACGAGGTGGATGAATGCTAGCCTGAAAGACCTTCTGAGATCCTCAGCATGCGAATTGAGGAAAATGATCTCCGATGGGATGGAATTAGAAAAAATACGAGCAAGGAAAGAGGAGATGGTAGGGAATGTCTGGAGGTTGTTGTGTATGCATCTTGGGACTCCTCCTGAGAGATTTGATTGGCAGTGGAGGGATAAGGACAACAAATTTCACAGGAAGGGCGAGATGACCCCATTGGAATTTTCTTCGGAGTTTGTCAGCGTTGATTGGGATGACTATGTTTGTCTGGTCCATGACCCCAGGAATGAGATGTATAGAACCTACACTGTGGATAGGCTGCAGAATGTGGCCGGAGGGCCACCCGTGGTCTACCTGAACATCCCCATTATGGAAATAAAGAGGATCACCATGGAGATTATCGAAGGAGGGCTGCCTGTCTGGATGGGTTGTGATGTTGGGAAGCAGATGCACAGGAAGAAGGGGCTGTGGGATTCGAAGCTCTATGACTTACAGGGGTTGTATGGATTTGATTATGGCATGAGCAAGCGAGACAGACTGATTCACGGGCAGACTGTGATGACTCATGCTATGCTGTTCACTGGTGTGGACGTAGTCGACGGGACCCCAAGAAGGTGGAGGGTCGAGAACTCATGGGGGACCAAGGACAGCGGGGAGAATGGATTCTTTACGATGAATGATAACTGGTTCGACGAATATATGTTCGAAATAGCCTCACCAGTCTCGAGACTCGACTCAGACATGAAGGAGGGGCTCAAAACCACACCATTAGTCCTGCCAGCTTGGGATCCGATGGGATCCCTCGCCAGAAGACGGGGCATGATTTTTTGATCAAGCGAGATTTCTCAACGACAGCTCGATGGTTACTGAGTCGGGAATGGGGATCCTGAGTACCTGTCGAAGAGCTGTTTCGTCCTTGGCAGTGTTCGTGACGAGCTCTAGGAGCCTCTTGTGGATCCGCATCTCCCAATGGTCATAGGTCTCGGATCCTTCTCCAGAGGGAGCCTTCCTGCATGGCACGACCAACTTCCTCGTTGGGAGTGGAATCGGCCCTCTGAGCTTCACCCCGGATTCTTCGGATATCCTCTTTATCTGGGTGCAGACAGTGTCCACATCCTCGTGGTTCTCTCCAGTCAATTTTATTGTGGTGACAACTGGCATCCAGTCTACACCCCATTTCCTAGGTTCAAGCCTTCTTCTCGATCTTAGCGCAGACACCGGCCGCTACAGTCTTGCCCATGTCGCGGATAGCGAATCTAGATAGCTCAGGGAACGCATCTTGCTGCTCTATTGCCATCGGCTTTGTGGGTTGGAACCTTACGAGTGCTGCATCCCCTGACTTGAGGAAGGCTGGGGTCTCACCCGTCTTCAAGTTCTTCACGAGCTCGACGAACCTTACAGCTACCTGAGCGGTGTGGGCGTGAAACACGGGAGTGTAGCCAACGCCGACAGCCTTTGGTATGTCCATTATCTGGATGTTGCCCAAGAAGGTCTCATCGTGTCTGACGAAGGTTGGTGGGTTCTCTTGGTACCCCGCAATGTCTCCTCTCCTAATGTCAGTGACTGCCAGGCCCCTGACGTTGAACCCTACGTTGTCGCCGGGCTCGGCTCTGTCTACCTGTGTGTGGTGCATCTCAATGCTCTTGACCTCAGCGGATTTCTGACTTGGGTTGAAGACCACGGTCTTGCCTGGGTTGAGGACTCCGGTCTCGATCTTCCCTACTGGAACCGTGCCTATGCCGCCTATCTTGTAGACGTCCTGGATTGGTAGCCTCAATGGGCGGTCAGTGGGCTTGGGAGGCATCGTTATTGCGTCGATTGCCTCGAATAGGGTTGGGCCCTTGTACCAGGACATGTTGTCGCTCTTGTTGAAGATGTTCTCGCCGTTCTGTGACGAGCCAGCGATGAAGTTTACATCATCAGGCTTGAAGCCAGCCATCTTTAGCAGGTTGGAGACCTCTGTCTTGACTTCGTTGTACTTTGACTCCTGGTAGTCCACACCACTGATGTCCATCTTGTTGATGTTTACGATTAGCTGGGTGACTCCAAGAACTCTAGCGAGGAACGCGTGCTCCTTGGTCTGGGCGTTGACGCCGTCGTTTGCTGCGACGACCAAGACCGCTGCGTCTGCTTGGCTAGTGCCAGTGATCATGTTCTTCACGAAGTCCCTGTGCCCGGGAGCGTCGATGACTGTGAAGTAGTAATTGGGGGTGAAGAACTCCTTGTGTGCGACGTCGATGGTGATTCCGCGCTCTCGCTCTTCCTTGAGGCCGTCCATCACGTAGGCTAGACCGAACCCTGCCTTTCCAGACTCGCTTGCTAGCTTCTCATTCTTGTCGATTATGTGTTGTTCGATGTGTCCGCTGTCCAGGAGTAGTCTTCCGACGGTCGTTGACTTTCCGTGGTCGACGTGACCAATGAATACGATATTTAGATGCGGCTTGCTTTTATCTTCCCACTGTGAACCCATGTTGTACACCTCTAGGTGAGCCGGCGACTTGAGGTGTGTATTTGAACCTCACCCCCCGAGGCTATCTTGAATTGGCTCCACACTAGGGCGATTGGTTTGCGAGCCTACCTATACTGGAGCTCGATTATGAACGAGTTGATCTTGGTGTTGTGGCTCTCATCATTTGAGAGGTCAACAGACCAAGTATTGGCCTGGAATGCCCTTATTGTCGAGCCGCTGACGACCTGCCATATGCAATACTCGTCATCTTGACAGTCATCACCAGCATCGCGGTTCTCATCCTCGATCTGTGTGGTGTTCGAAACCTCCTTGTCCTGAGAGGTTGTATTGTAGAGGAACAAGTCCAGCTTGTTGGCGGTTGTTGCCCCGCCGGTGAATATGGGTTGGTCATCGTCCTCTTGCGGGTACTCAAGCTTCACCCTTAGATAGCGGATTCTATCTTTGCCGTCCGCGTCATAGGTGACAGGGAAATCCCAAGCCATTTCCACGGGATCATTGATGCTGGCGTCAATGATGAAGTCCTTCCACTCACCTCTGTAATTCACGTAGACCATCATCTCGTCGGTGTCGGTGAGTCCATTACTCGAAGTTACGGTCAATTTAACCTCAAAAGCCCCACCTGTTTTTTCAAACGTTACAACTTGTCCAGTCGCATCGTTATCGTTGTCCGCTATTCCATCGCCATCAGAATCCTCATTGGTGTCTAAGTCCCACTGCCAACTGTCGATGTAGTCGATTCCCCCCCCATCTGATGAGGAGCCGTCTATTTCGACAGTGGTGGTGAACTCTACTGACCTGTCCCCTTCATCCTTATCCTCGTCACAAACCCAGATCAGGACGAAGTCTCCATTTGGTGCCTCTTCTCCGTCGCAATCCTCCATTTTTTCGCCAGTGATCAGGGCAGTTGGCTTCCTTGCTGTGGACTCTATCACTGAAATGTTCTTTGTCAGAGAAGTCTCGTAATTACCATCGCCGACTGTGAGCTTGACGCTGTATGTGCCCTTGGCCGTGTAAGCGTGACTGGTGGTGAGCCCCGTGCCCAAGTTCCCGTCTCCAAAAGACCATGAGAACGTCAGCGAGTCGCCATCTGGATCTGAGCTGCCTGCCGCACTGAAGGTCACGGTGTCGCCTTCACGAACCGCTCCGGAGGGGTCTATGTTCATCTGGGCGGTCGGCGCCTCATTCAGACCGAGTGTGGCTAAACAGCCAGATAGAGCAGACAATGAGAGGATAAGGGCGATGGTCGTGGCCCTAGTTGTGGCACTCATGGCAGTACTCCCCGGGTGATTGGAAATGAATCCTGCGATTGAATGATCTCAGAAATCGAAGAGTGATTGCTGCCTCGAGCCCTGTAGAAGGTCTCGTTCACTCCACTGAAATGCCTCAGTTATTCTCCCCAATGCTGTTGCGAGCCTTCTTGCGTAGTATTCTGGATCGTAGTTGGGTGGGTCGTCTCCGAGTTCCTCAGTGAGCCAAGCGCTGACCTTCATCGGAGACGACTTCGCCTCTGTTACCACATAGCCCACCTTCATGCCGGGCGTGAACCCCAAACCACGCTCTATCCTCTGTTTGGCGGCCCTTACGTAGGGGAGTGAATCGGGATTTGCATAAACAGAGAAATCAACAGTACCGTCCTTCATTATCTTGCCCTTGCAGGAGCGACTGATGACTAGGTCTGCAACGTCAACCCTACCCATCCTTACATCATCGATGGTCTTTCTGGTGCTTTCAACCGCGAATTCCTCATTGCCCTCGAGTATTTTCTCGAACAGCATGGTCATCGTGGATGTCAGGAGTCTGAACGAGTCCGTTCTGCGTACCTCATAGCCTCGTATTAGCATCTCTTCCCTAGGCCAAACAACTCTTCCGACATACCTTTTCTTCGCACCATGGGAAAAGAACGCCGACATCGCCGTCTCGAATTCCAGTTCAGCACCCTCTTTCGAGTATTTCGAGGCCAAGCTCCTTCCGAAGCTTATCGTGTTGTCTCTTGCTCTCTCCCAAATTTCCAGCTTGGGATCGCTCCCGATGGGCTTGCTTATGGGCGAGTCTTCTACACCCATCGTCTTGACAAATATGGAATCGGTATCGGAGTAGACCACGTCATACCCATCATCGCCCAAGTCAGCAATGATCGATTTGATGTTGAACCTGGCCCATTCAGTTATACTCGCCCCGATATCCTTGTGGGTAAATCGGTAGAATGAGCTCGCGAAGACTCCGTAAAATGAGTTCATTAGGATCTTCACCGCGTATTGCAACTTATCGTTTAGAAAGGCCTCTTGCTCATTACCGATCGACCTAGCCCGTGCCGATGCGGACTTGTAGCTGTCCCTCTGTTTCATTAGATCCGAGAGCAACCTAGGGACCAAGCCCCTTCGTGTGCCTGTGGATCGATACCTGGTAGCAGTAGAAGGCGATACGTAATCATCATCGTCAGGTTCCCCTCCGTCTACCAATGTGGTGGGGCAAATGTTGTTTGCAATCATTATCGACGGGTACATTGATTTGAAATCCAGGACGGCTATCCAGGATCTCAGACCGGGTTCGACCTCATGGACGTAGCCTCCTGCGATTTGCTCCCCTCTTCGAACCCTTCTGGTTGTGGGAACTGCGACGTTTTCCCTGTCAGCAAGCCGAATAACGAGTGAGTCTATCCATTGGCTGGTAGTCTCTGTGGCGGCAGTCGAAAAGGTGGTTTTGGCAACGGAGGCAAGAGCCTCTTTTTCTTGGACTGACTGGAGATGGTTCAATATGTCCAGTGGTAGATGAGTGTCTCTCAGGCAATATTGGATGACCTCCATCGGTCTTTTCGCCCATTCGTGATCCATTTTGCTGGCGTCCACATCCAATTTTTTCATTTCCTCGTTGTCTGGCCATATCAGGGCGGTTACGAAGCGAAGCGATTCCCTCTCTGGTCTTAGTGTCTGACGAGCTTGCCACCACGCATCCATGGGGACTCTTCCTGCAATGGTCCAAGTTCGATTTTGTCCGCGACTTGGTATGATTCTATTCGAGTTCTCATCTATCGGGACCCTTCCCCAGCCAAAAAGGTCAGATCTTTCTCTACTTTTGACTAGATATTCTGTCCTCTCTAGAATTCTCGGTAGATCGAAGTTGTCTATGTTGTACCCTGTGATGACGTCTGGATCTTCTTCTCGCACTAATTTGCAAACCGGTTTCAGGATGTCCTCGATTTCGTCGCCATGGAAAGTGTGCTCTTTCCGGTCTCCGTCCCTCTCCACCACCACTGCTGCGCAAAGTATCCTGTTGGACGAGATACTGGTCTCTAGATCGATTGAAAGCTTGACAATGGGGGCTTGAAATGGGTCACATGGGCTCAGATCTTCGATATTCGCCTCCATGATAACATCTACTGGATAGATTCCCCGTCCGCCCACTGCAAGAATGGCGTCCTTTGGGTCCTCGCCATTACCGTCCATGGACTTAGCACGGACTGGTGCCCTGACTCCACTGAAAAGTATCCTGCCCCTTGCTGAGATGTGGGGGCCAAGATCAAGATCGTACATTAGCCGCTTTTGGAATTGAATGTCTGCGCTCGTCACAGTCCACTCAGTTCTCAGCTTGTCCCGGAGCCTCGTCACGACGGTAGTGTCTCTGACCATGATTCTCCAATGTGGTTTTTCTCCGCTGGGAGCCCATTTTGTCACTGGAGGTTGAATCTCTATTATCTCCGGCAGGTGGAGGAGTTCTTGGATTTCAGCCTCAGTTCCGGCACTGCCTCCGTCCTTTGGTGAAATCTCAATGTATGGACGCATCCCATTGACCAATACGACAACTGAGTGACCTTCTTTCGAGCGGCACCATAGCTCAACGACTGTGTTTGAATCCCCCCAGGACCGGTTATCGGCGGAAATGATGCACAAGTCTTCCTCCCACGCCCTTGCTGCCATGGCCACAGGAACAGGGCCATTGATTCAATGCTTGTCGTCGAAGGTTTTTCTCACTCTGGGCCGGAAGCGTTGAATGCCTCCTCGCTCGGAGGGGTGGTATGGGTGCGCCGGAGGACGGACAACCTCCTGTCGATTGGGACTCATTGACATTCTCGTTCACAGAGACAGACCGCATGTTTGTCGCCAATGGCTCCTGGGATAGTGGTTGGTCAGACGGTGCGATAATTGACTTCCAACCACTTCAGCTCTCTCCTGCTGCGTGCGTGTTGAACTATGGGCAGGGATTATTTGAGGGCATGAAAGCCAGAAGAACTCCGGATGGTAGAGTCACATTGTTTAGGCCAGAGATGAATGCACGTAGGGCGGCGGAAGGCGCAAGAAGATTGGTCATGCCAGAAATTCCGGAATCCATGTTCATTCGCGCAGTGAAGAGCGTCACTGACGAAAACAGAAGATGGGTTCCCCCGCACGGAAAGGGTGAGCTGTATCTCCGTCCAATTCTGTTTGGAAGCAGTGCACGACTCGGTGTCTCTCCCGCAGACGAGTACATGTTCGTTGTTTTCGCTGTGCCCGTTGGACCGTACTTCAAAGGCGGAATGACTCCGATCTCCCTCAGGGTTTCTCAGAACCATCATCGTGCAGCTCCCGGAGGGTCCGGCGGCGTCAAGGCCATTGGGAACTATGCTCCCGGAATGATGCCATCGAAAAGAGCGAAGTCAGAGGGTTACAGCGAAATAATCTACCTCGATGCGGTTGAGCACAGGTATGTTGAGGAAGTAGGAGCGGCTAATTTCTTCTGCGTGAAGGGTGAGACGATCTACACTCCTGAGCTGACTGGGACAATCCTCCCAGGGATCACCCGACTATCAATAATAGAGCTTGCAAAGTCAATGGGTCTTGAGGTGATAGAAGAGAAGGTCCCAATCGACTTCGCACTAGGTTGCGATGAGGCTTTTTGCGCTGGTACTGCCGCCGTGATCTCCCCAATCGGATCGATACAGCATGGCGATGTGGAGGAAAATTTCGGGAGTGTTGGTAAAACCACACTCGCCTTGTATGACAGGTTGACTGGAATCATGGGGGGTGCCATCGAAGATCCCTTCGACTGGACCCTTGAGGTCTAGTCCTCACCTTCTCCCAAACTTCTTCTTCCTCTGGTTTGGTGGTCTCCTTGAGAGGCTTTTTCTCTGTTTCGCCTTTCTTGCGCCTTCCCTTCCGATTGGCCTATTGGGTTGTTTTGAGATCGTATCCCGATCCTCGATCGCTAGGTTCCTCAAGGATTCCCCAACTTTTCGGAGGACCTGCTCCTTAGTCTCCGAACTGGTGGAATTTAGCGCGTCCCTCGAGGATACTATCAATCTGCCTTCCTTGGAATAGGGCCTCTTTGGGTGGCTGGCACTCTGGTCTCTCCTCATCTTGGTTATTCCAACTGCCCTTGCCGCTAATGCGATTTGGTCCAGGTTCGGCCGAGCGATGCTAGCTATTCTTGACACCCTTCTCCCTGATTTACGTGAGTATCTGGAGTCGAAGTAGCCGGTCCAGAGCGTCATACGCGATGGGTCTGCAGTCATAGGCGTGCTGCCGACGGTGGTTGGGGTATTGAGTCCTTCGTGGATGCTTAGTCCAGTAGCACGCCACTGACGACACCATCCATCCCAGGTCGGCTTGTTATCCTGACAAGCCCAAGTTCGGTCTCTGCAATCGCTCCTTTCGTGATTATGTTTCTCCTGACGTAATTGGGATCCGCTGAGTTCTCCACAATATTGGAAATGATTACCCTCTTGGTTATTCCTTCCGAAGGGATATTGACATTGATGTGGGATGCATTCATGACACGAGCGGTCTGGTGCCCGGCATGCTTCCTGTACAGCTTATTCTGATTGGAATCGGCTACAAAGGCAAATTGTTTCTCACTTGAGATCTCCTTCTTCCGCTTCCCACGATAGCGAATTGGGCGCTTGAGGCGGCCGCCCGTGGGCTTCCTCTTTGACATTCCATGCCACTTAGCCATGAGTCTGGCCGACAAACCTTCCTTATTTCAATGGATTGGATGAAAGTAATTTGGAAGGAAGACGTGATGTTCATGCCAGATTAGATTCTCGAGAGACCATGCCTACCAAGCGTTTGAGGAGGAGAACGCCGCTAAGATTCAAACAAATCAAGCCAATCTCGAACGAGGTCGAGACCCTTTTAGGAGTGCCTCTGAACCTCTCAAGCAGTTTTCTTGAGGAGGCTCACTTCGATGGAGTTGATCTGATATTGGTCGACAGGGTTCCAAAGCTCATGTGTCTCTCGGACAACGGTAATGAGATATGGTTTCCCACTCTTAGAGGGCTGCTGGATTGGGAAGTTAGGGGATTTTGGGTTGAAGTGGATCATGGTGCGATCCCATACCTGATGAATGGAGCAGATTGTATGGCCGCTGGCATTCAGGGAGCAGATAACAGCATAGAACATGGCGTACCTGTATGGATCAGAGACGAATTACATGGTAGGCCGCTAGCCATTGGGTGGTCGTTGATGGGTGGTGATGAAATGCGTAATTCGCAGAGAGGCAAGGCGATTCAGACGGTTCATTGGGTTGGTGATGAGCTCTGGAGCTTGGACTCTAATTGAAAAATCCAGATCAGAAAATAGTTCAATTCATAGTCAGTGGCAGCCAGAGAGGGACATGCGAGCATTGGTCGTGTTGCTCCTGATTTTCATCTTCTCATCAGTATCAGGAGAACAGGGGGGTACAAACGAGTATGCTGATTTATCTGAAACTGCCATATTGTCGCTAGAGTTTCCGGAGACTGTGAACGTAACATTGGAAGATGGAGGTACCATGGAAATGAAAGTGCTGGTTGATTCCTCATGGAATGTTACCAGCATCAGTTGGGTAACACAAATTTGCATAAATAGCGGAGTATGCCACCCCCCAACCTACAATTACATGATACAAGGGAACGATACTTGGACCGGCTCCATCGAGGTGGAGAATCAGGCCTCCTACGTCAATTGGAGGTTTGACATGACTTATGATAACGAATCGGAGGTTGATCGAATTCCTGACATGGGCTTTGGCTGGAAGATTTGGTCAACCTGCTGGTTCGATGGCGTGGACTGGGGCGGAGTAGACTTTCAGACAATTGGAGATGAGTGCCTATCGTCCAAATCAGACGGCTCGACTTCTGAGGGGTCAGACTCTGCTGACTCCCTAGGCTTCCTCAGCCCGATTTTCGTACTTATCGCCCTTTCAACCGCCGCGTTGGCTTACAGGAGGCATGGATGAATGTCACTCAAGGAATATCAAGAACATCCTGAAGAAGGTTTCATTGAGATGGATTTCGTTGAGGTTCCGGCCAGGGAAATGCTCGACAGGGCCAATGGGTACTATGAACTGATGGATAAAAGGAGGACGACCCGTCATTTCTCCAAGAAGGAGGTTAGTCGGGATCTAATCGAGCTCGCAATCAGGACTGCAGGAACCGCTCCCTCAGGGGCACATTTACAGCCATGGACGTTTGTAGCGGTTTCTGATGTCAAATTGAAGGAAAGGATACGAATAGCAGCCGAAGAAGAGGAAAGGAGGTTCTATGAAGAGAGGGTACCCGAGGAGTGGGCTGAGGTGCTTCTCCCACTGGGTACCGACCAAGTGAAGGAGCATCTAACAGACGCCCCATGGGTCGTGATACTCTTCAGGCATAGCCAGAGAGTCAGGGAGAATGGTGATCTGGCACCCACTTACTACTCCCAAGAATCCTGCGGGATCGCTGCCGGGATGTTCATATCTGCTGTTCACAACATGGGGCTAACGACTCTAACCCACACTCCTTCTCCAATGGGGTTCCTGCGGGAACTGCTCAATAGGCCTGATCATGAGCACCCGATGGTCGTGATGCCCGTCGGTTACCCTGCAGAGGGCGCCAAGGTACCGGACATAACAAGGAAGAGTCTGGGGGACATATCAGTCTTCTATCCATATTGAACGAAGGCCTCTTCTCAGTCCCGCTTCTCTAATTGATGTCCGGGGCGAGAGAATGTCAGCGCTATCCCTGAGCAAATGATCAGTGCGCAACCTAGGAGATCCCTAGAATTCAATGTTTCACCGAATATGGTGTAACCGTAGATCGTGGCAACGATAACCGTGAGATAAGAAAAGGCACTGATCCAAGCCGCATTGGCCTTGTGGAATGCAAATGTCAATCCCACTTGGCCCGCTCCAGCGCCCACACCGATGCCGACCAGGGCCAGAGTCACGACTGGGTCGGACAAAGCCGTGGGTAGGGTCGGCATTGCTGGGATGAAGGTGAAGGCCACGGAAAATGTTGCAAACCAGAAAACGATACTCAATGCGTGCTCTGAGGCTCTGAGTTTCCTAACATAGAGGTATGCTAGTGCAGCGAAGAAGCCTGAGCCTAGGGCCAGAACCGCGTTGACCTCTATCGTTTGAAGGTCCGGTGAGACGATCAGCACTATGCCAATGAAGGAAATAATGGCCAGGGTCCAGACAAATGGTTCAACCTTCTCAGAGACGAAGACACTCGAAAGTAAAGCAACGAACAAGGGGTTGGTGTATTGCAATGTCACTGCCTGTCCGATCGGTATCAGTCCCAGCGCTGAGAAGTAGAGTATCATAGCGATTAAACCGGTAATGCATCTCAAGAGCATTGATCTTCGATCTTCGACGATTAGGGTGATGCCGCTCCTTCTGCAAATGAAGAAAATCGCAACAGCGATAACCATGGACCTGACGAAGACCATCGACCAGACATCCGCCTCGGGGGAGGCCCATTTCACTAGGGCATTCATGGATCCGAATGAGAAGCTCGCAAATAGCATCCAAGCCACTGCTGATCTAGGGGAGTCATCATTCATTTGGGCGCTAGCCCCCATCTTTTCTCCAGTTCCAAAGTGATTGAGAGATAGTCTCTGCCACCATGGCTCTCAGGGTCATGGAGATGTATTGGCACTCCATGGGCGGGCGCCTCTGCCAATCTTACATTTCTCCTGATTGGCGGGTTGACGATTAGGTTGCCATAGGCCTCCCTCAATTCGTTCGCAACTTGTACATTCAGATGGGTTCGGTTGTTATGCATGGTGAGCAGTATTCCATCAACTCCGAGGTCCGGGGAGAATAGGTTCCTTACCTCTCGAATGGTTCCTACTAGCATTGCTAGGCCCTCCAAGGCAAAATATTCTGTCTGTACTGGAACTATCAGACCATTACTTGCCACAAGTGCATTGATGGTCACGATTCCAAGCGATGGCGGGGTGTCTATCAGGACTATGTCATAGTGGGGAAGTAGGGGATTGATTGCCTCTACGAGGCGCCTCTCCCTGCCTAATTGTCTGAGGAGTTCCTGGTCCAAGCTAACTAATGATTTGTCACCAACAATCAGATGGACGCCCTGGACTGCTGTTTGGTGCCTGGCCTCCACCGCTCTCTCGGGTTCGAGGATCAGGTCTCTCGTGGTGGCTTTTGCCAGCCTCTTGTCTACACCTAGGCCAGTTGCGCAATTTCCCTGGGCATCAGCATCTATGACAAGAACCCGATGGCCCCTTAATCCCAATTGTGCTGCGATATTGATGACGGAGGTTGTTTTTCCAACCCCCCCCTTTTGGTTGGTGATTGTTACGATCCTTGCGTGACTGGGATCGTTGGGCTTCCCACGCGGCAGGTGTAGCGGATCGGCATTTGATGTCCTTTCTCGTCCTGTGGGTTCATGGCTCTGATCCTGTTCAACGAAATCGACATCAATTATCGATTCGTCATCGTCGCCGTAGTGATTCCCACTCACGCACAGATGTAGGACGAAGGGCAATTCAAGATACCGCTGTTCGGTTGATTGTTTGCATGGTGTTGGCAGTGAGGTTCCTCAGCTCGATGCTACCGAGATTTGAACCCATCCACCAACACGTGCAGTTGTTGCATCCATTATCACGTTGAATGTGTGGTCCTTGTTGTTCTGGCTCCATTCACTGGATGCGATGGCGGTGACGGCCCCAGTGGAAAACTCGCTTGAGAGTAGATCTGAAACGTCATCCGCCTCTCCTGAGATGACCCTGTACCCTACTAAATTCAAGCTGTCACTGTTTTGTGTCATGAAGACTTGTTGAACCTGTGAATATCGATCTTGCCGGAGCAGCCTATTTTCTAGATAATCTAGAGTGTGAGTTGAGGGAATAGACGATTTGTCCCATGATGCAGTGCCCCCTGGATTGTTGTCCGATTCTATTATGGGGCAATCCTGGCCACTCATTGAAAGGTGGATCCAACCTGAGTCATCCTCAGTGTCGACCCATGAGAGATTCCAGTCATTGGTGCCCAAAGGATGGTCAGCTCTCCAGATGTAGCCTCCACCATCTATGGCGATGGACGCGTCGCTTGTTGGGTGGGTAGCGAGCATGCATGCGACGGTGTTCTCCAAGCTTGGTCTGGAGTCAGATTCATCAGGCATGTGGGAAGCCCATTCCTTTTTGCCAGCGTTTGTGGGCCTGTCATCCCCTGGCGATGGCTTTGAGTCATATTCATCGTACCAATCAACGATGTTGCCGCCCTTTTCCGTTTTGGTGACTGTCATGTCTATTCTGATGTCCAGCCTTCCCTCCGGTAGGGTTGCATCGCTGATTGCGCTCGCAAACACGTTGCAGCCTGACCTCGAGAGGGACTTGTCGAGCCTAATGTTGGCGGTTTGTTGCACGGGCCATGGCACAGAAGGGTCCACAAGTAGTTCCAATGTTAGGTAACCGAAGCAATTCTCTATCTCATCGTTTGAGATAGAAATAGGATAGACGTATCCGTGGATTGGGTCGTTTCTCTCTTGCTTAACGCTCCAAGTCCATGTCGATCCTTCCTCTGATTGGGCACCTTCTTCCAGAACCGTGTCGCCGAAAAACTCCTGGAGGTCCATCGGCAAGAGGGGGATGGCCAGTAGTGGGGCTATCGCTCCAAGTCCCGGGAGCAGGCTTGTACCGAATGTGGTGGCCTCTAATTCGGTCGATTGCCCATCTGAATCCGAGAATGCTGCAGTGGTTTCTGTCCTGATGACTGTTTTGTCTGCTATGTGTCTGTAGGAGTCTGTCCGGATCGAGAGTTGGTTGTCTGGATAGGACCAACCCGCGTTGCTGCACTCAACCCCATTATCCCTCCATGTTTTCCCTTGAAGGTCAAGTTCAACGTCATGATTTACCACCTGTTTCACCGCTAGTGTGGTTCTCCCGTAAGCGTCATTTACACTGAAAGCACCTCTATGTTCCAGATCACTCGGGAACACTGTGTCTTGATCCGAGCCCTGCTCGACGTTGAGTGAGCCGGAGCCTGATATCTGGAAGTTAATTTCCGAGCAAACCTGGTCAAACGAACTCGGTGAAAGAGAATCTCGTAGGATGCTTACCATATCATCCCCCTCGACGCTGATCGTTGACTGCTGTATTGAAAATTGGATGGAGTCACCATATCTGACTGGCTGAACGGTAAATGACGAGTCACGTTGAAGGACGACCCAAAGACCTGCACTCAGCAACAACGCTACGGTCAATCCAGCTGCTAACTGTATTCTCGTGATTGTCAGCTTATTCCCCATGGTGGGCTTGCTTCGCTTTGATTCAGTCTGGCTTTTTTTCCCGTGGGCGGATGAAGCCTTCTGTTCTTCATGTGTTGGCCCGCTGCTACCGTGTTGGCTGTCCCGACTCGCACGAACAGTATTCTCTGGTTCATCGCCAACGGAGTGTTCTTCCTCTATTTCATCTTCAAGCAATAGGAAATCCGATTCCGGAGCATTAGGCTCCGACACCGTTTCCATGACTATCTCTGCCTCAAGGACCTCCTGTTGGCCAGTCTCAATGCCCTCCTCGATGATGTGTTTATCATGTCGATCCAGAAGTGCGTTGATGGCATCGTCAATACTCGATTTAGACGCATCTTCTTCTTTTAGGATCGAGGCATCCATAATCCTAGAGATTAGTTCTGATTTGCTACCTGAGACACGTAGGCCCATTCCTTTGCACATTATTTTCAACTCGGAGACCTTCATGTCTCTGAGTGCCTCGTGATCCATGCGCGCATCCCCTCGGTTACCCCCAAGTTGTATCAAGGTGTTTTGAATGCCTCCCTAAATTGACCACCTCAAACAAATACTTGGGAAGATGGCCAATCAGACGAAAGAGTATCAAGTGTGAGGATCATGGGCAAAGTTGTGGAACCGAGACTGGTAATCCTGTCTAGGGGCCCCGGACTGTACTCTACTATGCGCTTGAAGGAAGAGGCTCAGCGGTACGGCTTCATCACTCGGGTTATCGATCCGATGAGTATCACGACAGCTGTCGACGACGATGGTGGCAGGATTTACCATCAGGGCTGGCCGATCCAAGCAGATGCGGTGATACCCCGTATTGGATTCTCAATCACGCGACCCGGATCAGGCATAGTCAGGCAGTTCGAGAGGATGGGGGCGATAGTGCACAATTCAGCAGATGCGATTCTCCTTAGCAGGGACAAAATCGCGGCGACCCAAGCCATGGCCGAGTGCGGGTTGCCAGTCCCGAAAACTATCAGTGTCGCTTCCATGGAGGATTGCATGCAAGCCCTGAGGACAATTGGTATTTACCCACTAGTAATCAAGGCAAGCGAGGGTACCCAAGGCTCAGGGGTGTTCTTGGTCGATGATGAAGCCAGAGCTATTTCCCTGTTGTCACAGATGTTCCAGAGGGGCATGCGCCCACTGATACAGGAATACATCAAAGAATCTCACGGAAGGGATATCAGGGTCATCGTCGTAAGGGGGAGAGTAGTTGCTAGTATGATCAGAAAGGCACGTGGTTCTGAATTTAGGTCAAACTTTCACTTGGGCGGTTCTGTTGAGGGTATTCAGCTAACCAAGGACCAAGAGAATGTTGCGATAAGAGCAGCTGGTGAGCTGGGTCTGGACGTTGCTGGTGTGGATATGTTGGACTCCGCGTCAGGACCCCTTCTGCTTGAGGCGAATTCGAGTCCTGGCCTCGAGGGTATCGAGCGCGCAACTGGAATCAATGTAGCAGGTAGAATTGTCTCCAGTCTAAGAGCCAGAGTCAGGGAAGCAAAAGAGCAAGAAAGATCGCTCCTTTCTAGGGACATTCGAGGAGCAGACTCAACAGAGAGTCGTTTTGATTTGGACGAGGCTTCGGGGTAGTCTCACCTCTGCTCGAATGAGTTCAGCCGACCTAAAGTTAGGCAAGAATTCAATATGTATTGCAAATTTTCACGGTCACCTCGCACGAGGTTGGGATGCACGCACCGCTGGTGCAGATGGAGGCGATGAGCTGGAGATTGACGGTCTTGGTGAGTATGCCAAGTCGACCCAAACCAGACTAGTTGGTGAGGGCATGACCTTGCCAAGTCGACTTCGGAGACTCAGGGAGTTGCCGTGGTTCGAATGCTGGGTCTCGCAACTAAGGTCAGAGAAGAAAAGCGCTCACACAATAAGGGCTTACGAACGTGCAGCCAAGGGAATTTCAACGATTGTATTACCAGGTGATGATTCGTCCCTCCCTGACAGGTTCTTGAATCTAAACGTCGAGACGGCCCATGGCTTGTTGAATCCTGACACCGGCAGGATTGATTCATGGATATCAACACTTGATTCCCTCAGCCCCTCAACTGTAAATGCCAGGATAGCGGCGGCATCTCACTTGCTCAGATGGTTTGGGCACAGCCTCCCTGAGTGGATCAAGAGGCCAAGTAGGCGTAGGACATTGCCCAAGACTATGAACAAAAGGGAGATTGCCAAGTTCAGGATCGCTATATCGGAGTTCAAAGACCCAATCGCCGATCCTCTTACCACGATGATGTTGGAAACTGGAGTCAGGGTCTCTGAAATATGCAACATGGATGTTGACGACGTTGATCTGGATGATCTTTCTGCGTTGATCTTGGGTGGCAAAGGAGAAAAGGACAGAACTGTTCTATTCACAGAAAAAACCGCAAAGAGAATTGGAGAGTGGATGACAGAGAGAGGCATACGGAGCCAGAAGCAATCAATTGACGGGCGGAATCCTCTATTTGTCAGTAAAAGTGGACAAAGAATTACCCCCCGTTGGGTCCAGAAGTTGATGGACAGGATTGCAGATCGAGCCGGCATAACTAGGTCTCGGCTCACACCGCACACACTCAGGCACACTTTTGCCTCAGGATTGTTGGAGAGGGGCGCAGACTTGGTCACTATTCAGAGGCTACTTGGTCATGCCTCTATCGCGACCACCAGAGTCTACTTAGAAATCAGTGACCAAACCCTAAGGGAGATCTACAGAAGGGCCCAAACACCCATTCCGAAAATGATTGGGCCAACGCAGGACGCTGATCTAGAGGGGACGCTGTATGGTGCGTTTCATTCATCTTCTTGATGGGTTTTTCTTTGATTTTCTTTTTTCCAGTTTATCGATTCCTTGCCAGGATCTATTTGCCTTGACGTTTTGACCGGAATGGCCGTCCAGGGGGCAATATTTTCCGCTTCTGCACCTGCTGCAGTTATCCTTTGGGGGTTTATCTATCGTTTTGGTAAGACGGCCGTATTTCCTCCTTGGCACATGGTACCCTTATCTTGGCGGCTGATAGCCTTGTTGCAACGAGAAATATTCAACCCTAACCCTGGTTTCACACCCTATATGCCATCTGATGGAATGGTGAGCCTTCGTCTCTTTGCCCAAGTGCGGGCAGCTAGGCCCGTCATGGTAGTTGATGAGGAAAATTTAGTTAGAAATAATTCACTTACAGGCCCTACTCGGAAGATAATTCTCGGGGATGTCGGTCAGGCTTTTCTAAGGGCTTTGGGACCATCCGACCCTCCAATATTGACTGAGAATATTGGCTTTGATGAGCAGAAATGGGAGATATCGGCGAATTCTTTCGGGACTGATTTGTCCATTAAATCAAATCCGTATTGGGGATTCGGACTATTCACAAATTGCTTTTTGAACGAAATTAACATCAAGGGCCGGGGCTCAATTGTGGATCGAATTGTGTATGATTCTCTTTCCTTTCTTGGGAGGAACCCATGGGAGCCGACTTGGACAAGTAAGTTTGAGCGAAAAATGGGGATGGATGTGGAGAAACAGGCAGAAATATGGAGGGAGAGCCAATCCAGAGCTGAGAGGATGATGAGGGAAATTTTGAGAGAGTTGAGTTTGATTGTGAGAAAACATGAGGGAATAGAGCTTGGTCAATGTGCCATTGATTTAGAGATGGCCAGAGCCGCGCTTGATGACAGGAACAGCCATGCATTTGAGCGTGCGATATCGAGAGTATCGAGTCAATTGAACATTCAAGGTGGGGATCCCTGGGGGGTCCTGATTGAATCTGATGAATCTGAAATAATCGACTTGACGGAAAGTTAAGTGGTCAGCCGAACATCCATTGGATGACTCCGTGTTGGGCGAGGTAAATTATGATTGAGAATACAATGCAGGCTCCGTATACTGCGCTTTTTGGTATTTGAATGGCGTCCTCCGACTCTTCGTCGAAGTAGCGAATGAGACCAGCAGCCTGCTGGATTCCACTGTTTTTTTCCTTCTTGGCCACATGCTCGGGACCAAGGGGGAATATTTGAATGAAGCCCAAGACTGGTTTTGATGATCAAGGATCCAGAGTTTCTATCAGAACGCAGCCACCTTCTATTTCCGTGACCGTCCTAGCAACCCCGACAGCAGCATCGATACCTGACGTCATCACCAACTCTCTACGGCCGAGTGTTGGATTATCGAGGATAATCCGATGAGACAAGGTGTTGAGCAAGGACCTATCGACGGCTTGCCATATCCACTCGTGCTCAGTCACAGTGATTATTGCCTCCACGGGGAGGAGGTCATTACGAGAATATGATGCTTTTTTTGCTCTCAGGATTAATTCTTCCAGCTTTTTCCTTCCTTTGTTGGGGGTCGTTCGAACCCTCCTTTGGCTGTTCCTGAGTATTCTCCTGCTCTCGCTTCGGTTGTGCACGCATCCCATCCTGCGACCTCGGTCGCATTTGAAAGTCGATTATTCTACACTTAACCGTTATCTGGGAACTGGAACATAAGGCGTCGATTTTGTAAGTATGGCTCTTGTGCTGGCGCCGTGCCGACTGGGAACTCCGATAACGGTGCTTCGGAGCATGAATTAGATTGGCGGGTACAAGCAGATGATAGTTTACTGAGGAGGGCTGCAGAGAATTGGATGCCCGATGCTCCCGAATGGTTCGAAAAGGCATTTTCAAGATTGCCTGAGACCATCAGAGTAAACCCCCTCAGAGTGGATTCTCAAGCTGTTGAAAGCTGGGCTGAATCTGTTGGGGGAATTCGCAATCCGTGGTATACTGGTCCAGGCTCTTCCTGGACGTTGCCCTTCGATCGAGGCGGGGCAACTGGAGATACAAGGAGAGTTCTCATTGCGCTCCATGAAACTGGTCGAATAACTCGTCAGGAGTCTGTCTCCATGATGCCAGTGTTAGCACTGAATCCCCGTCCGGGTGAGGCTGTACTAGACCTCTGTGCAAGTCCTGGGTCGAAGACCACCCAAATAGCAGAGTTCCTCGGGACAGAGGGTCTAATTGTTGCGAATGAGAGATCGAGGAAGAGGTGCAACCTTCTAACAGCAAACATCCAGAGGCATCGCTCCAATGCCGCAATAGTGGTCAACCACGATGGTAGACACATGCCTAGGCTGTCGGGAGATTTCGGTTACGATGCCGTCCTTGTTGATGCGCCCTGCACTGGGTCCGGTACCACGAGGAAAAATCCGGAAGTCTGGAGGCAATGGCGCCCCAGTGGTGGATTGGGTCTCCAAGGATTGCAGTTCAGTTTGTTGAACAAGGCTGCTGATTTAACTCGTCTAGGAGGTAGGATTGTGTATTCCACTTGCTCTTTGGACCCGGTGGAGAATGAAGAGGTCGTTTGTCGCATTCTTCAATCAAGGCCTGATTTGGAACTGGAAGAGGTCGGAGATTACCTCCCAGAAGTCGAAATTCAAGACGGGTTGACCTCATGGCCAAGAATAGATGATGATTTGAATATCTTTCAGAAAATGAGCGACCTATCTGAAGAGGATGAATTCGATGTTTCTATTTTGAAGAGGTGCAAAAGGGTCAGTGGGCACAAAATGAACGCTGGCGGATTCTTCATCGCATTGTTTCGCAAGCAAGGTGAATTGAGTTCAAAAAATGGTCTTCAGGATGTCGATATTCGTGTACCAGAGGATGGTAATCAGGCTAGTCGGCCAATCGATTCCATTGAATCTGACTGGTTTTCTCGGGAATTTGGTGGTTCAAACGTAAGCCTATGGCGTAGGGGTAAGAAAATCTCCATTGGAACTGCACGGATGATGGAAGCCTGGAGTAGGCCGACAATTGTCTCAGGCGGCAGGGCGTCAGTTGAGGGGGAAAGATGGAGGCCCCTACGTGTGATGCAGGTAGGATGTGACGTCTCCGAGTACAGGGGATCGCGCCCCTCAAGGATCGTAGAAAGTGGTGTGGGCTTCTCAAGAGCACTAGCGCCAAAGAAGATTTTGAAAATGCGCGATTCAGACGTAGTTGAATTACTGGAGGGGAATGCTATCGAAGTGGATTCAATCCAAACTGAGATCACTAAGATTTCAGGCGGATGGCTCGCATCCTACACCAATGATTTCGATCCCTTGCCCATTTGGGTAGGCCAAAAACTGACGGCGATGGCCTCCGAACATGAGAGAATTTGTAGGCTAGAATTCTTGAGACGTGCATCCGATATATGAGATTCCGACAATAGATTCATGTTGCTTGGGCCAATAGGGTACCTATGGACCTGGACCATACAGATCGGGAAATAATCAGGTGTCTGGAGAAAGACGCCCGAATGTCCCTCAGATCCGTCGCAGAGGAAATTGGCGTATCACTCGGCACAGTTAGCAATCGATTGAAAAGGCTTGAGGATACAAAGATCATCAAAGGCTACAGAGTTGAGATTGATCCTGATAAAGTCGGTTGGGGATTAACCGTCGTTGTTGGCTTGAGGATTGAGAAGGGAAGGCTATTGGAGCTTCAGAAGCTAATTGCAGAAGACGCGCGAGTTTTGGGGGTGTACGACGTCACAGGTGAGTTTGACTCTATGATTTTGGCTAGGGCGAGGGATAGATCGGATCTCGACGATCTCTCTAAGACGGTACTATCAATGGATGGCATTATGCGATCAGTAACACATTTTGTACTCAATACGGTAAAAGAGTGTCCAACTTCCGTTGCCTAGACCGTCATTCCAAGCTGTGGGGAAATAATTGGTCACTTATCATTTCACGAAGGGTGATGGCGTGGGCTCGCAACGATTCAACGGTTTTTCCCTCTGACTTCATGTTCTTCACCAAGCTACGCCAAAGATCCTCGTCTACCTTCAGGTCCAAGGCACCGAACCTCGTACTCAGTGTGGACTGCAACTTCATTCCTGTTCGATCCCAGTCCATCAGTAGAATGACGCTGGGGCCTTGGTCCACAAGGTTTCTAATTCCGTAGTTATCATAGATGTACGCGACAAATCTGGATTTGTCCCATCCCCTGTTCAACACCTCTATCTCCCCGGAGAAACCAATCTCCCTCAAGGCTGATGCATCTCTTCTTCCCTCTACTATTACCGGGCAGCCCGAACCTCTGGTCTCAATTGGCTTATTCCTTACGATTGCATCAGCGAAAAACCTTGAGACCTTAGCAATGCGTTCAGTGACATCTCCTTTGATAGATGGTGTTCGCATTTCAAGTGGCTCGTCTGAATTGTCAATATTCATATTCAGTCCGCCATTACTCACAATAGAAATTTTGATTTCATGGCCAAACGTGGGCTAAATCATTGTTCTCAGTTTCGCCCCAAAGCTATCGTAACTAGCATTGGTACTCCCAGTCTACGGTCCTTACCCTTATGAGGGGTCGTTTGTTCCCAGTGTCGGGGATCGGATGGCAGGCATTACCCCACTGTTCGATAACCTATGGAATGAGTACATTCTGTGGTCCTTTTTGGTTGGTGGATTTACCTTTATCTGGCTGTACCACCACTCGCTTTGGTACAGAAGCGACGAAGAAGAAGAATGGGACAACAAGGATGCTATCGAAGTGGGAGTGTTCCCGAAGGAGTATGACAATTTCAAACTCGAAGTGACGTGGACGGTAGTGCCGTTCCTACTCATAGTGTATCTTGCTTTCATATCTTGGGGGCCCCTTGATGCAGTGTGGGATACAACCGAAGCGGGTGGCTACGGCAGTGAGTGCCAAGATGGAGAGTTTTCGAACCTAACATGGTCCCAGGATGATGGAAGATACGTCGCTGACTGCTACCATGTAATCTACATTGAAGCCTACCAGTGGGGCTGGAACTTTGACTGTCTGACTCTGAGTGTCCCAGACCTTTGTGAGGTTGGGACTGCCATAGTAGATGGAACACCAGCTGCAAGTCTGTCGCTGAAGCAAGGTGAAGTCTATCTTGCAGTGATGGGATCGGCAGACGTAACCCATGCTCCATGGTTCGTTTCCTGGGGTGTAAAAGAGGATGTGTTGTACTCACAGGGCGCTGTTGATCGCAACGGAGATGGCCTTAGTGACAATCTAGTTCTGACCCAGGATGGTCAATACGACCTTTCAGCGCCTGTGGGACAATTAGGGCTTACCTCAGTGTGGCTACCAGCTGACAATGTCGAAGACTTCCTCCTACTATGCACAGAGTACTGTGGAGACAATCATGCGTACATGGTTGCTCTGATCAACGTTCACAGCTGAGGTTGTCAAAATGGGAAAAGGAAATTTGAGCAGGGCTATGACCGCCCTCACTCTAGTGATCGGAGTCTTGCTGTTGGCGCCCATGGTCTCATCGCTTCCGACCGGCATCGGAGGCTCCTCAATCCAAACTGCTGGATGCAATTGCCACAATTCTGTCGCGGATTCGTCAGTATCAGCCAACATCGAAGGGCTCCCCGAGGAATACAACGCGTCAGAGACATACGAACTTGTCATTTCTTTTGATGGCGGACCATCGCAAGCAGGAAACATCAATCTTGGAGGATTCAATCTATGGGCTTCAGAAGGCACATTTGCTCCCACCGACGGCTTAACCTCTCTGTGGGCCGGGTCCGTGAATGAGGTCGTCCACACCGAAGCTGGGAATGACTACACATCTTGGGTAGTGGACTGGACTGCTCCTGAAAGCGGCAAGTCAGTTGACTTCATTCTGCATGTGAACTCAGTCAACGGTGACGGTCTGCAGACAGGACAGTTAGACCAGTGGAACCGTGCTACGTTTACCGTACAGTCCTCTTTCGGATTAGTAGGTGAAGTGATCCCAGAGGCTCCAGAGCCCTTCGTGGTCCTAGCCACGCTCATTCTAATCTCCCTAGCGCTGATAGCAGTGACCATTCTCTATGGCTTCTATCGCTCAGACCCCGATGGCTTTAGCTGGGATACATTCTCACCCTGGATTTCAGACTGGTTGACAACAACAGACCACAAGAAAATCGGAACGCTGTATTTCCTGGCTGGCCTTTTCTTCCTTGGAATCGGTGGAATAATGGCATTATTCATCCGAGTTCAACTGGCGACACCGGGGAATGATTTCCTCACTCAGGACCAATACAACCAGTTTTTCACCCTACACGGAACTACCATGATATTCCTAGCTGCAATGCCATTGATCAATGGATTTGCGAATTGGATGGTGCCCCTCCAAATCGGGGCCCCAGACCTCGCAATGCCAAGATTGAATGCGATGTCATTCTGGCTCCAGCCAGTTGGGGCCTTGCTGATCTTCACAGGAGTATTCTCAGGACAGGGCGCGGATACAGGTTGGACTGGATATGCCCCATATGTGGTCGATATGGTCAACGGCCATGATGGAAACACATTTTGGGCTGCAGGCCAGATAATGCTCGTCGCTTCCTCTACCCTCACAGGAATCAACTTCCTGACCACCATTGCCGTGATGAGGGCAGAAGGAATGGGTTGGATGCAAATGCCGTTGTTCACATGGTCCATACTAATTGCCAACCTGATGCTTTTCCTCTCAATCCCCGCATTCGGTGTAGGGTTGATCCAAGTGTACCTGGATCGGGTAATTGGCACTGCGTTCTACGATGTGGGGGCTGGGGGCGACCCGTTATTGTGGAGTCATCTTTTCTGGTACTTTGGCCACCCTGAGGTCTACGTGGTAATTGTCCCTGCATTTGGCGTTATTTCCGAAGTTCTAGCCACCTCATCCAGGAGGTCTATCTTTGGATACAAATCGATGGTCTTCGCTTTGGCGGGCATTGGCGTTGTGGCATTCATCGTCTATGGGCACCACATGTTCACCTCTGGCATGTCACCGGTCCTAAGGTTCGTCACGATGGTGACTACCATGTTGGTCGCCGTCCCAACTGGAATAAAGATATTCAACTGGTTGAAAACAATGCACGGCGGATCTCTCGTCTACAGAACTCACACCCTGTGGGCTCTGGGGTTCTTGGTCACATTTACTCTTGGAGGAATCTCAGGGATGTTCTTCCCATCCATAGCCATGGACACGCACCTACACGAGAGTTACTTCGTGGTGGCTCACTTCCACTACGTGCTGGTTGGTGGGACGGTTTTCGGATTCTTCGCAGCGATATACTATTGGTACCCCAAGATGACTGGGAAAATGATGGATGAGCGTCTAGGCACGCTGCACTTCCTTACTGCGTTCATCTCCTACAACGGAGTTTTCTGGCCTATGCACAGGCTCGGGGTATGGGGCATGGCTAGAAGGCACCACACCTACTTCATCAGCACAGATGACTTCGCAAACCTGCCTCCAGAGGCTGCAGATTGGAATCTTTTCATTTCCGTGTCTGCCTTCCTGTTTTTCCTATCCAACTTCATCATGGTGGCTAACATGGTGATATCATACCTCAGGGGTGCCGAAGCCCCAGCGGACCCATGGGGTGGCTGGTCCTTTGAGTGGATGACCGCTTCACCACCCCCAACACCATCCTTTGGGAGATATGTCGACGGACAATGGTACGATCTACCGGTTCTGAAAGACGCGAACGAGCATGTAACCACCGAGCCAGGGGTGTTCGCCCGTTGGTTCAGTCGCTTGATGGTTCCAGATGACGGCAGTGAGGAGGTGAGCCACTGAGCGATGAGCACCATGACCACCACCCCAGCCCATGGGGCCCCCATGATTGGGGTCATGGGGCGCCTCACAACTCGTATGCTCCAATCGTTATGAGTATCGGAATTGGATTGTTCCTGTTTGTTTTTGCTGGAATGTTCGATTACGACCTTGAGCTCTCGGAACATGTCTACACTGGCGAGGGCCTCGTTTGGATGTTCATCGCCATTATCATTACAAGTATCGGTATGTTCGTCTTCTGGAGGCAAGATTTGTCGTTCGATGGTACCTATGAACCACTGGCAACAGGCACCCCATTCAGGAACATTCAGATCCGAAAAGTTGGGATGTTTGTATTCCTGATGTCTGAGATGATGGTCTTCACATCGTTATTCAGCACATACATGAGATATCGTCTAGGACTTAGGAGGTGCGACGACGTATTCGCAGATGGGGTATTTGATCCTATAACCAACCCGACGGGTTGGCAAGAAGCTGTGCCCGTCACTTGCTTCGAACCAGCTAGCCACCTAATTGCATCAAGCTGGTGGCACCTCGCACCCGGTGCTGTGAATACGTTCGCCCTGATCATTTCCTCATTCACAATCGTTCAAGCATTGAGGTACGCCAAGAAGACGGACATAGATGAGGAGCTACGTAGAAAGCGAGTAACCTTGTTCTTGGGAACCACATGGGTTCTTGCCATACTTTTCCTTACATTGAAGATGATCGAGTGGTTTGTCGGATTCTACATCCCAGATCTCGGATTCATACATGAGCATGAGATCAAGTCCCTGGTCGCAGAGGGCTATACTATTGGCGCGGACCACTACCAGCACCATTCCTATGTCGATGAAGCAACAGGTGCTCACATGACTGCGAACATCAGAGTTTCTGCATCAACGTTCTACGTAACCACGGGCACGCACGGCGCTCACGTCGCAGGGGGCATAATCGGATTGACATACATGACATACAAGGCATGGAGAGGGGGCTACACTCCAGCAAATGCCGTCTCGATCGAGTACTTTGGCCTATACTGGCACTTTGTTGACTTGGTGTGGGTGATTGTCTTCCCGTTCTTCTATCTTTACTGAGGTGAAATTAATGGCGCAATATAAAATTCTAGGAAGAGACCCGTATTGGATGAACTTCTACGGCCTAATGCTACTGACCGCGATAGAGGTGGGGGCCGTAGGAGCAGACATGACTTCGACTGCTGAGGCATTGAACATGTCAGAAGATGGGATTACGCTTTGGATACTAACGATAATCGCAATACCGAAATTCTTCATGATAGCTGCGATTTTCATGCATCTGTATGGTGACCCTGATTCTGGAATTTTGACAATGACCGCACTATTCCCAGCTTTCTTCATTATCATCATGATTCTCTTCATTGGATTGACTCACCCAGACGCTGCTACGGGGTTACCTGCTTGGTGTAGACCTGGGACGTGGGGTCTCTGAGACCTGTAAGGTTCATCCGTCTTGGTCATCTCGCAAGTCACGCTGCAGACGTCGCATAGCCTGGTATTGCGCCGGATTTGAAATCCGGTGTCCCTTGGACTCGGGAGTTCGAATCTCTCCGTCTGCGCCATCACAAATTTGGAGGATTTGGTCCTCCACGCACCATTAACTGATTTTTTCTAAACTCAAATTTAACGGGTGTTGTCATTGAAATTTCTCCGTCCAGGCTGATGAACAATGGGGGATTGTGGCCATGATCATCAGTCGGCTCACCATCTCGGTCCAGCGCCTTGATCTCAAATGACGTACAGGGCTCCATCGTTATCTTGTTCCACTTACCGATATGCTTCCCCTTCTCTAGGGGCCCCATCACCCTCAGCATTTGACCTTTCGACAGGCCGAAGCCCAGTATTATGCTGGCGCTGTCTCCGAACGGGTGCATGCCCGGAGCGACCTTGTAACCTCCCCCGAAGGTCTCAGCTTGCATCATAGCGAACAGGCCAGTCAAGTCAACTTTTTTCCCTTCATGGTCATTCACCTTGATCCAAGCCATTTGGCTCCTCCAGCCCAGTATTGCCTTTATTGCCAGGAAAGTGTACTTCTTTTGTCCGCTTATCCAAGAGAAATGACCCTCATCCTTCATTCTGTTTATTGAAGAAGTAACCCCCCCGTCGCATTCGAGAAAGGCCCATCGAATCAAGTTCTCTGCCTTTGAGGGGGTGCCAGTCACGTCATAATGAATTGGGGGGGGTATGTCAGGGTGCTCTGGTGCCCTCTGGCCCTCAACTCGGATAGCTCCGACTGAGAAGTCGCTTCCGTTCCTCAGGGTCATCACGGCTCCGCTGAGATCATTGAGTGGGATGCCAACAGCGCGAGCAAAATCGTCCCCGTTCCCCATGGGAATGATTCCCATTGTTTTTTGTGATCCTCTCAGCCCATTGGCTACCTCATGCACGGTCCCGTCACCACCGACTGCAACTACCAGTTCATGAGTTGAATCCCTTAGGTTGGATGCGATTTCAATGGCATGCCCTCTTCCCTCTGTCAGATGGAATTCAGATGCTATTCCCAACGTGTCCAGCTCGCTCTGAACCTTCATGAGGTTCTTTCCCAATTTCCCATCTCTGGCGTGGGGATTCACTATGCATGCTACGCGCATCGATGGTCGCACAAAGGCATGGAGACTTCAAGGGCTCGATACGAGAAATGATGAGTGTGCACCAGTTGGGAGCCCCATGGTCGAGGAAGATTTCATGCGAAGGGCCATCGAAATCGCAGAAAACGGCAGAGGGAAGGTTCAACCCAACCCCTTGGTAGGCTGTGTCCTTGTTCGTGATGGCGAGGTTATTGCTGAGGGATGGCATGACAACATCGGGGGTTTTCATGCAGAGCAGGCCGCCATTGCAGATGCTGAAGAGCGAGGGATCGCCACAAGTGGATCAACTGCCTATGTTACGCTTGAGCCTTGTAACCACCATGGAAGAACACCACCGTGCACCGAGGCATTACTTTGGGCAGGCATCGATCGAGTGGTTATCGGTGCACTTGATCCCAATCCTACCGTCAGAGGAGGGGGGATGTCGGTACTGATGGATCAAGGGGTGAGGGTCGAAAATGGGCTCTTGGAAAGGGAATGCAAAGCACAGATGAAGGAGTTTATACATTGGTGCGAATTTAGGAAGCCATTCGTCACCCTGAAGGCTGCAATCGATATCCAAGGTAGAGTTGATGTAAGCCCGGAGAAACCTTCTGAGAGATTCACCTCTACTTCCTCTTTGAAAAGATCACACTTGCTCAGATCCAACAACATGGGGATACTGGTGGGAGTTGAGACAGTAATCAGAGATAATCCAGAGCTCTCAGCGAGGGACGTAGGTGCTAAATTGCAGCCAATCCGAATTGTAATTGACCCGAATGGGAGAATTCCGAAAGATTGTACCCTTCTCAGTGATGGACGCTCTAGAACACTGATCATCCACTCTCGTGATGTTGTTGCGGTTGATCCTCCTCATGTGGAGAGGTACGTTATTCCCTCTGACGGTCAGGACATAGAAGTAAACAGGATTCTGCAACTTCTCGGCGACCTCGGAATACAATCATTGGTCATTGAGGGAGGGCCAACAACATGGAAGAGCTTCATTGAGTCCGACGCCGTTGACGCTGCGATTCTGATTCAGAGCCCGAAGAACTTACAAAGTGGGGAAATGGGTGTATTTGGTGAGGAATATTTGAGAGACACAGGTCTGGTAATTTCCTCCCATGAGATGTTGGAGGGAGATAAGGTCACTTACTGGTCTCGGAGTCAATGACTAACTCGGCCTCATAGGATTTGGGCTTTCGACCCAGGAAAATGAATGTCCCAACTCCACCTAAGATCAAGAGTAATGAGGTCAGAATTGCTACCAGCGTCAATGCCCCTAAGCCCGATCCCGAGAGAAGCCCAATTTTTCTTTGGTATTCTGGAACCAAGCTCTCATCATAAACAGGTCTTAGCATTATTAGGTCGTTGGCGGTTGAGGGGTCGTAGAGATCCGAGGGGGGGGCAGGATCAAGGTCTGAGTAGCCATCATTCCTGATTGGCACCTCGACTATGATTTCCGAGCTCACATCCAAGGTCAGGAGTACGTCGACGGTGTAGGGGACTCTCGGCTCCATGAATTCTGACCCAGATAAGATGGAGTTGAATGGGAGGGAGATGGCTGTTCCGGTAACATCGAACTCAGTCCACTTCCCCCAGTGTTCCTGATTGACGTCCAATTGTATGAATATGGTGTCCCCTACCACTGTTCCTTGGCCTTGCGCATCATCATTACCATCTGACCCTAGGTCTACATTAGGTCTTATTTGCGCGGCTTGAGCGGTGTTTGTATCCCACCCGAGTGAGCTGAAAGAAACCTGCATCTCGAAGGTGCCGTTAGGGATCCAAACGTAGTGCCTATCATCTGTCGAGTAGGTACCAAATGTGCTCGTGGGGCCGTTATTGAAATGGCTCCACTCTCCTTTCCACGCGTGTCTGAGCTGATCGGTCCTGAGGGGTATCTTCCTCGTATCCATTATATCCTGATAGTGATCGAAAGCGTCCCACACAGTTGCTTCAGGATTGTCCACGAAACCATCCTCGTCTGGGTCCCTCATTATCTGCAACGTTCGTGCGAGAGCTAGTGCCTTGTCTGTATCCACCAATCCGTGTCCTACCCTCCAATCATGGCACATCCCTGTGTTGACCGAGCGATAGCAGTCCTCAGGTATGTTGTCACATGAGTCATCGTCGTTTCCTTCCTCGCATGAGTTCTTGAGAATTTCATAATTTGAGGTTAGTTCGAGTATCAACTCAACCTCATGAACCCGTGACTCGTTCCTTTGGTTCCAATCCTCAAACTGAAGGCCCTTTGGACTTTCATCGAAGTATTGGCTCTGTCCTTCGTCATGGTCCTCGATCTGGTAATTTGCGACTCCGAGGGAAGGCGCAGCAGCAATCAGGAGTGTGGCTATACCGCCTATGTGAGGTGTCGCCATACTGGTTCCTGAGATTGCCATGTAGTAGAGGTCTCCTTGTGCCGTGGTTGAAGCATCGATTGCGGTAGCCCTGGGGGCAGTGGCCCAAATGTTCCTGCCGGGAGCACCGAGGTCGGGCCAGGTGTGCTGCTGGGTCGTCCATCCCCTGCTGGAGAAGGACGTCACAGCCCCGCCGTCATGAGTCAGGGCAGCGATTGAGATGGCGCTGGGTGTATTTGCGTAGACATTGGTTCTGAGGTCATCTTCCCCCTCTTCTCCACTTCCTCCCGAATTGGAAGCTGCGAAGATAACCGCGACCCCATTGTCATATGTCAGCATGTCAGTTAGGAGGGTCACAGCGTTGTTGGGGTTGTAATCTCCGTTGGTCCCCCATGAATTCGAGACGACTCTGATGTTGTATTCATTGAGTCCTGGTCTACTATGTTGGTATGTCCACTCCAACCCTTCAACTGCGGCAAAAATAGAGGCTCCATCTCCAGTCCCTAATGCGACGATTGATGCTCCCTTAGCCGTCCCCAAGTGTCTTCCAGCAGAGGCGTCCCCGTTTCCTGCAATGGTCCCTCCAACATGAGTTCCATGGCCCGATGATGTGTCTGAATTGCAGTTTGGTGCATCGACCCAAGCGAGACCTGTCCATTTTGCCGACCAAATCAACTTCTCACCTGACCATGGCTCACCACAGTCAAAGTCTGGATGTTCGCCATCAATCCCAGTATCTAAGTCAACGGCAGTGGCACCCTCGCCGTCATATTCGAAGAATGAGAGGTCAGATTCTGTTTTTATTGCTCCATCAGTCCCTATAATTACCCTGTGCCATGCCATGCTAGCGTTCACGACGTGCACGGTCTCGTGCATCATTGACTCTACGTCTTCTTGGTCTCCTGGCAGGAAGAAATACTCAAGTGGCACGTTGAGTTCAAGATGCTTAACAAAGTTGAATCTGGATAATTTCGCGATTGATGACGGTGAGGCTGAAATTAATCCACCATGGAGTACTGAGAGTTCATCCAATAATTCTGCGCCAGTTGATTCTACAGCACCCCAGTGTCTTTCGGATGAAGGTTGTTCAAATTGGACGATGACCTCCAGATTTCCTGTTTTAGAGAGATCTTCGATGAGTTCGATTGACATCTTTGTCTCATCTGCTGGAAATTGATCGGCAGTCGCTGAGGTTGATAGCGCTGCAAATAGCATCAACGCAACGAGTGAGAGCGAGGCTCGACGCATGTTCAACGGTCACATAGGCCTCTCTTGAAGACTACTGAACTTAGATTAATTGTCCAAGATCGAGAAATGTTGGCGGGCCGTGCAGGATTCGAACCCACGTCTCCGGCTCCGAAGGCCGGAAGGATATCCAGACTACCCTAACAGCCCTAGCCAGTTGCCCCTCGTGGTTTGCCCTATGAATGCCTCGCTAATTTTGATTCCCTATTCCCCTTGCTCTGACAACTATCCTAACCAAACTCGCATGAACTCTTGTAGGGATTGCGATGTCAGCCATCCAACCGAGGTCAGAAAGCATTCGATTCACGTCCCCCCAACTTCTACCCAGAACCTCAGCATCATTGCTAATTTCTAGATCGTTTAGAACTTCAAGATCTGAAGATGGCAATATTGTAACTAAAGATCCGCATGGATCGATTTCCATCGCGGCTTTGCATGCTGACTCGAATACCTGGTATGCTTCTCCCGAGGTTCGGGAATTTCTCGCATATGGTGGATCAAAAATAAATGCGGTATTCGACTTCCTGCCCCAATGCGCTGATATCCTTGATACATCCATTGCAACGAAAGGGTAGTCTATGCAATCATCATCGAAAACATATGCAAAGTTTTCTTTTGCCCCATTTACCATGGTGATATCCAAATCGCTGGATAACGTGGGAATGCCGCGGAGTCTGGCTTGCATGGAAATACAGCCAGTTCCACAAAATGGATCAATTATCTGCTCGGGTGCTTTTCCGTCGTGGTGTGATAAGGATATCAGCAGACTAGCTAGCTTAGGGTCCAATGTCACTGGTCTGAAGAATGGCATGGAAGTCATGGCCTTATCCATGTAGGGTTTTCTCGGATTTCTCTCCACACCGATTACCAACATAGGTTCTGCATGCATGGAATCGAGGTGCTGTGGTTTATCCGGAGCTCCAGCAATTATTGCCCTAATGGTGGTCTTTGGATTCACTAAGTCCACTGAATTACCCATCTCGAAGAAGTGACGACCAACTAACTCCTCCATCTTCCTTTTCGATAGATTGGGAATACCAAGACCCATCTTTGTTGCTCGAACAGCAAAGGGCCCGTTGAGGTCCAATTTAGATCCCCAGCGTTCAAGAAAATCAGGGATTTTCTTTTCATGCATCGGTACTACAGCCGCGTCTTCAAGCAAGAAAGAAGATTCGGAGAACATTGATTGGCATGGATTACCCCGTTTAATTTCTAAAATTCTTGGATGCAGGGGTGTGAAGTCTCCAAGCATACTCCTCACTTCCTCTCTGAATATCCTAGGATGCCAGCCAGTGCCGGTTATCATCCAAGTCATGGTATCGGGTAAGCATTTAGGACTTCAACCCTAAAGGCGATGATCCCCTCGGAATGAACGGTATCACTACATGGGTTGCAATCTGAGAGATCTCGTCAGGGCTCACCCATTGGATTTATCGGAGCTCAGGGGGAAGCGGATTGCTATCGACGTTTTCCTAAACGCATACCAGTTCATCACGAGCCTCACAGGGCCGGATGGCAGGCCACTATCCTACGATGGGCGTGTGACCGCTCATCTCTATGGTTTTCTCGATCGTGCTTCATCATTAGTCGCTCAGGGAATTGACCCTATCTTCATTTTTGATGGTAAGCCTCATGATTTGAAACGTGAAACTCTGAATACCAGAAGGGCCAGAAAGGAAGAGGCCAGGAGGAAGTGGGAAGCAGCTGTAGAAGTCGATGATTTAGCCAGTGCCAAGAAATTGGGACCGCAGATAGCAGAATACACTCCTTCGATGGTCGAGGATACGAAGCGTCTGTTTGACTTGATGGGTGTGACGTGGTTGGATGCCCCCATGGAGGCTGAAGGTGCGGCGGCGGTAATCTGCAAACGCGGCGAGGTCTCAGGCGTTGCCAGCCAAGACTGGGACACTCTACTGTACGGAGCCTCGACGATGATCAGAAATCTCACGGCCCATGGAACCAGAAAATTCGGTAGGTTGCTGACGGCTGAACGCATTGAATTGGAAGAAACATTGGATGAACTTGAGATCGACATGGATCAATTCATCGATTTGGGGATAATGATTGGAACTGATTTCCACCCAGGATTCAGAGGAGTTGGCCCAAAGACCGGGCTGAAGTTGATTCGAAAGTTCGGGACTCTTGATAAAGTGGCGGAACACAAGGAAATCGAGATTCCAGAAAACATCGATGTGATCAGAGAATTATTCCACAACCATCCAACAACAGAGGGGGCGATACCAGATCATTCCAAGGGGGATGAAGATGGAATTGTCGCCATGCTTAGAGGTGAGTTGGGTTTTGGTGAGGGTAGGGTAAAGACTGCAATCGAACGATTGGCATCGGCCAATAGATTACGCTCATCAAGCAAGCCCACTCTATTCGATTTCTGACATTCAATTGGTGCGAAAATTACAGCTTGAGGGTGGGATAGGTGTACCCTTCCTTGGGATTCTTCGTCCCTGGGCCATGTGCTCTAATGCTGTGGAACTGTGAGTATCGAGTCTTGCCCTCTTTCAATCACAGGGGCCTCGAAAACTGATAACGAGGGCAGGATATGTACCGTGCAGGCACTTCCACAAGCGGGGGCGAGGTAGTCCTCTCCTTGGTCACTGAATATGAATCTAAGGCCATGGCCGGCTGGCAAGATAGCGTCTATTGCTTGGAATTCCATCATCATGGTAATCTCTTGGCCGGGGATTACAGTCTGAGGATCGTAGCCTCCGGCATGATATCTCACGTCCATTGTCGCATGGCCCAAGCGCATTCCTGTCTCTGCGTCCTGCATTTCAATGAATACCTGTCCTCCGTCGAAAGTTGGCACAGCGAGGAGATGGAGGGTGGGCAATCCAGAGATGTGGAGGCTTTTCTCGGGATTTATATCAGGGCAGTCAACAACTACCGTTTGGCCTCCTCCAACCACAGAAGGACCGCCTCCGACGAATGAGCCGTCATTCCCACAATCAACTAGATCCACAGTGAATGGATTTCGGTCATACGGTGGCCAGGTTTCCTCAATTCGCCATTGGCCGTCGTTCC
Organism: Methanobacteriota archaeon; assembly: GCA_011523055.1. Lineage (GTDB taxonomy): Archaea > Thermoplasmatota > Poseidoniia > Poseidoniales > Thalassarchaeaceae > MGIIb-N1. Next base: position 38,601 of record WTHQ01000011.1, read on the forward strand.
TCTGTATCTGCGCATTGAGTGATGGTTTGGGTCCCCTCTCCTGGAGATAATATTCGAACCACTCGAACAGGTCTTGGCCCCAGTCCCACCTCGTCATATTCTCCAGGGCCTCGAATCCATACCCGGGATCGGTGCCTTGGTGGCTGTTTACCTGGTCTGGGTAATGGTGTCCCCACTGCCCAAAGATACCTCGTACATCAAATCCAGCATCAACATACGTCTGATACCAGTTGGTGTCAGGTGGGCCACCAAACACTTGGTGAGGATCGACATTCCAGTCTTGCATCCCCTGAACCCAATAGATGCTGCCGTTCCAATTCTCGAAAGCCTTGTCGATATGGCTCCTCTCATCATAGTAATTCCGCATGTACGGGTCCATCTCCCCGCCTACGTATGTCACGGGTCCAGCGAATAGCCCCTCAATTATGTCCGGACAGATGTTGTCCAAGTCATCTTGGTCATAGTCCACCGTACTCGAAAAATAGTTCATGTGCATTATCTGAGACCTTGCCTCAGCACTTCCGTTTTTGTACAACAGCGGATGGAGAGCAGTGGTCCCTGACATGGGAACGATGGTCTTGAGGTGCTTGCTACCCATGGCCGCAGCCTCCCATTGTGTGGCTCCCTCGTACGATTTTCCATAGAGTCCAACGTTTCCATTGCTCCAATTCTGGGACCCTAACCACTCTACTGCGGCGTGGATGCCAAGCCCCTCTCCTGCACCACGATAATCGAAGCATCCACTGCTCTCCTCTGTGCCGAACACGGCAACTTGTGCGAATGCGTAGCCATGTGGCAGGAAATTCTCGAAGATGAATTCCCCTCGCGCAGCGCCGATCACATTGGTCGGCGTGGACTCTGAACCTTGGGGGCCATAGGAGAAGTAGGGTGAGATTACTGCGATTACTGGAACTCTAGCTCCATCCAGAGTGTTGTTTGGAAGCCAGTAGGAAAGATGTACTTCAGAGGACTCCGGCCCATTCTCCCATACCTCTGACGTGTCGACAGTGATTCTCGCCTCCTTGACTTCCATGGCCGAGTATGGGCCCTTTTCTAAGGTCATGCTGTAGGAACCCTCTGTTTCCCAATCAAGAGTATGCCTCTCCCAGATTGACGGGTATGTGATGTTGTCCGCTCTATCTGAGGGCTCTGAATCTCCCCATGATAGGCACCCCTGTATGCTCACAGCGAGGAGCATCAGGATTACTGACGCTGAGTGTGCCTTCGTCGCCATAGGGTGGCGGGGTGGTGCCCCCATCTGAAGCCTGCGTTCGTTTCGAGTGGCCGGCTCTGGGCATTTGGTGTCGTTAAGCTACGCCCCAGGGCCTCTATGAAGAGGCCCTGAGGCGTGCGTTACGTCCCAAGTCAGACTACATCTGGGTTGTTCTCTAGTTCGTCGAGGATTCCGTCTCCGTCATCATCGTCGTCTAGATGGTCGTCGATTCCGTCGTTGTCGTGGTCGAATTGGCCCGTCAGATCGGATCCATCGTGCATCTCGAACCAGTCAGAGAGGCCATCGTTGTCGTCATCGGTGTCGATGAGGTCGGATAGGCCGTCGTTGTCGTGGTCGTACCTGTAGAAGCTCCATGCGCCCCCCTGCTCGTCCACGTCGAGTATGCCGTCGTTGTCATCATCATCGTCCAATGCGTCGTCGATTCCGTCGTTGTCGTGGTCTCGAGGCATGTCATCGGCGTAGTTCATCAGGCCGTCGTTGTCGATGTCGATGTCAACACAGTCATAGATGCCGTCGTTGTCATGGTCATAGATGTCCGTAATGGGGTTTCCATCCTCGACCTCTGTCCGGTCATCCAATCCGTCCCCATCATCATCGTCATCCTCTGAGTCATCTATTCCATCGTTGTCGTGGTCCTGAGGGTCCGTGTCTATCACGTCAGGTATGCAATCGTTGTCGTCGTCCGTGTCAACATCATCTGGTATTCCATCACCATCGTTGTCGTTGTCACCGTTGTTGTCCTGGTTGTCCAACTGCTGGCCTTGCTGTTGATCAGACTGAGTGCCCTGCTGGCCCTGTTCTGATTGAGTGCCTCCCTGTTGTTGTTGGTTCTGGCCATTCTGGTTGTTGCCATTCTGGTCCTGGCTCTGTTGGTCGCCCTGTTGGCCACTCTGTTGGCCTCCCTGTTGCTGGCCCTGGCCGTTATCCTGTTGGTTGGATTGGGATCCGTCTTGGCCGTTGTTGCCCTGCTGGCCGTCCTGGCCACTCTGGGATCCTTGGCCGCCATCCTGACCTTGTTGGCCCTGGCCCTG
>WTHQ01000017.1:0-3602 GCA_011523055.1 Methanobacteriota archaeon
AGAGTCCGTGATCGGAGTGTCTCTTATCCCAACTACTACCCTCTTGCCTTTGTCTAATTCCTGTTGGATCAGCCATTCGTGACCCACATGAAGGGGCTGCCAACGACCCGGGAGCAGAACAGCTTTCGGCTTTTCGAAAAGTTGAGCAAGACCATTCACCATGTCATCTACCGTCTGCCCTTCCTCCCCACTTGACTCCAGTGTTAAGTGGGCACAATCTGGGTACTCAAATGGGTCAGAGACTCCTGTAAAATTCTGAATTTCGCCGGACCTTGCTTTCGCATAGAGCCCCTTCACATCTCTATCTTCACACACCTCGAGCGACGTTGACACATGCACCATGACTGATCCCTTCGGAAGGATTTCCAAGATTTTCTTCCGCGTCTCTTCGTATGGGGTTATGAACGAGCAAATAACGGGGGTGTGTTTCGACATCATGTTCGCCATCTTGGCGACCCCTAGGAGGTGTCTTTCTCTGCCCTCTTTGCTGAAGTCGTTATTCTTGAAGAAATCTCTGATCGTATCACCATCAAGAACCTCACATCCAAATCGATTCGACGCCGCGACGGCGATAGTAGTCTTACCCGCTCCTGAAAGTCCTGTCATCCAAATTACGATGTTGCTCATAGTGATCCCGATCGGTCAGCCGATGGGTTTGGTATTTGACACTACGGGTGATTATTTTTCTTCCAACATTCTATTCAACTGCTTTAGTAACCCTCTTAGAGTGACCTCACTAATTCCTGAGACCTTGCAAACATCGCTCTGGGTTCTTGGTGAGTTGCTGTTCTGTGATGCGTGGTAAAGGAGGACGCCCGCTATGCCGGAGGGCTTCTTGCCCTGCCAGGCGTACTGGTCCTGCACCTTTGCCCACAGGGCCCTCACATCGCCGAGGATCTGCGGGGGCAGGCCGAGGTCAGAGTGGAACTTCTCGAGGTATTCCTCGGGCCCCGTGACGTGGTGCGCGCCCAGCGTCCTCGCCACGAGGCGGATGGTCCGCTTCAGCTCCTTCTTCTCGACTTCGTTCGACATGTCGAATGCCTCTGCGACGTCCTCGATCCTTCTTGGTATGCGGGCCTCCCGGGCAGCGACATAGACGCATGCAGCGGAAACCCCTCGAATCGACCTACCGGTCACCAAGCCGCTCTCGACGGACTTCCTGTACAGACCCGCGGCTTGCTGCTGTATCTGGGGTGGGAGCCCGCCGTGGTTCTTGATGAACTGCATGGCCTGACTGAGGTTGCGGCTCCGGCTGTCCCTCGTCTTGCTCCTCTGGTCGATGACCTGCCTCCGCCGCCAGTCCCTCGCCTGCCTCGCGCTCATGCCGTGCTTGCCGGCGCTGATGTCCCTCCTGTCTATGGAGGTGTTCAGCCCCTTGTCCGAGAGGTCGATCCTCGTGGGCGCGCCGACCCTTGACCTGTCATCCCCGTCCGAGTGGTTCGTCCACTCCGCGCCGGGGTCGATCATGTTCTGGAGTGCCACGTACCCGCATGTGCCGCAGGTCGTCTCGCCCCTGGAGTCGTCGGTTTCCCAGTCCAGTGATCCACATAGGCTACAGGGCTCTGAGACGGACTCTGTGCCCCTCACACGTCCTGGGCGGGATGCCGAGTTGATCTCGACGATCCTACGACGACCCTTGGGCTTTGAGACGCCCTTCTTTTCAACCATTGGTTGTATAGTATTGGAACTCGCTTATCAACGTTCGTTCGGGCTGTTCTCGGATTCACGATCGAGGTTTCCGCTTTCTTGATGTGCCTACCGTATCTCCCAAGTGCATGGGTGATGTTGCCCCAGTGAGGACTGCCCTGTTTGAGAAGCACTTGGAGGCAGGAGCGACGATGGTGGATTTCCACGGCTTCGAACTCCCAATCAGGTACAGCACCATCCAGGAGGAGCACCTCGGCTGCCGTGCTGCAGCGGGCTTGTTCGACGTCTCCCACATGGGTTTCCTCGCCTTCCGGGGGGATGGGGTCAAGGAATGGCTGTCGAGCGTCTCGACCCAGGACGTGACCCGCTTCGAGGCGGGGAGCTGTGGGTACACTCACTTCCTGGACGAGGGAGGCCGAATCATAGACGACATGATATTCGCCGTCGATTCTGAGGATCTGATCTACGGCGTCCCGAACGCTTCTATGATCCCAATCGTACGGGATTGGCTCACCACCCTGCTGCCGACAGACGGGGGGGTCACAATCACAGATCTCTCGAGGGACACCAGCATCCTGGCCTTGCAAGGGCCCAATGCGCCGACCATAATCGACAACGCACTCGGGGAGGGGGCATACCCCGGACGATTCAAGTGCAAGGAACTGCAAAAGAACAGCCCGGGGATAACGGGTTGGATACAAGGCACGGGCTACACGGGCGAGAGGGGCGTCGAGATATTCGTTCCAAACAACCAGGCGCCCAAGTTGTGGGACCTGTTGATGGAAGCCGGCAGGGGTCTGGGCTTGGTACCCGTCGGGCTGGGGGCCAGGGACACTCTCAGACTCGAGAAGGGGTACCTCCTCTCCGGGCAGGACTTCTCGTGGCCCGGCTTGAATTTAGGCCAAGCTGCCGGTGTCCCAGAGGGATTCCTCGCGAGGACCAGCCTCGAGACGAACGTCCCTTATGGGGTCAACATGGGACACGACTTCGTCGGGAAGGAGGCCATGATCCGAAACTCGGACCCAGATGTGGGCTGGGCGGGCCTGAGGTGCCTCGGGAGGGGCCCCTCCCCTCGAGTGGGCCATGAGGTCCACTCCAGCGAGGAAGGGGGATCAATAATCGGCTTCGTCACCAGTGGTGCGCCATCGCCCTCGATCGGGCTGGGTATCGGCATGGCCTACCTGCGAGGGGCCGAGGCCGGAGATACGGTGTATGTCCAGACCAGCCCGAGAAGGCGTATTCCCGCCGAGGTGACCTCGCCGCCCTTCATATGATGCTTGGGCAATTTCTATTTGGAAACACCTGTGCGTGCTCGTTGTGTCAACGTTTGAGAAGAGGGCCTTCGAAGGTCTCGGGAACGCCTTGAAGGCCATGGGGTACACGGGCGAGTCGATCCTCAACTCATTCGACATGGATGGCGACTCCGTGCTCGACTACAACGAGTTCAGGTTGGGCATAGCCAAGGCGACCGGCCAAAACGCGCCAGACCCCATCATCAGGGCCGTCTTCGGAATCCTCGACGAGGACCAAGACGGATACATCACCTACGAGGAGGTCCTCCTCCTCCTCGGCGAGAAGAATCCCTCCCTCCAGAAGGCGCTCGAGACCGTAGGGGGCAAGTCGGGCGATGACCCTCCAAAGCTGGAGAATGTCGCGCCAAGGCCCCGGTCAAACCAGCAGAAGCCGACCATGATCCTGGAATCTGAGTTCCAGGAGGGCGAGCGAATCAGGGTCGGGTTCTCATTCCCTGGGGCCGAGGAGAGGTCCTGGATCGGCCTCTACGAGCGGGGCTCGAGTGACACGGACTACCTGGACTGGCTCTATCTTAACGGGTCGCAGGAACAGAACTACGATACCATTGAAGCTGGCTCCCTGGAGTTCGAGCTACAGCTACCGCCCGGCGAGTACGAGGCGCGCCTCTTCGGCGACGGTGGCTATGACAACCTTCTCTCGAC
>WTHQ01000017.1:3702-11356 GCA_011523055.1 Methanobacteriota archaeon
GCGAGTACGAGGCGCGCCTCTTCGGCGACGGTGGCTATGACAACCTTCTCTCGACAGCGACCACTGAGGTCATCGCTGCTCCGGAGCCCGAGCCCGAGCCAGAGCCAGAGCCCGAGCCCGAGCCAGAGCCCGAGCCAGATGGAGAGCCACCCGTTTCACTGGGGGCCGAAGATAACGAGCCAACCGGGGAAAGGGTGTCTGATGCGCTTACCACATTCGCAGGCCACCTCAGCGAGGCCGTGACCCTCACCGCTAGGAAGAAGGCCATTGACTCCCTCATCGATATGGCATTCCCCTTGGCTATGAAGGTCAGTGGACTTGATCGCACGATCGGCTATGGGGTGTCCAAGGACCTGATGTACGGTACGACGGTCCTCGCATCCTCGGCGTTGCTCGGGGAGGTGGAGCTCAGGCTCCCGAAGGACCACACGATACCAAGGCTGGGAGAGTCCATCGACCTGCCCGTCCGAGTCACTGGCTGGAATTTCGCCCTTGGGAGGCCGATACTGGAGATCCAAGGCGCCTGACTAGTAACCAGACGCCTCGAACGACTCCTTGATCATCTCCTCGAGGCTTATGGACGGCCTGAATCCTAGGCGCATCTCCACCTCCGACGCATCTACTATGCCGAAGACCTCGTGCTCCTGGTTCTGGCCGTACTCTGCCTCGCAACCTGTCATCTGGTTGTAGATGCCAGCAAGGTCCCTCAGCTGGATGCCCTTCCCAGAGCCGATAGCGATGCTCTCCCTGGTCGGAGGGGGGTCTGAGGCGACCCCCATTATGCACTCAACCAGGTCCTGCACGTGGATGAAGTCCTTGAGCCCGGAGCCATCGCCTGGGACGTTCACCCACCCGATCGGGGCCTCGGATGCCCATTTGTGGAGCAACCCATTGCCGGGCGGCCCGGAGATGGGCACTCCCTGGACGTTCGACGCCCTGATGACACTCACCGGTCTCTCGGGAGTCGCCTGCTCGAGCGCCCGCTCCTCCATCCACAACTGCCCCTCTGCGGCGACGTCCCTGGGGGCGACTGTGGAGTCGGACCCGTAGTAGGGCTCACCCTCCTCCCACTGGGGGTGTACGCGAAGCGTGCCCACGAGAATGAGGTGTAGGCCCCCATGGCGCTGAACTGCGTCCAGCACCGGTCTGGACCTCTCGCGCATCACGAGCATGGCTTCCCTGTCATCACGGCCAGCGTTGCCGGCAGACGCTGTTGAGTTTATGTGAATCACCGTGGTACAGGGAGTAAGCATAGCATCTAGGGTAAGAGGCTCTTTCAGGGCCTCGTCAGGTACCAGGATGGCGTCATCGCCGAGCATCTCGGAGATCCATGGTCCCACGAATCCGTCTGCTGCGGTAATCGCCACGCTCATGCTGCTCGTGGCAAATGCTGATTTTCACGTCTATGAGCGTGTCGGTTGGAGGGGTGGAGAAAACGTAGGCTTCAAGCACCTCGGCCGACTGACATCATTGCAGGCGTACCCATGGACCAGCTACCAAACCTAGGAAGAGAGCAGGAGATGCTCTCCGCAATGGGCCTGAAATCGATGGATCAGCTGTTCGAGGACATACCGGATGACGTCAGACGCACCGAGCCCCTCCCACTTCGCGACCCTCAGTCGGAGGAGAGCATCCTCACCGACGCCCAGCGCCTGCTGGGGGCGAACGTCGACCTCGACTCGCGACCTTCTTTCCTCTCGGCCGGGCTAGCGAGGAATTTCGTCCCATCCATGGTCCCGATGCTTGCCACGAGGGGGGAGTTCCTGACATCGTACACCCCCTACCAACCAGAGGTAAGCCAGGGAATGCTCCAGGCCATGTGGGAATTCCAGACGATGATCTCCGAGCTAGTGGCCTTGCCCGTGGCGAACGTCTCGATGTACGATGCGAGCACAGCCGCCGCTGAGGCGATCACCTGCGCAGTTAGGGTCAGGTCCAAGCGCGCCGATCAGCCGAATACGGTCTACGTGTCCGAGAAGGTGCCCCCGCATCGCCTCTCAGTCATCCGAAACTACACCCAGGGCGTTGGCATCAAGCTGGTCCCCATCCCACACACAGCCTCCGGCACACTGGACCTCGAGGCTGCAACCGCCGCTAAGGGGTCCTGTGCCGTGTACGTCGAGCAGCCGAACGCTTTCGGGATAATCGACGAGGGCCTGATGGGGCTCAGGGCCGTCATTGGCGACAAGACCTCGTTGATCGTCGGCGTGGACGCCGTGTCGCTGGGCGTCCTCGAGGCCCCGGGCAACTGGGGGGCGGACATCGTCGTTGGGGAGGGGCAGCCATTCGGGATAGGCCCAACAGGGGGCGGCCCGATCTACGGGATCTTCGCATGCACGAAGGACTACCTCAGACTGATGCCAGGGAGGATAGTCGGGCAGAGCGAGGACTCCGATGGCCGCGTTGCCTACACACTCACACTCTCCACACGGGAGCAGCACATCAGGAGGCACAGGGCGACATCGAACATCTGCTCCAACGAGACCCTCATCGCCTTGATGGGGGCCATGCACATGGCCCTGTTGGGCCCAGAGGGGCTAGAGCGTCTGGCGATGAGGACAGCAGCAGCGGCCCAAGAAGCGATGGAAGCCCTACTGAGCGTAGGTGGAGTCGAGCCACTCTACCCCTCCGCACCCGTCTTCAGGGAGTTCGCAGTCCGACTTCCGATTCCCTCCAAGCTGGCCCTCGAGAGGATGGATAAACTCGGTGTAACTGGTGGATTCGACCTATCCAGGTGGTGGGGCGACATGGGTGACGCGCTTCTCGTCGGTTGCGACGAGCGAACCTCTCATGACGACATCAAGAAGCTCGTCAATAGCCTGGAGAGCGCTATCGCGGGGGTGACCAACTGACCACCCTCTTCGACTTCAACGGCGCACCATCCACGGGCTGGTCCCAGCCACCCCCGCTCAGGGAGGACGCCCTCTCTGGGATACCAAGCTCGGTCCGCAGGGGCAAGCTGCCCAGGTGGCCAAGGGCCAGCGAGCCGGAGCTGGTCAGGCACTACACCCTCCTCTCCCAGAGGAACTTCGGGATCGACACCGGTTTCTACCCCCTCGGGTCGTGCACGATGAAACACAACCCCCGTCTCAACGAGAGGATAGTCCAGATGCCAGGCATCGATCGGATCCACCCACTGCAACCGGACCACCAGGTGCAGGGGCTGCTCTCGATTTACTACGAGATGCAGGAGATGCTGGCGATATGCGCGGGCATGGACGCTGTCACCCTACAACCAGTCGCGGGCGCGCAGGGCGAGTTCACCGCCATCAGGTGCATCCAGGAGTTCCACAAGTCCAACGGACAAGCCCATCGGAACAAGGTCATAGTCCCCGACTCCGCCCATGGCACGAACCCCGCGTCCGCGTCGATGTGCGGCTATGACATCATAGAGATCCCAAGCGGCCAGGACGGAAGGATCGACCTTGACGCCTTGAGGTCCGCAGTCGGCGACGACACCGCGGCCATGATGATTACCAACCCAAGCACCCTCGGGGTATTCGAGAGGGACATTGCACGAGCGGCCGAGATTGTGCATGACGCTGGCGGGCAGATGTACTACGACGGAGCGAACTTCAACGCGATCCTCGGGAAGACCGACCCCGGGCGCATGGGGTTCGACGCGGTTCACTACAATCTCCACAAGACCTTCAGCCAGCCCCACGGAGGTGGCGGCCCAGGCAGTGGGCCGATAGGGGTCAAGTCCCACCTCTCGAGGTTCCTCCCCTCCCCCATCGCCGCCAGGAGGGGGCGCGAGGAGGGTGACCCCGTGGGGGTGGATGACGGGTTCTGGTACTTCTGGGAGGAGCCGGAGTCCTCCATCGGCAAGGTCCAGCAATGGAACGGGAACGCAGGGGCCGTCGTGAGGTCATGGGCCTTCTACAGGAGATACGGCCACGAGCTCGAGAGGATGAGCGAGCACGCCGTCCTGAACGCGAACTACCTAAGGCACAGGATCACCAACCCGGTCGATGGCCAAGAGGGTACATCGGCCTTCCTAGAGGGCGCCCCAGCAAGTGTCGTGAAGCATGAGTTCACGCTGAACATGACCCCATTGAAGGACAAGAACGGCGCCACTGCCAAGGACGTGGCCAAGAGGCTGCTCGACTACGGTTACATGGCCCCGACGCTCTACTTCCCCCAGATCGTACCGGAGTGCCTGATGTTCGAGCCCACGGAGACCGAGTCAAAGGAGGTCCTCGACAAGTTCGCGGCTGACTTCCTGGAGATACTCTCGGAGGACCCGGACACGCTCAAGTCAGCGCCCCACACCACCTACGTCAAGAGGGTCGACGAGGTCCTCGCGGCCAGGCAGTTGGTCCTGACCTACCCCTTCGAGTGAGCCAACTCAAAACATGAGGCTCCATCGGCCACGACATGGGTGACGAGGACGGGTCGGCCTCCGGGCCAGAAGCACAGCCAAAGTTCCACTCTGAGAACGATCTCCCTCCCCCGGGGGCATGGGCAGGATGGGAGAGGCAACGCCTGAAGCCGCCAGGGGCGACCCTACTACGGCCCTTGGCGTGGTCTGCCTTCTTCCTGGCAGCGACCCCACTACCCCTCCTTTTTCCGGACAACACGCCCAACGACTCTGCCTTCTCGTCGGCCCTGTTCGCTGTGGCATGGTCACTCGTACTGCTACCACTGATATCCGTGGGCTCATTGTCCCGCCACCCATCCCAGTCCCATGGGTATGACATCTTCCCGCTCGACATGCCAACGCTCACCATCGCCATCGCCCTCTTCATGGCGCATGTCGCGATTGATCCCGCCTTCGGTTGGGCATCATACGCTGCCTTCTGGGCCTCATGGCTCAAGCTCGTCAGATCACTGACTGACGCCACGCACCTCGCATCTGGGAGGTGGATCAAGGAGATCGACCCAGCTCGATTCAAGGATATCGACCTAGCAGATGGCTGGGCCTTCCAAGAGAGCCACTTCAAGCCGGGGGTAATCGGCGTGGGGCCGAGCGTCACGGCCAGCTCGAGGCTCGTTATCGAGGGAGTGAGGGTCGATGGCATTGCCCACCTCGGAGTCTCGCTGTTGCACAGATCGGGATTCAGGCACGACCCGTTCCAACGACGGGCGACCATGGAAAAGATAGATTTCATTCTCGAAAATCCGCCCTTCGCCCTCGAGATCAGCGACCATTGAGCACCGTGCTGGATCAGGCTCACCTCCGTCACGCTTTAGCACCGTCTTCACCGGAGTAGTGCATGGACGTATGCATCGTAATGGGCTCGAAGTCTGATTTGCCAGTCGGAGAGAAGTGCGCAAAAATACTTGATCGCTTCAATGTGGAGTACGAGCTGAGGGTCGCCTCGGCGCACCGGGCCCCGAAGTACCTCGAGGGGATAATCGAGGCGGCCGAGGGCGCAGGGTGCTCAGTCTTCATCGGCATGGCAGGAGTCGCGGCCGCTCTGCCAGGGGTGATCGCCTCGATGACCTCGAGGCCCGTCATCGGGGTGCCTGTCGGTGGCAAGGTGCCACTCGACTCACTCCTATCCATCGTTCAGATGCCCCCGGGGATGCCCGTGGCGACCGTCGGCGTCGATAGGGGCGACAACGCGGGGGCCCTGGCGGTGCAGATTCTGGCTACCAAGGACACAGGGCTCGCAGAGGCATACTCGAAGTACCGGGAGGAGATGACTGAGAAGGTCATGTCCGACGACGCCTCCATACAGGGGTGATCTCATGAAGACGGAGGCCCTCGTGGACGAGGCCCTGGAGCTCTTGTCAGATGGGATCGACGGAACGGCCATCATCGCATGCAGCGGTGGAATCGACTCGACCGTAGCCGCTGTCCTGGCGCACAGGGCCGTAGGGGACCTCCTGCACTGCGTGTACGTCGACACCGGGCTGATGAGGCTCGGCGAGTCCGAGGAGGTCAGGGCGATGTTCGACCAGATGGGCATCGACCTCAAGGTGGTCGACGCGTCGGAGCGATTCTTCGAATGCCTCGATGGGGTCACGGACCCGGAGGAGAAGAGGAAGGCGATCGGTGAGATGTTCATCAGGGTGTTCGAGCAGGAGCAGAGGGAGGTCGGCGCGAAGTACCTCGTGCAGGGGACCATCGCCCCAGACTGGATAGAGTCGGGAGGCGGGGAGCGTGACGTCATAAAGAGCCACCACAACGTAGGGGGGATCCCCGATGACGTGGACCTCATCATAGTTGAGCCTCTGCGCGATTTCTACAAGGACGAGGTCAGGGACATCGCCAGGCTGTTGGAAATAACCTCCTCCGAGAGGCAGCCCTTCCCAGGCCCAGGCCTCGCAGTGAGGGTCCTCGGCCACGTCACTCCGGAAAGGGTCCAGACCTGCAGGGTGGCCTGCGACATCGTCGAGAGGGGGATCAGGGACGCTGCGGGAGAGGGGAGGTGCGACCTACCCTGGCAGTACTTCGCCGCCCTCCTCCCGGTGCGATCGGTCGGGGTCCATGGCGACGCACGCGTCCATGGTGAGACCATAGTGATCAGGGCAGTCACAAGTCTCGATGGCATGTCCGCCAGGTACTCCCCCATTCCACACGAGGTGCTCTCCGAGATAAGCACGGAGATCACCAACACCCTGAAGGGCCAAGTGAACCGAGTCGTCTACGACGTCACCCACAAGCCCCCTGGCACGATAGAGTGGGAATAGCGCCTATCTCCTACTAACGCCAAAATGAATAGATCGGGATATGCTCAACGCTCCTTTCGCACGCGAATTTGTACGGACGCCCAATCGATTGATTGATGAATGAACGCGCAGGCCCGGTGCTGGGCCGACATAGCTTAGTTGGTGGAGCGGCGGACTGTTAATCCGCAGGTCGCAGGTTCGAGTCCTGCTGTCGGCGCCACAAATTTCCCTCCCTTGGCATTTGCCTCAGAGGCCCCTGAGGCCATCACGGTTGTCCATCGCCCAACTGTAGAGCTCCCGCAGTGTCGGCTCAAGCTCGAAGGCGACCTGCGTAGCCTGGTACTCCACGATCGGCGGGATCGTGTTGTGTGAGTACCGCCTCACCAAACCTGCTCCCTCGAGCTCCTTCAGCCTGCGAGAGAGTGACGTCGCAGATATGCCACATAGGTCCTGGACCCTGCTGAATCGCAATGGCGCCCTTGCTGAGATGATGACCTGGAGGACGTTCATCATGCTGGCTCTGGAGAGCAGCCTGAGAACCCCGTCAAGCCCCGCTCGGTCCTCGGGGGAGAGCCCCCCCGGGTACCTGATCGATGACGACCGCTCGACCTGGCCCCCCTCTATGGTGATCGTCGTCGCGCCCTCGACGGCCATCGACTTCGTCACCGTGACAACCAGGTTCACCCTGTTGCCCGCAAGCTCGGGCAGCCAGACGCCCCATTCAGTCCCATCAGGCTCGACAGCCCCCCACTCATAGGTGCCTGGTGGAATCATCTGGACATACTCCCATCTCCCGCCCCCTACCTCGGACATTGGGACCAGCTCCCAACCTGTGAACGAGCCCTTCAGGCACGGCCCCTTGAGGGAGCCGCCATTGTCTGAAACAGTGAAACGGACCTCCATGTGCCTGGAGCTACGGGCCGCCATGTGCATCTCATAGGCCTGTTTTTTATCAATGTCATGATAATGCCCTCTGACTTGCTTCTGATGGATCCGATTTAGAAATTCCAAAACCTGAAGAGAAGGGGCAAAAACT
>WTHQ01000034.1 GCA_011523055.1 Methanobacteriota archaeon
TGCTTGTGTCCAGGGATAGGAAATTAGTTGGTTGGATAGAAGTACGTGATACGATTAGGGAGAGTTCGTTGCTAGCAATAGAAGAAATGCAAGCCATGGGCATAGAGGTAATTATGCTCACTGGGGACAGGCATGAGGTTGCAGGCTACATTGCCTCAAAGGTTGGAATTGAGAGGGTCATTTCAGGTGTCAAGCCCGAGGAAAAAGGGGGCGCTATTCGTCAGTTACAGGAAGAAGGGGTAGTGACCATGATCGGCGATGGTATCAACGATGCCGCTGCATTGACCATTGCGGACGTCGGCATCGCAATGGGGGCGGGGAGTGACATAGCACTAGATAGCGCTGACATAGTGCTTGTTGGTGACGATCTTTCTCACGCATTGTCAGTTATTCAATTAAGCCGAGCAACAATGGTGAAAATCAGGAGTAATCTAGTTTGGGCATTCCTCTACAACATTCTCGGAATCCCCTTGGCAATGGGCCTACTTTTTCCATGGACAGGTTGGCTACTACCCCCGTCGTTCGCTGCCGCTGCGATGGCGTTGTCATCAGTCAGCGTGGTGATGAATTCCCTCCTCTTGAACAGGTGGAGTCCGATTGGACTAAGTCCAAGCAAGAATAAAAATACGAAATCAACCATCTGACAACATGGCCAAGAGATATGACATAGAAGTCATTGGAATGACCTGCAGCAGTTGTTCTGGACGTGTGGAAAGGTCATTGAAGGAACATCCTGACATTGTTTCTGCAGAAGTAGATCATCAATCGGGTCTTGCAATAGTTGAGGCAATTGACTCAGTTTCGAGAGAAGACATAGAGAAGATGATCCTGTCCACAGGCTTTGAATTAAAGTGACTTTGGCGCTCCAAGCAAGGACTTCTTTCGTATGAACCATCGGTTGAAAAACAGAGTTGCCATAGCACGGTCATGGCAACCAAGTGCAGCAAGTATGGTAATATCGGGGATCAGGTACTAATCCCATTGTTTGAAGACCAGAACCGACTTCCAAACAATACCACAGTTGGCCTTGATCGAAGTCAGTCGAAACTGATCAGAGAGGCAATCTCCTCAGAGGGATTCGACGGAAAGAGAGGCTGTAGTTTGACATTATGGACTCCGGGATGTAGAATCCATCTTCTTGGGCTAGGTCAAAGAGATGATTTCGATTCAGACTCAGCTAGGGTACTTGGAGCGAGATTCATATCCTCAGTGAGCAAGAAGAACGGAATATCATTGACCACCAGGATGATGACAGGGTGGACTGCTGAGACGATATCTGCATTCGTCGAAGGGGTTCTATTGAGAGATTATGAATTCATTGAGCACCAAGATGTTGGATCGGATTACATTGTGGATGACTGGGAGCTAGACGTTCAAGTTGCTGATAGAAATGTGAATGAGGTTCGGCAGAAACTAGAATTGGCTGAGGCCATTGTCAGCGGCGTTCATCTATGCAGAGACCTAGGCAACGAGCCTGCGAATGTACTCTACCCCATGGAATACGCAAATCGAGCGCTATCCTGGGCAGGGTCGAAAGCCAACATCGAGGTTGAAGTCTACGACTGGGACAGGCTCCACGAGGTCGGAATGGGTGGTCTGATCAATGTGGGCAAAGGAAGTGACAGAAAACCGTGCATGGTGATATTCACATTGAATCCAGACAAAGATCAAGGAGTCAGAAGGCCGTGTATCGTGGGCAAAGGAATAACATTTGATACTGGGGGAATTTCGATCAAGCCGACCCAGGGCATGTGGGACATGAAGTATGACATGTGCGGGGCAGCCACAGTTTTCGGACTGATGCAAGCGCTTCATGCCTCAGGCTACGAAAGGAGAGTCAACGGAATAGCATGCTTGGCTGAGAACATGCCAGGATCGGGTTCCTATCGTCCTGGGGACGTTTTCCAAACCTACTCGGGCAAGACTGTCGAGGTCTACAGCACAGATGCAGAGGGACGGAACGTTTTGGCGGATGGTCTTTGGAAGGCAGCTGATTTTGACCCAGAATACATCGTGGACTTAGCCACACTCACCGGGGCTGTGGTTGTTGCTCTGGGTAATCAAATAACTGGAATGTGGAGTAATGACGAGAGTCTCGCGGAGAGGGTAGAGGTGTCTGCAAAGAGATGCGGGGAGCCGGTATGGAGAATGCCTCTCAATGATCAGTTTCGAAGATATATGACGGATACGCCGTTTGCGGACATAAGAAATGGCTCAAGTGGTGGAAGGGCTGGCTCCTCCAATGGGGCAGCTGCCTTCTTGGAGTTCTTTGTTCCACCCAGAAACTACGAAGAGGGTGCCGAGAAGATACCCTGGGTTCACTTGGATATCGCAGGAACAGCATGGGGCCCGGGTTCCAAGGCAGCGACCGAGCAGGAGAATCCCTTCTTCAAGAATGGTTCATCGGGAGTTCACGTCAGGACACTGTTTCATCTAATCGCCGATGAAGATGCATGACCCTTCAGGATGTATCCGTTGATTAAGCCCAAGCTTGAGTTGGGTTTTCATTAAAATGGAGCTTTATTCTGAGGCCACGGAGAATTCTGCGCTTGTTAACCAAGCCATCCTTATTGTAGAACTAGAACCAGTGTTAGTTGCTAGTTTCGTCTTCATCTACGACCTCGAAGTCCGCTTCAAAAACCCCGTCTTCACTCTCTTTGTTCGATTCCTCTTCCATGTCTTTGGCCGCTGCTTCGTAGAGTTTCATTGACATTGCTTGCATCAATGACTCTAATTCCCCGATTTTGGATTGCACTGCAGCCTCATCGATGTCATCCGCATCGATAGGGTTGCCATCATTGGTTATGAGTGACTCTACTTCATCGAGTTTCTCCAGGACCGGCGCAGTGTCAGAGTCATCGAGTTTTTCTCCCGACTCTTCGATGGTCTTTCTTGTTTGGTAAACAATGCTCTCCGCCTGATTCTTCAATTCGACTCTGGCTTTTCTCTTCCGGTCCTCTTCTGCGAACTCCTCTGCTTCTGCGATCTTTGCCTTTATTTCATCCTCAGTGAGGGAGGTTTGGCTCTCAATCGTTATCTTTTGCTCTTTTCCGGTTCCGAGGTCCTTTGCAGAGACGTTCACAATTCCGTTTGCGTCTATATCAAAGGTAACTTCAATCTGAGGTATGCCCCTCATTGCAGGGGGAATTCCAGTCAGGTGGAACTTGCCAAGTGTGATGTTGTCTTTCGCAAACTGTCTCTCTCCTTGAAGGACGTGTACTTCAACAGCTGGCTGATTATCAGCAGCTGTTGAGAATGTCTCTGACCTTTTACTTGGAATGGTGGTGTTTCTTTCGATCATGGTGGTCATAACTCCCCCGAGAGTCTCAATTCCAAGAGTCAGGGGGGTCACATCCAGTAGCAAGACGTCCGTAACACCTGAATCCCCGACAATAATTCCTGCTTGCAATGCAGCGCCCATTGCGACGGCCTCATCGGGGTTAACCCCCTTGAATGGGGCTTTCCCGACCTCTTTTTCTATGGCTAGTTGAACGGCAGGGACCCTGGTCGACCCTCCAACGAGGATGACCTTGTCAACCTCTCCCTTGGAAAGTCCAGCATCCTTCATCGCTTGTCTTGTCGGCGCAAGAGTCTTGGAGATAAGCGGCTGAACTAACTCTTCGAACTTTGACCTGGATAAACTCATGTCCAAATGCTCGGGTTGTCCATCCCTGCTAGTTATGAATGGGAGGTTGATTTGTGAGGATCCTGATCCAGAGAGCTCAATCTTTGCCTTCTCCGCAGTTTCCCTGAGCCTACTCATCGCCTGTGCGTCAGAAGACAGGTCAATACCCGTATCTTTCTTGTATTCTTCCACGATCCAAGAGATAATGACTTCGTCAAAGTCATCTCCCCCCAGGCGGTTGTCCCCAGAGGTGGCCTTGACCTCGATTTGAGGCTGTCCGTCAACTTGGTATATCTCCAGAACGGAAACGTCAAAGGTGCCCCCTCCTAAGTCATAGACGAGTATTGTTTGGTCCTCCTCTTTGTTTACGCCGTAGGCTAACGCGGCTGCAGTTGGCTCATTGATTATCCTGAGGACTTCTAAGCCTGCTATCCTCCCAGCGTCTTTGGTTGCTTTTCTCTGAGCGTCTGTGAAATATGCCGGACAGGTTATGACTGCCTTTGATATCTCCCTGCCAAGATACGCCTCGGCGTCTGCCTTCAACTTCTGGAGAATGAATGCGGACATTTCTTGTGGGGTGTAGGAAGTTCCGTCGACCTCTGTCGACCAATCAGTGCCCATCTCCCTCTTTACTGACATTGTGGTCCTTCCGGAATTTGTAACCGCCTGCCTCTTCGCTGTGATTCCGATATGCCTTTCTCCATCCTTGCTGAAGGCAACTACGCTAGGTGTGGTTCTGGCTCCCTCTGAGTTGGGGATTACAACCGCTTGCCCTCCTTCAAGTGTCGCAACGCAACTGTTAGTTGTGCCTAAGTCAATTCCAATTACCGGTGTGCTCATTTTATCATCTCATTCTATTCCATTCTCAAGGTCACGTCGAGTATTCCATTGTTGAGGTTCCAATCCTCTATGCGATCTGCTGCAAATGGAATGGAAAAGCCGCGTAGGGGATTTAGGAGGTTGTGTCTTAGGAGCTCGATGATCCGGCCACCGTCCGCCAAACCAAGGTCGATTGAGCCGTCGTCAGCTTCTGGGATAGCGCTGATGTCTATTGTTACATTAGCAAGCCCATCTTCGTGCACGAAGTCAGATTCTGGTATCTCCATCAGCCGGTTGTCATCATTTTCTTGGGCGACTACCTGAATCTCCTCCTCGTTGGATTCATTCGGTCTCGATGGCTTCACAGATACCTCGAACCCCATTTTGGAGAGCATGTCTGCAAATCCCCCTGGCCCCGACATCATGGCCTCTATGTTCTTTCTGATCTCTTCGGGATCGCCCTCTCCCTTGAAAGAAAAATCAGCATTCGAGATGGATCTGGAGTCTATTCCCATCCGCTCAAAATGCTCCTCCAATTGCGCCATCATTCTCTCCAACATTTTCATGTCGATTGGGAGCCCCATCTGCTCGAAGACCTTGGTCATCTCGCGGATCATGTCTCTTTCCCAATCATCTGCGTTAGACGTCATGTGATCACTAGTTAACCATCGGTTGTATAGTTGTCAGGGGGGGTGGTATATGAACCCCCCGGGCAGTATCATCAACCAATTTGGCTAATTCTTTGAGATCCATTGAAATCTCTCAAGACCTCCGCCCCAGCGTGGCGACAACGGACGAGGACCTCACTCTGGAGGATACCGATAGAGTCAGC
The DNA here is from genome assembly GCA_011523055.1 of Methanobacteriota archaeon. GTDB lineage: Archaea > Thermoplasmatota > Poseidoniia > Poseidoniales > Thalassarchaeaceae > MGIIb-N1. Next base: position 5,277 of record WTHQ01000034.1, read on the forward strand.
GGCAGGGCCGCATTGGTGGGAAACGTGAAGGCTGCCCTAGCAGTTTCAGGGGCTGTTCGCTCAACTTTGGGTCCCTTGGGAATGGACAAGATGTTGATTGATGACGATGGTAACACTGTGATAACCAATGATGGTGCGACAGTGTTGGAAACGGCAAGAGTGGAACACCCCACTGCTCAGTTAGTCATAGAAACGAGTGATAGCCAGGACAAGATCGCGAGAGATGGAACTACCACTACGATCCTCATTCTTGCTGAGTTGCTGAGGAACGCATTGGAGTTGACCAGATCGGGCCTACATCCCACCACGATCATTGAGGGGTACAAGAGATCCCTTGAGATTTGCCAGAATGAGATTCCCTCCATAGCCAAACCTATGGCTTCCGCCTCGGATCTGAAGAAGGTAATCGCCACTAGCATTGGAAAGGAGATTGACCCCTCTCTTCTCGACCTCATATGCAGACTCGCAATCGAGAGTGCTGAATCGATTGGATCGGGAGGGGTCGATGATGAGCGTATGCTTGTGAACAGGTTGTCTATGGAAGAGGGGTCTGTGGCGGAAACTGAGCTGATTTCGGGTTTCGTGACGCGGAAACAGCGGCTAGACCACTCTATGCCGAGCCATGGTGGCCCGTGCTCGGTTGCAGTAATCGATGGAGGAATCGAAATTCCAAAACTAGAATTCGAAGCAGAATTAGAAATTTCCTCACTGGGGGTATTGGATGGTTTTGAACAGAGGAATCGACAGAAGATCCACGAAAGGGTAGTCAAATTGAAGTCACTGGGTGTTGGGATTGTGATTCTCCGCGATGGAGTGGACGATATTGCCCATAGTGCTCTCAGAGAGTCTGGAATTGCCTGTTTCAGACGTTTTGACAAAGAGGATCTGGATCGGGTGGCAGAACAGACTGGAGCAACAATTTCTAGATCCGTGGAGGGGCTAGACATTAATCAACTCGGATCCTGTACCTCTTGGAATCAGAGGAAGGTGTCAGGAGTGAACTACCTCACCATATACTCAGATGTTGGTCGTGGAAGGACGCTTATGGTTAGAGGTTCAACTTCGGCCCTCAGAGAAGAGGTGATCAGGACTTTCGATGATGCGCTTGGGGTAGCAATCAGGGCACATAGCCCATCACCGATGTTGCCCGGTGGTGGATCGACATGGAGTTATTTGGCCAATCAATTGAAGCGTGAGTCAACCAGGCTTACTGGCAGAAGTCAGCTGGCGGTTGAGGGGTATGCAGACGCAATAGAGGTCATTCCCCGAGTGCTTGCGGAGAATTCTGGTCTAGACCCCACAGACAGAGTCCTTCAGTTGTCTGCTGCCCAGTCAGAGAGGGGTCCATGGGTTGGTTTTGGCACCAATGGAGACGAGCTTTTGGACTTGTATGATGCGGGGATCGTCGATCTCAGAATGGTTGTCGAAAGTGCATTATCTGGTGCCACGGAGGGAGCAATATCAGTACTTAGGATAGACGACCTACTTTGGGCGAAGGTGGAGCCAAGCCAGCCGGACTGGAGTGGCGAGGAAGACCTCGGCTAGGCGAAGCCCTCTAACATGGCCACAACCATGCTTTCTAGGTCATATGTTGACTTCCAACCCCATTCTAGGCGTGCAAAAGAATCGTCCAGATCTTGGGGCCAAGAGTCTGCGATCTTCTGACGACTATCGGGAACGTATCTCATTTCCGCACTGGGAATTCTTCTCTTTATCGCGTCCGCCAACTCCGCGGCGGAGAAGGTCATTCCCCTCACATTGTATCCAGACCTCCATCGAGACAGGCTGTGACCTGGAGCTTCCATCAACAACAGTGTAGCGCGAATAGCATCCTCCATCATCATCATGGGTAGTTTGGTATCCTCTCTCACGAAGAAGGTGTATTCGCCTTCGGCTTGTATTTTGCTGAACACCTCCACGGCGAAGTCCGTGGTACCCCCTGTCGGTAATGTCTTCCATGAGAGTAGTCCCGGGTACCTTATGCCTCTAGCATCAACACCGTAATCCTCCCAATACTTGAGCATCATTTTTTCTCCTTCCTTTTTCGTGAATCCATACTTGGTTGTCGGGTTCAATGGGGTCTCTTGTTTCGCAACGGGTCTTGAGTCTGGTCCGAAGACCGCTATCGAGGAGGGGGAAAAGACTCGGCAACCATATTCTCTTGATGCGTCCAGAACATTCTGCAGCCCTCCAAGGTTCACTCGCTCGCACAAATCTGGATCCTTTTCTCCATGTGCAGATAGGATCGCGGCCAGATTGTAAATCGTGGTGATCGAGTGTTCGGATATGGCTTGGTGTAATCCTAATTGATCAAGTACGTCAAGATGCAAAAAAGGAGATGGAACATCTCCCTGCCCCTGGACATCACTGGCTATGACAGAGTCTTGTCCGTACAATTCCCTCAGTCGGGTAACAAGATCGGAGCCGATCTGTCCTCGTGCACCGGTAACCAGTATCCGGTGATCGGATGGTTCAACCATGTCCCACCCAAGGTACAGACGATACTTCAACACCGATCATGAAGGAGGGGCTTCGTCATTGCCAAGGTTCATAGGCGAAATGGATGTGATGTCAACTCCGTTGTTGTCATGAAATATGTGATCGTTACGGGGGGCGTCCTCTCTGGCTTGGGAAAAGGCATCACCGCAAGTAGCATAGGCGTCCTTATGAAATCAGTTGGACTGCGTGTTACCTCCATCAAGATTGACCCCTATCTGAATAGTGATGCAGGGACGATGTCGCCCTTCGAGCATGGAGAAGTGTTTGTTCTCGATGACGGCGGAGAGGTTGATCTCGACCTTGGGAACTATGAGAGATTCCTAGACATTTCCCTGACCAGGGACCACAACATCACAACAGGCAAGGTGTATTCTTCCGTTATCGAGAAAGAGAGGCGGGGGGACTACCTTGGCAAGACGGTACAAGTCATACCCCACATCACCGATGAGATACAAGATTGGATAGAGAGGGTCAGTGCGATCCCGACCGATGGCCTGGATGAGGCCCCTGATGCCTGTGTGATCGAGTTAGGGGGTACTGTCGGTGATATCGAGAGCTCGCCCTTCGTCGAGGCTCTGAGGCAATTTCAGTTCAGGGTTGGAAGAGAGAATGTCTGCTTTGTTCATGTCAGCCTAGTGCCTGTGATGGGTCCCGTGGGAGAGCAGAAGACAAAACCAACACAACACACGGTGAAAGAGCTGAGAGGGTTGGGGATAACTCCTGATTTGATCGTTTGCAGATCCAGTGAGCCGCTTCAGCAGGAGATTAAGGACAAGCTTGCCGCTTTTTGTCATGTCGAGCCTCGGGCGGTAATCTCCGCGCATGACGTCTCAAATCTGTATCAGATTCCAATGTCATTCGAGAGGCAGGGAGTTAGATCAATGATCGCCGAATGTCTGGGTGTAGATACCACCGAGGATGACCAATTCCTAGAGGGTTGGAGAGAGATGGCTGATCGAGTTGATGAGTTTCAAGATGAGGTTCGCATAGCAATGGTTGGCAAGTACACTGGGCTCTCCGATTCCTACCTCAGCGTCATCAAGGCACTACAACACTCGGCTATGGCCGTAAATCGAAGGTTGGTCATTGACTGGATTGAATCCACAGACCTTGACTCATCAAACTTAGACTCAAACCAAGATGGTTATTCGAAAGCATGGGGGAAGTTAGAGCTCGCTGATGGGATTCTAGTGCCGGGAGGATTTGGTAACAGAGGTGTTGAGGGAAAGATTGAGGCTGCAAGGTACGCGAGGGAGTCAGGGGTTCCTTATCTCGGAATTTGCCTCGGGCTTCAGATTGCCACCATTGAGTTTTGCAGGAACGAGCTAGGTCTTCTGGATGCGAACTCAGAAGAGTTCGTTGAGAACTCTGAGGATCTTGCGAACAAGGCGGTGGTGTTCATGCCAGAAATCTCCAAGACGCACATGGGAGGGACAATGCGGTTGGGGTCCAAGGTTACGCCTTTCACCGTCGAGGATTGTAAAATGAAAAGGTTGTATGGGGGCGTTACAGAGGTCAGCGAACGGCACAGGCACAGATATGAAGTGAATCCTGATTTGATCGACAAGATCGAAGCGAAGGGCATGATATACGTTGGTAAGGACGAAACTGGCCAGAGATGTGAGATCATGGAGCTAGAAGATCACCCATATTTCGTCGGGACTCAGTACCACCCTGAGTTCAAATCCCGCCCTGGCCGGCCTAGCCCCCCTTTCCTAGGCCTAATGAAGGCAGCAGTAGGGCAAAATATGTGATCAGTCAACTGAGATTGGTAATATTCTCGTTGTTCTGTATCCCTGTAACACTTTCAGATACCTCATTTCAGAGTAGTGTGTGTCGAGCGTGTCATCTCCCGTTTCGATCCTGAGCGCCCTAATTGACAGTAATTTAGACGGCGTGCAGATCCCGAGTACAGACTCCGGCCCAGCCTTCATGAGGACTCTCGGAGAAATCTGTAGATTCCCCCTGCCAATCAAGAAGCCCTGGCCCCCCATCGGGGAAAGTAGTATGGTAACCTCGCCATTGTGCCTCTCCAGCAGTTCCAAGATCCCTGATTCATCGAGATCCGAGCCAACCTGTTCGTTACCGATGGTGGCGTCTATGCCCAGCAAAGTTGGTTGAATTCCGCACATCCCACCGATCCTTGTCAAAGTCCCTCCTGAGCCCCAGACGATCAGCCTGTCTTTAGTCATCAGAACCTCATTTACGTGCTCTGCTAGACCCTCTATGATCTCGTCCTCGGATGCTGATTCCACCATTTCCTTTGCGCCCTGCATCCACCTTGGACTAGAGGGGGTCATTGCCTCAGCATAGAGACGGACTGACCATTCTCCATCCCTGTACAATTCCTCATCGAGGTCCAGCACCTCGGTTGAGGCAATCAAGAGGTCTCCGTTCAACCAGCTGTTGACAACCTCTGCGGCAGCCTTCGGCGAGCTTGCGAAGCAACCGGAGTACATCTTCACGCCACAGGGAATCCCAACCACTGGCAGGTTACCAGATGAGTTGTCCGCCATGGCCTTGACTATGTCGCGCGTGGTGCCATCGCCGCCGGCATAGAGAATCAGATCGGCATCCTCAGTGACCAGTTTTGACACTAGGTCAATGGTGTCTTGGTTTGATGTCGCATCGTCGGTCTCGTGGACGATGGATACATCAAGATCCAGTCCAGGGTCTAGCCAATCCGTTCCCATCCTGCCCTTGGACATTAGCAGTTCAACATCGTGGCTAACCAGGTGATTAGCTAGCAGGGACAAGGCCTTCATCGCTCTGGGTCCGGCGCGCTCTTCTGCGCCAGCATTCCTGGCTTCCCGCGCTAGGCCATCGGACCCCTTGAGGCCTAATCGTCCACCTAGTCCCGCATCTGGGTTGATGATCACTCCGATTCGAGCCACAATTCCCATGGGGGGCTGCTTTTCTTATGGATGTGTATCACAGCCTCATCGAGATGGCACTTACTCTGATCGAGATGTACCAATCTTCTCATCCATGGTGTTCATAACCCAAGGGCTCATACTAACGAACAGGGGTCACAATGGGTATGTTGAGCGTTAGTCTTCCCGATGGCGTGACGCATGAATACGCCAGTGGCACAACAGTTGGAGAGGTAATTCGAAATGTGTATGGGAAAAAATCAGGGGCCGTGGCTGCATTAGTCGATGGGAGAGAGAGGGACTTCTCCCACGTTTTGAGTCAAGATTGCGATATCCATCCCATTCTCGGTGGGTCGGACGCTGGAAGATACATCCTGAGGCATTCTTGTGCTCATCTACTGGCACAGGCTGTTGTTGAATTGTATCCCGAGGCTCAGCCTACTATCGGACCTCCAATCGACAACGGGTTCTACTACGATTTCAACATGGATCCGATCGGCGATGAGGACCTAAAGAGAATAGAGAAGAAGATGCAGGAGCATGTCAGGTCGAATCATGTGTTGATTCGAGAAGAGCATGATCGCAACAACCTCAGAGAAATGTTCTCTCAAAATCCATTCAAGCTAGAGATAATTGATGACAAACTGGGTGATGATGCTGGTTCGTCTGTGTATCGCCAAGGGGACTTCGTGGACCTTTGCTTAGGCCCCCATGTTCCTTCGACCTCTTTTCTGAGGTGGTTCAAGCTCACCAGCACGAGCCAAGCTTATTGGAAAGGTGACAAGGCGAGGGGGTCGCTGGTTAGAATCTATGGGATGTGCTATCACACCAAGGACGAGCTCAGGGAGAGGGAACGTCAGATAGAGGAGGCGGCAAAGAGGGACCACAAGAAAATAGGGAAGGAGATGGAGCTCTATATGATCGATGAGATGATCGGGAAGGGACTCCCAGTATGGTTGCCTAATGGTGAGATCCTAAAGTCAGAGATTGAGCGTTTTGCCATTGAGACCGAGGAGAGGTATGGATATCAACGGGTTACAACTCCCGTGCTCGCCAAGAGGCAACTCTTCGAGACTAGTGGACACCTCCCTCACTACGCTGACGGGATGTACCCCCCAATGGAAATGGACGATGGCACATATTACCTCAAGGCGATGAACTGTCCAATGCATCACTTGGTATTCAACAACAAAAAAAGATCCTATCGAGACCTGCCCCTGAGGATAGCAGAGTACGGGACCGTCTACAGGAACGAGTTGTCAGGCACTCTGGCGGGACTGCTCAGGGTGAGAATGTTGTCCATGAACGATGCTCACATCTACTGCACTATCGAACAAGTTGCTGAGGAAGTTGCCGCCAACGTGAGGATGGTTCAGGACTACTATGCAGCGTTTGGCTTCGAAGACTACTCATTCAGACTGTCTTTATGGGATCCGGAAAAAAAATCGAAGTACATTGATCAGCCTGAGAACTGGAGGGAGTCAGAGAACAGGTTGAGAGGAATCATGGACGACCTGGGCGTTGACTACATCGAAGCGGTTGGCGAAGCAGCATTCTACGGGCCCAAGGTGGATATACAATTCAGGACGGCCTTGGGCCGGGAGGAGTCGATGTCCACGATACAACTTGACTTTGCGGCAAAGGAGAGGTTTGGCCTTTCCTACATGGATGAAAATGGGGTACAGAACGAAGAGGTTCTGGTGATCCATCGAGCACCCCTATCGACTCACGAGAGGTTCGTGGCCTTCCTAACCGAGCATTGGATGGGCAACTTTCCCACGTGGATTTCCCCCATCCAGACCCAGATTATCACAATTTCAGAACGGCACAGTGATCATGCCAGGGAGGTTGCGCGCAGGCTAAGAGAAAGCAGAATCAGGGTCTCGATCGATGACTCAGACAGTACGATCGGCCGCAAGATCAGGACACACAGGAAGATGCGTCCAGCCTACATGGTGATCATTGGAGATGATGAGTCTGCGAATGGAACTGTGTCAATCAGGGCTAGGAACGGAGATCAACGAAACGGGGTCTCTTTGGATGAATTCTTACTTGGCATAACAGAGGAAGTTAACAATAGGAGTTCTGAGTTGACCCTAGTTTAGGGCAATGGGTGGATTTTACAATTTTCTTTGATGGAGGGCCATATGAGTTCCAATGCAAATACGCCTCGACCCGCAGAGGGATGGAGGGAGAAGATCCATGAGGTCATCTTCGAGGCAGACACCCGACAAGGTCGAGTGTTCGACATCTTGCTGATGGTTTCTATCGTTCTCTCGGTAATGACAGTGAGCCTAGAGAGTGTCGATTCCATCAATTCCAACTATGGTCGGGAGTTGAACCTTGCAGAATGGGGTTTCACGATACTATTCACGATTGAATACTTCCTTAGGCTCATATCCGTGAAAAAGCCGCAACGATATGCTTTCTCGACCTTCGGATTGATTGACTTCATCTCAATCATGCCGACATACCTAAGCTTCGTCATCCCCAACTCTTCTTCGTTCTTGGTACTACGGTCACTGAGGCTGCTGAGGGCATTCAGGGTCTTGAAATTAACAAGATACTTCGGTGAGGCCTCGGCTTTGAAGAGGGCTTTGCACCAATCTAGGATGAGAATAGTTGTGTTCCTTTTCGCAGTGTTCATCATTTGCATCATCAGTGGAGCACTCCTGTACCTGGTAGAGGGCGAGAGCAATGATGGATTTACCTCGATACCTCAAGGGGTGTACTGGGCCATAGTCACACTGACAAGCACGGGATATGGGGATACGGTGCCAATCACACCGATTGGGAAGGCAATATCGGTATTCATCATGATGATGGGGTACAGCTTGATCATCGTACCTACAGGGATCATATCTACAGCCTTGATGCAGCCTGAGCCGATAAGCACTCAATCGTGTCCATCATGCTCGTTGGGGGGGCACGACTATGGCGCAAAATTCTGCAAGCACTGCGGAAGCCTGCTTTGATTTTGGCCCGAGAATGTTACAATTTTCCGCTCTTTTGAAATCATCGATTGAACTCCGCGGGGCTGTGATCATCTCCAGAACCCCTGTCAGGGTCTCATTCTGCGGGGGCGGCACTGACTTGGACAGCTTTGCGAAAACAGAAGATCTAGGGGGCATGGTCATCTCTGCCGCGATATCGAAATACATCTATGTCACCGTGAATAATCGCTTTGACAGAAGGATTAGGCTCTCATATTCAAAGATGGAAACCGTAAATCGGGTCGAGGAAATTGAGCATGACCTGATCAGGGAGGCAATGAGGGCCACTGGCGTGTCCGACGGGGTGGAGATTACCACGATTGCGGACATACCGTCCAGGGGAACCGGCTTGGGATCCTCGTCAGCAGTGACGGTTGGGGTACTGAATGCGTTACATAGCCTCGTCGGGGAGGATGTCGATGCGCGGAAACTCGCTTCAGAGGCCTGTGAGATAGAAATTGAAAAGTTGGGAGAACCAATTGGAAGGCAGGATCAGTACGCTGCAGCATTCGGTGGATTAAATCGCATTACATTCGACAAGAACGGTGTCAAAGTATGTCCCATATCGCTGTCGAAAAGCACGCTAGAGAGGATCGAGAGTGAGTTCAGCCTTGTCTACACAGATACCACTAGGAGTGCCTCTGCAGTTCTATCCGAGCCTCCATCGAACTCCGAGGACAAGTTGAAGCGATTGAGGATGATACGCGACCAAGCCACTGAGGCAGAGAGGATGATCAGATCTGGCGAGATAGAGGCCCTTGGTAGGCTCCTTGGCGATGCGTGGGGGGTGAAGCGGGGCCTTTCGCCTTCGGTCTCTAACGATGGATTGGACTCATTGTACGCCAGATTGTTGGAACTTGGGGCCAATGGAGGGAAGCTTCTCGGCGCGGGGGGCGGTGGCTTCTTCTTGATTCACGGAGAATCTGATCTCCGCTCAAGGCTTATTGATGAACTCCCGACTCAAAACACAGTGATTCCGTTTAGAGTGGACTTCGATGGGTCGAGGATCATCCATCCAATGAAAGGCTCGATTCCTTAACCGCCTCTTTGACTATGTGGTTTACAATTAGTTGCACATCCTCGATTCTCTCCATGGATGATGTAGGTGCAATAAGGCATATGTCCACGATAGATGGTAGTTTGCCACCGCCGCCTCCCTTGTAGTCACCTGTCACAGCAGCGGTTGTGCAACCATGATCCTTTGCGAATTTCAGGCCTCTCAGTACATTCTCGCTGTTTCCAGAACCACTGAATCCAACCACTAGATCGCCAGGTCGAAGAAACGTCTCGAGTTGTCCCACGAAGACCTCATCGTAATCGACGTCATTCGCGAAGGCCGTTAGCGAGGCTACATTGTCAACGTGAGAGATGGTGCGAACTCGTAGCTCCTTGGACCAATCTCCTGCGCTGTGGGAGGGAGTTGCCGCACTCCCCCCATTTCCGATAAAGTGTATTGTGGCGTCACTTCGGACTGCCTCTACCACTTCGTTGTATAATTTTTCCAATTCATCGATTGACATCTCTGAAATCGTCCTCCTGAGGTCTTCAATGTACGCCTCAGCGAAGGATTGGAAATCGAATTGCACAACCTTCGCAGGTTGTGTTTCTTTATTGATTTGACCTGCTTTCATCAAACCAATCTCCTAAGCGCCTCAATCCCCTCATCGGCCTTACCCATGTTCGACCTTGATAGATGATAAGCACCCTTATTGAAATTCAGCCTAGCCTCAGTTACGTTCTTCTCAACCATTTTCCTTGTAGGGTGCATAGGGCCAATTGAATTTGCTTCAAGTCGCTTCCTCGTCTTTTTCCACTCATCTTCTATGAACAACAAGAGCTCCTTGGTATCTCGTTCGATGTCCTGCAGAGAGTCAAGCTCGTCTAGAACCTCCTTCAGAGTTGAGTCTGCCTCGATCCAAGACCCTGATCTTGACATCTCCATTGACTCCTCAATTTTTGACAAAATCCTGTCCTTGTGATAATCTGGGATTCGTTTTTCAATTGTGGATCGCTGCCTGATTGACTGATTGAACGACCTTTTTGATTCTCTTCTGCCAGAGAGGGTCCTATCGATGGAGTCCAGTGCCCCCATTGCGACCGAGAGTTCCCCTCTGAGGATCATGTCGTCTATTGAGTCCAGCTTTTCCTTGAAATTCGGTAACAGATCATCGTGTTCGGACTCTAGTTCCCTTTCGATCTCACCTCTCTTCGACCTCACTCTCTCGATGGCCTCATCCAAAGATTGTATTTGCTCGGGAAGAGTTTTCAATATTCTCAGTGCTTCGTCTGGCCTATGGTCTTCCATGGCTTCTCTCGCAATCTGGATCAAGCCTTTGATGGTCTGGCTCTGTGTCGATTCATGTCCGCCTTCGATGGACTCAGCCTCGTGTAGTGCTTTAGTTGCTGATTCCCAGTAATCACAAATCCGGGTTGCAGAAATCTGAGCGGATCGGTAATGTGCCTCAGCCTTTCGGAAAGAGCCCAAAGAGCGTTCATTGTCCCCCTCAGACAACAACTTTGCAGGCTCATCGACTTCAGGTGCGATACCGGTTGCTCTATCGACAAGGGGCTTCACGACACTACGGAGCTCAATGAGATCCTCATCAAGTGCTAGTGCTGAATCTATCTCTCTTCTTACAGAATCTAGTCTTTTCGATCCATTCAAGGTGTTTTTCCAACCTTCTTCCCTTGCTAGCTTCAACAATGAGGATGCTTGATCCAGAATAATCCCGCGCTCGTTGATTTCTAGGATCTCGCTCTCAATTTCATCTATCGCTCTCATCAGTGCGCTTCTTCCATGATTGGAGGGATCCTTCCTAAGGACGTCGTATGCTAGAATCAGGACCATGATTGACGTTGAGAAGGCTATCACCTCATTGCTTGATGCCTTGCTGATCATGATGGCCACTGAGGTCGAGACCCCGAATCCACCCAGAATCCCCCTGTATCTTCTCCCCAGTACTGAATGGGAGTATGCCCTTCTACTGTGCTCCTGAAGGAGTATGGCGACCAGTAGGAAGATGAGCGAAGACGCGATTTCGTCAGATCCGTCACCAGGCGTAACCGAGAAGGCGATTAGGATGGGCCATGATATTGAGGAGATTGATGCTACCCTGGTCTGATTTCTGTCCCCCTCCGAGGCAAGGTCGGATATGACGAGTGCCATCAGGAAGATGACCAATACATCAACAACGCTCTGAGACGTCCAACTTTGGCTTAATGCCCCATCTGCAATTCTGCTCGCTCCGATTGAGATTATCACAAGAGTGGTGACCATGGTCAGTCTACCCACATTCCTCCTTTGACGATCGACCCCTTTGTCGGCGTAATCAAGGGGAAGCATGTGCGGGGGAGAGCATCTGCCCCAAAGAATTACTTGGTGTTTAGTTCAACTAGGTCCCTGCTTTCCCCATCTCTTGATGGCTATTGAGGAAGTTGAGACTATGAATAAAACCATCAGAAAAGGGGGAAGCCAAGTGGGTGCTCTATCCTCAATGACGATAGTGCCTGTGAGGTCTATGCTCATCTCTTTCCCGGATTGGGCATCAGACCAGATCAGCACCAGAGGAAGTTCCCCTGACTTCTCAGGAGTTACTTCTAGGAAAATCATAGTCTGACCCGGTCCAAGCAACGAAGCTGGGGATAGGTATGCCTCAGGAGAACATTTGTCATCGCTGCAGAGTTTCGCAGTCCCAGTACCTGAGCCATGATTTAGGATAGACGAAGAGACCGTGAGCCTCTGATTGGGAGTTGTCTGTCCTGATACCTCGATATTAGGATCTTCGATGAAGATGATCCCCTCACCAGGATATACACTCAATGGAAGGTCCATGAGCGATGTGTGGCCTGCGGGATCTGTTGCCTGGATTGAGATTGTATGCTCACCAGTGACCATGGGGCCAATGTTCAAATTTCCGTTGAAAGTTTGGTATAGGGTCGAGTCCACTTGGACGGTTCCGTCAACCATGATGGTCCAAACTGTTTCATTCAAGGCATCCAGTCTGTCGTAGGATTGATTCAACACGAGTACTATGGTCTCGCCCGATTTGAGATTGGATCCCACACCAAGTTCGACACCCTCGTGGATGATTACTGGAACTATGACCGGACCTTGATCGTCAACAACAGTGATGGTGAAATTAGACTCATTCCGGTTCCCCGATGAATCTTGAGCGGTAACTGCGAGATAATATGTCGTAGGTGACCTCTCTGCCATCCTATCTCCCGGTTCCCTGTGTTGACCGTTTGCAGAATCTCCGTGGTAGAAGGCTTCGGTTACCTCCATAGAATCGAAACCAGTTCTCACGAATCCCCCGCTTCGATTGGAGGAGATTGTGATTGAGACTGGATCACCGTTTTCGTCAATCGCTGATACCATGGCTCTGACCACGCTTCCAGAGGGGGAGGGGAAATCAAAGCCGTCCAATTCAACGTCATTCCAAATCCCCGTTCCGGATGACAGGTGGAGTGAGATCGACAGATTAGGTGGTTCGTCATCAATAGTGAAGGTTTGAGCCCAGGCACTGCTGGAGTTGTGCCTATCCGTGCAAGTCATCGACATATGAATTCGATCTCCGTGGGACAGGTCGTAGTCACCAAGGGGCAGATTAATCTCGGCTGCTTCGAGGTTCTCGATCTCCAAGCTCCCCGAAATAGACCACACTGGTATTGGCTCAGTTAAGCCACTGTCAGTGCAGGTTCCAGTGAATCTCAATTCAGAACCCGAGGGAGCAGTTGAGGACCCTCCTCCCTGCCTCACTGCGGATGCGATCGGAGGTTCATTGATCCCCAAGGCCACTCGAATGTCGGAAAAGGCCGCGACGATTGACCGATCTATTGTGAAGCCATCTTCGTTGGGCGAGATGACTGCCGATTGGGCGCTAAATCTATACTCCCATGAGCTAGGCAGTATGATCTTCAATGGTACTTCCTCCACGATAGACCCAGTTCTCGGTATGTCCAACAATCGTACTTGCCTACTATCGCTTGATCCCGTGAGGTTCGCCCTCTCTGACCATCCCCACGGATGGTCCACGAGTACCGGCCCTATTCCGATTTCAAAAGGAGTGAATTGGATTTGGCTAGTCGAGAAAAATGGTGCGAGATCGAAGGAGCAGCAACCGCCCAATTCTCCATTCGTCCAAGTCCTATTTTGCTCGAGGCTAGAATGGAATTGGGTTGACTCAAATGAAGAAATAAAGCCATCCCCGTCTCCTAAATGAGCATCTACTTGATACCTCAATCCCATGTCCTTGTCGGGTAGGAAATCCACACCGATCATATTTGGTATCTGGATGTCAAGTTCCCAAGTCGCGAAGATTGTTTGTGATTGGCCTATATTTTGAAGAGTCAACGTAGCCTCCCCAGAAACCTCGTCAGGCTGTGAGACCTCTGTAGCAATGGAGTTTCCAGGGACTAGACACAGTACCATCGAGAGTGCCACGAACAAAGACGTGACGTCAAGTCTGACCATGGTCAACTCAGGCAGCAAGTTGGCTTCAACCCAGCGGATTCTCGTCACTGATGTCGATCGGCCTTAGTATTGAATACAGCGCGAATGCTGCCCAGATGCCACCCAGAATTGCGAACGGCCACTCACCGGTCACTGCGGCTCTAATCGTGAGCGTTGTCTCCCCGACCCCCATCAGGCCAAGGTACAGAATCGACCTGCTTGAAAGCTGTCCTCGTGTCTCGAACGCGAATGCTGCGAGCACCAAAACCATTCCAGCGTATGCTCCAATCATCGTTAGGTCCATGATTTTCGAAAGCGGGTTAGGCACATGAATGATCCCGAGGCTTTGCCAGAACGGGTAAAAGCATAGATGCGTAGGCTTACTCTGACTGTCATGACGGTATGGATTGTTGACTCAAACGCGTTTATTCACCTGGGTTCCATTGCCTCAGAAGAGGCAATTGAGTCATTGAAGGGCTCACTATCCGAACACGGAGGAGCAATTCATGTGACCTCGGGGGTACATGACGAGGTTCGGACCGTCAGATTCAGGGCTTGGAGGGATCGGCCAAGAGTATTGGACGTGTTGAGCGATGTCCTCCACACTACCCCAATTTCCGAAGGTGAGATCCGTGGTTTGGCTAATGCGATTGGAGAGAAGGCAGCACCACAGGATGTGGATGTGTCACTGATGGTCCTCGCAGCAAAAAAACATGGCATGGGTTTGGATGTGGTGTTGGTTTCAGATGATTACAAGATGACCACCACGAGGGAAAAGGCTGGTTTGGGATATGATACCTGCCCTCCGTCGACTTTCATACAGAGCCTCTCGGATGGTGCATCTGGTAAACACTCCAGTAGATTGAGGAGCTTAGCGAAGAGAATACGTGCCGCGGAGATGCGGTATGCTATTAGCAGGGCTGGAGAATATGACATCCAGGGGAAGTTAACTTGGCTTATCGAAAGCCTGCTGTCAACAAAGCCCTCTCTCCCCCAACAAGTGAAGGAAAATGCTCCCAACAGTATTGAAACCTCAATACAGAGCTTGAGAAGGCACGTCGCTGGGGAGAATGTGAAGAAGTCAAACCTCAAGCGGCTAGGAGCACTACCTGAGGTATGTCAACCGATTCGAGAGATTGATGATCACCTGGAGTCTCTATTGGGAGTCGAGGGGGATCCTAATGATCTGTACCTATCTGGCCTCGAGGTGCTGCAGAGTGTCCTGGAGAGGGTTGGGGCCGGGCTTTCGCCTCTTGGTGATGAGCAATGCATGATTGCCCACAGGGTAATGGCTGGACCGGTCTCCAGATTGGAGTCCGTACTGGGGCTACTGGCCGGATCGCTTGGCAGAGGGCATGCCTCTAGTCTGCACATGGCAAGGGCCCTCAGCCAATCGACCCTATCTGATGATTCCAGGGCAGAAGCGATGACGATGCATCACTTGGGGCTCATGGCAATCGCATCCGGAGATAACCTGCGAGCCTCCATGCTTTTTGAGAGGGCAGCTGATCAATCCGCATTGGCAGGCGACTCGAGTTTAGCTCATCTCATTGCAGCCGGAATCTCAAGGCACCTCGCAGGAGAGGATGATGACGCCAAGACATTGATCGCTACCGCTGCCAGAATCGTGCAAGAGGATAAGGAGTCGGCCATTGAGCCAATATTAGGACTGGCAAGATCCTTGATGGGAATAGACAGGCCTTGGCTTGCCCTTGAGCTGTTTGATGAAGCACTGGAATGCGCTGTGGAGTCTGGAGCAAGTGCAGAGGTCGAAAGGATAACCAATCTACTCACATTAGTGAATGTCGCAGCAGTTGGCGAAGAGGATGGCACAAGAAAGAAGACAAGGGATCTACTTGACAGATTGAATGAAATTCAGCTTGAATCTCAAGAGGAAATACAAGTTGTGAACGAAGAAATAGATCAGTTGGTTGAATCGCAATTATCACCCTTAAACGAGACATGGAGGGATTGGAGAGATTCCTCTGATTTGATCCCCGAGAACGAGGCTCTCATCGTAGTTAGGGTTGTTAGGAACGACGAGGGAGTACTTGCAGTGACTCATCATCCAGACATCGGTGGTCTTGGTCTTTGGTTACCTGGCGAATCTCCGGATTTGGCTCCAGGCGTCGCAGTGTCCATAGGTGGCACGCGAATCAAGCTCGCCGAAGCGAGCAATGACCTTATTCAATCCCAAAACATCAGAGGAGTAATCGCAGTCGAGTCCCCGGGGGAACTTGTGGTGTCAATAAACTCCCTTGGCGAGGATGTCTAATCACCTTCGTGATTGTGTCGAACACCACGAGTGGTGCCCTCAGTAATTCCTTCTGGTCGCTACCATCGCAGCCCCGATCATCGCGATCAGGACTGTGGCACCCAGGAACCCTGGCACACTCTCTGTCTCTGGCTCCGCTGAGGGTGGTGGTGGTGCGATGCCAGTGCCAACCACGACAATGCCGACCATGTCCATGGAGACGTGGGGTTCGCAGATGTAATGGAAAGTGCCATCTTGGTCGAATGTGATCCTAAAGTCCTCTGTGACCTCAGGCTGTCCGCTGTATTGGCCCCCAGCCTTGCGTTCGGTATCCCCTGCAGAGTCTATCTCAGCGACGTTGTGGCCCATGGACTCATCGTTCCATATCCAGCACACAGTTTCCCCGACCGCAATCGAGATATCGGGATTGTCGAAGGCGAATCCCGTATCGTCTATTCCCACTACGTAGTCGCACCCCTCTGGAGTGACTTGCTCATCCGCAGGCGGCATGAGGACCTTGTCGATGACGTGAATGACCCCGTTGGAGGCAGGGACGTCCGCGAGGGTGACATTGGCGTCGTTGACCATGACCCCTTCACCAACGGCGAAGGTCAGGTCGTCACCATTGAGCGATGTCGCCGTCATGCCGTCTGTGAGGGCCGAGGAGTTCACCGAGCCGGACACCACGTGGTAGGTCAGTATGTCTGTGAGCGTTTCCTTACCGTTCTCTGTGTCAAGCGCGGCGAGGTCGATTCCAGCCGCGGCAAAGGCCGCGTCGGTCGGTGCGAAGACCGTGAACGGACCAGCCCCCTGCAGGGTTGCCACCAGGTCAGCCTGGGCTAGGGCAGCAACGAGGGAGTTGTGTATCGTCGTCGCCTGGGCGGTCATCGCTATGTTGACGGCCGGGGCCCATGTGTAGGCCTCGCAGACCGTCTGGTTGACGGTTGGGTCCGCCACGTGGCTGACCATGTTGTAGCATCCGGTGAACGTCATCCCGTTGAAGTCCTGGTCCACGTAGTAGGCATAGGCCATGCACTCAGCGTAGGACGCACCAGCTGAGATGGTGTGAGTGGCTGTGTTGTAGCAGATCTCACCTTCTGCTTCAGAAGCGTCCGCAGGCGGCATGAGGACCTTGTCGATGACGTGAATGACCCCGTTGGAGGCAGGGACGTCCGCGAGGGTGACATTGGCGTCGTTGACCATGACCCCTTCACCAACGGCGAAGGTCAGGTCGTCACCATTGAGCGATGTCGCCGTCATGCCGTCTGTGAGGGCCGAGGAGTTCACCGAGCCGGACACCACGTGGTAGGTCAGTATGTCTGTGAGCGTTTCCTTACCGTTCTCTGTGTCAAGCGCGGCGAGGTCGATTCCAGCCGCGGCAAAGGCCGCGTCGGTCGGTGCGAAGACCGTGAACGGACCAGCCCCCTGCAGGGTTGCCACCAGGTCAGCCTGGGCTAGGGCAGCAACGAGGGAGTTGTGTATCGTCGTCGCCTGGGCGGTCATCGCTATGTTGACGGCCGGGGCCCATGTGTAGGCCTCGCAGACCGTCTGGTTGACGGTTGGGTCCGCCACGTGGCTGACCATGTTGTAGCATCCGGTGAACGTCATCCCGTTGAAGTCCTGGTCCACGTAGTAGGCATAGGCCATGCACTCAGCGTAGGACGCACCAGCTGAGATGGTGTGAGTGGCTGTGTTGTAGCAGATCTCACCTTCAGATGGAGTTGGTTCCGCACTCTCGTTCCCTTCGGCGATCGTCATGGGAGTCATGAGCAGTAATCCGATAAGAAATGTGGCAATGGCTCTGTTCGTCATGGGGATCCTCCCCAAAGGGACTCTATTGAATGGCTGTATTTTTCTTCGTCAATGGAGTTCCTCAGAACGCTTGATTAAAAGAAATGCAACCTTGCAATGAATCAGATGAGTCAGGTGGAAGGGTTTGGGACCTTTTTGGCATCAAGAAGGTCTACGCGTGACTATCTGCCAGATCCCGTCCCGAATGACATCATCGAAGAAATCA
This sequence comes from Methanobacteriota archaeon, assembly GCA_011523055.1. Taxonomy (GTDB): domain Archaea; phylum Thermoplasmatota; class Poseidoniia; order Poseidoniales; family Thalassarchaeaceae; genus MGIIb-N1. The sequence continues at coordinate 23,365 of WTHQ01000034.1, forward strand.
TCAGAGATGGGCTGACAGCACCCAGCTGGAGCAACACAAGGCCGTTCATGGTGGCTGTCGCAACCGGCGATGTTCGAGACCGATTATCAGAGGAGTTCCTTAGACGATGGAACGCTGTCAAAGATTTTCGAGGTTCCGGCCTGAAGGCAAAAGTCGGCACCATACTGCGAAGGTACGGTTTTCCAACGAGCAACTGGCTGGTTGTCAAAAAGTACCACAAAGACTTACTTCCTAGATCTCAGAAAATAGGGAAGGATTTGTATTCCCACCTGGAAATTGACAGGAAGGACACGGACTCCAGGAACGAGTTCTGGGCCCGGAACTATGAGTTCTTTGGGGCCCCAGTCGAGTTGTTCGTATTCACCCACAAGAGCTTAGGCAAGTTTGCAGCCTCTGATGCAGGCCTCTTCATGCAGAACTTGATTCTCTCGGCCCATTCAAAGGGGCTAGGCACATGCGCACAGGGTGCTGTTGCTGTGTGGGAAGATGCAGTACGCAACGAGTTTGACATTAGCAAAAACTACTCGCTGCTGTGCGGAATCTGCGTAGGTTATCCCAGCGAGAACTCGATCAATCAATTCAGGGCAGACAGGATACCCCCTTCAGACATAATTCCCCCATTGCTCCGGGACTAGACTGTTCAAGTACTCCCCTAGTTACCCCGTTCACAATGAGCAGGAAGTACTTCGTGAAATTCGTCTCAGAACCCAATAATGACCTGATGAAGACCATCGTTGGAATCGCTTGCACGGCACGGGCGATTGAAGATGGTCACGAGGTGAGTGTTTTTTTCGCCGCCTCTGGTACGAGGCTGCTAGACACGACTTACATCAAACAACTGAACAAAGAGATGGGCCCTGAATCTAGCATTGTTTCTGACATGATGGACACAATCACTGCTAAAGCCACTCTCTATTGCTCCTTCGCCTCAGTCAAAGCCACGCTCGGGATCAGTGAGGGAGACGGAGCGTTGATCGTGAGAGATGACGAAATTGAATGGAGCGGACCCCCAGGAGTGATACAGCTCGCCTCCAACTCTGAAGTACAGTTGGTGTACTAATTCTCCTAAGAATATAATCGAATCCAACTGATTGAAACAATGCCCAGCCCTTTGACTTACTTTGCGTTGAAATAGGGATGCGGAGTCGGGCGGACCATGGTAGACATGCAGACGACCTTCATTATGATCAAACCAGATGGTGTTCAGAGAGGCCTTGTGGCTGACATTATCGGAAGATTCGAGACCAAGGGGCTACGTCTCGTTGGCCTGAGGCAGCTTATCCCATCCTTGGAGCTTGCCGAGACACATTACGCCGTGCACAAGGAACGTCCCTTCTATGGGGGCCTCATAGATTTCATCACCTCAGGTCCGGTTGTAGCCATGGCTTGGACAGGTGTGGATGCGATAAACGTGGCAAGAAACATCATCGGACCTACTGATGGTCGAGTTGCAGCTCCCGGCACGATTCGTGGAGACCTCGCTATGGACATTGGGCACAACGTAATCCATGGCTCTGACGGGGAGGACACGGCGAAGTTCGAGCTGAGCCTATGGTTCCCAAATGGCCTCGTCGATTGGGTGCGTGATAGTGAAACCCACATCTACGAGTGAGCTAAATCGGCTTCGGGGAAACGATATGGGGTATCGATACAATGGACCAAAGACAACCCATAGTCGCTGTGCTGGGCCATGTTGACCATGGTAAAACTAGCCTTCTGGATCATGTTCGATCTCTGGGTACTCAACGACAGGCATCCGTCATGGATAGGGAAGCAGGTGGGATCACCCAACACATCGGTGCTACGGAAGTGCCATCTGACCTGCTGAACGAACTTTGTGGACCTCTTCTCGGTGGGAAATCCTTCGAATCGCCTGGGTTGTTGTTCATTGACACGCCCGGACACCACTCGTTCTCAACCTTGAGGAACCGGGGCGGTTCCTTGGCTGATATTGCCATACTGGTTGTTGACCTACGAGAGGGGCTTAGACCCCAGACAATTGAAAGCATAAGGATCCTAAAAAACAGCAAGACTCCATTCGTAGTTGCTGGAAACAAGGTAGACAGGATCCATGGGTGGAGATGCTCCGAAGGACGGTCAATGGCCATGTCACTAAGGAGTCAAAGTAAGGAAGCTATGGGCTTCTTGGACCAATCCTTCTGGGGGCTTGTCGGTGGTTTCGGTGAGCATGGGTTCAACCTAGAGAGGTATGATCGTATCAAGGACTTCACCAAAGAGATCGCACTCGTACCCGTATCGGCAAAGGAGGGCGAGGGGATTCAGGATCTCCTTGCAGTGGTCATTGGGTTGGCTGAGAGGTACCTGACTGACCAACTATCCGACATAGCTGGGGCTGGAGAGGGGACCGTGCTTGAGATGAAGGAAGAGCGTGGTCTCGGAAAAACCCTGGATGTAATTCTTCACCGTGGCTCCATTTCCAAGGGAGATGAGATTGTTCTGGTCACAACTGATGGAGGGATTAGCACCACCGTCAGGGGGCTATTCAAACCACGGGGGATGGCTGAGATGAGGGACGCCGGGGACAGATGGAACGACACTGAGGTCGCGACTGCCGCCTCTGGCCTAAAGCTGTCAGCACCAGACCTGGACGGTGTGTTGGCTGGCACCACGCTGAGGGTGGTAAGGACAGCCTCTGAACGGAAAGAGGCTTTGTCCAAGGCCTCTGATGAGTCCCGACTGAGCATAGACCTTAGTGAAGAGGGGATTTGCATCAAGGCTGATACAGTTGGTGGTTTGGAAGCTCTTGCCGCTGAGCTCAAGGACGTTGGAGTCCCCATTAGGTCGGCGTCAATTGGCAAGGTAAATAGAAAGGATGTTCGAGGGGCTGACTCGTCAACCGACCCTTTCCACAGGCTTATTCTGGGTTTCTCGACCTCCGTCCTTCCCGATGCCCAGACGGAGGCGGACAAGAGTGAGAATGGACTGAAGGTCATTTGCTCTGAGATAATTTACCACATCCTCGAGAAGCGTGAGGAGTGGATGATTCAACGGAAGGATGAATTGGACTCTGAGTCAAGGGAGAAAATAGTCTACCCTGGAAGGGTTCTCTTCCTACCCGATCACACATTCAGGATTAGCAAACCCGCGGTTATTGGAGTCCGAGTCCTCGGAGGTAGAATCCACATTGGCCAAAGGCTTCTCAAGAATGGTGTGATTGTGGGCCAGATCAAATCTATACGAAGCGGAGAGGAGACCAAGAAAGAGGCGATCCAGGGGGAAGAAGTCGCCGTTGCCATAGACGGGGTCACGGTGGGGAGACAGATACATGAGGAAGATGTACTGCTCGTCGATGTCCCCGAGAAGCATGCAAAAAGACTGGCAAAGATGAGTTTGACAACCTTAGAACAAGAAATTCTAGATGAGTTGCTACAGATCCATCGTCGCGAAGATCACTTCTGGGGTCGTTGATACAATCCACTTCCAAGGTCCCCCAACCCTTTAATGCGCAATGACTCAGAGAACGATGGGTTATACCATGGCGATGGCAGCAAGCGACCCCAACTCAAGGGAACTTATCCAAACTGTATCAATGATCTCTAACAATCTAATGGGCGAGGTTTCAAAGGTGATTATTGGTAAGGAGGAAAATCTCCGAAAAATCGCCGTGGGAGTTCTTTCGAACGGCAACATGTTGCTAGAGGACTTCCCTGGACTAGCCAAGACACTCATGGCAAACACGTTTGCTACTGCCCTTGGATGTAAGTTTAAGCGTGTTCAATTCACACCAGATTTGCTTCCCGCAGACATCATGGGCACCTACATGTATGACCAGCAAGCTGGTGAGTTCAAACTTAGGCCCGGACCGCTTTTCACGAACGTGCTCTTGGCCGATGAGATAAATCGCGCTCCCCCCAAAACCCAAGCCGCACTGCTGGAGGCCATGGAGGAGAAGCAGGTCACCATAGAGGGCATTACCCACAAGCTGCCAGCCCCTTTTATCACGATCGCGACGCAGAACCCAATCGAACAGGAGGGAACATATCCCCTACCTGAGGCGCAAATGGATCGGTTCCTCATGAAAATGTCCATGGGATACCCAGATCGACAGGAAGAGAAGTCCATTTTGCAACGGAGGAAGTTGAGAGGGAAGGACGACCACGATGTTGAGACCATAACGAGTCCAAAGAAAGTAGTAGCGATGCAAAAGGCCCTGGAAACCGTGCACGTGGACGCAGCCATCTTGACCTACGTAGTCGAGCTCGTCCATCGTACCAGGGAGGACCATCGCGTAGTCACGGGAGCTTCTCCAAGAGCAAGCCAGTCACTCTTCAAGACCGCTCGTGCGAGTGCTGCGATTGATGGTAGGGATTACGTCATCCCAGATGACGTGAAGCGCGTTGCACTTGATGTGGTCAGCCACAGGATCGTGTTGAAGCCCGAGTCCAAGATTAGAGGAATCACAGGAGAACACATCGTCAGAAAAGTGATCTCAGAGGTCCCGGTTCCAGTCGTTCAATGAGCAAATACAATCCACCTGACGCCTCAGTGTCAATCGTGAGTCGTGCAATCGTGCTGTCGGTCGTCAACCACAAGGGCGGCTGTGGAAAAACCACGACAGTTACGAACTTGGGCGCAGCATTGTCCAAGGGATCCGAAGAAAGGGGGATCAAACCTAGGAAAGTCCTGATTGTTGACCTAGACCCACGAGGGAACGCTGCAACCACCTTTGGGGTTGACAAGAGTGCTTTAGGTCCGTCCATGAATGGTCTTTTTCAAGCGGTTATCGATGGGTCCAGAATTGACATCAATCCATTCGTAATACCCCCCATTCAGTTGACGAAGTGGATGAGGGGTGCTTGGAGAAGGCAATTCCCAGATCGCGCCAGAGGCCCTCCCGAGAGCCACAGGGTGGAAGCACTCTCCCTGCTACCTGCTGATCTCGACCTTTCTGGCATTGAGATCGAGTTGGCCATGAGGATCGGTAGAGAGCACAGACTAAGAATAGCCCTTGAAAGTGCTATGGATAAGTTCGACTTGATAATTATCGATACTCCAGCATCCCTTGGGCTACTTACCATAAATGCCCTAACTGCAGCTGACTGGCTCCTGATTCCGATACAGGCTGAATTCTATGCATTGGAGAGCATGGGGCAGCTGCTCGATTCTCTAAGGAAGGTTCAATCCAGAATCAACCCCTCATTGAAGCTACTTGGAATTACAATGACAATGGTCCAATCAGGCTCAAATCTGGGTAAAATGGTCGCTGAGTCTGCGAATCGCCACTTTGGTGGGAGGATACTAAGCACCTCAATTCCAAGGAGTGTCTCAATCGCAGAGGCCCCATTGTCGGGAGGCCCGGTCGTTCTGACTCAGAGTCCGATTGAACGACACCTGGGGAGCCTAGCATACTGGGATCTTGCAGAGGATGTGGATACAAGACTGAGGTCTGCTTACAAATGAGCATTGTTCGGCTGATCATTGAACTTCAAGATTGTTTTTTCAACGATTCCGTCCCATTCCGAGAGGACTTGGTCCACCAACTCGTCTACGTTATGATCAGAGGTTTCATTTCCCTCAAGTCGTCTAAGCTTGGTTCGTAGGTCGAGGATCCTACTCGCTCGATTTTCCTGGATTTTCCTCTCGAATTCAGCCCATTGGGTCAAAAGTGACTCCTTCTTTCTCATTTTGGCTATTCTCTCTGTTGACCTCCTCTCAGCGGAATACCAAGCCGCTAGATCTTCGTCAATCTCAGAGGAAGCTGTCGTCTCAAGCGCCCTGATATCATCCTTGATTCTTTTTTCATCCCTCGAGTATGTCCTGCGTCTTTCTTCCTCGATACGATCTGAAATCTCGATCTCGCGTCTTCTTCTGTATAGTCTTAGTCGTTCCCTCATCTCTGTCTCAAGTTCGATTTTCTTAGCCTCGAGTTTGGCATTTGCTGACATTAAGTGAGCCTCCGACAACTCCAGCTCCAACCTCCTCTCTAGCCTTTCTATCTCTGATTCATGTTCTAGTCGGATTCGCATTTCCAAGGATGCCAAGCGTTGTTTGAACTCCCGATCTATCTCTGTTGAGACCCTGTTCCTGACTTCGGATGAGATGTTCTCAACCCTGATTCTCCTCTCTAGGTCGAATCTATCGCGTATCCTTCTCTCCTCGATGGCCAGCCTTGACTCCATCTCGATCTTCTGATGTCTCTCCTCCGCTGATTGAGCCCTCTTCTCAAAAGCTGAAATCTCATCTTCGCTAAGGTCTTGAATCTCTTCCACGAGTCTTCGAATATCATCCTCAAGCCTCGAGTTGTGTGCTGTCTCGATCACTTTGCGGGCGTCTTTCAACCTCGTAGCGACATCGGACAGGGTGTGATCTGTCACCTGCCTCATTGATTGGCTTGGAGAGTGGCGGGAGTCTGGAGTTGATTTCAGTGGGCTCCTTCCCTTGACCCACTCCATCCGGTGCTGTCGAAGTGATGTGAGGTCGTTCAAGGTGTCCTCAGCGGGTTCCGCATCCTCCATGCAAGCACGTCCGGGACCCGCGGGGATGGTTCTTGGTCTTCAAATTCCCTGATGACTCAGAAGGTAACGGAGAACTCGCACTCGCATGCTGGACAGGATATTGTCCTGGATCCGGGCCTTGGCCTCAACCTTAGCATTCGATCACATGAAGGGCACCCGATTTCGACCTTGACCACCTTCGGCGTTATGCGGAAAGGTGCAGTGCAGGAGCCACAGATTAGCTCGATTGGCCTTTCATCGGAGCCCGCAACCACGAGGGTCTTGCAAGAGGGGCAGGGGAGTTTCTCGTCTCGCAGGTCTGTGATGGTTCTTTCATGTGTGACTCTGCATATTGCTCCGCAAAGCAAGCAGGTTTTCTCACCCAATCCCAACGGAAGCATGCCGTCACAATGGGCGCACCTTGCGATTGGTGGCGCAACCTTGGACTCAATCTCTCTCAGCCCCTCCATGCAAGACGACCAACGTCCTCATTCATGAAGTGGTCGCAGGTTCTGTGTTGCCTAGCAGCATTATCCTGAATGATTCTTCGATGTCGGATCGAAGGTGGCCGAAGACGGTCTCTATCACCTTAAGGGGGGAGTCGCCGGAATCCTTCACGAGCATTCCATTCAGGATTACGATGAAGACGGACGCCTCATGCAAGGCGATCCCTAGTGCGATGCTTGAGTTGAATCCGAATATGGTAGAAAGTACCAGAATGGCCGTTACGCCCATGGATATGGCGATATTCACTGAAACTCGAAGTCTAGTTCTCTTCGATATCTGAACCAACTTCGCAATTGTCTTTGGATCTTGGCCGGGTATCAAGACATCCGCTGCCTCCAAGTTAATCTGCTCGCCAGAGCCCATGGCGATCCCTACAGTCGCGGCTGCCAAGGCACCCGAGTCGTTGAATCCATCTCCAGCCATAACCGTAGATCTTGCGGATGTGAGGTCGGCCACTATCTTGGCCTTCCCTTCTGGTGTGACGTCTCCTCTGCACTTGGAGGGGGGTATACCAAGCGAGTCGCCGAACTTTTCCACTGCAGACTGTCTGTCGCCAGATAAAATCTGAATCTCCATCTTGCTCTCCGTGAGAGATCGAATTAGATCAGTGGCCCCGTCCCTTGTATCGTCGTTTCTGAAGGTTATTAGCGCGACTATGCGGCCCTCGGCACCGAGGAAGCTGCAACCTAGTCCTCTTGCAGCATGTTCATCGGAGAGGGCCTTGAGTCTCTTGTTCGACCTGAATCCCTCCGATACGACCCAGGAGTGGGCGCCGAGCGCAATGGGGGCCCCTTGAATCGTGCCTCTTACTCCAGCCTCTCCATCGGTTATCGATATCACCTGCGCGCTGACCACGGACCTCCTATCGGCTTCGGAAATAATGGTTTCAGCATAAGGGTGGTTGCTCTTCTTCTCTATGCCTGAGGCTATCGAAAGGGCGTACTCACGGTCTATCCCTCGAATGGTCTCGATGGAGTGTATCGTTGGCCTCCCAGAAGTCAGAGTTCCTGTCTTATCAAGGAGCACTAGATCAGAACCAGCGATTTTCTCGATTATATCACCACCTCTGGCGACGACTCCTGCGGCTGAGGATGCGGAGAGGGCAGTTGCGTGGGGAACAGGTGCGGCCAACAACAACGCACAGGGGCAAGAGACAACCCACAGAATCAATGTCGCGACCATGTTACCGGTGTACAGTCCATATGCGATTGAGGAAATCAGGACGAATGGTACCCAAACTGCGGTGAACTGCTCGATAATTGACTGGGTTTGGGATGGTGTCTCCTTGTACCTTCTTACTAACTCGATCAGCGAGTAAAGCCTCGTATCTTTGCCTACGTCGACGGCACTGATGATGACTGGACCGCGAATGAGAGTCAATCCCGCTTCCAATCGGTCGCCTGGGTTTACAGGAATTGGAGTGGGCTCGCCTGTCATCGGGGCCCTATTGATCAGGCCGCTCCCTTCGATGACATCTCCATCGACAGGGACCACTTCCCCAGATCTAACCTCTATCTTGTCGCCCAGAATCACACCATCAATTGGGGTCAATCCGTCACCATGTTGAATCTGATCGATAGTCTCCCCTCCTCTGTCGGAGATTACTCGCGCGGATGTGGGTAGTCTGTCTAGGCCCCCTTGCATCGCTTTCCTTGCCTCGGAGAGGGTTCTCTCCTCTATGTATGAGGCCAACGCAACCAGTCCGGTGACTATCAAGGCCTCGAACCACTCGCCCAACAGGAACGCCCCGAGTACTGCAAGGGATGTGAGCAATTGGAACCCGAAAACCATGTTGAATAGACTGGAGATAGCTGTTCTGAACATTTGCTGGCCTGTGAACATGACGACCAGGGTAGTGAATAATGCAGAAATTATGCTACTTGCACCAAGGAACTCCATGAAGAATAGAACTCCCATTGCGGGTATCGTCATTGCTGCTGATATGAGCTGCTTCTGATCGTCTCGTAATCGGACTTTCTTGGACGGCCTTGTCCTTACGTGGCCACCAAGCAACGAATTGAGTCTAGATCCCGAATAATTCCTGATTTTGATATCGTTGATAGGGGACCTCTGCAACTCTAAGACAGCATTTTCAGTTCTGACGTTGAGTACGCCGGGCAATTCGAGGATTCGGTTCTCAAGCCTGTGCCTGTCGATGCCAATTTCAGAGGCTGCTATGGTGGGGACAATGCCTATCACCTCCTCCCACTCAATGTCTGGGGGGTGTCCCAAACCGGAGAGTACCGAATTCACTCTGGAGGTTCTCCCCACAGAGACATCTAGTTTGAGTCTCACCCTCCCCTCCGTGGCGGACACGATCGCCTCTTTTACACCAGGAACCCTTCGGATGACAGTAGTTGCTTTCATAGCGCAGTCAGGACAATCAAGTCCCCTTAGGTCCCATTCAAATTCAGCCATGCCATCCACTGAAAGTTCTGATCCCTCTCCCTCTTCCCCCGTAATTGCTGGGAACTTGATTGGATTGTCCTTGTGCTTTAACGAGTCAATAGGCTTGAAGGGAAAAACAGGGGCATTGCCTCTGTCACTCCCCTCCCCCATTGTGCTCATGGTTCAGTAGGCTCGCCCGTAGAACTTCAAACTGCGGATTACACGGGGGGCCATGTCAATGCCCAAGGACAGTACCCTAATTGTGCCGAGAATCGAAGACCTAGACATGATTGTGTTCGATGTGGATGGAACATTGATGGATAGGGATGGAATGCCGATTGGACTGATCGACCTGGTCAAGCGGATCGAGGCCCGTGGAGTTACAATATCCCTGGCATCCGGGAGGACCCTGCCCAACCTTACCCCAATACACCAGGCACTAGGGCTCTCTGGTTTCATAATTGCAGAAAATGGGGGGGTTCTATGGGATGGTCCGAGAGGCCAAGAAATCGAGTTGAGGGCTGACGGGGATCGTTGTAGAGAATCCATCGAATGGATTTCCACCCAGATGCCAGGTATCGATCCTTCAGGAATTGAGTCAAACAGGTGGAGAGAAACCGAGTGGTGCATCTCCGGGTCCCATGATGTTGATGCGATGAGAGAGTTGCTGGAATCTTCCAAATGGTCCGACCTGCGGGTGGTAGGAACCGGTTTTGCTATTCACGTAACAGAGAGGGGGGTTAACAAGAAGACGGCTCTTGAGATCATGCTCCGCCGGAGGGGAATCAAGCCGGATAGGGTCCTCTCATGCGGGGATGGATTGAATGATGTTCCCATGTTTGAATTAACGGGGCACTCCATTGCAGTTAACGACAGGTTCGATGGTGTTCGCACAGCAGCCAAGTCATGCACATCGAGAAAAGGCCCAGAAGGAGTTATTGAAATCCTGACTGCGTTGAACGCAGGGCAAGGATGATGATGTCCCCAAATACCACGGCTCCGTGGCAAAGACGGTGCATGAGAGAAGACAATTTGAAGCATGGAAGAAAACGTGTGCGTTTTCTGGCGTTGGAATGCCCCCAAGTTTCGTACAACGATACTGTATAGAGAGATGAGTTACGCAGATCCAAGGTATCTAAGATTGAGGAAAATCTGGCGAATCAAGCTGAGTCGATTCTTGGCTTCAAGCCGTCTTCTGAAATCAAGAGGGGGCCCACTGGAATACTTATCAGCATAATTTGCATAGCGATTGTGTATAGGGAATTGAGCCTTGCTGGCGTAATCTGATGTAGGGGTGGTTAATCAATCAAACAATCTCCTGATCAGGTTGGTTGCATAGGAGCCGGATGGAAGCTCGAATGATACGTTGCACTTCCATCGTTTGTGTTTTTTCGAGCCGTGAAGCTCATCGATCATGGGTTCTGATACCTCCAGGTTGGTTGGAAAGACGATTGTTTTCCTAGTGTGAGATGACATCTTTATTCCGAGAGATCGCACTAATTGTGATCCCTTTGGAGGCATGCTGTAGATCCTATGTTGGACGGAAGGATGCACGGCATCACTTGGATTCCCCTCCAAAGTCGGCATTTCCAGAGAATCCGGGATGGCACTGAATGTTTTGGCTATATTCTCAATCAACGACCTCTTTGACGCCCCTCTCCGTCCGACAGGTGCCCTAGGGTACAGTAGTGGGCCACCTACTCCAATGTCGATCCGTCGAAGAAGGTGGTCAGGGAATGACTGGCGTATTATGTCCCTGAGGAGTTCGTTCCAGACTTTAGATTGCCAAGCGGACATCCAAAGGCCTCTGAGGCTTCTTGGAACCGCAAGGAATGCGGACCTCAGTGATTCATCATGACTTTTTGATCCTTCAATCCAGGCTCTCAGGACTTTCTTGAATGGCCTGTTTTCGATAGAGCTCAATTCCAACTCATCGAGGTTTGGCCAAACTGCCATCAGCCTCTTTTTGTCCCTCCTCCTCGCTGACCTGTCAGAGGGTTGGGGGCCAGTGAGGTGCAACCGCATTGCGCCTTCTAGATCCCCTGAGGCAATCAGTTGGCCGGGCAAGAGCCCTTGAGATGCCGAGCCGAACCTCTGTGTGTCGAACCAATTTGGCAACCCTATCTTGGTTAATTGACCAATCCTGCCCGGCAATAGTTGGACGTTGCGATGTCTGATATCCCGCACGGTTATCATGAACCGATTGCCTTCATGGTCCCCAGATATCAGGGAACGGTGTGCCCCCCCAACTGGGATTAGTTCCCATCCTCTTCCCCGAAGTGCATGCCTCGGGGCGTGATCTCTGGGGCAAGTGACCAATTGGGTCGTCACGGATCTTTTGTCCTTCAACCCAGCCAAGCCCCATGCTGCCACTGGTATCCCACTTTTCTTCGAGATCACCGACAAAAGGGATTGCGTCTCCCACATTATCTTCTTCAGCTCGTAAACTGCGAAAGGGAGCTCAGTATCGTCCTTGATAACCAGTCCAGTGGGTGGTGCTTGCTCTTCAACCTGAAAATCCTCAGGCTTTGTGCGGATCTTTACCATTACCTGGCTCCATGATCATCGCTCTAGGGCGTCAAGCATAATTTGGATGTCTCCGTTCTGGGGTTTACCATCAGCTCTTCGGGATCTCATCATGGTTGAAACGAGCAATCCAGTGATTAGAACAGAGGAAATCAAAACGGTCAGCAGCAGCACGCCCTCGTTGAAAGTTCTGGTTGAGTCGAAGGGATATGCGTCACTGGAGTCCATGACCCCATCGTTGTCGTCGTCCAAATCCTCGTTGTCTCCAACGCCATCCATGTCAAAGTCGGATGATTCTGAAGGGTCTAGTGGGAAGGCGTCCATTGAATCAATTACGCCATCGTTGTCATCATCACTGTCGATGACATCGCAGACCTGATCTGAATCCGTATCGACCGGTGTGCTGGAGGCGTCTGTATGGGACGTGCCGCAAATCATCTCGTCTTGGTCGGACCACCCATCGCCATCGTCATCCGAATCCAAATCATCGTTTACGCCATCGGAGTCCGTATCCCTTTGCTGGGCCGCACATCCGAATTGGTCCACCTCGGTCATAGAATTGGTTGTGGATGCACATGCGTCTGTCTCGTCCTGTACTCCGTCCCCGTCGTCATCCGTGTCAGCGTTGTCCCCGATGCCATCGAGGTCGAAGTCCGAAGATTCGCTTTCGTCCAACGGGAAGGCGTCATCGGCGTCCAAGGTGCCGTCCCCGTCGTCATCCGTGTCAGCGTTGTCCCCGATGCCATCGAGGTCGAAGTCCGAAGATTCGCTTTCGTCCAACGGGAAGGCGTCATCGGCGTCCAAGGTGCCGTCCCCGTCGTCATCCGTGTCAGCGTTGTTCCCCAGACCATCCCCATCAGTGTCAATTGACTCTGCCGGGCTTTTCGGGAAAGCGTCTTGTTGATCTGACACTCCGTCTCCATCGTCATCAGGATCTGAGTTGTCGCCAACACCGTCCGAATCAGTGTCAATGGTCTCATGTGAGTCTAATGGGAAGGCGTCGACGAGATCTTGCACCCCATCCCCGTCGTCATCGGAGTCGGCATTGTTCCCTAGGCCATCCGAGTCCGTGTCCAGTGTTTCAGATGAGTCGAGCGGGAAGGCGTCCTCTTGGTCCGGGACCCCATCACCGTCATCGTCCGAGTCAGCGTTGTC
>WTHQ01000028.1 GCA_011523055.1 Methanobacteriota archaeon
ACTACCACTTGAGGCGCCGGTATTACCGCGGCGGCTGGCACCGTCCTTACCCACCTCTTATTCCTAATCCTTTGAAGAGAGAAGAAAAGCACAGGATCTTACTCCTGGCACTTGGAGTCCCCTGATCACGGTTTCCCGCATTGTCAAGGTTTCGCGACTGCTGCGTCCCGTAGGACCTGGATTCGTGTCTCAGAATCCATCTCCGGGCTATTGCTCTCACAACCCGTACGCGTCGAAGGCTAGAGGGTACTTTACACCCCCTACTACCTGATACGCCGCAGGCCCATCCTGTGCCGCCGGGGCTTTCATCCACTCACCGTTCCAGGCGTAGTGGACTATGGGGTATTGTTCTCAGTTTCCCGAGGTTATCCCCCAGCACAGGGCAGGTTACCCACGTGTTACTGAGCAGTATGCCGAGCTCCGAAAGCTCTCGACTCGCATGTCTTAATCGGACTCCAATAGCGGTAGCCTCCGGCAGGATCAACCGGATTTCGCGTGCGCGTCATCACGATCCTTGCTGGAGCTTGAGTTGTCGTTGACTATTGAAACTTAGAGTGCTTGGCGGTGAGAATTTTATATCTGCACCTTGCACACCTCCTGAATACAGGAGGATTTTCGTCGTGGATCACCAATCTAAGTCCCGAACTTGGTTCGGAACCGCACTTCCTCGGCAGCGACCGACGTGAATGATGACTTCACGACCCCGAGGGGTTCAGTCTCCAACGCCCGTCAGACGCAGCGCGCCTCCGACTTGCGGTCCGTATATCAACATGACGTGTGGGCATTTGGAGTAATTGGGGCGCATGTACGCGTATTTGGCATCAAGATGCACCGAAGAACTCACGCAGTACGGGGTGCATTTCCATGGCCTGCTCCTTCTGTATCTGTTCGTAAGTCCTCAGTATGATTCCAACTGCTAACAGGAGACCGGTTCCCGTGGCGTTACCGACTGTGCCCAGCAGGTCAGCTCCTGCTGCAAGCAGGCCGACGAAGGCTCCGGAGAACAGCGTGACTGGTGGAATGTACCTCTCCAGTATCCTCTCGACGACCTGGGGGTTGTTTCTGAAGCCTGGAATCTGCATTCCCGTGCGCTCGATTTGTTTGGCCACATCCTTGGGGCCCATGTTGGTTGTTTCGATCCAGAACTTGGCGAAAACCATGCTGCCTAATGTCATGAATGTTACGTAGGTGAGGACGTGTACCATAACCTGTCCAAGGCTGTGTCCGTAGGCATCTCCTGTTTGGTTCAATAGAGGAATGAGCCAATCGCCCACACCATTCACCATTGAGCTGTACCAGGCAAATCCATCCGAGGGAGTCGTCGCACCAGGCTCGTAGCTTCCGAACCAATGCGCCTTAGACCCCCAACCGTTCCTTCCTAGGATGGGCACGGTGGAGAGTACGGGGTGGCTCCAGAACAGTAGCGTGAACATATTTACATTGGCGAGCAGGGCTGCCATCAAAATCACTGGTATGTTACTAGCGTATACTAGTCTGATGGGATATTGGCCCCGATGGCCTCTGACTTTGCCATGGGCTAGCGGCAGTTCGAGTTTGGAGGATTCTGCGTATGCAACCACCAAAAACACGATTATTGATGAGACAAGTGCGGCGATTGGGTTAGAGTGGTTGAGTAGGATCTGCTCGAACCCATTCTGGGAGACAAGTTGTGCGTTCGTCGCGCTTCTGAGCGTGTAGAATATCATCGGAAGAGTTCCTGCCGGTGGATTCTCGAAAGACAATGGGGATCCGCTGACGCTTGGTAATGGAGAGAGTGTTCCGACGAAGGTGGATTGGGCTACTCCGGCTGCAATGAATAGCGATATGCCGCTTCCGATCCCCCACTTTGAAACAAGCTCATCGAGGAGGAAAACGAGGTACGACCCGATGAATAGCTGAACGACAATTATCGTGTTTGCCCAGCCCACCCCGAAGTCCAGGATTAGGCTCTCATGAGGGTCCAGGAAACCGTACACTTGAGGAATGGACTCGATGGGGATCATTAGCAGGACCAGGATCTTCTGGATGCCTTGGTAGAGCTGCTTGTCTGCGGAGTCTTGAAGATCTAGTTGTATTATCTTAGCACCTGAAAACAGCTGCATTATGATAGACGCTGTGACTATTGGGCCGATCCCGAGGTGCATGATCGACCCTGATGCCCCGGCCATTATCGCTCTGAATGATGAGAATACGTCCAAGGTTGACTCGGATAGGCCCCAGATCATCACATTGGTCATCATGAAGTAGATGATCAGCACCAGGACTGTGGTCCAGAGCTTCTGATTGAACCTGACATGGCCCTCGGGCTTGACGATAGACGGGTATACATCGACCATTCGCTTCAGGGCATAGAGTCGACTGGACTCAGGCCCGGTGTACATCAGACACGAAAGTGATAGTCCGGCTGCTAGACCAAGCAGGGCGATGCCGACGAGGAGGAATCCAACGGCCTGTTGGTCAACCCAACCCCATATCACCATGGCGATAACTGAGGTCAGCCACACTACCGGCTTGAGCCACCGGCCAATTGGTGAGTCAGCCAGAGAGTCAGGGAGGTCGTTGGTCACCCCCCATATCACGAATCCGACATATGGAAATGAGACTCCGAGGAGTGTGAGCGCCCATGTCTGGTCTGCGGAGTTGTCTCCGAACAAGAGGTCACGTTGCCACCATATCAAGGAGCCCCAGTAGATCGAAGCAACGATGACAAGGGCAATTAGATTCGGCCTTCTGCCCTCCATTTCAACTCACCTGCCTCAATTACTCTTCTTCCCATTCATCGTCGTCCGCAACGAGGGTCACCGAGCCTCCGGCGGATTCTATTTTTTCTATTGCCCTGGCTGAGGCGTACTCGACCTTGACGTGAATGGCGCTGGACACCTGGCCTGACCCTAGTAACTTGTCGTATCCCTGTGAGTCGAGGTCAATGTTTTCCTCGCCAGGGAAAAGCTGCCCCAGCTGAGACACATTAACGCTGTTGTGGACAACTCTCAGCCCTGGGTCCCTGTTGAAGCCGTGCATGCCCCAATGCTTGGGCATGTATTTCAGTCTCGTCATGAGTCGGTGTTTGTTGAGTCCGGCGTTACCCCTTCCCCCTCTTTTTCCTGCGCCCCTTCCTGCTTTCTTACCACGGCCATGGTATCTGGACCGTCCTCTGAATTTGTTAGTTCTCGAAACCATTTGATCACCTCATACCATCCTCGAAACCAAGTCTCCGATGTCAGTTCCCCGGAAGCCTAGAGCGCCGCCAGTCTTGTAGGACCTCTTGATTCCGCCCCATCCCTTGGCTCCACGGGGTGGGTGTAGGCGCAGTACGGGCTTCAGCCCCTCTACGGATTTGAGCGTAGCATCTCCAGAGGCGAGGGCAGCGGCAAAGTCATCCAGTGACGAATACTCGCTGCCAGAGGAAATAGATGAGTCGTCCACGGGTTTGTCTCCAGTCATCCGGCCCCTCTCCCTTAGTAGGTTCGCGATAGTGGCTGCATCAACTTCTCCCCATGTGACGAAATCCTTGGCCTTCTGTAGCATGCCAGCATATGTCGGCCTGTCGGGGATTATGGTTGCGTGATTTACTTTGGTGAGGTTCAACATTGACATGGTTTCTCGGATTGACCTCTCCACGCCTCGGTCGCTTCGTACGCGTATAACTAGGAACGTCACAATGAGCCCTCCCCATGGGTGATGTGCAGCCTTTGCTTGTCCTGACTTCCAATTCTCGTCATATTGAGTTGTTTTAGTGCGTTAAATGTGGCCTGGGCGAAGTTGATGGTGGTTCTGGTCTGGCCGGAAGTTGACGACCAAACGTCTGTGATGCCTGCCTTGTTGAGGACCCTTCTTCCAGTATCCCCGATTACCAGTCCTTTTCCAGCAGGTGCGGGCATAAGTGTGACCCTGGTTGATCCGGACCTGCCGGTGACCTTGATCGGGACGCTCTTGCCCGGTCCTATGCCGGACTCCCAGGAGCCGTTGCCGCGCATTACGGGTATGAGGCTCATTTTCGCCTTTGTAATTGCCTTTTGGATTGTGCTTGCGACCTCTTTTCCTTTGCATATGGCGAGGCCCACGTAGCCATCCTCGTTTCCTACCACGCACAGCACATTGAATCTGACCCTCCTCCCGGAGTCGGTCATTCTCTGGATCATGTTGACTGCGAGCACGTCTTCCTCCAAGTTTGGAATCAGGGCGTCGATTATCTCAACCTCCCTTATCGGAAGCCCAGTTGTGAGGGCCTGAGTGTATGTCAGGATCTCCCCGTTCATGACCATACGGCCGAGTCTAGTCTTCGGCTCCCATTGCCTCAGGTCAGCGAACCTGTCAGGGCCGCCCCTCCTCCTGCCCCCAGACTCGGGCTCAGGTGCGTCTGAGTAGCCAAATGCGATTGACAATCCAGATGCGAGAACGGGGATTTCTTCTTGGGTCTCTGTGGTTTCTTCCTCTGTCATGCGTAGGCCTCCTCTATGCTCGCTTTCGTGGATTCCAATGAGGACTCTAATGACTCGCTGATGTGACGGCCGGAAATTCGGTCTTCTGACGGCAGGACTGCCTCGCCATGTGGGATGTCAAGTCCCGCATCCACCATTCCTTTTAGTGCTGCATATACCCTATTGCCTGCGCTTGATGCGGCGAGGCCGATGTCAAGTACTGCTGATTTAACTCCAGATGCGAGAGCCTTCTTCCCCAGGGCGTAGCCTGTAAGGTAGCTCGCTGGTATTGACTTTCGTGATGCATCGTTGGGCCATCCATGCTCCTTGATCAGGGAGGAGGACTTCATTTCCACAAGAACCCGATCCCCCTCTGGAGAGTATTCCACCAATTGGCACGTGGCTTGGGTGTTGCTGACCCTGACGACTGCGCGAGGGGAGTCGCCCCTAAGCAGTCGAAGTCTTCTGCGATAATCGGTCAATCCGTTTTCCCGCCTCTTGTAGCGGAGTCTCTGATTCTTACCTGATGGCATTATGCCTCGCCCCCTATATCGATACCCTCGAGTTGGATATTGCTCTTGAGATGGGCAACTGATCGGTAGGATCCTCCCTTTGCCTTTCTGTAGAAAAGTCGGTATTGAGAAGGAGTGAGTGTGGAGTCAGTCCGCATCTCTTTCAGAGCCTTTCGCTGGGCACGTATGGTTTTCATCCACCTATGCTTCTTTGGGTTCCTGGCGTTGGCTGTTCCCTTCCTTGAGCCGTGCCCCTTCCTTCGCCCCTTGGCTTTTTGCGCCTCGGCCTTCCTTGCTCTTCCTCGGCTGTTGCCCACAAGGGGTTTTGCCTTGATTACGCCCTCTTCTATTAGTTGCCTGATGTCGTCCTTCTGGACGGCATTCGTGACGTCGTCCAAGTAATCTGGGTTGATCCAGATCCTGTGTATTCCGACTGTCCTGCCCTCCTTACGAGATAGGATATCGGCTGCTAGCCTCTTCTGGTTCGAGATAATCATTGTAAGTCCCCCTTTCTCTGGATTCTTCGCCTGTTAAGGATTCTGAGTCCTAGCTGATCGGCCCTGGTGTGGATAATTGTCCTCTTTCGGTTGCCAACCGCTGCACTTATCCTGACTGCTTGTGTTTCTGGATTTAGTCCGTCTAGATCGGAGGGGCTTTTCACGAGGACCTCTTCGAAACCGGAAGGGTGCAGCCCTCTGACTGATGCTACTTTCCTGTGGCCGATTCGGACCATCGGAGTCCTGTATTTCATGTTGAGTCTCTGCTTGGATTGCAGCCCATTTGGCTTTCTCCAGCCCGTTCGGGCTAGTCTGAAGTACCTGAACCACTCTTGTCTTCGGAATTTCGGCATGGATGCACGTTGGGTTTTCCTGACGATGAGGGCGGCCTTTGTCTCTTCATCCAACATGGGTTTTTGCTTGGGGGAGTATTCTTCGTCGTCCTCCCAGTCGTCATCATAGAACTCTTCCTCGAACCCTTCCGCATCATCAAGTTCGAAGTCTTGGTCAGGGGATTCCTCAGTTGGGGGGGCTTTTTCATCGATGGGTGAGGGTCCTGACTGATCGTCTTCTACGAGGCGCTCTACGAGCTCCGCCTTCTTGCCACCGACCTTTAGCCCTCTCGCCTTGAGTAGTTCCTTCAATTCGGAGACTGTCTTTGATTCGTAGTCCATGTTAATCACTCCTCGCCCTTCGAGACGATGTAGATTCCATCTTGGAACACTCTCCTGTCTCTCTTCTTGATTTTGCACGCCATTTCGATGTTGGCAGCTGTTTGGCCGACCTTCTCTCGATCGCTCCCAGACACCGTCACGTCAGTCTTGTTCTCGATCTTTACTTGGACCTCGGCGGGAGTCCATGGAAGGGCGGCCTTTCGAGGAACCTTCTCGCCGAAGAGGTTCGTGATGGTCATGGTGTTCCCTTCTACCTTGAGAGTCATTGGAAAGTGGGAGTAGACCGCCTTCAGTTTGTATTCGAATCCTGAATCGATGCCCCTGACCATGTTCCTTAGATGTGCTGCCCATGTACCTGCAATTGCCTTGTGCTTCCTTCTAGGAAGGTCGCAGAACACGATTAGGTTCGCATCATTCGAGGAGACTGATACTCTGGAGTGTCGGAACTGTCGAGATATTGTAGACCCGTCTTTGGTGAGGGTGACGTTGTCATCATCAACGGATGCGGAAACCCCATCGGGAAGGGGTATTTCGTGGGTTATGCTGTCTAGTGATGGCATGCTTGTTCCTCCTTCAGAAAATATAGGCCAATAATCGGCCGCCTACTCGTTCTTTTTTGGCCTCGTGATGATTCATTACGCCCTGGTTCGTCGATACGATGAGGAGGCCGAAGTCTCTGGCTGGTAGGTACCTAGACTCCCACTTGTCGAAGTCTGCCCTTTTTACCGAGTGTCTTGGTTTGATGACGCCGCACCTGTTGATGGCGCCAACCAGCTCGACTCGGAAAGCATCGCCCCGGCCATCAGCAATTCTTTCGAACTCACCAACGTAGCCCGAGGACTGCATGATGGCCAACATGCTCTCGAGGAGGTTGCTTGCTGGGGCGATGGACACTTCATAGTGTCCAGCCTGCTCAGCGTTGTATATTCTGACAAAAGCATCGGATAATGGGTCAAACTGCATCTTTACACCTCAATTGAATTTCTTGAACCCTATTTCTGGGGCCATGTCGCGGAAGCACTGCCTACAGAGCCTCAAACCATGCCTTCTGATCATCCCGCGCTTCCTTCCACATCGCCTGCACCCAATTGTCCTACCAATTTCTTCACCGTGTTCGCGCGCCATTGAATTACTCCTCCATGATTGTGATGCCAAAGGTGTCTTTGAACCAGGCTTTGCATTCTTCTCTTGAGACCCTGTGCTGAGATGGTAGTTTGCTCGAGGCATGCCTCCTCCTCTGGACCCTATGGCCGGGCCTTTCCAACACAACGTTGACGTCTAGTCCGAAAATCCCGATGTCTGGGTCGTATTTCATCTCGGGGAAGTCGGTGTAGTCGGCGATTCCGAAGGATAGATTGCCAGAGTTGTCAAAGGACCAGCCGTGGATGGTGTTTTCCCTAACCCACAGGGCGTTCTTTAGGAATTCATGGGCCTTCTCGGTTTCCCGAATTGTGACCTTGCATCCAATCGGAGCGCCAATCCTAGTCCCTAGGTCTCGGTTGGTCTTTCTTGAGAGTGTCCTTACCGGCTTTTGTTTGGTCAGTGATTCAAGGACCTTCTCTGCCAGTAGAAGCCTGTTGCCTCCCTCGCCGACTCCTATGTTGACTGTCACCTTTGTTATCCTTGGCTGGAGCATTGGATTCGTTTGGGCGCTCATGATTCGACCCCCAATGGTAAGCTGGCCTCGGTCGGGATGACGAATGCATAGGAGGCTATGGTCCCGAACTCCTCGAATGAGACCTCGTTTGGCCTAGTTGATCGCTTAATTTCGATTGTTTTGATCTTGGAGACCTCACCGACGTGCGAGCCCCCGATCAGGTATGCCAGTGAATCGGCCTTGAACGGGTGATGGCTCTTCACCACTTGATCTGGCAGGGATATCTCTAGGCTGTCCCCTGTGGAATATTCACTTGACTCCTCGGAGATTATCGATCGGCCGTCATGAAGTGTATACTGGGTTTTTCCACCCCTGATCGTCGTCTTGTTGACTATTCTGCAGAGTTTGGACTTTGCTTCTTTCTTTGATATCGGCTTATATCGTAGTTTTCCGTTGGTGTCCAGTATGCATCGGTAGTTGTCGTCACCAACGGTCAGCACGTCCATCAGCCCTACGGCTCGAGAGTGTTTTACCGCGACCCTCCCATCGACCATAACGTTCCTTGTGGCAAGTATCCGCTTGGATTCCCGCTGGCTCCTCGAGAGGCCGAGAACGTCCCTGAGGATGATCCCTATCGGCATGCACATCTCCATAGGGTGGCCAGATGGATCGGGTTTCTGGACCCAGACGTCCGTCTTTCTCGGCAGGGGCCATGACCTGGGCATCGTTAGGCGTTTCATGTGGCTGCTGCTCATTCCTTCTTCCCTCCTGTGGCTTTTTCTAGAATCCTGCTTATTCTGAGGGGATCTGTGTCGTCTAGTGTGACGACGACAATGTTTGAGGCATGGATCGGAAGGGGTTCCTCCTTACCGTCAGCGGTTGTGATCGAGACGCCGTCGATGTTCACGGTTCCAGCATTGGTGTTGACTGCTGCGATCTTTGCCCTGATTCCAGTGCGTCCCCTTGCTTGCCCAAGCCTCTTTCCCCTTGTGTCGGCCTTTGCGGAGTTGGGGCTGCCGAAGTCGCCCCTTAGAACCTCTACCTCGTCCCCGACCCTCACTGTGACGGTCCTGACGCCTGCGAGTTCTGGGTCATCTGTTCTTAGACGGGCTCTGATCCTCTTCCTTTTGACATGGACTGGGGCGTTGAATTGGGCCTTGCGCTGTTTGCCTGGTTGCTTGCTTGACATTTCTAGGCCTCCTCATACTATTTGTTTCGCGGTAGCCGCTATCCTGGGCCACCTCTCAGCTGCTTCCCTGCTTACTGGCCCCTTGATATCGGATCCTCGAAGCTCTCCTTTCTCGTTTGTGATCACACATGCATTGTCCTCGAAGGAGACCCAGGTTCCGTCAACTCTTCGGAATGGCCTCTTCTGTCTAATGATGACAGCAGTGAAAATCTGTCTTCGGGTCTCTGGGGTTCCCCTTCGGACAGTGACCCTGATCAGGTCCCCGACGCCCGCGGCTGGGTATCTCCTGGCTACCCCGCCCTTCCTCAGGACGTTCATCAGTTGGACGATCTTGGCGCCAGTGTTGTCTGCACAGTCCATTCTGGCTTGTGTGGGGAGGGCGTCTGTGACGGAGCTCGATATTCCCTTCATGCCGATTCCCCCTTCTCGATCACACAGAATTTAACGGTCTTAGAGAGTGGACGGCACTCCATTATTCGAACTCTGTCGCCTATTTTCACTCCACCTATGCAGGAGGGGAGGTGGGCAGAGTACCGATGGGTCCTCTTCTCATAGCGCTCGTACTTCTTCATGTACCGAGTTGTCTCCCTCTCCAGCACCACTGAACTGTCCATGCCCTCTGCGGATACGACATTGCCCTCGATTATCTGCCCCCTGACCCTGAGCGTGCCGTAGAACGGGCAATTCTCGTTCCCATCCCATTCACCTGTAGGTTTTGCAACATCTATACCGATGTCCCTAATTTTTCCCATCAACGATTCCTCCTGTATCTTCGGTTGACCCTATCCTCTGGCTTCAGCATGACCTCGGAGCCCTCGATGACAAGGTCGTTCCCATCGAGTTTGAATTTGATTACGTCCTTGGCAATGACGTGGATTCCCTTGGCTGAGCGCACTCTCAAGGTACGTTTTGTCTCATTGACAATCATCCCCTCTAGCCCAACGAGTCCGCTGTCTGTTGAGTCAGTGACGGTTATGGTCATGGCCAGCCAAGGTTGGTTGAGTAGGCTCATCATCTCACCTCCACCCTGTATCCATTTTGCTCGAGGACCTTCGCAGCCCTCTTCTTGTGCTCCCCTTGCAGTTCGATGGTCCGCCCTTTGACAGTTCCACCGCTGGCACAGGCTGACTTGAGAGTCTTGGCAAGCTGGTTGATGTCTATCGCAGCATCATCTATCCCATCAACGATCGTCACCATCTTGCCATACCTCCTTCTCGCTGTTGAAATTACTGCTGTTTGCTGCTCTTTGGCGATCTCCTGACATATGCATAATTCCTCTGGAAGACCACATAGATTGCATATCCCCGCCATATTGGCTCTACTCCTTCCTCTCTCTGTTGATGCTGGTTAGGAGCCTCGCAATGCTCCTTCTTGTCTGCTTGAACTCCCCAGGGTTTGATGAGGATCCGCCGAGGGCTTGCTGAGCTCGGAGCTGGAGGAGTTCTTCCCTCATCTCCTCCAGTCTTCGGAGCATCTGCTCCTTGGACATCTGGTCGATCTCATGGGTCGATAGATGGCTCATTTCACTCCTCCTCCCCTTGGATTGTGGAATCTGTCCCGAGTTCCTCTGTGTTCCAAGCAGCATCCTCAACTACGGGTGGAAGTCCTGCCTCGGCCCTCTCTCGAATAATTATCTCGTGGGGGAGCCTTGTTCCCGGCCTCATTATCCTGACTGTGCACCCAACTGTGCCGAGCTTCTTGACCGCTGTTGCGAAGCCGCTCTCCATGACATCCAACGCCGTCTGGCCGCAGTACTTGATGTGGCCTTTCTGGAACTTTTGAACTCGGTGGCGAGCGCCGGTTATTTTTCCGCTTAGTATGACTAGGCACCCTCTTGCGCCGGCATCCATGATGTTCTGAACTGTGCCATGGCCTGCCCTTCTGAAGAACCAACCTCTTTCGATCGAGCTGGCGAGTCGGCTAGCCATGACCTGCGCGTTCAGTCTTGGCTCTTCGATTTCTTCAACTTGGAGTTGCGGCTGGAATAGGTCAAAGTCGCTCCTCAACCTGTCGTTGAGTTCCCTGATTGTCTTGCCTCTCCGGCCGTAGACTCTCCCCACCATCTCGGCTTGTATGGTGACCTCGGTTCCCTCTGGGGTTCTGTTGAACTTTAAACCGCCATAGCCGGCCCTTTCTGTCTCCCGCAGTAAGTATTCCCTGACGAGCTCTCGCTCAACGTTCCTGTGGATCGTCTTCCGGATTGTGTTTTGCTTGGCCATGAATAATCCCTCAGAAATCGTCTTCCTCTTCCTCTTCACCGAAGTGTTCCAGGAATATCTCAAGGTTCACCTGATAGTGGTTCTTTGGAGATGCCCTGCCTCGGGCTCTGGGTCTGAATCCTCTTGAGATTTGACCTCGATGGGCTGCGAGATGTGTGATGATCATTTCCTCGGGGTCAATTGTGTCGTACCTCTGCCTTGCATTATCCATTGCACTGTTGATCAATCGTATGAATTCGTTTGAGGCCTTGTATGGGTATGCCCCTGGGCCCATCTTCCCCTTTCGGTGGCCAGCCATTGTGTTGCCGCCTTTGCCCTTTCTCGATCTTCGAGTGTAGGGGATGGCCGCCTCCTTCTTGATGACCTTCTCTAGGTACTCGATTGCCTGGATTGTGGTTTTGCCGCGTAGAAACTTTGCAATTTGGTAGCAGTGCTTGTGGTGTACATCTAGGTTGACTGCCCTTGCGGTTGTGAGATATGAGCCCTCTAGTAGTTGAGTGTACCCGCTTTGGGGTTGTCCTTGCCTCCTGCTCATAATTTTCACCTCACTTAAGTGCCACATGCTTTGAAGACCGTGTGGCCCCGACACCTGGGCCTGTGTGCTTGACGGATTTTCTGGTTGGCGCATACTCGCCCATTGCGTGACCGATCATCTCTGGTTGAATGTCGACCTTTACGAATTCTCGTCCGTTGTGTATCCCTACAGTCCGACCGACCATTGAGGGGACGATGTACATCCCCCTGCAGTGGGTCCTGATCATACCTGATGAATTGTTGAACTTCTCGAGAAGCTTCTCGCATTCCTCGGATAGGCCCCTTGCATAGGACCTCCTAGCTCGCGAGGGGAGGAGGGCCACGATGCTGAGAGCATCTGGCTCCTCGTCTGGAGGGTACAGGGGCATGGTCTTCAACTCGTCCATGGAGTACCCCCTCCAGAGGAACTCCTTCTTTCTGCGCTCAGCGACAGTGGACCTTCGCTTCCTCGCCTGTCTCCTCGCTAGTTTAGGAGATCGGAATACCTTCTTCGATTTCGCCATTCTTCACACCTCAGTCCTTCCTAACCCTTCCACGCCCGGTTCTTCTTGGAGCTATGTGCCCCACCTTTTGGCCGGGAGGGGCAGTGCGGGGCACGGAGTTGGGGCCATGGACCGCCTGGTGGTTACCTCCACCATGGGGGTGATCCACTGGATTCATGGCTACCCCACTGACCGTAGGGTAAAGCTTTCCTCGGGCCTTGGCCCTCTTGTGAGCCGCACCGGCCTTCATGATCGGCTTTTCTGTCCTGCCGTGTCCAGCCAATACACCAATCGTGGCCCTGCATTTGGCGGGCAGGTCCTTCAGGCGCCCGCTTGGGAGCCTGACTCTCACCTTGTCACCCATTCGAGTATCTACGAATGCTGAATTGCCTCCAGATCGTGCGAACTTTCCGCCATCCCCTGGCCTCGCTTCAACGTTACAGACCGGGGTTCCCTCAGGTATCTGATCCAACATCGTAACATTGCCGGGCCTCAAACTTACTTTTGTTGAGAATGCAACCTTCTGACCTATGCTGACTCCGTCTGGAGCGCCCATGTGCCCGTATGTGCCATCCTCGAAACGTAGCTTTGCCAGAGGAGCGGTGTGTGCTGGGCTGTGGACAAGGTCGACGATCTCTCCCATTTGCTCCGAGACCCTAGGTAGAGAGTTGGATGCGGGGAAACGATGGCTAGCCACCCTGTTCTTCGGGCTTGACCCACGGCGTTGTGAACGAGTCCTCTTTCCCATGTTATCACCTTCTATTAGAATGCTCCCAGCTTCAACGCGGCTTCCTCGGCGTCGTATCCATCTGCGAGCCGGACGCTCGCGTGTTTTCCTGTTCTGGTGATGCGAGTGTTCACCTTAGCGACCTTCACATCCAACAGTGATTCGACAGCAGCCTTGATCTGGGGCTTGGTAGATTCTCTTCGGACGATGAATTCTAGCCTGTTGTTGTTTTGTTGTCGCGGATCGTCACCGTCAGATATTCTTCTCGCGTCCAGTGTCTTCTCCGTGATCCAAGGCATCTGGATTATGGAATACGGGTCAACCATGGCGATCACCTCATCTCCTCGATTGCATCGGATGTCCAAACGACTAGGCGCCCTATGTCTCCTCCAGGCGCTAGGTCCTCTGCGCAGAGATCCTTGGCAACAACAACATCGACGCCGGGGACGTTTCTTGCTGATCTTGAGAGGGTGCCGGTGTTCGAGACTACGAGGAGCACGGACTTCGGTGTTCTCCTCCTCCTTCCTCTCATCTTCCCCTTGCCAGCCCTGATCGATCTGCCGTTCTTGGCCCTCTCTAGATCCTCTCCAAGGCCGATGCCCTGCATCATCGCGACGAATTTTCTCGTCCCGTGTGAGATGGGCATTGTCTCTGGATTGTGGGATTCTGTCTTCCCATCCTTAAGCTCGGTGTAGCTGTCGATGACAATAGGGAACCTTACACCAGGCTCGAACAAATGACCTCTGTTGGCTACAATTTCCGGATCGCAGGAGGCGGCAATCGCTGAGTCTCGAGCTATTCTCTTCTGCTTGGAGTTCAGTTTCATTGACCAATCCTTCTCCACCATCGGGCCATGCGCTCTCCTGCCCCCTCTAGTGTGAGGGTTTTGAGCCGCTGTTCGCTGGCCCGTCTTCCTCATAATTCGGGACACGCCTCGACCCTTGCCCCACCATTCTACCGAATGTTTCATGCCGGCTTGTGGTGCTCTCTTCCCGCCATGGTTTCTGTGACCGTAGGGTTGTCTCCTGTTGGCCCTGGAGGAGTGAACTGCGTCTCGTACGATATCCTCCCTTATTATGGAGGAGAATGATGGAGGGAGCTGGATTTTGGACCCGTCTTCCGCAGTCACAGAGAAGGTTTCGGACAGAAGCCCTGCATCTACCTCGATTTGGGATACAGAGTTGTTCAGGGAGTATGATGTTGCCTTCATGATGTCAGACTCCTTGTTTTGATGCAGTGCTGACATATGTCAGATCAATCGGATGCGCGTTCTTCCTTGGCCTGATTGGATCCCTCATTCTGAGTAATCTCTTGGCCGGCCCTGGTAGGCTTCCTTGTACGAGGACGTATGAATTCTTGACTTCACCATAGTTCAGGAAGCCTCCTGCAGGGGTGATTTCGTTCGAAGATGGTTCCGAGATCCTGAGCAGTCGCTTGTTGAGTTCTGTCCTCTGGTGGTACCCCATCTGACCAGCTTGGGGCACAGTAGAACGGACATAGCCCGTCCCGAAGTCGCCTAGGTTCCCTGCTTGTCTTCGCTTCTTGCTGTTTTTGTGGCTTAGGAGTTTCACGCCCCATCGCTTGACGGAGCCTTGGAACCCCTTCCCTTTTGTGATGCCGATCACGTCTACTTCTTGGCCGTCCTCCCAGACGTCGTCTATGGTTATCTCTGCTCCCAGTCTTTCCTTAGCCCACTCTAATCTCTCGGAGGGTGAGCCACCTACTAGGTTGAGTTCCATTATTTCCGATGTCTTGCTTGGTGAGCCAGACACGAGCTTGGGCTGGGTCGCAGCGATTACTCGAACCTCTACGAGATCGGAAGAGAGGAGGGAATCGAAAGCAGCTTGGTTGAATCCACTGGATCGGGCAGGTATCCTGCCTGACCTCTTGGCTGGCTTCCTGCCTTCTGCTGCGTCCCTCTCGCCCCTGGTGGCATTCGCCAATCGGGGGGTGAGTCCGGAAGGCAGGTCATCTGGCTCGCACCAAACCTCGCCTGCCGTTCTCAGACCGTATGGATCCATGCTGTATCCTCGAACTCCCAAGACTCTCATCGGTGGCGTCTCGACTACCGTTACCGCTCTCCTCACTTCCTGACCAGCACTTGTGGATGAGGGGTTGGTGTCTCTGACGAGTACATGGGTCATTCCGGCCTTCCATCCTGCAAAACCCTGAACGCGAATCGATTCAGAGGGCGTTGTAGGCCAGGCCGTTATCGTCCCATAGGGTCGATTAGCGCGTTTTCGGGGGCTGAAACCCATACTTCCACGCCGGGGTCTGTGCTTGTCTGCCATGTTTTGGTCTCCATTTCGTATGCCGTATCTAGCCACCGGAGCGGCTGTCGCCGGGCCCATACCTCAAGGAGAGGACCGTGACACTGGAGGCCGATTCCCGATTGGGTCTCGGTCGCCATGGGATGCATTCACAGAGCCCTGTTGTGTCTGGTACTCCTCAATATGAGCGGCCTTCCGACCTGCCCATCATTTATGAAAGGATCGGATGGCGCCCCCCAATTTTTGGCTAGACATGCATCGATTGTAATGCTTTAGAACCTGACTTAGCATAAGCCCAATACTATGCCCCCCAAAGTTGTCCATCCTATCCTGAGGAAGGAAGGCATTGAGGCTCGAGCATATCAATTGGAGGGAGTCGCAGAAGCCCTCGAAGGCTCTACGTTATTGGTATACCCAACCGCTGCGGGAAAGACCGCTGTGTCTGCCATGGTCATCGCTGAGGTGATTTCTAACGGAGGCAGTGCAGTCATGCTCGCACCGACTGTAGGACTGGTTGAACAGCACAAAACCACCCTCTCGAAATGGCTAGTGGGGGATGTAGTGATCTCCACATTGACTGGATCGACCCCAGCTCCGAAGAGGGGCGTGACATGGGATAAGTCAGATCTCATTGTCGCGACGCCTCAGGTTTTCTACAACGATGTCCGAGGGGGGCGCTTGGACCCTTCATCCGTGTCAATTTTGGTCATAGACGAGGCGCATCACTCTGTTGGCAGCCATGCGATGGGTAAGTCTTGTGACGTATTCATCGGCGGAGGGGGGGGCAAGATTCTCGCTATGACCGCTAGCCCAGGATATTCCAGAAGGCAAGTAGAGGATCTGTGCCAGAGATTGGGCATTGAAAGGATCCACCTCAGATCCTCAACCGACACTCGCCTGAAGAGGTATCTGTCCGACCTCGACTCGATAGAAATAAGGGTCGAGGTTCCCGAAGAGCTGAGAGAACTAGCTAGGCCACTGATAGTCTGGCAGGAGGGGCTTATTGACGTAGAGAGAAGACTGGGGAGGTACGTACACGAGGGGGGGATTACGTACCCTGGCTTGGCCAGCGCGATGGACAGGGCCAAGGGAGCCATAACGAGAGGGGACAAGACTGCGTTCGCTTCAATCTCCAGGATCGCCCTAGCATTGACACTTAATCACCTGATCAATCATATCCTCTCACAAGGGGTTGGTGCTGCCAGGGAATTTCTCAGGAGGAAGTCCAACGAGGGGACTGAAAACAAGAAGTCGACCCGAGATTTCCTCAAAGACCAGAGAGTAACTGAATTACGGAGGAGTCTCGATTCTCTAGAGGAAATCCACACGAAGGTTGGAACTGTAAGGAGGTTAGTCTCAGAGCGTCTAAGGAGGAGTCCTGAGTCAAAGATAATTATTTTCGCTACGTACAGGGATACCGTTTCCTCAGTCCATAGGGCGCTAGAGGGAATTGAGGGCGCTAGGGCCCTAAGGTTCGTCGGCCAATCGAAGAGAGTTGATGGCGGGCTTACCTCAAGCGAGCAGATCAATACTATCCGAGAATTCAAGGACGGAGGAGGCAATATTCTCATAGCAACCTCAGTCGGCGAGGAGGGGTTGGACATTCCTTCTGCGGACCTCGTGATATTCTACGAGCCAGTCGGAAGTGAAACCCGGACGATTCAGAGGAGGGGCAGGACAGGAAGAAGGCGCCAAGGGGACGTGGTGATGCTCATCGCAGAGGGGACCAGGGACGAGGGGGCTGCCACTGCCTCAATCCGAAGGGAAGCAGCGATGATGAAGTCGATTCACGCTGCGAGGAGAGCACTCATCGGGGGGCCAATTAATTTTGACTTGATGAGTTCCTTCTCCGTGAGTGATGATGGCGCCACCCAGGGAGTCCTTAGATTCGTGGAGGATGAGCGGGAGGCCAACAAGAAGCAGCTATCCGACGTGGAGGACACTCCTATGGAGATAAAGCAGGGGGAGGCCAAGGAAACAACTAGGTTGGAGCCGTCATCCTACCGCCCCAGTTGGCAATCGGGTTTGGAGGACTTCTGAGGGGGCCCTTCGTTATGGCTAGTCGCCGATAACTGCCACTCTGGTCTTCAACATGGCGAGCCTTGTTGGGAAGTTACCAGTTAGGAACGCCACATACTCACAGAAGTGAATGACAGGGATGTTCGTGTTCAGGCCCGTTGCCCTGGAGGCCTTGCCTTGGTAGATGTCGAGCACGCCGTGGGCTAATGTACAGGCACTGATCACCATTTTGGCGCCCATGGCCTTGGCGTCAAAGAGGATGTTGGCTGATTGCCTGAGTGCGGTTTGCTCCTCCGCGAAAATCCCTGGAGTGCCTGCTGACGAGGTCCTCGATGAGTAAGTTACGGGCTTACCCCCACCTGCTTCGATTATGCCCTCCATGTACCAAGGGTCGAACACGTCGTCGCCACCTATTAGCCCATCTTGCTGCAGATTTGGCCCGTAGTATGGGCCGAGTGGTGAGGGGATAGGGTTCTTCACCTTCATTGAGAAGTTCTCGATGCCAATGTCTTCTACGATGACGTGGAGCAGATGCCTGATTCTTATCGATCCCTCGAGTACTCTTCCGGTCGTCTTCTCAAGTGTCCTGTTGACGTCACCCATCAAGCTGGGGTCTGCCTTCAGCATCATGAGGTCCTCATGAAGTGTGGCGGCAGTCGTGGCGCATGGCGTGATTATGTCCAGGCCAAGATCCTCGGCGATTGACATCGTTCTCGCGTTCAGAGTTATCTGAAGGCGTCGGTTTGCCTGGCCGAGTATTCCTGCACCACAGCTGGTCGCCCCTGGCATGTCGATCAATTCTATGTCGAGTGAGCGGCACGCTGCCCGCATGGTCTCATCGACCTCTGGTGCGCTGCTGTGCGCCACATTTCCGGGATGGTAGGCAAAGCGGATTGGCATTCGATTTCACCTCAGAATCTGCTGTCTAGGCTATTGAAAATTGAAACCACTTCATAGTGGCGATCCACCCTCTTGTTGAATTGTCTGGGCATCTTCCCAATGCCGGCGGGAGGGGCTACCAACGCCAGTATGTCATTCACCATCTTACCGCCTGTCCTCGTGAAGCCTGTGAGCATCCTGGCTGTGACTCCAGATGTGAGGTTGGAAAGTAAGCCGAGTGGACCCAACACCTGTCGATAGAGGACTGTATCATTGACCCTTCCACTGCTCTTGAGAGTCCATGCGTACCACCATACGTGCTTACCGTGACGGCCATTGTAGCCGTTTAGCTCGAGAGCCTTGGTCCTGGCGCCGAAGAGGGCTGATTGGACCTCCCTACCAGCGAGGGGTTGTCTTGCCATGGGCGCTAGGTCCGTCTCCGCGAGGATTGCGTTCTGCCCCCCCAGGAGTGCATCGATCTCCCTCACCCGATTCGAGGAGGTTCTGGGGTCTGATCTCTTGACCCACAGGTCTAGGCAGACAGACGGTCCTAGGTAGGACTGAGAGTAGGCTACGGAATCCGAGCAGGCATGTAGGGCCTCTGGGCCGAAGCGATCGGACATCCTGTGTAGAGTGGTTGCCTGAGCGGACGACATCGTTCCAATCAGTGTACCTTGGTCCGACCTTATCGCCTCCCTGGTTTTCGAGACGTGCCAGAGCGACGCCTCTTCTCGCTTCTTCACCAGAGATCCGAAGTCGACACATAGGTCTCTCACGACATCGTATCCTGGGAGGGGTTCGACCCTAAGTGCCAAGGCGCCTGGCCTGCCGTTGGACAGGGTCTCGATTCTAGAGATCCCTGGGAGGGTGATCCTGCCATTGACCGAGATGGCGGTGTTTGGATCATGAGGTGCCCCATCGGTGAAGCATAGGCTCCCGTCATGGGTTCTCTGAATGGCTCTTAGGGACTCGAGGAGGGTCAGGTGGCCGGGCAGTGAGCAGACCCATGTGTCAATGCCGCTGGTTCTTTTGTGTGGGTCGTACCTGAATACGCTTAGTTGGACCTCCATCTCCTGTGAGGTCAGGTCCGGGAGAACGAAGCCGTCTTCCCCGTCTGCGACAGCAGCTCCCCCCTCGGCCATTTCCCGTATTGAATCGACCAATTCTTCGTGTAGGTTACCAGAGTCATCGACAGCTGAGAGCATGGTGAGGGCCTCCTGGGCCCATTCTGCGGCCATGGCCTCGTAGTCCACATCACAATCGACCCTGGGGGCCACCCGTTTGGCACCCAGCTCCTCGAGCCGTCCGTCCCAGTCTTTTCCGGACTGGCAGAACAACTCGTAGGAGGTGTCGCCCAAGGACAGGACGGAGAATGCCATGCCGCCCATGCTGGGGGCGTTATCCGATGACGCGGCTTGCCACAGGGCCTCTGCATTGTCTGGCATCTCCCCCTCCCCCCAAGTGGAACACACGATTGCCACCCTTTTCATCGAGGCCATCTGATTTATGTCAAATCCGTCCATGTCGTGTACTATCCCCTCAAGTCCGTAGTCAACAGCTCTCTTGGCGAAGTTCGAAGCGAGTTGCTCAGAGTTTCCTGACTGCGAGCCGAAGAAGATATTCAAGGTCCTGTCTCCAGTGGTTAGAAATGCCTCTAGACCGTCATTTACCGCTACAGATGGTACGGTGTCAATGGCGGTGGTTTCCTCGGTGTCTGCCTCCACGACGCTCACTTCTGGGGCTACTTCGTCCGTTTGTGCCTCGACGACGATAATGACATCGACTGGACAGCCATCTGCAGCGTCTAGGATGTCATCGGAAAATGTCTGAATGACTTCTGATTTCAAACCGGACTTCGTGTCATTTCGGTCGAATCCACCATCGAGCCTGACATCTGATTTGATGAAACAGGTGTCCTCGGTGACCTCGAAAACCTCGGGTGCGGCCTCTTCGCACGCATCACAAGTTATGCATCCCTCTTCGATGTAAACACTGAAGATGCCCAAGTCCAATCCCCCGTTGATCCCCCGCAGAAATTAGCGACTATTGAACATGTGGATTGCAAGAGCAGGGTGGTGCGAGATATCCTACTGGAAATTACATCTCCATTCCATCGAATTCGCTTCCCATTTCCGGTGCGCCCCCTTTGCTCGAGATTACGTCATCGATGCGGAGTATCATGACAGCGGTTTCGCTGGCGGATTGAATCGCCTGCTCAACTACCCTAGTTGGCTCGTAGACGTTCCCTGATTGCATATCCACGACCCCCCCGTCGTAGACATTCACGCCATGTGTTGTCTTACCCTCTGAGTGAGCCTTCCTAAGAGCGATAATCGTGTTGACTGGATCTAGGCCTGCATTCTCCGCCAAGGTCCTGGGTATGACCTCAAGAGCACCGGCGAATGCCTCGATCGCCATCTGCTCCCTGCCCCCAACTCCCTCGGCGAATGAGCGAAGGTCTCTGCTTACAGCTGCGAGCACGGACCCGCCCCCTGTCAGCACTGTTCCATCTTCATGGGCAACGGAGACCACACCTATGGCGTCATCGAAAGCTCTCCTGATCTCGTCAACGACGTGCTCGGTCCCGCCTCGCAGCAGGACGGAGACCGCCTTTGCTTTCTCGCACCCCGTAATGAATACCATGTCCGAGTCGCCAATCTTCCTTTCATCCACCTTGGAGGCATTGCCGAGATCATCTTTGGACAAGTCCTCCAATGTCGTGACAATGCGTCCGCCAGTAGCCTTGGAGAGGGCTTCCATGTCGCTCTTCTTCGCCCTTCGGATCGCGAATATTCCAGATTTTGCCATGTGATGTTGTGCTAGGTCATCAATACCCTTCTGACAGATGAGGACATTTGCGCCCGCGGCTGAGATCTTGTCAACTAGTCCCTTGATGTACGATTCCTCCTCGTCCAGGAATTGCGACAGCATGCTGGGGTCTGTGATCTGGATCTTCGCATCCACCTCTGTTTTCTTTACCTCTATCGCAGAGTTGACTAAGGCGATCTTCGCATTGTCCACGGCTCTTGGCATCCCTGAGTGGACCCTTTCCTTGTCGAGTATGATCCCGTCCACAAGGGAGCTGTCCTTGATCGAGCCGCCTTGCTTCTTCTCGACCTTGACGTCATCCAGGTCGACCAATATCCCGTCGCCGTCTTCCTGGGCGACGGCGATGACGGCCCTCACGCAGATGTCTGAAAGGAACTCCTTGACAGCGCCAGCGCTTTTCCCGGTCAACGCAGTCTTGGCGACCTCAGCCAGAGTCATCTCGTTTACTTCGATCGCATGGGAGTCGATGAGGTCGATCGCCTTGTCAGATGCAAGACGAAATCCCTCGCAGATGACGGTGGGATGGACATTCTGCTCGATCAAGTCCTCTGATCTTTTGAGGAGTTCTCCTGCGAGAACCACGGCAGTGGTGGTGCCGTCAAAACAATGCTGCTCCTGTGTTTTGGCGATTTCGATGATCATCTTCGCAGCGGGGTGCTCTATGTCCATCTCCTTCAGGATGGTGGCCCCATCGTTGGTGATCACAACGTCACCCATGCTATCCACGAGCATTTTGTCCATACCCTTTGGGCCCAATGTGGACCTCACGGCTTCTGCGACTGCCTTCGCAGCGGCGATGTTATTGCTCTGCGCAGTCCTGCCGCTCGTTCGTGTCGTACCTTCTTTCAAGATAAAAATAGGCTGTTGCGAGTTGGTCATTCAGACACCCCTTGCCTGTTGCCAACAGAGGCACCGTCATAAGGGCTGCCACTAGTTTAGTTGGATCACTGATCTCGATCATCGGGGTCGGGCGGGGGCGCTGGAGATTGGTGGAATATGGATTGAGCGCCTCCAAGTGCTGAGTTTGCAACTGAGTCCTGTATTGGCAAGTAGGAAGAGTGGTCTCCGGAGTCGAAGTTGGTGTACTCCTCCATCGGCCCACTGGCACCTCGGAACACCCTAAATGCCGTGAAGAGGATCGCAAGTGCCCCCAGTAACCCTGCGGCGATTACAGCGTAGTTCCCAACAGTAAGTCCGATTTCCTCCACATCAGGCC
The DNA here is from genome assembly GCA_011523055.1 of Methanobacteriota archaeon. Lineage (GTDB taxonomy): Archaea > Thermoplasmatota > Poseidoniia > Poseidoniales > Thalassarchaeaceae > MGIIb-N1. Next base: position 22,066 of record WTHQ01000028.1, read on the forward strand.
CTTGCTCGACTGGGTTGGACTTGATCATCCTCAATGGTGTGCCACTGCTGGTCTTGTCTATGTCGGTGTCCACTAGCAAGGTCAAGTCGAAATCCATCGAGTTTTCTTCTAGGTTGCGAAGGTTTGCCTCGTTGATTATCACGGTGACTTTGACCACTCTGAGTTCATCCGATCCCAACACGAAGTCCCTGTCCCCCGTTTCGACTCGGGCGTCGAACACGTTGAAGAACAGGTCAGATTGTCTGTCAATGTCGACTCGAACGAGCTGTTCGTAGGAAGGATGGAGGTTTCTGATTGAGAAGAGGAGCTCGTAAGAGCCCTCTTCAGTTATGGTGGTCAGGGCTTGCTCGGGGAAAATCTGGAGCCAGCCAACCGACCCCACGTCAAAAACAGCAGCCCCTGAGTCAGACACCACCACGTTCCTCTGTGCAGCGACATCTGAACTGGCTTCCATTGATACGGTTCTCTCACCAAAGGTTCCAGAGTCAAAGCTGTATGAGACCGTCACATTGTAGGATGCCCCAGGGGGAATCCAGGGGGTTAGGTCGTTTTCTTCTCCGCTGATTACGTTGACGTCTTCAAGGTGGTCAAAAGTCAGCCTGTACCTATCCATTTGATTTCCGCGGTTCCAGACCTCCCACCTTAGGGTCCTGGGCTCGTCGCCTCCCCGGTATACTTCCTCAGACATATCAAGCTCCGCGACCTCGACCAATTGGGTAGACGGGACCGTTAGGGTAATTGTGGATTGTACCTCATATGCAGGATTCGATTGGCTCCTGGCAGTGATCCTGAGGAGATAGGTCTCATTCTCCACACCATATGGCATGGGAAGAAGCAGGAGGGCGGTGGTATCTCCACCGAATGGGTCTATGCCAAGTGTGGAGGGCGTTCCCAACCTGGCTCTCAATGATGGGTCAGCAGTCACGAAAAGGTCGAACGCCTCCTCTGAGTTTCCGTTGTTGATTAGAACAAGTTCGATGATCCTGGAAACGTTGTCTGCAGGAATTTGCCCTTCCCTGAATTCAGGGATTATCTCCAGGTCCAGTTTGTTCAGGACCTCTACCCTGATTACCCGGTCGGCCGGGAAGTTATTGGGCGCCTTCCCGTTAACATCGAGTCGTAGGTCATACACCCCAGGATTAGCATCGGAGGGCACGGTGATGTGTGGAACTAGTTCAACCTCCTCCCCTATCGAGGTGTAGATCTCATCCACGGTTTCCCCGAGGTTATTCGACCATGTGATCAAAACAGAGGGGTCCCAGGTTGGCTCGTCGAGGAATGCGCCGCCCAAGTTCCAACTTCCAATTTGGTTGCCAGTATTCTTGAACGTCAATGGGGTTGTGCCAGTGTCTCCTGGATACAGTTGCAGATGGGGGTCCCCGCCAGAGGGATTGAACTCAAGATCGATGAAACCGGAGTAAGACGGTTGGACGTCCACATACTGGATGATCGGTTGGCCCATTTCCAGCTTTGAGGCATTGGTGAGCCCGTCATTAATGTGAATGTGCCACTCCAGAGATTCAACGGAGACGCTCGGGGGAATTGACAGGTTGAACCATGCAGGCATCGTTGTCTGTGCCTTGATGTTCTTCGTCAAGACGAAAGAGTCCTTGTCATTTGTACCAGGAGTGTCTATCCGAATGAGGTCGGGCCATGATGAATTTGTGACCTCACTGTATATCCTTAGGGTGATGTCGACGTAGCCGTTGTTGGTTATGCCGCAGGCCAATTCGATTGGGTCGCCGACGGGTATGACTGCATGTGCTTCTATTCCCTCCTTGTAGTCGCCTTGGCAATCCACCGAGATGGTGTACTCTGGGATCTTCTCTATGGCAAACATCAGGAAGCCATCGACCTCGATTCCGGTTGTTGCTCCTGTGCTGTCGCTTCTGAATAGGTACGACATCCTGTATTCTGCTCGAGGATGTATGTCAGACATGTCCCATATTATTTGCTCCCATGAGCCATTTGTGGGGAGTGTCATATTGGTAAAGTTCAACTCCTGGGAATTCAACCCTGCCACAGCTTGAAGGGATACTGAGTCTCCTGCTCCCATTTCTCCTCTGGCATGGGTTACCAGTTGCATCGAGTAGTATTGGTAGCCTTTCACAACTGCTCCGCACATGAAAGTGCCGTGAACTGTACTGATCTGAGTGTCGAGGTCCCCATCACCAAGACCATGTCCAGTGTCAGTGCATGCAGAATCCGCGGCCCTGAAGCCTAGATGTAGTCTGTCTATCCTACCGCTTGCGTAGTCGAGCTGGTCATTCCCTGAGATCCTCCAATGATTAACGCCAATTGCTGAGTCACCGCCTGAGTAATCTAGCCTCCAGTGTCCTGCGTCATCTGGATCTGTAGAGAGGGTCCCATCGGAGTCGTAGCCCGCAGTCATCCAGATCAAACCTATATTCGGCGGATTTGGACAGTTCAACTCGCCGTCACCATCAACATCTGAACACCAGCCCTCGTCCATGGGATCGTCCATCACTGCAACCGGGATCTCTCGGACGAGTACGTCGTTGAGTGGGTCTTCGTCTATGCCAACACCCGAGTCAATCTCGACGGACACCAGCAACCCGCCGCTCAGAACGCCAGTGTCGGACAATACGCTGTGGGTGTAGTTCGGGACGTAGTTGAAGGATTGTTCGTCTGCCCTACCTCCTGTCAATGTGACATTAGCGACGAATTCTGCCAAGGGGATACCGACGGGGTGAGTTACGTTGACGAAGTAATCTGCGTATTGCCCCTGCGCACCAATGCCGATTTGGGTAATCGTAACAGTGATTGTGAGAGTTTGGTCCTTGACGATGTACTCTTCGGTTGAACTATCTGGTTGTTCCCATGATGGCAAAGGGGTTCCCGCTGAGGTAAATTCGATTGAGGTTACCTCGAAATCGGTGACTGCCTTTGCTGTTGCATCGAGCTTTGGCGTGTCATACAAGTCCTCTGTGGCCATCGGCTTCATGGGCAACAGAAGCATAACAACGAGTAGGGGAAGTACCGCCTTACGGGCCATCATGGCTGCGACGGCCCGTTGAGTGACAAATAGAGGTTCTCACCTGATGGGTGCTTTCCGGATCTTGAAACATCTCCCTCCAATTGTGCTTGCAAGCCCTCTATGGGATGAAGCACTTATCCCTTCGACTTCTCCGGGGCATTGGCATGTTTGCCCAGGAAAGCCGACATAGGGCGTTTCTGATGCTCGTGGTCCTGGGTCAAGTTTCATTCGTTCCCATTGTTATTTTCGGGCTCACTAGTTTCATCGAGACAGGTTGGACCGAGGGCAGCCCCTACCTCCTCTTCCGTTGGGATCTGATCCCGTGGATCTGCTGGACTGGGTTGTTCTATGGGGTCATCTCACTCATTTTGGCAACCTCAATGAGCGGCTGGATGCCAACCACGGTGGCCCTGAGAGGTGGATGGCTCGCCTCGATGGGAATTAGGGGCAGGAGCAGGGATTCTAGAAGGGTTGACCGGTCTTCTACGGAGCTTTCCATGAGCCCCTTTGGTCAACTGGCGACGATAACCTCCAGGCAAAGAGATCGGTTCGATCTTATATTCATCCATGGGGGGCTGCAGACTCTTGCTATCCCAATTCAGGCGATACTCATCGCCCTCCCTATTCTCTCTATCGAGTACCTTCCTGAGGAGTTGTTCAGAGAGGGTTCCACCTTGGAACTAGTGAGTTTGGTCTACTTGGCTTCACTATGGATCGGTTTGAGGATTCAAGTCGCTTACTCAGACAAGCTGGTGGTGCCCGCCACTGTCATGAGGCGATTCCTCGGAAGGACTGCCCAGTTATCATGGGTGTTGCCTGTCATAGTCTATTGGTTCGTCGCAAGATTAATTTTGATATTTTTCCTTGGTGTGATGGGCATTGATCTCACCGATCAAACCATCGAATTTGACATCCTTATCCTGGAAGAGATCTTACCGATTGAGCAAGGTGCGGACGGCACCCCGTTAGTTGACCTTATCGTCGCAATGGGAGTCTTGCCTGTTGCTACGTTCACTACGATCTCCGTCCTTGCGGGCGGCTATGAGATTCCAGAGTGGATGGATCCAAGCAAGATGGTGGGAAACATGAGGGATGAACTGTTGCCTGAGGGGGTCAGCGATGAGTTCAGCTATCCTGAGAAAGGCCCCTGAGCCTCTTTGTCACTGCCTCTACCCTGTCCATGCCCCGGTCGATTTCAGATTCCGAAATCGTGTAGGCGAACCTCAAATGTCCCTCCCCTGCGGAACCAAATGCCGAGCCTGGGCTGCACAGGACTCCCTCATTCAGCATTTCAAAGGCCAGCTGCTCACTATTCAGTCCGGGCATTTCGAATCTCGGGAATACGTAAAATGCTCCCTTTGGCGTATGACAGGTGACCCCGTCCATGCCATTCAACCTCCTCGTGATTAGGTCCCTTCTCGCTTGGAATTCAATTCGCATATGGTCCGGATACCAGTGGGCCCTCTCCATCGCTTCCAAGACAGCATACTGCATGGCATCATTCGAGCAAGCAGTCACATAGTATTGCATTTTTGTGACTTGCTCCATGGCTTCTTTGTTCGGCGAAAGCACATATCCAATTCTCCAACCAGTCATGGCGAATGTCTTGGAAAACGAGTTGAGCATGATCACCTTGTCATACCCAGCGCCGAGGAACGATACATGGGGCTCGTCATAGACAATCTTGTCATAGACCTCGTCGGTGACTATCCACAGATCGTGTCTTTTGGCGAAGGCGACAAGTAGGTCCCGTTGACTGGGGGTGACGGTTGCACCCGTGGGGTTACTTGGGAAATTGTACAGGACAGCAACCGTCCTCTCAGTCACTAGTGACTCCAAATCCTCGATCTTTGGGACGAATTCTTTCTCGAATCTACACGGGTACGTCACCGCATTTCCGCCGCAAATCACAACGTCTGGGGGGTACAAAGGGAAGTAAGGTTCAGGGATCAGGACCTCGTCCCCTGGGTTGACAATTGCCAGGAAGATGTCCAAGAGCGCATTCGTACCGCTCATCGTCATGCATACGCTCGATTCATCCAGGCCTTCCTCAAGGTGAGACCAGGACTCGGCGATCTTCCTTCTGAGTTCCGGCAGCCCCCCTGTCGATGTGTACTTGTTCCTACCATCGAGCATTGCTCTGTGAAAGGCCTCTATGGCTACGGGAGGTGGCTGGAAGTCAGGTTCTCCAAGTCCAAACTGTATTGCGTCGTCGCCTGCCAGGTCGAACATCCTCCTTATTCCAGTGGGCTTGATGGCCCTAGCCCTGTCTGAGAAGCCTGCCATGGTACCGAGGCTAGAGGGTTCATGGATATGAAGTACCGCATCAACATGCGTGGCCTGGTAAGCTTGGATTTGGTGGGGGCACTGGGATTTGAACCCAGACTAGCGGGTTTCTTCCGCTCAGCACGCACCTAGTTGATGCGTGCTCTCGGGTCGCGACGGGTCGGTGCTCCAGTTGGTCATCATATCCATCAGGAAACCCACACGTCGTCATTCCCGTGCAACTGGAGCCCACAGTACTACCAGGTTATACTATACCCCCATTGGGTAGTACTCACGGGTGGTAGGACCCTTATGATGGTCACGGTTGTCACAGCACCGTCGTGAAGGCAAGCAGTGAATCCCGGATCATCCACCATATTCCAATCGATACTAGGCCAATGCCCCAGGTCTTTGCCCTTATCCTAATGGACATTGGGCCGAGGATTCGCCCAATATCGCCGCTCAGGGAGACCAATAACCTCAGGGAGAGGGAGATGGCCCCCCCGACGAGGGAAAAAGCCGAGAATACTACGATTGAGACCAATGGGCCCACCAAGGGCGTATTTGATTCAGATAGGATCCCTTGGATCACTAGGGTGGGATCAGAGATCATCACTACGATGGCCACCCATAGACCAAGGTGGAGATCGTCTGAGGCCTCTTCTTGCGACGTCCAGCCTCGCAGAGGCTCCGAGAGCATGGAGTGCAACCAGTTCGCGAGGGCTCTCATCACTCCTATCTCGCCATTAGAGGATACCCTCAATCCTGCAGCAATCACGAGTGCCCCCATCGCGATAGTCGAGGGCAGCCACGTCGATTGCCCGATTGTGCCAACGACAATGGAAATAGGGGCGAACCACAATCCGAAGCCGATCGCTGAGAAAAACAAGGTAATCAAGGCTCCAGTCCCTGGGAACTCTCCCTCCGAAGGGTCCCTAGTGTCCCTACTCCTTGGCAGTGCGATGAGCAGGAGAGGCAGGAAGGAAAGCGTGAATGCAAGCGCGAGCAATTCTATTATGCCCATGAAAGCGCCCTTCTCAGAATTCGAGGCTATATCCAGTATCTGGGTGCTCGACATGGTCCGAGGGCTCCAATCCAGAACAAAACCATTGGAATCCAGAATCACGACAGCGTCCGTGGGGCCGCTTGGGAGGCTCTTTCCAGCGGATTGCGTTGATGTGTCTAGGAGTATTGGCCATGATTCATTGATGTAGGTTGCGTAGTTGTCGACATCAATCGCCAATAGGTCGGGGGACGTTGCTATTTGGAGAAAGGCAATTTTGCTATCATCTAGATTTGAGGCCAGGGTGAAATCATTGTATTGTGTGAGTGCGTTGGGGGAGCCTGGTACGAAGATCCCGACCACGAGGGCATCGTGGCCCGCCAAGGCCTCATCTGTAGAGAGTGAGCCCCCAGAGTGACTTAGCAATGTGAACGAAGGGGGGTGGATATCCCCTCTGATTGGGTCGTGGTCGATCGGCCCCAAGGAGTGCGCAGGAGCTGATGCGGCCAAGGCCATCAAAACTAGGACGCCATAGACCGGTGTGGGCAGGAGAGAGTACCTCAGGCTGGACAATATACCACCTGCCATCGCAAGCGGGATCAATATTGCTGCAACTGAAGAGGCCAACAAAGGCGCAGAGTCTTCTTCGACCTCGAATTTCAAAACTGCATAGGCCTCACACTTCTCCGAGTACGGCCTGTCAGCCAGCTGAATGCACACATCGATCATATATCGGCCGGGTTCTAGGGGGTCAGATAGGCTCCAAGTCCTCAAAGTTGAGTTGGATTCGCCCACTGCCGACCCGTGAGGATCCTCGAAATGGTCGACTCTAGCGTCCTCATCGTAGAATGAGTGGACCATGTCAGACCAATCATCAATTGGCCCAACAACGTCAACTGTTTGAGTAGCGTAATCGGACTCCCCCCATGGTGAAGAGGGGTTCATTTCTATCCTAACGATCCTGTTTGGGTCTACGGTGTGCTCTAGGCCCGGTGACAGGACATCTCCCTCGATAATTATCCCGGAATGGGCGTCAAATGTTCCCCAATACACGTGCCCTGTCTGAGCGCACTCGTGTAGAACTGATACCTCTAGTCTGATTGTATCTCCGGGTCCAAGACTGGTGTTGACATTCTGTGTTGATGCTGAAAAGAGATGTGGGGCGGCAAACGACTCGTCCATGACGATGGTCTGAGTTGGTTCTTGGTCCAGAATCACATAGGACCCCATCGTAAGCGTCACGTAGAACGTGGTGGTGGCTCCGAGGGGGGAGCCGGGGAGGATGTTAGACAATTTGCAAGCATCAGATTTAGTTGAAAGGGATGCGAATAATTCCACAGTGACGTTCCCATCAATACCTACGGGACCTAGCAAGGGGCCCGACGATACATCGAACAATGAAGTCGGTAGGACGGAGGATGATTTGTCGAATTCAATGTCGCCTTCGGGAATGCCAGTCACCATTGGCCACTCCCTGTCTATGGTCGCCTGACCATCCACCCCATTCAAGAAAAGCCTGTGCTCGTCAGGAAGTACCCATTCCAAACCCGGCCCACTGTTGTCCTGGGCACCAACAGAAGCGGATGACATCATCAGCAAGGCGGCCGCAATGGCAACCATGGCCAATGGGCTTGTCCTCATGGCCCGGGGTCGTGGGGTGAGCAGTTCAATTCTTGGTTGTGTGATGTCATTAGACGACATAAAACGAAGCGATTCCGAGAAGACCTCCTAATGCAGTGGCTGTGAAATTGACCGAGTGTTTTCCGAGATAGCCCCGATTTTCCAAGGTCTCGCCAAGGACCGAGTCGACCTGACAGCCTATCCACCCGACTGAGGAGATTATGCCGATGGCCCCCAGGTCCGACCAGGAGAAGCCATCGGGGATCAGGCCCAGTGCCGCGACTGCGAGTAGAACGGACCCCACAGCCGAGCTGAGCATGCCCGTGGGGGACATGCCACCATTCGAGCCGGTGGGCACGACCCGGAGTGATATTATACTCCTGGTGCGGCTATCCATGACCCCTATCTCAGAGGCCAGTGTATCTGACATCGCAACAGCGACGCTGCAGGACACGGCAATAGCCCCCCATCCCGGCTCCCCCATGATGTTGTGCAGGAAAACCACAATTGCGGGAACGCCACCATTCGCAACAGCGTTTCTCCAACCTCTTGACCCTTCATTCGCCTCTGCGAAGCCCATTTCCTTTTTTTCTTCGTATCGCCAACGTGTCGCGATTGATGCAGATAGAAGAAAGAAAATCAATAGTGCTAACCAGGTCCAGTGTCCGAGGAAACCTATGACGGAACCTATCAATGTCGCAGCCAATAACCCTCCTCTGTCCAAAGCCCGAGTGACGATGCAAACAGCTAGTAGCGACCCTATCATGATCAGTACGATCGCCTCCTCCGTGATGTCCACGAGCATTGCTACGATACGGTGATCAATAATGATTCCATGACAAATGCAGGAAAAAAGACATTATTGTCGAGGTGAATGAGTTCGCAGCTCTCTGAAGGTCAGTAGCACCACAGTCGCCACCATTACTGAGATTGTTGCAAGTGAAATAAATAACGACGCAGCCTCATTAAGCCCCATTTCCTTACTCAAATTGATTACTCCGACAGAGAGTCCATTCCAGGCGCAATGGCCTGCTACCGCAATAAGGAAGGATGCCCTGACGCTCCTCTGGAAGGATTGGCCGCTTGCCTGATCGATGGTTTCCAACACCCGGGATCCTGAGATAAACCACTCTTCTTTGGGATCGTAGCCCTTCAGTAGTTTCCTGCTTTGCTTGAATCCCCCTGACGTTCCATCACCGTCAATGTCTATGCCCATCGACTCCACCACATTGATAATTTTGATCTGAGTAGAAATTGAGCTTTCTTCGGCAATTTGATTTATCTCAGATCCTCTCAAAAAACCTCCAACAGCAGAGCCGACGATTCCAGTCCACAGGGCATGGGCTGGGATGGAACCGATCCCTCTAACCAGTGTTGTCACAGCAAGTTCCGCTGGCCCTCCGAACAATGAAACTGCGATGTACTGCAGGTTCTCTATCATCGCAAAGCCCAGCCCAATGCTAAAACCGACGAGGAAGCCCGATCTGTCACTCCTCATGGAACCTAGGAAAAAAAGCAGTACAGTAGCTTTGAATGTTTCTTCGATTATCGGGGCGCCTATCGCAACCATCGTAAAAAACGCCTCTTCATCAGACCAATATTTTGGCATCAATTCTGGGACTGCTAATGAGTTTAGGATAAAGGCTGGGAAGGCGCTTATCATTCCTGCTGCCAACCATGCCTCTGCCTCCACACGCCTCGCTGGAATTCTCAACCTACTGCATGCAAAGGACCACCACGCAAGAACTGGTATCGAGAATCCTACGATCCACAAGGGTATCGCAAATACCCCAAAGGCAAGGATTGGGATTAAGGAGCCTCCAGAGGTCGATATCCACAAAGACAAGAGTGTTCCAATTACCACACAAATAGCGAATATGGCCCATGGCCATTTAGAGACGGGGAATTCCAAAGGCGTTCCATCCCTGAGTAGGTGACGTTCCATCCGAGTTGGAATTGGTGTGGTCAATGCAGGCAATGGCCCCCTATTGTGCAAAGTACTTCCTCCATCAGCAGGAGTTAGGTTCCAGAGCTGTATGATCGGAGGCCTAGTGATTCGAAGTGCGATTAGAATTGGCGGCATACTCACTAGGCTGGCGGAGATAACTGTAATTGGGTCCCATTCGATAAGGCCGATAACAATCATCAATACGGTATACAGGAGGAAAAATGCCGGGAACACCACCATCATCATCCTAAAGTAAATTCTCCAGGGACTCCCCTTCGAGAAGACCAGTATCTCGTTTTTCATTTCTGATAAGCTAACAGTGGGGGCAGGGACGTGTAGCCTTCCATCTGGCCCTCTCCACTCCATCTAATCACCTCGTCGCTCAGAGCGCCCATCACTCAGTGCCCAATCGGCCCGGCTGGTGTCCTCATCACTGCGACGTGGTACCGGAGGAGGGCTTGGATATTGGAACTGCCGGGTTATGAGGTAGTACCACAAGCGCCACAGAACAACTCATTTCTGATCTCATCCTTTTGCATGGACCATTGCCCGCATGACGGACATGGGGGTAGCCCCTTTTCAGATGGCTGGACCTTGGGCCCTCTTCTAACTCTCCTCTTCTTCGGGATGAACCAACCTCCTTTCGGCCTCCTCATCTTCGGCATTTCCCTCTCCAAACCTAACGCATCTGTAGCAATAGAAAGAGTCTTTCCCCTGATGCTGTTAGCAGCCAGAATGGGATTCCAAGGCTGTACAGTAGTCGGCGCGGGCGTCATCGGCCTCAGTTGTGGCATCAGGCTTCTTGAATCAGGATTAGAAACCCGTATCCTATCCAAGGATGTCACTCCACACACAGTATCCGACATCGCTGCGGCTTGGTGGTACCCCTTCCTCGCTGAGCCAGTTGAGAAAACCACGAGATGGTCCGTTGAGACATACTACGAGCTACTGAGATTGAAGGAAGATCTTCGATTGGGGTTCATCACCATGAGAAAGGGCGTGGAGTATCTCGTGGAGCCATGTCCCCCACCAGGGTGGGCAGGTGACATCTCCCACTTCAGGGCAATCAGGCAGGACGAGGTCATAGAGGGCTATCAGCATGGTTGGGAAATAGAGGCGCCAGTGATAGAAATGGGACATTACCTTCCTTGGCTCATGGAAAGATTTCTCTCGCTCGGTGGCGACATTGAATTGACCAATATCGCCAGCCTATCGGATATTAACAGCAGATTGGTGGTTAACTGCACTGGACTTGGCGCCAGGGATCTATGTCGGGACGAAAACATCGTGCCTGTAAGAGGGCAGATAATATACATCGACCAAGACCCTGGTTTCGGCAGATTTGACCAACGCCCTGAGAACCTGATTTACACCATACCGAGAAGAGATGTCACTGTACTTGGGGGAACTGCGCAGAGGGGCGATTGGCATGAAGAAATCAGGAAGGAGGACACACTGGAAATTCTTCAGAAATGCTCCGCTCTATGGCCTGAACTCGACAGAAGCAAGATAATCGGTGAGGCCGTGGGTCTGAGGCCCTCTCGAAATGAGGTTCGACTTGAAGTCGAAAGATCAGAGGATAGTGTGATTATCCACAATTATGGGCATGGAGGGGCGGGCGTCACCCTATCTTGGGGGTGCGCTGATGAGGTTACCTCCCTGGCACAGGGGTTGTTAGAGACATGATTGGAGGCGAAGTCTTGGATGTCGTGGACAAGTTCGACAGAGTCATTGGAAAGTCCACCAGGAGCGAGATTCACCAACTCGGCCTTCTTCACAGGTCGGTCCACCTATTGGTGTTCGATGACTCTGGTCGATTGCTATTGCAGAAGAGATCTATGAACAAAGATGAAGCTCCAGGAAGATGGTGCTCATCAGTGGCAGGTCACCTAGACTCCGGAGAGAGCTATGATGACTGTGTGGTCCGCGAAGCAGAAGAGGAGATTGGTCTGAAGTTAGATGTTGCTCCCGAAAAGATGTTCAAGATTGAGGCCTCTTATGAGACTCAGAATGAGTTCACGTGGGCTTATCGGGTTATTGCAAACGGGCCCTTCTCTTACGATAGAAGCGAGGTCTCGGAATTGAGGTGGTTCCCCGTCAATGAGGTGAAGCAGAAAATCCAAGAATCGGGATCCGACTTCTCGAGCTCATTCGAAGTAATTTTTCATCTACTAATGAGCCTAAATCGAGAAGGTTGACCTTTCTCACTTGTAGGAGGACTTTGTTGTCTTGATGACCGCCGCGCCTATCTTGTAAGGATCGCCGTTGGATGCTGGCCTTCTATCCTCCAGTCGCCCCTTCCATCCATCTTCGATGGTTCCTATTGGGATTCTTATCGAGGCTCCCCGATCCGATACCCCGTAAGAGAACTCATGAATTGATTGAGTCTCGTGCAACCCAGTCAACCTCTGCTCGTTGTGAGCCCCGTATACGTCGATGTGGGCTTTGATATTCTTTCCAAAGGCCTCACAAATCTGACTCATCAGCTCCTCTCCACCTTCGTCTCTCATCTTCCCATCGCTAAAGTTTACATGCATTCCTGATCCATTCCAATCAGTTGCTCCAAGTGGTTTTGGGTGCCACTCTATAGAGAGCCCGTACTTCTCAGCGTTTCTTTCTGCAAGATACCTCGATACCCATATCTGATCTCCGGCTTCCTTGGCGCCCTTAGCGAATATCTGGTATTCCCACTGCCCTACTGCAACCTCGGCGTTGATTCCTTCCACATTCAATCCCGCATCCAGGCACATGTCCAGGTGTGCCTCAATTATGTCTCGACCAAAGGCATTCTTGCCTCCGACTGAGCAGTAGAACTGGCCTTGTGGAGTTTGGTCCCGCGGGAAGCCCAGAGGCAAATTCGTCTCTGGATCCCAGAGGAAGTACTCTTGTTCATATCCGAACCAGAAGTCGTCGTCGTCTTCTTCGATGGTAGCCCTTCCATTTGTTTGATGAGGTGACCCATCTGCATTGAGCACCTCGCACATCACCAAGTATCCGTTGAGCCTATCTGGATCCGGGCATATGAAGACCGGTTTCAACAGGCAGTCTGAGTCACCTCCCTCCGCCTGAAGCGTGGAAGACCCATCGAATGACCACATCGGGCACTCGTCGACTGTGCCTCCGAAATTGCTCCTAATCATCGTCTTGCTCCTCAGACTTTGTGTCGGTTCAAAACCATCTAGCCAGATGTACTCTA
>WTHQ01000014.1 GCA_011523055.1 Methanobacteriota archaeon
TTGTTACACTCAGCTACAATATGAATTATACCGTATGTAGGAAAAAATAGTGTAACGAATAATTAAGATTTTTATACTATAACTTAATCATCATATGTAAGTATGATATAGATGACATAACCAACACCCATCAAAAGAATGATGAGTGAAATGACAATGCTCCAAGTTACATCATTGACATCATTTAGTGGGCGGAGGAGGAGATTCATTCCAATCCGATTTCAACTGATTATATCTAGGATTGTTTACTGCCTCTTGATGGCACATTATGCTGAACTCATCACAACATTTACACCATGCTTTTCTCGCCTCTGGCGCACCTAAATCTTTTTTCGCCACAGAGATTCCCACTCCCTCCAAAGGCGAGCACATTCATCACTCTTCTTCTGTAGGTGGTTCTCCCTGTACATGTTTCTTGGTGAACGGTTCCCAATGTTCCCATCCATATTTATGGACAAGGTGCATTCCTATGATAGGAACGAACACAAGAAAGAACCCCATGACGCCAAGGCACCACGGGGTTTGCATAACAGATCTAACCAGGAGCTGAACGTGATTCATTTTGGAAATACTCAGGTAGTGGACAACCTTTGAAATTGTTTATCTCATTGACTGATAAAACAAACATGGTGACAAATCCTAGACAGAAAGCAAACAGCATCTGTGGGAAGTTGTAGTTTCCCATGTAAGCAGTAGGATCGGGTTCATCGTCATGTGGATGAAGATGTTTACTGATCTGTTCTATTCGTTTTTTCTTTTCCTCGTCATCTTTTTTCATGCTGGATAATCCCAATCAGTTATGAATTGTGTTTTATGTGAAGGTCCCCATGCACCAGGCATGTATAGGTAGGGAACAGTACGAATAGGACAACTACTACCAGTACAAAGGAGATCATCAACGATTCTCCATGACTCCATCACTTCTTCCGCATGTACAAAGTGAGACTGGTCTCCGTGAATAGCATCGTAAAGAAGTTTTTCATATCCGTCTATTGCTCTGTCCTGTGGATAGTCGTGGGTGAGAGTTGCCAACTCCAGGTCGTCATTGAGCCCAGGTGACTTAATGTCCATACGAATGTCCAGATGAGGATTAGGTTGTAAGCGCATGACAATACGATCGTTAACTTCTCCTTCATATAATTTTAGCGGTGGTGCTTTGAGTTTAATGACTACTTCAACACACCCATAAGGCATGTTTTTTCCAGTCATTACGTTAAAAGGAACTCCTTCCCAACGCCAGTTATTGACGAATAAAGTACCAGCGAAATAGGTAGGAGTACTACTGCGAGGATCAACGCCCTCTTCATTACGGTAGCCATCGTATTGTCCTAGGATAAGATTTGTTCCGAGTCTAGTGGCAGCGAGAACTTTTGTCTTCTCACGTCTTAATTCCCTGGCATTCATGCGACAGGGTGCTTCCATAGCGATAAGTGCCAACACCTGCAAGATATGATTTTGTAGCATATCTCTTACAGCACCAGCAGTTTCGTAATACTGAGCACGTCCTTCACAACCAATAGTTTCAGTCGCAAAGATTTGAACCTCTTCTATGTACTGACGATTCCAAAGTGGTTCCAAAAATATATTACTAAACCTAGTAGCAAGTATGTTATTAACAGTATCTTTGCCAAGATAATGGTCAATGCGATATACTTGTTTTTCGCGTAGATATCGCTCCACCACAGACTGTAGATTATCAGCAGATTTATAATCGTACCCAAAGGGTTTCTCAATAACCACACGCGATCTTTCGGGGTCATTGAGTTTATCCGCCTCTTTGAGATTGATAATTGCGTTAGCATACCTTTCTGGGGGAACAGATAAAAAGTAAGTATTATCGTGAAGGTAATCAGGAAGGTGACGGAGAGTATCAACATTGTCTAAGTCCGCTGAGATATAGTCTAGATGATGTAGAAACTCATCAGGATAATAACCAAGAGATTCTTTCCAAATTTGTACTCCAGGATCTCTCCTAGAGCAACCAGTAATTAAAAAGTTTTCTGGCAAAAGATCTTTCAACCAGAGTTTGTATAGTGCTGGAATTAGTTTCTTCTTACAAAGGTCGCCTGTCGCACCAAAGATAACAATACCTGCACTAATGGGCGGTTCCGTTTCCGTTGTAGTCGTCTGAGTCATAATAGTCATTTTCACCTTTAAGTCGTCCAAATGTGAGGGTGGCACATACAAAGGGTAGTGCGATCCAAAGTAAGAAGTCACCTAGGTTCATGATCCTTCATTCCGTCATGATTGCCATCACCAGGCAGTTTACCATATGCTAGATATTCTACTGCTTGACGAGATCCTTCTAATCGTCTGAGATCATCTTCAATCTTGACATACTCAGCATAAGAATCATACAGTTCTTCTGCTCTAGCAGCTAGTTGAGCAGTTCGTTTTGTAAAACGCTCAAGTAGTTGTTCGTAATTCTCAGTAGGTTTCATCTTACGTCATGTCCTCCAAACATTGCTCTCATACCATTTAGGACTTTGTTTGCGAATTTTCCAAGTCTTCGTGACTCAAATCTTGCGTATAGCGCATCGCTGATAACAGGAGCGGGTACGCCAAGATCCACAGCAGCGTGAACAGTCCAACGACCCTCACCACTGTCGCTAACTCCCCCATCAAACTTGCTAAGCTCTCTATCGCCGCGTAGTACATCAGCGGTAAGGTCAAGCAACCAACTGCCAACCACGCTACCACGACGCCATAACTCAGCCACTTCAGAAACGTCAATATCATACTGATAGTCTTCTGGATTATCCATTGGAGCAACTTCAGCATCACCTGCAGCAACGTATGCTGCGCCAGCATTT
>WTHQ01000002.1 GCA_011523055.1 Methanobacteriota archaeon
CCGGTCCCACTTAGTGCGGTGACAGGATCCATCAATTCCTCTGGCCCTTGTATGCAGACGCCGACTGCATTCAACACCTCCTCAGCCCTCTGGAAGTCGAGGGCTTCTGCGTGCAGGCCCCCACAATATACGCTGATGCCCTGCCCCACCAAGGCAGGGAGATTTGGCATAACCCTAATCACTCGAGGGTTCCCCCCCAGGCCCCTCTCCAATGCATCAGTTGTGACTCCTGCCATTATGCTCATTATCGTTTGATCTGGGTCAATCGATTTTGAAATCTGCTCGAGTATTGCTCCCAAATTCTGAGGTTTGGCTGCCAGTATCACCAATTCCGAAGATAATGCCACCGACTTTGCGTCAGACATGCCCTCGACACCCAGATCTTTGCACAGGCTGTCCACCCGATCTTGGTCTAGGTCGCATATGGCAACTGACCTAGATGGGCCCTCCGCCTGATTAGCGATACCCCTTACAAGAGCTGCCCCCATGTTTCCCACACCGATCACGCCTACTGCATGCTGCCAGCTCCGAACCATACTCGAAATTACTTTGGCATCGTATTTACCTACTCTCCCCTTGTTATCTCTGAAATGGTTCGATTTCACTGGGACACGACCAAAACCATAATGTCCCTGGGATTGTATTTATCTCCATGGGCATAAAGGCTTACTTGCATCCAAAATGGTGGTTGATTACAATCGGGACTATTTTCTTACTGCTTGGGACTGGGAATTACCTAGATGCCGAGGACGCCTCAAAGAACGCCTATGATGACCCAACTGATCGAGACGTATTCTACGAAGAGACATTTGGACTGTTCTCGATGTCCCTAGCGACAATGGCTCTATCGACTGGTTTGTTCGTCAAGGGGAGGGGGTTGGCAATGCTCTCCATGATCTCCTCTGTTACGGTGATTGTCTTCTTCGTCTTGCACTACAACGCGGGAGAGGTAGTGAGCTATGGTTACAACGATTTGACCGTGACAATAGTCCTCTCGTCCATACTGGGATTGATGGGGATTGGCGGTTACCTCCACCTTGGGGATGATTAGAATATTTTCTGCCGTACTCTCAACTGTTGCGCTGTATAAAAAAAACGACCCAATTTACTTATTTGCATATTCTTGAAAAGGGCATCATGAAAAAAGTATCTGTGGCCTTAGTATTGCTATTTTTTGTTCCCATCCTAGCTGGATGCGTATCCTCGGGTGATGACATCGAGATCGATAGGGACTCCAGAATTGATGGACTTGAAGAATCCCAACGGGAGTTGACGATATTACTAGCTGAGCAAGAGCAGAAAAATTCTGACCTATTAGCATCAATTTCACAGATTGAACACGCAAATATGCAAGCAATTCAAGAGCTAGAGGAGTATAGCCTTGAGTCATTGGCAGACATGGAATCGGACTACATGGCCGCCATTGAGGCAGCGGCGATTGCAAATAGCCAGTTTCTGGAAGAAATCAATGCGACGAATGCGGCATCTTTCGAGGATCTATTAGCCTCGATGAACGGCCTACAGGACAGCCTGCAGATTAGCCAAGACTCACTTAACCAGGTTACCCTGATAATGACTGATTTTGAAGACGAAGACTACAGTTCTCAAATCGCCTCATTGCAACAATCTCTACAATCACTTCAGTCAAATCTAGAAGCATCGATTTTAGATCTTGAGAGCAGATTAAATGAAACTAGAGCGATCAATGACTTCTCTTTCCTAGATTTCCGAGGGGCACAACTATTCAATTTCAATAATGGTTTGGGGGTACAAATGGATCCACCAATTTTTGATTTTGCGATGTTGGATAATGCTAGTTTGACTTATTCCAACTTCTCCGATGCAAGCTTCGTTAACGCAAGTCTGGTTGGTGCAGACGGTATCTTTTCAACATTCCACCGCACTGATTTTTCCGGAGCCCAAATGCACCAAGGAGTATGGAGACAAAGTGATTTCAGCGACGCATTATTCGTTGGTAGTCAATTAGCCTACACAGAATTCAGATACAGCGATTTGTCCGGTGCTAACCTTACAGGTGCTTTCATGTATGGCGGGAGTGATTGGCTGATGGTCAATCTATCAGGTGCCGACCTGACGAATGCATGGATGTACGATGTTGACCTAAGGTATGCTGACCTGACCGGTGCTGACCTGACCGGTGCAAGACTTGCATACCTAAACCCATCATACGGACCTGCGGACATTACAGGCGTTACATGGACCAACGCAATCTGCCCAGATGGAACACATGCATCTGCGGTTGGAAACACCTGTGCTAATAACCTCTGAACCATCACGTGAGAATGAACCATGGACCGCCTATCCCCGATCTTGCCCGCCTTGGCATTGTTGCTGGTCGTGTCGAGCTTCAATGTCTCAGCAGAAGATTCGGATAGTGATGATGATGGATGGACAGATTACCACGAAGAATCATGTGGAACCGACCCACTAAACGGGCAGGATGTTCCTCAAGATACCGATTCATCGGGAATCTGCGATTACATTGACGCAGATGATGACAACGATGGTTGGTGGGACCTTATCGAGCAAATCTGTGGTTCAGACCCACTCTTAGTGGACTCCACGCCCAATGATTTTGACGGGGACGGGGTCTGTGATAGTCTGGACAGGGATGCCGATGAAGATGGCTGGAGTGATTTGGATGAGATTCTATGTGGGTCCTCACCGATGGATCAAAACAGCGTTCCAATGGATTTGAATGGAGACGGAAGATGCGAGGCCCTGCCCATCCCCCTTCCAGACAAACGAGGACCGATCCAACAAGAGATGGTCCTAAACCCAGTCGTAATTCAAGTGGTAGCAACTGGCTCGACGACAATTCTTGCTGCTGGAACGGTATATTCCGTCGAACCATTAAGATGGTCAGCATCAAGGAAAATAGGGTTGGGGCTTCCTATGATTTTCGGGTTGGCTCGCAGAACCAAAGATGGAGAGTTCCAGAGGGGGCGCCTCTATGGGTATATTGAGAGCAATCCGGGAATTCATCTCTCAGCTCTAACACGTCTTTCAGATTTGGGCAACAATCATGCTACATATCATCTCGATAAATTGGAGAAGGAAGGTAGAATTTGGTCACGGAGAGATGGGCGGCTTCTGATATTTTTTGCCGATTCAGTGCCCAAGGATGCCCAATTTTCCAGCCTAGTTCTGGATATCAATTTCAGTAAAAATTCGATAAAACGATCGATTCTGATGCACCTAAATCAAGCCGATCTCATGGATTTGGGAGGATCTAGTGGCTCTCAGATGGCCAAGGGATTGGGAGTTTCCCCCCAGGTATTCTCATACCACATTCGATCCCTAATTGATTGGGACATGGTTGAGAGAAAACGCTCGGGATTGAAGGTATCCCTCTCGATAACCGAGTTGGGAATCGAGGCGCTGACCGGAATTGACGTCGTCACCGAGGGGGCTCGATCAGGGGACCTTGCCTCTGCAACCCGTAGATAAGGTGCAATTTGGCCCTGTCGTGAAGGATATTGGCAACTGAGGCAAACTGAATCTTAGCTGCGAGCTTTGGCTTAGCAGCGTCCTTTGAGAGAGTTTAATCTTCAAACACCTGCAGCGCTAATCATGGAGGGCAGGGCATTAACGAATCTGCTTGTGCTGTCATTGGCGTCGCTATGCTCGATCGGCTGTCTGGGCAACAGCGATGGCCCAAGCGAAATCTCTGACGAGGGGGGGACTGAGGGGACGTTTCAAGGGATGGATTACATCGAATGCATGGAGCATGAAGATATGGAGAGATGTTGGAATGTCTACCTCCCAACCACGATTAACCTGTCCCATGAGGTTCCATTGGTGATAGATCTACACGGCAATACACTGACGATGCAGGATCAACGTGACCTTTCTGAGTTCGATGACCTTGCTGACGAGAACGGTTTCATCGCGGTTTGGCCTCAGGGGCACGACAATTCTTGGAACTCCGGATACTGTTGTAGTACTGCTGGGAATCTTGGGTTAAATGACTCAGGATTGGTGATTGAAATTGTCGAAAGAGTGGTGGCCAACCATTCAATCGATCAAAGCAGAATATATCTCACGGGTTGGTCCAATGGATGTTCGTTGAGTCAAAAAATGGCGAACGAGCATAGCAATATTTTCGCCGCCGTTGCGTGCATGTCCTACTACCTTCTAGAGGATCCCAAGCCATACTACTCCCCCATACCCATCATGGAAATCCATGGGCTGGAGGATCAGATCATTCTCTATTCCAACGATGCGATACATCTACCGAACGTTGAGGCTCAAGAGCATGGCGCAATCCAGAATTTGCTTCAGTGGGCTGAGATGAACAACTGCGAGGGGATGGGGCCGAACTCCAATCAGCCATCAATTTTCTACTCAGTTCAGTCGTTTACCAACTGTGATAACGGCTCAGAAGTATCCTTGGTTACATTGTACGCAGCGGACCACAACCCGTATGAGGAAAGTTACGACATTTTTCCCGGGAATGGTGGCACTGTAGATACCAACGGAATAGCTTGGGAGTTCTTATCACGATTTTCCAAGATCTGACGCTTCCGCCCTACGAAGCAGAATCTATTGAGAAGTTGACCTCGTTGAAAGTGGTCCACGCCCACAGAGGAATAGGGGTAGTGCTCGTAGCATAATCAAGTGCCTTTCAGTCAAACCTTCGTACAATCTCGACATCAATTGTTTCAGCTATTTCCTCGGCGATTGCTGTAGTGGTTATTCCTCTTAACGTCCCGACATTTGTCCCATAGAATCCTATGAGCCTGGCGGAATATGTTACAGATTGCCCGCCCTCATCGTCATGAGAAACTACCTCTTCTAACTCTATGCTTGTAATCCCCTCCCTAGGGTACCTCTCAATAAAACTGGATGATTTGGATATCAACCCCCCAGGCAGTACCGATTGTATGTATTTTTCATCGATTACGAATTTAATCGGGGTCTTCGTCAGAAGAATAACCGACAAGGATGTTGTTAAACCTCCGATGGCACCTAGGAGGGCAAGGGCTGCGCCTTCAACCACCAGTCCATACCTGTAATTGGTGAGTAAGAACGGCTCGATGGTCTGGGTAAATCCTAGTACGACCATGATCAGTCCAGCACCGATTCCCGGTGCCACAAAAAGGAGGCCCAATGCAAACAGGCCACTTTTGTTTGAAATCTCCTTGGTTTGCAATTCAGCCCCCTCCCTAACGTATACTGGGAGGCAACTTAAGGATTAAATTTGTCACGCCCTCTTACAACCAAGGCAACCTACAAGTAAAATGTCGTTTAACTATCCAATGGCCCCAAGTTGGATTTGGAATATACCGTAGTACCTGGACATACCTTAGTCCCCCAAGGTAAGCACAAGTTGCCAGAGTAAAAAAATTTCAAATCCATCCCTGGTTAAGGGAGATCTCAAGAATCGGTAGACCGAAAAAATATACGGCGATTAATAAGAAAATTATCCTTTTTATGGCCCTTTTTTGTTTCGATGGCAGTTCTTGAAGTGTCACCGGCCCGAGTTTGATTTGAGCAGGGGGAGGACTGACCGTCCCGAGTTCGCTCTGTCCATTTTTTTCTGGTAGATTTTTTCGTGATAGCCCAGAAATGATCACCCCCCCTATCGCCAATGCGAGATATATTGCAGTCACAGGGACGCCAATGATGAGGATTATCACACCGGATATAGGCTCATTTATGACGGCTGAAATTAGCATGCCCATGACCAACACATAGATGGAGAAAAGTAGTAGTTGAATCATCCACTCACTGTCGATAGGTACGATTCTGACTATAACATAGTATTTTTCACGTTTTTTTAACATCGGTCATACAATTGGTATGGAACCTCATTGACCGGATTTGAATACTAAGTACGCTACATTCAATGTCTGATCGATTGTGTCCGATGTTATCTAAGTGCAATTTTGTACTTACCAGTAAATATACAATGATTGAATAGGAAATTGACAGGCAAATACTCATGCGCCATGACGAAATCTACATGCGAATCGCATCAGTCCTTGATGGCGAGGACGATTGGGTTGCGGCAATGGCAACCGTGGCCTGTGAACTTCACAATGCGTTTGCCCATTACCACTGGACTGGCTTCTACAGAACAACATCACCTGGCATTCTAAAGATCGGCCCGTACCAAGGGGGGCATGGTTGCCTGGCGATTGCTTTCGAAAATGGGATCTGTGGCGCTGCGGCAAGGACTGGAAGAACTCAGAATGTACCTAACGTTCACGACCGCCCGGAACACATCGCATGCAGTTCAACCACCAATAGTGAAATTGTGGTTCCCATCAAGAATTCTGAAGGAAATGTCGTCGCCGTACTAGATGTTGACTCCGATGATCTTGCAGCCTTCTCTGATGAAGATGTCTTACTCCTTGAGCGTGTGTGCCAATATCTCGAATTGAGGTATCATGCCTGATTAGTTTAGCTTCTGATATGGCCCTATGCCAGTACATTGAATCTAATCTGAGGGAAAAAGATGGGTTTCCTCTACTCAGTGAGTGGTTCAAAAACAGACAATTTGAATTTGGAAGTATGAATGGTAAAATGCAGATAATCGGTTTGATTTTGCTAATTGCTTCCTCTGTTATCTCCGAGTGTTTGAGTTCCATTCCTTACCTCTTGGGAATTTCCTAGGTCACTCGGAGAGGTGCCTTTTGCATTGTTTTTCACAAATTTTCTGGTTTTTTTCTTCATTTTCTAGTCACATAGAATAGGTTTTGCAGACTATGTGGTGGTGGGGAAAACAACATGAAGCCAGAATCAAGCATACGAAAGTACACCAAAATAACCGCAATCGCATTGAGTATGTTTGTACTCATGTTAGGAGGTACCGCTGCAGTATCGATCGGTGAATTTGCAGTACCCTCCCTGGAAGAAGAGAATGTACAACTATCCGTAGTGGATGATATGACTTCAGAGACTACTACCCTCCCATATTCAGAGGATGAGAAGAGGAAGGGGTTCCTCGGTAGGGTGAAATCATTCTTCAGCGATAGTATGGAAGATAGGCATGAAAAGAGAATGCAAGCTTTCGAGAATCATGCTGAAAAGAGAATCTCTTACCTAGAGAACATGACTCTGGTAATTCAATTCTGTATAGATGGCGTCAACTGCAGTGCTGACAGTGACATCTTGGAAAGCATGTTGAACCGAACGAATGAGAGACTGAACCACATAACAAATATCCACGAAAACCGTACACTCCCAGCATTCGGAATGCACCGGCACAGACACGGAGGTCACCACGATGATGGTCAAGATGATGGCGATGATTTAGGGGGGGATGAGACTGCTCGAATCGAGATGGTTGCACGACACCTCGAGAGGCTAAATTCAACTCTCACAGCTCTAGAATTCTGTGAAGAAGACACAGGATGCAAGGTTAGCAGCGAGAAGATTACCAAGGTGATTGAGAAAGTCGAAGAGAGAATCTCCGACTGGCAATCCTGTCTGGAAGATGGAGATTGTGACGACCACGATGATATGCGTGGGAAGGGACACCACAAAGGCAAGAAGAAAGGCATCCTGATGAGAATGATGGGTGACAAAGAAAGAGATAATAATGGCGAGCGTTGAGTGAGTTAATTCTCAATTCTATAAGCCGAGGTCTCCTGACGAGAGCCGAGAATATGAGTACACAGGGAAATCCTGCTATGCCAAATTCGGTGATGTCAACCATCACTGGATTGGCAGGATTAATGCTGTTGCTCTTACTTTCAGTACCATTTTTGGTACAGATTGACACTCAAATTGATACCATTGCTTACGTCGTTTATTCTATATTTTTGATTAGTCTTTCAATTACCCTCGGAATGGGAATAATGTGGATAATGGTATCCTCAAGAGAGGAAGGGGGAAATCCGGTATCTAAAGCGCAATCCGAAGTGGAAACAAAATCCTCTCCACAGTCAAAATTTCATACTGAAGATGAAACTGAACTGATCCGACTTTTGGAGGAGCATGAAGGAGAATTGTGGCAGTCGAAGATCACTGCACGACTGAATTGGTCTGCATCGAAAACAAGTCGATTATTATCGAAATTAGAATCCTCAGGAGACATCTTGAGGATTAGAGACGGAATGGGGAAGAGAATCAAACTAACTGAATGGAGTGGTAGAGATGAGTGATCAAACTAACCAAAATATGCTGGTAAAAGGGATGTTCTTCGGAGCTTTCATTACGTTGATTTTGGGAATTATTGTCAACAGAATGGAAGATGAAATGGTAAATTCAGGGAATACTGGATTTGAGAGCGAAGGAGCATTGTTTGGCCTTCTTGGAATTATTCTGGCTACCTTATTTTTCCTATACTTAGCCATTATATTATCCAAGAATCAAGACACTCCGTTGAAGGATGTAAAATGGGATAGTCTGCTATCATTGAAAGGAGTAGGCTTCTTCTCCTTTGTATTCCTCGTTGGATTCATTTTCATTCCTAGAGTCTTCTACGGTTTTTTTCCACCCGCCATATTCATTCTCATGATTCTAGTTATAGGATATATCTCATCTAAAATCTTTGAATGAACATGTCGTTCAATAGCGTGTGGGCGGTATAGCAGTCAGACGGTATCTGTGATTCGCATTGAGGTCAAAGGAGTTCCCCAGCAACCCTGGGTCACAATGATCATGGGGGCCGTTGTTCTTGGCATCGTTTTCTGGACGGGCATCATCAAATGGCAATTACCTCGTATCAAGAAATGGAATCGTAACAGAAAGAAATCAAAAGCTTCGACAAATTGATTCCACCTCGAGGGCGATGTGACATGGGTATGCTTGTAGAAGGGAAATGGACAGACAAGTGGTATGACACCAAGTCCACTGGAGGTCGCTTCAAGCGCCAAGAATCCACATTCCGAAACTGGATTAGGGCGGACGGGAGTACGGATTTCCAGCCCGAGAGCGGACGGTACCATCTCTACGTGTCCCTTGCTTGCCCATGGGCTCACCGTACCTTGATTTACCGCCGTCTCAAAGGTTTGGAGGAGCACATTACGATTTCTGTGGTGAATCCGTTCATGCTGGAAAACGGGTGGACATTCGAGGAAGGGAACGGAGTCATTCCCGACACCGTGAACGGTGCGGAGTATCTCCACCAAATCTACACAGCCGCGAAAGCCGGATACACCGGTAGAGTAACCGTACCCGTGCTGTGGGACCGGTCCCATCGGACAATAGTGAGCAACGAGAGCTCCGAGATCATACGCATGTTTGACGAGGAGTTTGGCCAGCTGACCGGGCACAAGCCCTCTTTCCGACCGCTCAGCCTGGTGGATGAAATAGACCCACTCAACGACCGGATATACACCGGTTTCAACAACGGCGTTTACAAAGCCGGGTTTGCGACGAGCCAAGAGAGTTACAACGAAGAGGTTACCCGA
This sequence comes from Methanobacteriota archaeon, assembly GCA_011523055.1. GTDB lineage: Archaea > Thermoplasmatota > Poseidoniia > Poseidoniales > Thalassarchaeaceae > MGIIb-N1. The sequence continues at coordinate 9,387 of WTHQ01000002.1, forward strand.
ATTTTCGAGGTATTGGACGAGATGGAGGAGATACTGACAACCAACCGCTACCTAACCGGAGATCAAGTCACAGAGGCCGATTGGCGCTTTCTACCAACCCTCCTTCGATTCGATCCGGTATACGTCGGGCATTTCAAATGCAACCTGCGTCGAATCGCTGACTACCCCAATATCCACAATTACATGGTCGATCTAATGAAAACGTATGACCTTGCGGATACATTCAATCTAGAGCATGTCAAGAATCATTACTATGGGTCCCACCCAACGATCAATCCCACTCTAATCGTGCCCTACGGCCCTGAGGTGAAAGTTGACCTATTCTCGCCCCTATAATCGCTGTTGGGGTTACAGTGCAGGGAAGATGATGCCCGCATTACTATGGGTAGCGTTTAGAATACCCCAAATTCCTTGGGCATAGCATTGAGACCCAATCTAATGATACGTGATTGACACGGTTTGGCGGGTTCCCCTGTCAATCAATCCTGATGCATTCCTGCCCACACACTGAGCCCCATTAGATACGCTACCCTTTGCTTCAAGTTGAATCAGTGGATCATCAGAGAGCCTGGTTGCACTAAATATTCCTATACGAAGCGATTAATTGGGTAGTAACATGCGTCCATTCATAACTGTAGAGAAGCGAGCTCAAGAGGCCCTCGATTTCTATTCATCTGTTTTCCCAAGTTTTTCCTTAATTTCATTGAATCATCACGCAGAACCACATCACGAACTTGTCATGTTAGGGATTTTTTCAATCAAAGGCCAAGAAATAATGATCAGCGATAGTTTTGTTTCTCACGAATGGG
>WTHQ01000038.1 GCA_011523055.1 Methanobacteriota archaeon
TGGTATCGCAGTCAATTGGCCTCGACATGAAGACCGGAATGAGCGGAAAGGGCGGGGGCCTGGGGGGCTTCCTGAAGAGCGTGGCTAAGAGCGTGCTAGGCGGGGAGTCCTTCTTCCTGAACACGTTCACAGCCGGTTCAGGGGGTGGCTGGATCTCGATGGCCCCGTCATCCCCAGGAGACATCAAGACCCTGGAGATCGAGCCCGGATCGAACATCTTCATGCAGGGGGGGGCTTTCCTAGCCTCCTCTCCGAATGTCAGCTATGACCTCAAGTTCCAAGGGGCCAAGTCCCTGTTCTCCAGAGAGAGCATGTTCTTCCTGAGGGCCTTTTCCGAGGGTGGACCCGGGCAGATCTTATACTCAGCTTACGGGGCAATCAAGGAAATCGAAGTGACCCCCACTACTCCCTTGAGAGTCGACAACGGCCACCTTGTCGCTTTCACAGACGGCATTCAGTACTCCGTTGTACCATCTGGTGGCCTCCGGACCTCCCTTTTCGGTGGGGAGGCGTTGGTGTTGGAGATACAGGGGTCTGGCAAGGTATGGATCCAGTCGAGGAACATCGAAGCCCTTGCTTCGAGCATAATCCCATTCCTACCGCAAACAAGCAACTAGGAATAAAACAAAGGCAATCCGCCGAAGGATGTAACATCCTCAATGACCGTGATCCATCCAACCCATCTGGCTGGCCACTATCAGGATCATGAGAATCGCGACTACTCCAATCACAAACGGCAGAATGATTTCTTTGTTGTTCTCCGGATTGTGCAAGTCAGGTAGTGTATCTACAGTTGCTACGTACAGGAATGACCCTGCGGAGAACAGAATGATTAGTCCAAGTGTTCCATTCTCTATATCAGCCAAGGCGATGCTCGAAATGATAATTGCCACAGGAGTTGCCATCGAGAACAGCAGGACATCTCGGACTGCGTCGGTGTCGGTTCCTCTCTCATGTTTCGAGAATACACCCAAACTAAATGCCGCTGGGGCCTTGTGTATTAGGACAGCGGCTATCACTGCTGTTGATAGAGCTGCGTCGCCGACGGCGAGCGAAGCGCCAATTGCCAGTCCATCTGCTAGTGCATGAATTGACAATCCAATCAATAGAGTCCACCCGGATCTTCCATGGTGGATGTGATCATGTCCGTGATCGTCTTTGTGGCTGTGGTGCTCCTCGTGCACGGCATGGCCGGCACCAGTGGCTTCAAGCAATAACATCACGAGGAAACCAAGTAGTACCGCCAAGCCTAGGATTGGCAAACCAGACTCTTCATGCTCACCCTCCTCATGATCATGCTCATCATGATCCTCAGCGTGAGTGTGCGCTGTGACCAGTTCGTTGATTTCCTGGATCCCCTGTGTGGCATTAATCTCACTCGCTTCGACTTCCTCAATAACATGAGTGATGTTGCTAGCAAGACTCTCCGAGTCTTCGTCCTCATGGCCCTCGTCGTGGTCCTCTTCGTCATGTCCGCCCAACAGCGACTCTATTTCCTCTATCGCAGATGATGGTGTGATGTCACCGTTCTCTACTTCAAGCAATACTAGTGCGACGGATCCTGCCAAGTCGTGATCTCCTTCCTCCGAATGCTCATCGTCACCGTGATTTGCTAACTCGAAACCCTCTGGAATGACCACCAGCAACGCTGATGCGATGATTATACCTGATGCAAAGGAGGTTGAGAAACGGAGGTTTTCCGTAAATTGTCCGAGTTTTTTCTTAATCGGTAATATTCCAAATATCAATGCTATGATGAACGTAATTCCAGCGTAGAGTAATGTATCCTGCATGTTGCCTCGGGTTATTATTATCTATATAATTAAAACTAATAAATACAAAATTAAAAATTATTATTAATTGGACTTATTTCGGCGTAATATGACCCAAATCATCACATTCAGTGCCGACAAGGAATTTGCATCCAAATTGGAATCAATCACCAGGAGTACCGGATATGAGAATAGAAGTCGTTTTCTTAGAGACGCCGCTTTGGCTTACTCGGACATGATCAACCAGGGTGACTTAGAAAACATGGAAGAGAATAGTTTGGTTGAGGGAACCTTGGTAATTTATTTCCAGCATGAATCTGGGAAGCACCTTGAGAAGTACAGACACATGAAGGAAATTAACATCCACAGTTATCACCACTCATGTTTGAGTTTCTCGCATTCCTGTGTTGATACTATGCAAATCCAAGGGAATGTGTCCGTAATTAGAAGCATGGTATATGGAATCAGACAGACGCCCGGAGTGGACAAGATCGAGTTCATATCATCCCCGAAGCGAGACGACGGCTGCTGTTAGGTCTCGACCACGGGCTTAAGCGGAAGATTGCATCCCCAATTGCATGGAAGCCGGTCTCAGACGAGTCACTGACACATGGCTCTATGACGGGATTTACCTGAGTAAGGGTGATTTTCTAATTCACGAAGATGGCAGTTGGAGCCCAAGCAAGGGAGATGAAGATGTCATCGAAGTGGTCAACGGAAAAGACCGAATCTTCACACGATCGCTGCAAAATTGGCACACCCACCTCCCAATGACTCTCAACAGGGGGATGGGCGAAGGGCTGGACTTGATGTCATGGTTGAAAACGTCGATATTCCCCACGGAGGAGAAAGTCACGAGAGAACTAGTGGGGATAGGCGCCTCAGCAGCAGTCTGCGAGTTGATTGCCACGGGGACGACATTTGCCTGCGACATGTACCACTTTCCTGGAAGCATAGGGCCAGTTTTGGA
>WTHQ01000007.1 GCA_011523055.1 Methanobacteriota archaeon
CAAGCCTCATGTTAGAATCAGTGCCCTTCAAACCGAGAGGTGCGCATTTGACGATCCTGATTCTATTCACCGCAGGACTTGGTGGCTGTGTGGGTGGTACTGAGGGGCCAGACGCCAGTCAACAAATACCTAGCATCACAATTGCACTAGACACAAGCCTGGAAAGTGCTGAAGGGTTGTTCGAAGACCCCTTTCTGGAAAAACTGAGGAGTTCCTCCAAAATTTCAGTAGAGACCTACCCCGTGGACTCAGACTCTGCGAAAATTGAAGCCCTTCGCTTCGGGCACGTTGACCTCGCAGTCGTCGATGGAGCCTCTGCCTGGATGGGTTGGATGCAACATGGACTAGAAGTGATGGCAGCGGAGGTCGACTACCAAGGAAGATCTTATCACAACGCCCATGCATGGGTCCGATCCTCAGATCCGATTGCAGTCGCGCACCTAGATGGGGAGTTGGCCACCGACCCCTTTGAGTTGTTTGAGGGCAGGAAACCCTGCTTCACGGGCTGGCCAGACTCTGTTGGGGCCTTACTGCCCATGGGGTTCCTTCTAGGCCTGGGGTACGCTAATGTAATGGGCGATCCGAATGATATTGACTCCCTCCTCCTCACCATTCAAGGCTTCTTCCAAAGCAGTTCGAACATACCACAACCAGGCACTACCTATTATGGGGAAGAGGGGTCTCTCAGGTGCCTCTCCGAAAGTCAGGGCGATATCGCGTTCCTATCGGATGACACCGTCCAACGGTTTTGCTCGGATGAAGACTCATTCAGGGCCTCTTGGTGCCTTGAGGCGAACGAGTATGTGATGCTCCCCACATTCGGAAGGTCTCCCAGCGATGCAGTGCTATTCAATCCAGATTTTATGGGTGATGATAAAAGAGGGATGCTTTCCTCAATCTTGGTGGCGCCAAGCGACGATATCGGTGGTGCTCCACCTTCCTTGGGAGGAGGGCTCGCCCCCCAATATGCCTCCTCGAGCTCCTTGGAACACATGAATGGCTATTCCTCCCTGGTATACAACGTACCGGGAATGCAGGGCTATTTCTCGGAAAATGAGTCTGAATCTGACCTTGACATCGATGAGGTCCGAATAGGATTCCTCGCAGATGGGCTCTCCGCGGACCAATCGGCAAGCATGGGTTACTTTGCAGAATCACTCGGGGAAAGGTTGGGTGTGAACGTTAGCATAGTTTACCTTCAAGACCGCGATGAGTTGGTTGGAAGCCTCAACTCTGGCGACCTTGAACTCGGATACCTCGATGGATACGGATCATGGCGTGCCTGGAGGTCAGGGGCACTTTCCATACTGGCGACTTTTGAAAGTCATGAAGGAGGTAGATCATTGGGAGTCCATCCTATCGTCCTGAACGGAAGCGATGCCGCCGGGGCTCAGCTTGAATCAGACTCAATAACAGGTACTTTCGAGTACCTAAGAGGCATGACTTTGTGTCGTACCCATGATGCAGATGTTGGCATCGACGCCACACTAGCATCCTACCTGTTGAGCGAGGGTTTCGTTCGACCCGAGGACTTCCCACAGAAATCCAGCCTAACCGACATCCTTGGCTCATTCTTCAACCTTGCCAACACATCATCGAACTCGTCAGAAACTGAGTCCGACCACATCGATCAATGCCTTCATGCTGGGGGGGGCGACGTAGTATTCACCCGAAGTTCCCACCCAGGTCTGGACTGCGATTCGCATCCCCCGGAGGGCTGTCTGACAGATCCTGAGTTCTTGGCCCTACCCTCCATCGCAGCGTATCCGACTCCCTCGCTAATGTACCAACCCAGCGATCTATCTGTTGTGACCCGAACCACCATATTGAACTCAATCCTGTCACTCAACGGTGAAATGTACCTAGAGAACTTCACATCCCTTGGCAGGACGTACACAGGGTGCTATGACATCTCGGTTCACAAGGTAGATGCTGAGTCCCCACGCGCGGCCTGCGGCTCTGAAATACTCGACAAGCTCTTCGACTCGAACGGGGCGTCTAGAACCACAACACAGGCTCATCTCAGGGATCTCGATGAAACTATGTCCGTCCTACCAAGCGATCTCGCTCTTCCTTAATCATGCCTCACTTTAGTCATTCCACCATCAAATTCAGGGCCCCACTCAGAGGCCCAAACAGACACAGGCTCACCATCCACCTCGACCGAACCGACTCTGTGTATCCTGGAGCACCTCATCAAGGCCCTCTCCATCTCATGGGGCTGTGGGTCGTGGTCGAATTCTCTCCGCATGTAGGCGATGATCTCCTTTGTATTGCATGATGATGCATCAACCCTCTTTCGAATGAGCCCCACTATTCTCCTATATTCCCACTTCTCGCTCTTGCGGGTCACTCGGAGGCCTCCTTGAATGCGCGATACGCCTCTTGCGTGTCGAACTCCACCACGAGGGGGGATATCGAACCACACGTTTTGCAATGGTACTGCCTTCCGGTCTCGAAGCCCATGTAGGGGTACACATCGATGCTAAAGCAAGACCCGCAGGCTCGTATCTTCACAAACATCCCACATGACCGAGTGGGTTTAACCTTCGTCTACAGGGCTCCAGCATAGCGGTTAATCTGACTGTTTACTTTCACATTCACACTCAGCCCCATTGAGTTTTTTTCATACCGAGCGGGAAACAACACGCTCACCATGGGAAGGACAGTGGCAACTTGGAGAGATCGCATAGAGAGGCGGATCGTGGCATGGGCGAGGTACAGGCGGGCTTTGAGACTAGATGACAGGATTGCTTTCGATCGCCTCCTCAATTCGGTGAGAAGTAGGTCTGCAGCATGTGGAATGATGCCTGCTTCCGATGAATTTGAACCGGCATTATTGTCCATGCTAGTTGACTTAGAGACGAGGTTGTCCAGAGTGGAGAAGGAGCACTCAGATAATGGTTGAAGGTTGGGTATTGGATGCTTATCCAGACCGTGTTTCTGGTCGTATGGTGGTGTGGCTGAAGCAGGATGACGGGTCTGCAACGCGGCACCTATTCGATTGGTCGCCAGTCATTCATGTGCACTCCAGCGACGAGAAGCTGAGGTCCTTGGAAGAGATGCTTTCCAAGCCTTCGTATAGATACATGCACGGGGGCCTGACCACACACAGAGAATCCCACTACATCAGACATGGTCCAAATGCGTTGGAAGAAGTCCTTGCCATCAGGGTGGGCAGATCGAAGAGCATGGCAAAAATTGCCAATTCGATTCTCTCCATGGGTTCATGGAAGGATTACGAGATCTTCTCAGTCGACCCCCGGCCCGCCCAGAGATTCCTGCATGAGATGGGGGTCGCTCCATTCAGCAAGGTGGCAATAAGCGACGGCAGGATGAGCGCTCTGGACCAAGATCAGGTAGGCGGCCAAGAGCCTCCCCCCCTCAAGAGGGCCTCCTTGCTAGTTAACTGCAGGGACCGACTTGGCAAGAGATCTGCGTCTGGGACAGTAGAATGGGCGGAGATAAAAGACCTAGGCAATGGGCGCCAAGAATCGGAAGAGAGTGCCATTCGCATACTGAGGGAGGATTTCAATGACCCCAATGGTTTCCTACAAAGAGTAAGTCAAGAGATACTCCGGATAGACCCCGACATCCTGGTGACGGACAGGGGCGACAGCATAGACTTCCCCGCATTGATGTCTGAGGCTCTCTCTGCGAAGATCTGTCTCCAATTCGGTAGAGGGGGGGGCATTGTGGACAGGCGAAGGGATGCGGTAACTAACTGGAGCTATGGGCAATTGCTGAGATCAGAGGCGTATCACGCCATAGACGGCAGAGCGCATGTTGACTTTGGGCACTCATTCATCGCCAAGGAGGGAGGGATAGAGGGATTGATCGAAGTTTCGAGGATGACGGGGATACCCCTGCAGGACCTATCCAGGCTCTCTCCTGGGTCTGCGATCTCGGCGATACAAATCAGACAGTCGATGGATGACGGGGTGCTTGTGCCATGGAAGAAGAACAGAGCTGAGGATGTGAAGAATGGGGAGGACATGTTGCTAGCAGACAGAGGGGGGTTGTACCTGGATCCCGTTCCAGGAGTTCACAGGAACGTCTTCGAGCTGGATTTCACCAGCCTCTTCCCAAGCATAATCGCGACGAGAAACATAAGCCCTGAGACCATGGACTGCGTTTGTTGCGATTCCCATGGTTCGTTCGATGGGGCCAATTCGTTGCCCCTCGATCCAGCGGGTGCCGAGCAAATGGTGAGGGGGGCGCTCCTCTCAGACCGCGTCAAGGGCCTGGCAATACCTGAGCTCGGGAGCCACACTTGCGGAAGAGTACGTGGCTTCCTCGGTAGGGTGGTCGCACCCATAATCATCAGAAGGATGGAGTTGAAGGCGTTGGTCAAGTTCAAGGGCGACAAGTGGGATAAGCGTCAAAATGTCCTCAAATGGCTACTGGTTACTTGCTTCGGATACACCGGCTACAGGAATGCGAGATTCGGGAGGATAGAGTGCCACGAGGCAATATGTGCCTGGTCCAGGGAAATTCTACTGAGTGCGAAGGACCTTGCAGAAGAGGAGGGTTGGAGGTGCCTACACGCGATCGTCGACTCGATATGGCTGGTTGACGACATGGGGAGGGACAGGGAAGGCCAACGCAATTCCATAATGAGGCTCATGGACAAGATAGAGTCCATGAGCGGGATACCAATAGAGCTGGAAGATCTGTACACATGGATTGCGTTCATACCGAACAAAACCACAGGCGTCCCATCTCTGACGAAGTACTTCGCCCAGGGGGAGGGTGGCTGGAAGATCAGGGGGGTCGAACTCAGGCAGCACTCAACGTGCAAATGGGTGCGCGAGATTCAGGAGGAGATACTCGGACACCTGAAATCGTGCCCTACAGACTTGGCCTTGGCCAATTCGATCAAGACGTACCTCAGGCGGCTGGGGGAAATGAGGAGGGGGGAGGTCCCGCTCATCGACTTAGTGATAAGACGGAGAGTCAAGAAGGATGTCGCCGGGTACAAGGTCCAGAACCTTACTTACTCTGCATTGGCGAGGGGGCGACTGATGGGGCAGGAGAATCCACCTGGTAGGAAAATTGGCTTCGTCGTCTTGAGCAGGGGGCGTGCTGTGCCCTCAGAGCGAGTTAGGTTGGAGTCTGAAGTCAAATTCAATTCAGAATCACTCAAAGGCAAAACGGGTGACTTTCGCTTCTACGAAGCACTGGCTCGTCGAGCTTCTTTTTCGATACTCTCTCCATTCGGCGTTTCTGAAGACACGTTATCCAGCGGAGGGCGCATACAGACAACCTTGGACGAGTGGCTAGTGCCGTAGAAATCCCTCAAAGAGACTCTTGTTGAGAGAGTCTGAATCGAACTTGCTGAAACCTGCAGGCTGTGATGCGTTGCGACGATGTTAGTACCATCATAGAAGGGGACTGATACCTTGTCATCGGCATGATCATTCATTTGAGCGTAGAGTGGTTTGTAGGGATCGCAGTCCCTTGGTACGGGCATCGTCATGACGACTAGTACATTCTGAGTCCGTGCCAAGGACTTGATCAGGCCAAGAGACTCTGAAAGCATTGACTTGCCTTCCGCTCTCTTGACCTGCATGTCCCCAAACATGCTAGCAAGATCGGTTATGACCACTAGTCTGATCTCCGATTCGCCCTCCCTAGGTCTAATGTCCCCCCTAGCGCGTCTGACTAAATCCACCATCTGATGTGCTGTGAAAGCCCTGCACCCACGTAAGAGCCGGAGTTCGTCTGGGGGCCTCCCCCTCTTGGAGAGCATCGGTATCAAACCAGAGGGGTCGAGGGCCATTCCCCCATCTATCCAGTGGATTGGTCTACCGGAGCAGATCTCATCACAGATCATCTCACTGACGAGGTTGTGTGAGTATTTTTTGGCCCCTTCCAGCAGCAGCGTTCGTCCAGTCGCGGGCTTCGGAAAAGATGCTGAAAGTCCAGGCACCCCCCAGGAAATAAGATTGCTATCGCGACCCATGGGGGAAGTGAGGAAATCGAGGGTATCATTACCTTTTCAGTTGGGCCTTGATCAGATCCCTGTAAATCTCCCCACTTTGCCTCAGGGATCGAGATTGGTCCTCATAATTGACCTCATAGAGGCCAAAGCGCATCGAGTAGCCCTCTGCCCACTCGAAATTGTCCATTAGGGACCAATAGTGAAATGACCTGACGTCATATCCGTCCTTTATTGCCTCAGATAGTATCCAGAGGTGCCTCTTGAGGTGCTCGGGCCTGAGTGAGTCAGAGGCGTCTGCCACACCATTTTCTGTCACTTCGATAGGGACTCCGAAAGCTGAGGCGTATTCTATTGCCCTCCTGAATCCCTCCGCGTACATGGGGTATCCGAAGTCGGTCTCAACCTCATTGTCTCTTTTCTGGAAATCAAGCTCGCTTGTAGCTGTCGGGACAAACAGCCCTGTTACGAAATGAGTGTAGTAATTCAGCCCGATGAAGTCCAAAGACGATTTCGCCCCGTCTATGTTCGAGCCGAACATCCTGCCCTTCTGAATCGCTCTCTGCCAGGCACCGTTCCAAATCCAATCCAGCAACCTACTCGCTGCCCAATCAAGCGGGCTCCATCGATTGGTTGGATCAAATAGCGTTACATTCTTCGCGAATCCGATTGAAGAGTCCTTATCTTTGGACTTCAGAAGGTTGTATACCTTAGAGTGAGCGACCATCATGTTCTTCATGACCAACACGGTTTGAGTGATAGATCGTTTCCCTGGCGGAAACTGGCCCAGCGCGTAGCCCATTGATGAGAATACCACTGGTTCATTTATTGTGCACCACACCTTGACCCTGTCTGAAAGGGCGGCATGGACTCTATCGCAGTACCTTACAAAATCAGGTATGTTCTCAGCATTTGAGAACCCCCCCTTGTCCTCCCACCAATGGGGGTGAGAGAAGTGATGAAGCGTGACCATGGGCCTAATACCTCTCGAAATGAGGTCGTCGACCATTTTGGAATACTCTTTCAGTGGGCCTTCCTCCCAAGCACCCTCCTCGGGTTCCAATCTGCTCCACTCTATCGAGAATCGATATGTATTGAGCCCCAAATCTGAGAGCATTTGGAAGTCTTGTTCCCATAACCTCCAATGGTCGCATGCGTCTCCGCTCAATTCCATGTCTTTTGATTCCTCGAACGCAGTCCAATTGTTCCTCAACCCACCTTCTACCTGATGGGCTGCAGTCGCGACGCCCCAGTGGAAGTTCTCTGGAAATTTTATTGAATCCAAGTCCTGTCTCCCCCAGTCGAGGTGTGGCTCGGGATGTGCCCTCCTTAGGTATATCATCCAGATCAAAACAACAGATAGTAGGGCCAACGAGAACGTGGCAACCGCTTCAATCACGCTATTACGATGAGTGTTGGACTCTTATATGGTGCGAAGAAGGCTGTTGGGTGGGAAGTGACCCGCATCCGATTGGCAAAGGGGCTCTTGGCTAACGCTTCGATGGCAGCCAATCACCTATCCACAGGGCCAGCCAGATCATGAGTGCCTGGATTAGCCCCCGAATTATGTGGCCGTTGGTCGACAATCTCGAGCCGCCGATCGGAATATCATTCACCCACATATTCAGATTGGCCCAGTAGAGCACCACGAGCATCATTGCCGTCAAGATCGATGCTTCGGGCCTGAACTTAGGGGTCATGATGCCAAGGCCGAGGATTATCTCGAGGAGGCCACTGGAATACACCCAAAGCCTCGGCATTCCCAGAATTCCTGGCACGATTGGCTCGAACCAAGCAGGGTCCTGGAAGTGCCTGAGTCCAACCAACACAAAACCCGCGCCGAACAGAATTGGGATCGATTGCAAGATATAACCCCTCATAGGGATACGGGAGAGGTTGGGCGTAAACAAGTTGGGGATTCAATCACTCTCTGGCGGGACACGGTCGAATGGATAGCGCAACCGAGACCAGGGACAATTTCGATATTGACCTATTCCACAATCTCAGCCATGATGGCCGACTCTTCGATCTGCCCACGATCAAACCTCGACTTGACGACTGAAATCGCTACGACGGATGCGAGTAAAGTCGCTGCTAGGACGGAGATGGTGAAGACGAGGTTGGACTGTCCCCCCTCGTCATCGTGCCCTTGGACCGACATGACGATTGGGACCGATGCTCCTGCGTCTCCAACCGCCCTGATTTCCAAATTTTGTACGGTGGACCCGATTCTCGTCTTATCGATTGTCAATGACCAGTTGAAGGGGGTGAGCGCACTGCCCCCGATGTTGTCCTGCTCGTAAGCTACCTCCTTCCAATCTCCGTCTCCAATTCTGTACTCGACCCGGCTTACTTGTCCCTCGATGGCCCAAGAGTGGCCCCTGAGTAGGAGTTTCGCCCCTTGGTCCGTTGAATTGAGAATGTGGGCCTGTTTCGTCCAGTCGACCAGTCCGTATTCCGAAGAGTTTGCCATATGAAGTGCAAGCTCGACTGCTTTTCTTGCATCTACAATGCCCCACCCAAAATCCCTGTTCCAATATGGGTCAATGTCCGGATAGGTGGGGTCGCCGCGCCTCTCTGCTGTCATCTTTAGGATCTCCCTAATGGTAAGAGGGTCCAATAACGGGTTCGCCTCGATCATCAGCGCGATAACGCCGGTCACGGCTGGAGTGGCGTATGAGGTCCCTGACCCCCTCCCCGTGTAGCTGTTCGAGGACGCGTCCTGTCCTGGGAGGTTGTTGTTGCAACCCCCACTTGAGACGCAGCCCTCAGCTTGGATTATGTTCGTTCCCGGTGCGGATACATCGGGCTTCAGCTCGTTCACGGGGTTGTTATCCCCGTTGTCCTTCCTTGGCCCTCTGCTTGAGTAGCCCGCTATTGTGTCGTCCGATCTCTCTATGGTATTCTGGTCATCGGTTGATCCGACGGTGATGGAGAGGCTGCTTGACCCCATCCCGGAGAAGCCGTCGTTGTCAGGGCCGTCATTCCCCGCTGCGACGCTGACCGTGACGCCTGCGAGAGTTGCCTCATCGAGTATCCTACTGTGCATGTCCTGGCCATCACTACCTCCGCCCTCGTGGCTGGTTATCCCCCATGATAGGGAGATAATGTCTATTCCATGGAGGCTCTCATCCACTCCCTGCCATGGAGTGTCCTTGTTGTCAATGATCCACTGCAGGCCATTCATGGCTGACTCGTAGAACTCCTGCTCTAGGAGGTAGTTCTCGAATGGTCCAGCGCCCACGTCCGTACCAATCCTGACATCGATGAGCGTTGCGTTCGGGGCCGAGCCGTAGAATCCGGTCTGCTCGCCATCCGGGCCGATGCCTGTTGCTGCTGCCATTCCCATGCATGCGGTTCCGTGTTGGTTGCCATCATCGGGGTCGAACGAGCCGTCTGTCTGCCTTCCTCCAGCGAGTATGCACATCGGATCTGAGTGGACGAAGCATACGGCGTCGTAGCCGGCGATATGCTTCCCCGATAGGCCCGGGTGCTCACTATCAACACCCGTGTCAGTCAGGGCTATGTTCACGCCGTGTCCCGTAACCCCGAGATCCCAAGCACCATGGGGATAGACCTCGGAGGAACTTGCCTTGGTGGCAGGGGTCTGGATATCGCCAAAGAACCGTAGTTTACCGTATTCCTCGACCATGACTACGCCTTCCAGACTTGACAAATCATCCAGCAACTCAGTCTCAATTTGGCCTAGAAGGAGCGCATCGACTGCTGGAACGTGCACCTTTGGCTCCAACCCGAGCGATTTCAACAACATGACATCATTTGGCTGTACGCTCCTCGAATAGGAGAGGCCTACCCACTGCATGGGATCATCGGACTCAAGAGAGTCGTGTATCCCATTCCTGTTGAGGTCCAGTGAAGTTCGATCCCACCACATTTGGTCACTCTCAATAATCGGGTCCCTATGTGGGACATCGCCAATCTCGCTACCCCCAGAGGGGACTGAAACCTTGTCTTCCATCGAATTCTCATCTTCTGAGATAAGGCTGCCCGAGAGAGGGAGGGCCAGGAGGAGCACGAGCAATTTCGCCATCAGGGCCCTATTGTGCATGAGAGGCCCCTGGGAAGGAGGGTCAAGAAATGTGCGGATTGGACGCAAAGAACTTCTTGGTGGGCGATACAGGATTCGAACCCGTGTCACCGGCTTAGAA
>WTHQ01000030.1 GCA_011523055.1 Methanobacteriota archaeon
TTCTCCCTGACAGCATCAAAGAGGTGTTTCAGGGTTTCGTCAACCAGGGCGAACTGCCTAACCTGCTGCTGAGTGGCACTGCAGGTGTGGGCAAGACTACCATCGCTAAGGCGCTGTGTGAGGAGATTGGTGCCTCTTACATCGTGATCAACGGATCGGACGAAGGACGCTTCCTAGACACTGTGAGGAACCGTGTGAGGCAGTTTGCCACAACCATCTCTCTGACCTCTGGAGCGTCCCACAAGGTCGTTATCATTGACGAGGCAGACAACACCACTAACGACGTACAACTGTCCTTGAGGACCGCTGTGGAGGAGTTCCATGGAAACTGTCGTTTCATCTTCACTTGCAACTTCATCAACAAAATCATTGAACCGTTGCACTCACGCTGCACGGTTGTTGATTTCAGGATCAAACCTGAGCAAGCAACTGGTCTTCAAGGTCAGTTCTTCACTCGCCTGAAAACTATTCTAGATCATGAGCAGATCAAGTACGAAGATAAAGTTCTCGCTAAACTCACTAAGCGTTATTATCCTGATTGGCGTCGTCTTATTAATGAGTGTCAACGCTACGCTGCTACTGGAAGTATTACTTCTGCTATCCTTGTGGACGTTGCTGACGTTAATCTGGACTCTCTTCTTGGTTCGTTGAAGAAGAAAGAGTTTACTAATGTTAAGAACTGGGTTGTTCAGAACATGGACAATGATCCCACCATGGTCATGCGTAAAGTGTATGACAGCATGTATGGCGTTCTAAAACCTGCTTCTATTCCAGAGGCAGTTCTTATTATTGCCAAGTATATGAATAGCATTCCAATTGTTCCCGATCAAGAAATTAATTTACTAGCATGTCTAACCGAAGTAATGATGAGCTGCGAATTCAAGTAAAAAAGACAACTCCTGAAAACGTGAAAGAAGCGCATCTAGCACTTTTTCATGCTACAATGAATCTACCTGCTGCAGCTGCACACTGTGGCATGACCCAAAAGGAGTTAAAAATGACATTCTTTGAATACCTTAAGTACAATGCCCCAGACTTTGAAATCACTGAAGACACCGCTCCGTTACCCAGGGGGCAAAAGCAGAGCACTGGCAAACCTGTTCCGATTCCTCCCAGACCTTACCCAGGCAACGGAGTATCGTGAACCTTTCTTGGGCGGCGGCAGTGTCGCCCTTGAGGTTACTAAGCGTTACCCTAAACTAGATATTTGGGTCAATGATCTTTATGAACCATTGACTAATTTCTGGAAGACATTACAGGATGACGGTTATGCAATGTATAAACGTTTGCAAGAATTGAAATCTAGGTATCCAGATCAAGCATCTGCAAAAGGTTTATTTCTAGAAGCAAAGGAAGTTGTAAATGACACTACCCTATCCCATCTATATCGCGCTTGTGCTTTCTACGTTATTAACAAGTGCTCTTTTTCTGGTCTCTCTGAGTCCTCATCCTTTAGCAGGCAGGCATCAGACTCAAACTTCTCAATGCGTGGAATTGAAAGACTTCCAGCGTATTCTGAACTGATTCAAAATTGGAAAATTACAAATGGTCGCTATCAGGAACTCCTTACTGATGACAAAAAGTCCTTTACGTACCTTGATCCCCCATACGAGATCGGATCAAATCTATATGGTAAGCGTGGAAACATGCACAAAGGATTTGACCATGATGGGTTTGCTACTATTTGTGACCGTTTTGTCGGTCGTCAACTTATATCTTACAATTCGTCGCAACTGATCCGAGATCGTTTTGAGGGGTGGACAGTTGCAGAATTTGCACACACTTACACCATGCGCTCTGTGGGGAGTTATAATACAGATCAAGCGTCACGAAAGGAACTAGTCCTTTTTAATTATGAAGTGTGAAGTCACCCTCTATGTCGCAGGCACAGTCTTCAAGGAAGAAGTCTATGCCCGCGACTACCAAGAAGCACGTAAGGTTGCTCTTGCCCGCAACCCCAATGCCAAAATTGTTGGAGTTACTGCTAAGTTTTAATGATTGAGTATAACAAAACACAACAAGAAAAAGCACACGCTAGAAGAGTTGCCGCTTCAGAAAGTTGTGTTGATGGTACTCTTATTATAAAAAAAGATACTCCGATTTTTGTTTTAGAAATTGGAGATCAATTTAATGTTGCTGAGTTAATATCTCAGCATAGAAAAAATGATAACACCAATCATCCCAGCAATGTAAAAGCATGGAGAAGTAGTTTCTTCACACATCAAGAGACTAATTTGTTTGATGATGTTGTAAAATACTTAGTTGACAAATGTGATGAAACAATTGCTGAATATTATGACGCACATGTAAAACATGAATGTATACAGATGTGGGTTATGGAATATGAGAAAGGAAATTACGCAGCAAGGCATAGTCATTATCCTGCAGACTGGTCTGCAGTTTTTTATGCTAAGATGGATGAAAAATCTTCACCCGTTGTTATTGAAAACAGTGTGGTAATTAATCCTAAGTCTGGAACTCTAGTTCTTTTTCCAGGAACTTTAGAACATAAAGTCTTACCAACTTCATCACCAAGAAAAGTTTTGGCAATGAATTTGATTAAAGACAATACTAACATAGTTACTTATCAATAATGGCATATCAACTAAAAGACTACCTCTATTCTATCAATCAATCTAAAAAGAATATTCTTGATGGTGATACTGATGCTGAGCGAGGTTATCCTCCTTATATTATTAACAGGTGCCTCAGT
>WTHQ01000021.1 GCA_011523055.1 Methanobacteriota archaeon
ATCGTAAGAAGTTCAGGTGGAAGGAGCGCAAGTTCAAGCAACGCCAGGACAAGCGGAAAGCCGGTGGCGTCCTCAAGCACGACCCCCTGATGGGCAGCACCCAAGCGAAGGGCATCGTAATCGAGAAGGTCGGCATCGAGGCCAAGCAGCCGAACTCCGGCATCAGGAAGGCCGTCAAGATCTCCCTCATCAGGACGGGCAACAAGCTCACCGCCTTCGCCCCCGGCGACGGGGCCATCTCGTTCATCGACGAGCACGACGAGGTAATGGTCGAGGGCATAGGCGGAAGGATGGGCAGGTCGTACGGTGACCTCCCCGGCGTTCGATTCAAGGTAATCAAGGTCAACGGGGTCTCCCTCGACGAGATGGTCCGCGGCCGAAAGGAGAAGCCCGTCAGGTGATGCCCATGTCCGATGAGGAAGCAGTCGTCGAGCAAGCCGCTATCGCCGGCATCGGGACGAAGGTCTTCGGCAAGTGGGACGCCACAGAGGTCGTCTGCAACGACCCCGGCATCGCCCCGTACGTCAACCTCACCACGATCGGCGCGCCCCACAGCGGCGGCCGGCATGCGAGGGTCTACTTCGGCAAGGCCAAGCTATCCATCATCGAGAGGTTCATCAACAGCCTCATGCGAACCGGCAAGTACGCAGGCAAGAAGCAGCACTGCGCCAAGGCCTTCGAGGCGGCCCTCGACTCCATGGCCGAGAGGAAGGGGGAGAACCCCCTCCAGCTCTTCATCGACGCCGTCGTCAACTCCGCGCCGTGCGAGGAGATCACCAGGATCAAGTTCGGCGCCGTCAGCCAGCCGAAGGCCGTCGACTCCTCACCAAGCAGGAGGCTCGACACCGCACTGAGGAACCTCGCCAAGGGCTGCGCAGCGGCGACGGCCAAGAGCACCAGGACACTCACCCAGGGCATCATCTCCGAGCTCAGCAAGGCATCGGACGGGGACATAGCCTCCTTCGCCGTCTCGAAGCGCGAGGAGATCGAGCGCATCGCGGCATCGGCCAGATGACCGTTACGCCCACAATTCCGGGCATCGCCGAGGTCGGCTTTATGAACCACTCTCCGGTGGCCCGGACCGTCGGTGGTCTGCTAAATGGGACGTAAGGAAGACAACATCAAGAGAGCAACAGAAGTAATGCACGACAGGGAGCGGATACGCAACCTCGCGATCGCAGCCCACATCGACCACGGGAAGACCACGCTCTCCGACAACCTGATCGCCGGGGCGGGCATGATGTCCGAGGACCTCGCTGGCAAGTCCAGGGTACTGGACTTCGACGAGCAGGAGTCCGCCCGTGGCATCACGATCAACGCGGCATCGGCCTCGATGGTCCACAGCGTCTCCGGGGACGACTACCTCGTCAACCTCATCGACACGCCCGGCCACGTCGACTTCGGCGGGGACGTCACCAGGGCCATGAGGGCCGTGGACGGGTGCATCATCCTGGCGTGCGCCGTCGAGGGCACCATGCCCCAGACCGAGACCGTCGTCAGGCAGGCCCTGAAGGAGAAGGTGCGACCGGTCCTGTTCATCAACAAGGTCGACCGGCTCATCAACGAGCTCCAGATCGACGGCCCGGAGATGATGAAGCGCTTCGAGGCCATCATCACCAAGGTCAACAACCTGATCTCCACCTTCGCCCCCGACTCGCTCAAGAAGGAGTGGAGGGTCTCCGTCGAGAAGGGCACCGTCGCCTTCGGCTCCGCCTACTACAACTGGGGCATGTCCGTGCCGTTCATGGCGAAGAAGGGCATCAACTTCACGCAGATCTTCGAGTACTGCCGGAACGACCAGCAGAAGGAGCTCTCCAAGAAGGCCCCGGTCCACGAGGTCCTCCTCGACATGGCCGTCGACAAGCTCCCATCGCCGATCGAGGCCCAGGTCTACAGGATCCCCAACATCTGGCAGGGCGACCTCGAGTCCGTGCAGGGCAAGGCCATGATAGAGTGCGACGAGAACGGACCGCTCTCCCTGATGATCACCAAGATCTGGATGGACCCACACGCCGGCGAGGTCGCCGTCGGGCGGGTCTACTCAGGCCAGATCAAGCAGGGCGAGAGCGTGTGGGCGCTCGGCGGCGCCAAGGCCGAGAGGGTCCAGCAGGTGGCCATGATGGTCGGCGGGGACCGCATCTCCGTCCCGACGGTCACCGCGGGCAACATCGCCGCCATCACCGGCATCAGGAGCGCCGCTGCCGGTGTCACCGTCGTGCGCGACCCGGAGTCCACCCCCTTCGAGGCGATCAGGCACTACTCGGAGCCCGTGGTCACGAAGGCCATCGAGCCGCTCGCCATGAAGGACCTGCCGAAGTTCATCGGCGCGATGTCCAGCCTCGCGAAGGCCGACGCCTCGCTCTCGGTCAGCACGAACAGCGAGACCGGCGAGGCGCTGCTCGCCGGCATGGGCGAGCTCCACCTGGAGATCACCATATACAGGCTCGAGGAGGAGCACGGGATCAAGGTCAAGCAGAGCGACCCGATCGTCGTCTACCGCGAGTGCATCCAGTCCCAGAACGACGGCTCCCCATTCGAGGGCAAGTCGCCGAACCGCCACAACAGGTTCTACGTCGAGACCGAGCCACTCCCGATCGAGGTCATCCAGGCCCTGAGGGAGGGCGAGTTCGGCGAGGGGACCGTCAGGAACAAGGACGCCAAGGAGGTCGGCGACAAGTTCGCGGCCTACGGCCTCAACAAGGACCTGATGAGGAAGATCTACGCCATCCACGGGACCAACGTCCTCGTCAACGACACCAAGGGTATCCAGAACCTCCACGAGACGAGGGAGCTCATCATCGAGGGGTTCAACGAGGTCTGCAAGAAGGGCCCGCTCGCCGAGGAGCCGCTGATGGGCGTCATGGTCAGGCTGACCGACGCCAAGCTCCACGAGGACGCCATCCACCGTGGCCCGGCCCAGACCATACCAGCGGTCAGGAACGCCATCAGGGGGAGCCTCGTCAGGTCGAGGCCAGTCATACTCGAGCCGATCCAGAACATCAGGATCGACGCGCCGAACGACGTCATCGGCGGCGTCACCCGCGAGGTCACCAACAGGAGGGGGATCATCGAGGACATGCCGGTCGACGGGGGCACCGCCTCCGTGATCGGGAAGATGCCGGTCGGCGAGACCTTCGGGTTCTCGAACGACATCCGAGCGGCCAGCCAGGGCAGGGCCGTGTGGAACACGGAGAACGCCGGCTTCGACATCCTGCCGATGAGCCTCTTCGAGAAGACGGTCGGCGACATCAGGGAGCGGAAGGGCCTCAAGCCCGAGGTCCCCGGTGAGGCCTACTACTCTGACTGAGCCTACTGGATCCTCGCCATCTGGAAGTCCGTGATGGTCCTCAGGACCTGGAGGCCGTCGGACTCGCCGATCCTGTCCAGGGCCTGGTGGGCGGCCTCGTGGTACTCGAGCGCCCTCTTCCACCCGTACTCCAGGCTGCCGGACTGCTCGAGGTCGTTGACCGCCGCGGCGATCATCCCCTCCGTCGCGTCCTCGTTGCCGTACGCCGCCTCGAAGGCCGGCATCGGCTTGCCGCTGGACAGCGCGTGGAGCGCGATGATCGTCCTCTTGCCACTTGAGATGTCTGAGCCGGAGGTCTTCCCGAGGGTGGCCGTGTCGGACCTCAGGTCGATGACGTCGTCCATGATCTGGAAGCAGAGCCCGAGCATGAGCCCCCACTCCGACATGGTCTCGACCACCTCGTCCGATGCGCCTGCGATGATCGCGCCCGTGCGGGCGCACATCTGGAACATGGCGCTGGTCTTGCCCTCGATCATCGCCATGTAGTCCTCCTCGGAGACGGTGTCCCGCTCCTCGAACTCGAAGTCCTCCTGCTGGCCCTCGGAGACTCGGCGCACCATCTCCCCGATGCTCCTGACCAGTGGCCTGAGCTGCTCGTCCTCGATGTGGCTCGAGTCGGCGAGCATCTCGAAGCTGAGCGCCAGCATGGCGTCACCTGCGTTGATGGCGGTGGAGTCGTCGAACTCGACGTGCACGGCCTTCAAGCCCCTCCTCACGGGATCCTGGTCCATGATGTCGTCATGGACGAGCGTGAAGTTGTGGATGATCTCGATGCAGGCGCCGAGCACGTAGTGCCCCTCGTGCCCCCTGCCGACGGCCTGGCCCACCAGCATCGGTAGCATGGCCCGGAGCCTCTTACCGCCGCCCTTGAAGAGGTGGCTCATGGCGGCGTGCAAGCGCTTCTGGGTGATCTTGGACAGCCCGTTGAGTATGTGCTCCTCCGCCTTCTCCCTGTGGTTGGACAGGTCCGACAGGATGGCGTCGGTGTCGCCTGGGTTGAGGGAGAGTCTGCTGAACCTGTGGATCTCCTGGTCCCTGGAGGCCATTGCGGCCTCGATGCCCCTGCCCTCGGGGAGGAAGGTCTTGACGATCGCCTTGAACCAAGGCGCAACGACCTCATCGCCCCATCGCCCCTCCTGAGATACCATGCGACCCAGCTCGTCCAAGTCGATCCACTCATGGGCCTCGATCTCGTTCGGGTTGGGATCGACGTCGACGTCCGCCCTCACCATGAGGACGTGGTCTATCTCACGCTCGATCCACTCTGGGTCCCATCGGGAGCTGTACATGAAGCGGCCAACTAGGTTGTAGTCCCACTTCGAGGAGACCTCAGCTGGTATGCCCAGCTCCTGCTCCATCTTCCTGACGGCGGCGTCCACGACGCCCTCCTCGACGTCACTACCGTTGACGTTGACCATGAGGGGATGGCTGCAGCAGCTGTTGGCCCACACCGAGGGGAAGGTGATCTTGCTCGATGCCCGCTTCTGGACCAGTAGCTCGTCCTTCGAGTTGAAGAGGAGGACGCTGAAGGCCCGGTGTAGCCTGCCCTCCATGTAGTGGGACTCGAGCTTGGACATCGATCCTACGGCATTGTCCTCGTTGTCCACGAGTATGCAGGACTCGCTCATCATGGACGTCTGATCCGCGTCCTTGCCGTCCAATGCTGTCTCCATGTCCTCACCTATCCATGCCTCGTTCATGACTCTTGGCCCTCTCGAACACGGTGCCCTTGTAATCCCCGCCTGTGAGGAGCTGCCTGAGGTTGCCCCCATCGAGTCCGTTCACGAAGGCGACGCGTGGGCCGTTTGAGGAGATCCTGGTGCTGACCTCCACCTTCAGTGCCATGCCGCCAGTGACGTCCTTGTCGGAATCGAGCGATGTCGTGTACGACGTGTCCGTCGTGAAACTCTCGATCAGCGTTGCATTGGGGTCCTTGGGGTCCCTGTCGTAGAGCCCGTCGATCCCATTGAGGAGGAAGACAGCCAATGTCGTGTCCTCCATCTCGATGGCAAGCCTCTCCATGAGGTGGTCCCCGGAGAGGATGCCGAAACGTGTGCTGTCGTTCACGTCAACGACGTCGCCGAAGGTCAGGTGCACCTTGCCCGGCTCCTTGAATCGCTCGATGTCGCCTGTGAAGCCCGGGCCCGTCCCCTCGGCCCACTCCCGAGGGGGGTGGACCTCGCAGTCGATGCCGTTGCTCTCGAGGATCCCGACGACCATCCCATTGAGGGTGCTCATGGACTCCCTGACGCTGTCGACGGCCCTCGCTTGCTCGTGGGACCTCTCTGGGTCGTGTCCGCCTGCCAGACCAGCCTCCTTGGCCTCGATGTGGCCGAAGGACCCTGCACCGTGCACGATCGTGACCCTGGTCCCGCTCGAGGTCAGGTCACCGAGGATGGGGGCCAGTGTCTCGACGGCCTCCGGCCTGAAGGTGCGGAGCTCGTCCTTGTCCGTGATGAGGGCCCCACCGAGCTTGATGATGACCCCGCTCATGTGTGGTCCACCGGAGACGCCTCATTTGAGTACGCCGTCTACCACAGGTTCATCCGTGGCATCTGGCTCGTCTGGCACATGTCAAGGGACTCGGACCTGTCGAGGTTCAAGCGCTGGCTACAGGCTCGGATAGAGGACGTGGATGGGATAGAGGACCCTGACGAGCGAAAGATAACGCTACGTCGACTGAACTCAGCTCTCCACGAGGCCCAGAGCTTCTCCGACCTCGTCGCCCTCTCGAGCGGGCTTATCGCGGACCCCTTCGTGGAGAAGGAGTCCAACGCCCGCCCGATAGAGACGCCCACCGCGAGGAACCCCGACCCGACGGTGTGCCCGTCGTGCGGCGTGATGGTCGACACCGACCTCGGCTTCTGCCCCGTCTGTGGGAGCTACAAGTCCTCGTGATCACTCCTCTTCGTCCCACTTCGCATTGAGGATCTGCATCTCGGGGTTGTCAGGGTCGGTCACCGAGAGGAACTCCGGGTCGACTCCCTCCGCGAGGTAGACGGTCACGCCGGCATGCCAGACGGTGTTGCCGGAGGCGACCATCCTGGCGGTGTCGACGTCGAGGATGACGGGCCTGTCGTGGTGCACCTTGCCCGCGTTGCCAGCGGAACGGATGCTGCCGGAGAGGTGGACGTGCGCCCTGCCGGACGGGACGAGCCCGGTCTCCAGGAGGGTCTCGACCTCGTCAGGGCCGCATGGGAAGTACAGCGAAGGGGGGATGTTGTCGGTCGGCAGGTCGAGCTCGATCTCGACGGTGTGGCCGTAGGTGGCGCGGATCATGTTGCCGCGGACCTCGTACCTGCCCTTGGGGTCGGTCTCCGAGATCGCCCGGAAGTGGTGCGGCCTCAGCCAGTGGTACCTCTTCTCGTCCCTCTTCTTGAACTGCCTGATGATGTCCTTGACGTCGATCCACCCGTTGATGTCCATCTCGAGGTCGAACTTCTCGGGCGCGTGGCGCAGGATGAGGGCCAGCCTCCTGGCCATGCTGTTCCTCTCGCCCGTCCTCATGATGAACTTCCCCTCGTCGTTGCAAGCGGGGCATAGCGGCTCATCTGAGAAGTATCCGTGGACACTGCATTCGCGAATCATGGCCGTGCGAGAATCCCCCCTGATTAATACGCACCGGTCGAGGGCCTCGACTCAATCGTTAAGCGACGAGGCGCGCCGACCCGGTCATGGACGCGATCGTGGCCGGTTGGGTGAGGACCCCGTTCCACAGGGCGCACAAGGGTGCCCTCGCGGGGGTCAGGCCGGACACCATGGTCGCTGAGTGCATCAAGGAGGTCGTGAGGCGACTCGATGTGGACCCGAACGAGGTGGACGACGTCATCGTCGGCTGCGCCTACCCCGAGGGGGAGCAGGGCTACAACATCGGCAGGATGGCCTCCCTGCTCGCAGGCCTGCCCGACACGGTGCCTGGGATGACGATCAACCGACTCTGCGGCAGCTCGATGCAGGCCGTGATCTCGGCCGCGAACGCGATCCGCGTGGGCCAGGGCCACTGCTACGTCGTGGCGGGCGTCGAGTCGATGTCCAGGGTCAAGAGGAGGGGGTTCAACTGGAGCCCACACCCAGCCTTGGAGTCCGGCGTCACGGAGGCCTACGTCTCGATGGGGGCCACCGCGGAGAACGTGGCGAGGATGTACGGGATCTCCAGGGAGGAGCAGGAGGCCTTCGCGCTCACAAGCCACACCAAGGCAGCAGAGAGGGAGACACAGAACCCCAACATCATCGGGGTAGACAACGGGGATGGCGGCACCGTGGACCAGGACGGCTGCATCCGGCCTTCGACCACCTTGGAGAGCATGGCAAGGCTCCCCCTGGCGTTCGACGAGGATGGCACGGTGACAGCAGCGACCTCCTCTCCCCTCACAGACGGCGCCGTCGCGATGGTGGTCTGCTCCAGGGAGTTCGCCCCCAGGTTGGCGACGGGGAGCACGACCGTGATCCTCGGGGGGTGCGTCGTTGGCGTCCACCCGAACGTCATGGGACTCGGCCCGATCAACGCAGGAAGGAGGCTGTCAGAATTGACGGGCATGGAGATCGATGACGTCGATGTCTTCGAGGTCAACGAGGCCTTCGCCTCCCAGAGCATTGCCACGATCAGGGACCTGGAACTCGACCCCGATAGGGTCAACATCCACGGGGGCGCCATCTCGATCGGGCATCCACTCGGTGCGAGTGGGGCCAGGATAATCGGCCAGTCCCAACACATTCTCGAGACCGAGGGGAAGGAGCTTGCGATGGCACTGATGTGCATTGGCGGTGGGATGGGTATAGGCGTCGCCCTGCGACGAGAGAATTAATCCATAATTTCCTACGACTTTGGCCTGAATTTTTTATACTCATGTAATTGTATAACTTCATGGCCGGGTTCGATGGTATCGATGACGAGTTGCGCAAAGATGCAGGCTGCACAACAGAATTAGATTACATCGAACAATCATCATGGCTTCTTTTCCTAAAATATCTAGATGCACTAGAATCGAAACGAGAGACAGAGGCAATAGTGACTGGAAAGCCATACCAGAGAATTCTATCTGAAGAATACAGATGGGATAATTGGGCGGCTCCGAAGACAAACGGTAAACTCGACCCCTCAAAATGGCTTACAGGAGACGACCTCCTTGATTTCGTTAATGACGAATTGTTCCCGTACCTTGCCTCGTTCAAACAGGGAGCTAGTGCCTCGGATACAATCGAATACAAGATTGGAGAAATTTTCGACGAAATACGAAATAGATGCCAGAGCGGATACACTTTGAGGTCTGTGATAAATCTCGCAGATGAATTCAGTTTCGGGTCTGACAAGGATATGCACGAGATGTCGTCATTGTATGAGGACAAAATCGCTAGAATGGGCAACGCAGGTAGGAATGGTGGGGAATACTACACCCCTAGGCCATTGATCAGGGCGATGATAAAAGTCACCGATCCGAACATTGGGGAGTCAATCTACGATGGTGCAGTAGGTTCAGCGGGTTTCCTGTGTGAGGCACATGACTACCTGAAATCAAAGGCCAACTCGACGGACGACCTAGAGATCCTCCAGAAAAGAACCTACTATGGGAAGGAGAAGAAGGGGCTGGCTTACGTCATTGGGATCATGAACATGATCCTTCATGGTATCGATGCGCCCAATATCATCCACACCAACACCCTCAATGAGAATGTCATGGACATCCAGGATAAGGACAGGCACAGCATCGTTCTGGCAAACCCGCCATTCGGGGGCAAGGAGAGAAAGGAGGTCCAGCAGAACTTCCCTATACAGACCGGAGAGACTGCCTATCTGTTCCTGCAGCACTTCATGCGGATGCTGAAGCCCGGTGGTCGATGTGCCGTCGTAATCAAGAACACGTTCCTATCGAACTCCGACAACGCCTCCATCTCAATCAGGAAGGAATTGCTTGAGACTTGTGACTTGCACACGATTCTCGACTGCCCATCTGGAACCTTCCAAGGTGCTGGGGTGAAAACCGTCGTACTGTTCTTCACCAAGGGTAAGCCCACCAAGCGTATCTGGTACTATCAGCTCAACCCAGGACGCAACCTCGGGAAGACAAATCCGCTAAATGACAATGACCTTGCTAATTTCATCGAACTTCAATCCACACGCGGCGACTCAGACGATTCTTGGACTGTTGAGATGACTTCGATTGACTCCAAGACCTGGGATCTATCGGTGAAGAACCCTAACGCGGAAGAAGAAGCACCGCTGCGCAGTACTTCAGAAATCCTTGATGAGATTGAGAAGCTGGACGAAGAGTCGCGAGAAATACTCAAGAAGATTAGGGCGTTATTGTGATGTTAGGCCAATACCAAACTGAAACCTTCGGAGAGTTGTTTACAATCTTCAATGGCAACAGCATTCCTGCCAAAGTGAAAAAAGAAAAATACACAATTGAGCAAGATGGCATACCTTACATAGGCACAAAGGATGTCGGTTATGATTCTACTATTTCTTATCAAACGGGAGTAGTAATCC
>WTHQ01000024.1:0-12122 GCA_011523055.1 Methanobacteriota archaeon
CGCTTGTCCTGGCGTTGCTTGAACTTGCGCTCCTTCCACCTGAACTTCTTACGATCACCCTTCATCTTCGGTCCTGAAAACAAGCCTTGACCCAAGTGTGGCACCTCTGAGCAGGCCGGGCGACTTGCCCGGGGTATAAGAGAGTGTTGCAGGAGCCCAAGCGGGGCGGACGTGCATATCGGCCCCTCAACATTCAAGCACGGCGGGCCAAACGGAGGTGCATGGCCTTCAGGGACCTGCTCGAGGGAGCACATTCACACGGATCGCCGATTTCAGTCAACCACGGCGTTCTCGACGCATCGTACTCGAGTGGGCACGTACCACTGCTCTTCGAGGATATCATCGAGTGCCCGGGCCACAGGACGGCGGCAAACGTGCTGGTGCGCGAACGCCTGTGCGAGGCATTCTCAATAGGACCGGGGGAGCTAATCGACACACTCGCTTGGGCGATGGACAACCCAGAGGACCCGGTCGAGGTGCCCGCCGCTGAGGCGGAGGTCCTACAGAACAGCCAGGCGGAGGTCGACCTCGAGGCCATACCGATCCCCTGGCAGCACAGGGCGGACAGGGGCAGGTACCAGTCCGCCTCGATCATAATCGCCCAACATGGCGGCATCAGGAACGCCTCGTTCCACCGGCAGTTCCTGAGGGACTCGACCTCGACAGTGTCCAGGTTCGTTCCCCGCCACCTCAAGACGATGGTAGACGCCGCCCATGGGGATGGCGACGAGGTGTCCATCTGCGTCGTCAACGCCCCCGACCCGACCGTGCTCCTCGCTGCAGCCATGTCGTTCAAGGAGCACATTGACGAGATCAAGGTGGCAGCTGCGCTCCACAGGAGGATCTACGGGAGGCCGCTGAGGGTCGTGACCCTCCCCAACGGGATACAGGTGCCAGCGGACGCAGAGTACGCCATGGAGGCCCGCATAACGGCCGACAGGAGCGACGAGGGGCCATATGTGGACATCACCGGCACGCTTGACGACGTGAGGCAGGAGGCGGTGATCGCCTACGACGCGGTCCATCATCGTGACAACCCGGTCTTCCACGCCCTGATTCCCGCGGAGAGGGAGCATCGCACCCTCATGGGACTACCAAGGGCCCCCACGATCAAGAAGGCAGTCTCGGAGGTCGTTGAGTGCACTGACGTGCACCTAACCGACGGTGGGTCCGGGTGGCTGGCAGCTGTGGTGCAGATCAAGCCCAAGGAGGAGGGCGACGGTCGGAGGGCGATCGAGGCGGCGATCGACGGGCATGGCTCGATGAAGCAGGTCATCGTCGTCGACACGGACATAGACATCGCAGATCCGGTAAGGGTTGAGTGGGCACTGATGACCAGGTGGCAGCCCGACAGGGACACCATCATACTCAGCGACCAGAAGGGGTCATCGCTCGACCCAAGCAGGTACGATGACGGCAGGACCAGCAAGATCGGCATGGATGCCACTATCAAGACCCATCAGGACGAGTCCGCCTTCAGGAGTGCCGTATGAGCGGCCCCCACGAGGGATCCATAGGAGCCAAGCTTCTCCACCCTCGAAGGAGCCTTGGTACAAGGTACAGGGTCCAAGCAGAGCGATTCCTGCAGAACGGCTCCGACTCTGACCTGGTATGGGCAGAGCAAATGGCCTCAAAGTCGGTCCTGCACGACTTCACGGACCCGCGCAACTGGAAGGTGCTCGTCAGAGCGAGGATCGAGCTTGGGGATGATGGAGGTGTGTTCTCCTGCCTAAGGGACCTCTTCAGCGTGCTCGGCAGGGACCCTGCACTGACAGACCTCCTGCAGGACGTGGACATGCTGGAGCACGGAGAGGCAATACTGGCGGAGGCCCTCAGGATCGACCCCCTGGACCCGGACCAGTGGATAAAGGAGGAGAAGCCGATAGAGGAGTTCCTAGCCAAGGTCAGGTCGCTCGACTTCACGGACCCGAGGGCCAACCTCCTCTACTCGAGGAGGCTTGAGAGGATCCTGTCCACCGGGATGGAGGAGGAGTACCTCGTCCATGCGCCGATCCTCCTGTCACAGAGGCCACTCAACCACGAGGCCTGGACGAAGCTGGGGAGGATCCACGAGAGGAGGGGAGAGAGCGACCGCGCATGGCACTGCTACGACCAGGCCCAGGTGGCCTACCCGCCCTGTGGGGAGAAGGACAGGTACATGGAGAGGATGGCCGGGGCCATGGACGGGGGGAGCAGGAAACCGTGGAGTCGTCCCCCTGTGGAGTCCAGAGCCGCCTTCCTAGAGGGCCTACAGCGGTTCGCGAACGTGGAGGGGCCTACTGAACCACAGGAGCAAGAGGAGGATCCCGAAGAAGAGGATGACCCGGTTAGGTCGCTCATTAGCGAGGGAAGGTTGAATGAGGCGTTCTTCCTAGCGAGGAGGAGGGCCGCAGAGGGCCAGGAAGGGGCTGAGCAGCTACTTAGCGAGATTTCGGGGTTGATGTGATGGCGAAGAGGTTCTCACTCGGATGGGTCGTCTCGACATCGCCATCAGAGGACGGCCTCGATGCATGGTTGATGGTCAGGAACTCGGACAGGGGTTGGGAGCTCCCAGGGGGCTGGGTCGAGGACGGCGAGCGCCCCGAGGAGGCTGCCCTCAGGGAGCTTTACGAGGAGGCTGGCCTGCTTGGAAAGGCCACCCACGTACAGACCGGCTTCTTCGAGAACGGCGACCTTGTCAGGATAGAGGTGGCCGATGAGCCGAGCCCGATAGGCTGGGAGAGCACCGACCACGCCATAACTGAGGTCGGGTGGTGCCTGGAGATCCCAGAGCTCCGGCACTGGGAAGTGAGTGAGATACAGAGGATCATCGATCACGACTGGTCCGGTTCGGAGTCACTCAGGTCCAACTCCTGAATCCAGCCCACGACCTGCTGGTCCTGGATCGACCCGATCTTCTCCCGGAGTCGCTCGGCGATCAGGCTCGACGATATGCAGTGCGCGGCGTCCACGAGGAGGCCGATGTCGGCCCTGCTCTCCCCAGTGGGGTCCTCGAGGATGATGTCAGCGGCCCTGGTGGCCGAATCGAGCACGTCCTCGGGGTGCGCCTTGGCCTCCGACGGCTCCATGTTGGTCCTCGGCATCGTGTTCGCCACCACGTCCCCCATCCTCTCTGCGTCCTCGGCCAGGCAATCCAGCGCCAGGTCGAGCCACTCGAGCAGTGCTATGGCCTCCTCCCCCTTCATGCCCTCCTCAGAGAACCTGGAGGCGGAGGACCAGAGGTGCCTGAGCGAGGAGGGTGCGTCGCCGATCTTCTGGTGCAGCCTACCCACCTCGAGCCTGGAGAGCGCGACGAGGTCGTTCGGGTGGTCCGAGGCCGATGATATCTCGCTATGGACGGCGAGCGCCATCATCGTCTCCCCTACCGATGCGTGCCAGGATGCGAGGTTCAGCAGCGCGAGTGCGTGTCCCGGGGACCCCGGTCGGAGCGTTGCCATCCTGTCGGTGGCCCAGCGAAGCTCGAAGCCGACCCTGGCATCTTCCACGGCGCCGATCAGCGCCCTGTCCAGGCGGACCCTCGCCTCCACCTCCGGATCCCTCTCCCCGGCGGACCTCGATCGGTCGAGGATCTCCTCGGACAGTGCTAGGGCCTCGACCGCGCCGTCCTCCGAGATGGCCCTGGCCATGCGGAGGAAGTCGCGTCTGAGGGGGGTGAGTGCGATCTTCGCCTCGGGTCGGATGGTGCCAGAGGCGTCCAGCGCCAGTGCCTCGTCGAGGGTCAGGTCACTCATCGTCCGTCCCCCTGGCTTGGGCCCCTATAGATGCGAGTATGTAGGCAAAGGCCTCGCTGGTCGGGACCTCCCCGGACCATCCGGCCGCCCCGGCGTGGCCGCCGCCCTGGCCGCCCTTGGTGGTCGCCATGGACGACATGACCTCGCCTAGGTCGACGCCTGCGCGGACCGCGCCCTGCGAGGCCCTGGTCGTTATCCGGAGCCCTCCTCCGTCGAGGGTCTTCGCGACGATCGAGGCGTCCGCGCCGGAGCCCACCATCGAGCTGGCGATCCTCGACTCGTGGCTCCCGCCCTTCGCTGTGGTGACGAGCAGGCCCCCGCAGTGGTGGATCTCCATCCCGCCCATCGACCTCAGAATCCTCTTCCTCTGGTCGGCCGGCATGCCGCTGCCCTCGATCGTGGTCAGTACGTCGTCGGTGTCGATCCCGCATTCGTCCAGCAGCCTTGCGGCAGCCCTGAGCCCGCTGGGGGACCCGTGCCTGAACCTGCCTGTGTCCGTGACGATCCCGGCATACAGCATCTCGGCCCAAGCCATCTGGATCGCCGAGTTCGAGCGTAGTAGGATGCCAAGGACCATCTCGCACGTGGAGGAGGCCTCCCCCTGGGGGGCGACCGCGTGTGCCGGCCACTCGTCTGACGAGTTCGCGTGGTGGTCCACGACGAAGAGGGGCGCGTCCACTGGCAGGGGGAACCCGAGCTGGGAGGGCCCCCCCGCGTCCACCGCGACGACACCCGCGATCGACCTTGGTAGCGTCGGCCTCCTGGGGTCCATCCTCCTGAACTCCATGCCGGTCCTCGATAGCATCCTGGAGGACGTCTTGTCCACATGGAGCCCGGTCGCCCTCGCACGCGGCCCGATCATCGACGCCAGGACGGTGGCGGAGGCGATGGTGTCCATGTCCCCGTTCTTGTGGGCGATGACGGCGATCGCCCCGTCCCCGAGCGAGCCCATCCATTCGTGGAATCTCTCGCCGATGCTCTCGTGGACCATCCAAGACCCTCTATGAAGACTCGATCTGGGCCGACACCCGCTCGTAGTCGGCGATCAGCTGCTTCTCGAGCGAGTCGAGCTTGGCAGCATGGTCCTTGAGCGCGTCGAGGGTGGTCGCGAGCGAGGCCTTCAGGTCGTCCCTGTCTGGGACCTCCAGCAGGAGGGGGCCGACGGCCCTGTACACGGCGTTCTCATCCGGTTGGTCGGAGAGGAGCTCGAGCGTCGTGGTGATCTCCCCTATCTGGGACCTGGACGTCTGGAGCTGCGTCCTCACGTTGTTGAGGTCCTGAACGATCCTCTGGATCAGCTGCACGTCCTCGGACATCACTCCCACGCCCCTATGGCGAGCCCAGCGTTGTGCGCGGCGATGAGGCTCCTCAGCACCGTGTTGGACCTGGCCCTGGCATCGCTGATGGTGTCGGCGGATATCGAGAACTGGAACCCGTCGTCCGTGTGGATCGTGTCCACCTCGGTCTCCAGGGCTGATGACAGTCGTGCGTCGGCCTTGACCGTGACGGTGATGGTTACCGCATCACTCTTCTTCGTCGCCTGCATTGACCTCGCCCTCCGCGACGCGCCGCTCGTAGTCGAGGGCCGCTTGCTGTGCGATGACGGCGAGGTCTGTGGAGGTTGCGCCTTCCTTGCCCCTACGGATGATCCGGTTGTTGGCCTCGGTCGCCCGGGTGAAGGGCTCCCAGTATCCCCCGGTGAACTTGTGTCCGCACTTTGAGCACTCCCATATGCCAGCGACGGTCCTGGAGACCTTCTGGTACTGGCAGCTCGGGCACGTGAACTTCCTGCTCCTCTTCTTGAGGACGGAGGCGGCCCGACGCCTTACGCTGACACCGTACCTGGGCCCGTACTTGGCGGACGCGCCTGCCTTCTGGGTCCTCTTTGCCATGTGATCACTCCTTTGTCGCGTTGTCGACGAGTTCACGGAGCTCAGCGCACCTCGTCAGTGCGTGTTCCATGATCTCGTCGAATTCGGCCGCCGAGAAGATTCCCTTTAGACCCTTCTGAAGCGAGTGGACGTGGCCATCGTCGCCCAGCGTGATGTGGATCCTCTCGTCCCCACCGGTCTCCTCGCGCTTGTCCGCGTCGAGGACGTACCTGCCGCCGACCTTGTGGTAGGAGCACATGATCGGGGTCTTCGAGACGGGCAGGGGGTAGTCCTCACCGATCTCGAAGCGCTCTGCCGGCACTATGGCCGTCCTGAGTGCTGCGATGCCAGCGAGCGCGAATGCGTCGAAGAGGTTGCCGTCGTCTGATACGGCGAAGAGGTCCAGTATCACCTGCCATGCCCTCTCGCCGGGGATTATGCACAGCTCATCGACGTCGATGCAGCCGGACTCCCTGATGCCACGGTCGACGACCCTGCCGAGCTCGATCGACTCGGCGCTTGGCGGGCCTGCCTCCCATCCCCTGCCTGCGACTGGCCTGACCTCGGCGCTGCACATCAGCCCGCCTTGCGTCGGTCGGTCGGGGTAGGGCGTCATGAGCTGGAACTTGACTCCGGCGAGGACGATCGTGTTCCCCATCTGCACCCTCGCAGAGCCCTCGGCGTTCCCGAGGATGCCTGTCTCGAGGGTCGTCTCCCGGGATTCGAAGCGCGAGCGCCCGTCAATCCTCATGTCGGTCTCAGCCAGCTTTGAGAGGTGGCTCCTGAGGAGCTCTGGTACGAGTGGTATCGACATCAGGCCTCACCCCCCTTGAGGGCCCTTGCCATCTCCTCGTGGATCTTGGCCGCGGCCTCCATGTTGTAGTCCCATGCTGTCTTGAACTCCTCCTGTGAGAGGTCGCCGTCCATCTGGAGGAACACGAGCTCCCCTGTGTTCGGCAGTATCCCCATTGGCAGGTCGGCCTCGCCGTAGTTGTCCTCCTCCTTGTTCAGGTCGCAGACCACGACGTCGTTGACCTTGCCGGAGGCGACTGAGACCACGAGGTCCGTCATCGGTATCCCAGCGTGTGCGAGGGCCACCGACGCGGCGGTTATGCCCGCACAGCGTGTTCCAGCCTCGGCGCATATTATCTCGATCTCGACCCTGATCTTCGATCGTGGGTAGAGCTCGAGCAGCACGACGCTCTCGAGGGCCTCAGCGGTCACCTTGCTGATCTCCCTGCTGCGCCTGTTGAATCCAGGCCTGATCCTGTCGGACGTGCTGAACGGTGCCATGTTGTACCTGACGTCGAGCACGGCCCTGTCCTGCCGCTGGATCTTCCTCGGGTGGGCCTCCATGGGGCCATAGACCGCGGCGATGACCTCGTTCTTGCCCCAGATGACCCTGGCGGAGCCATCAGCGACGGGTATGACGCCCGTCTCTATCTGGATGGGGCGGCAGTCCTCGGGTTTCCTCCCATCCATCCTCAGTCCGTTCTCATCAATCATCTGCACGTCGCCGTATCCGCCCATTACTCATCACCTCTGTATTCGGAGACCTTCGCGGTCTCCATCATTTCGAGTAGTTTCTCCCTTGCGGCCGAGATCCCGTCGACGTCGCCGTCGATCCAGATCCTGCCGTTGTCCGCGACCGTGATCCTGGTGTCGGTCTCCTCCTTCAGGCTCGCTAGGTTCGAGCCCTTCGAGCCGATGACCCTGCCGAGCAAATGGGGGTCCACGGACTCCACGATGCCGGACTTGAGCTTCCTGAGCCCCATCCCCTTCATGGTGGCGACCGATGAGTGGTTCTCCTCGACCTCCTGGATCCTGCAGAGCACGGTGTCACCGACGTCCATCACGGTTCGTAGTCCGCCGAAGGACCCCTTTGCTGGCCCGAGTGAGAGTGGTAGGATTGCATTGAACGGGGCGCCGATGTCGAGGAACCAGATGTTGTTGGTCATCCCCTCCACGCACCCGATGACGAGGTCGCTGGGCCGGGGGACGTACGCGGTCCTCCTCGGCTGTATCCCGATCTGCTTGCCGTCGTTCGTCGTTCTTCCTTGTTTCACTGCCTTGAGCCTGCCATCGACGACTATCACGCCGTGGCCGGGCTCGAGGTCGCTCGAGCTTCCTAGGTCGTCGCCAGGTGCGACGAGCATGGACTCTCGGCCTCCGTGCGGGCTCCCCGCACCTCGTCCTCCTGTCATGTCTATCGGCCCGGCGACCGTCCTACCCCTCATAACCATTCACTTGGGAAGGGCCGGTTCGCTAGCGATCGAGTTCCCTGACCTCTGCGCGGCTGCACTTCTTCATGACCTGGTCGATAAGGTCGTGCTTCATGCCCCCTGGACAGGTCACGACGCATGCCCAGTCGCCGTTCGTCAGCCACTCCTCCTTCTCCACCAGGTCCCTCAGGACCCCCAGCACCCCGCCGTAGTCGGACCCCGGGATTCGGAAGGCCATCCTCACTGTGATGAACTGCAGGGGGATGAGAGGCTTGAGGACCTTGATGGCGTCCTCGACCTGCCTCTCCACCGAGAGGAAGGGGTCCACGGAGAACCTCGACTCCTCCAGGGCGTTCTCTATTCTCGTCCGCGGGTGCGGTGACTTGGTCCTCGGGTCGGTGGCGGTGCTGGCGATGGCGTGGATTATCTTCTTCCTCTTCTCCTCGGTCATCGCCTTCCTCTGTTGCGTTGTGAGTTGGATGGTCCCCCTCTCGAGGATCATGGCGGCGCATGCGTGGACGTCACTGGTCTCGAAGGCCTTCAAGAGGTCTGCCTCGTTCGGGCGGTCCCCTTGCCTGGAGTCGGCCCAGATCTCCTCCACAGCAAGGACGTCCTCCAACTGCACACTGGCGTTGTCCCTCTTCCAATCCTGAGCAAGGTCCGGGTCGACCAGGATCTCGAACCTGGAGCCGGATCTCTCCAGCCGTGCAATGACCGCGTCGTCCAGGCTGACCATGGGTCGCCATGAAGGGGCCGGTGGATATGTCTGCCGGAGGTCAGACCTTCTTGATGTGGGATTCTGTCGCGTCCCTGTCGAGCTTCGTGTAACCACCCTGGTCGACGTAGGCGATTTCGACTGCGTCCTTGTTCAAGTCGTCGTCGAGCGTGCCCTTGAGGGCCGTTAGCCCCATCTTGACAGCGGCATTGAGCGTGAGTCCTGGCTTCCAGTTGTCCTCGAAGTACTCTATGACCTCCGACCTCCCCTTGCCGATGGCGCCAGCATGGTAGGACTGGTACGCCCCAGAGGGGTCGGTCTCGAAGAGGTGGATGCCGTCGGTGTCCACGCCGGCGATGAGGAGGGCGGTGCCGTAGGGCCTGGCGCCGCCGTACTGGGTGAAGGACTGCTTGTGGTCGCACATCTTCTTCACGAGCGTCGTGACAGGTATGGCGTCGCCGTAGGTCATCTTGTTCATCTGGCACTGGACCCTGGCCCTGTCGACCAGTTGCCTGGCGTCGGCGATGAGGCCGGAGGTTGTGAAGCCGATGTGATCGTCGATCTTGTACATCTTCTCGATCGAGTCGATGATGATGAGCTTGCTAGAGATCCTCTTGTCTACTATGAGGATCACGCCGTCCTTGTACTTCAGCCCCACCGTGGTGGTCCCCCTCTTGACGGACTCCCTGGCGTACTCTACCTGGTACAGCCTTCCGTCGGGCGAGAAGGTCGAGACGCCGTGATCATATCCTCTTCCACTGGGTTGCATTGAGGTGAACTACCCCGGAAGCCCTCTTATCAATCTTGGTTGTCTGGAGTGCCATGGGAATGCATCGGACCGAGGGTGGCCCGAGGCGCGTCGTCGTCCTGCACTCCGGCGGGAAGGACTCTACCTACGCCGCCTGGTGGGCCCAGATGAGGGGCTGGGAGGTCGTCGCAATGGTGTCCATATTGATCGACTCTGATGACTCGATGATGTTCCAGACCGACTCGTCCTGGGTCTCGGGGGAGCAGAGCAGGTCGATGGGCCTTCCCTGGGTGCCGATAATCAGCAAAGGGGAGCAGGAGGACGAGGTGTTCGACCTGGAGAGGGGTTTGGTCGACGGGGAGCAGCCAGAGAACGTGGAGAAGTGGTTCAAGGACAGGGGGCTCGTGGCACCGCCATCGGTTCCCAGCATCCAAGGGAGCTGGGACGCGCTTGTCGTCGGGGCGATACGCTCGGACTACCAGAAGACGAGGATCGAGCGACTGGCGCACAGGCTTGGGGTCTCCATACACACGCCCCTGTGGCACCACGACTCGGAGTCCCATATGAGGGACCTCGTCTCACATGGCTTCGATTTGATGCTCACCTCGGTCTCCTCCGATGGGTTGGGGGAGGAGTGGGTTGGACGGACGATCGACCAACAGTCGTTGGAGGAGTTGATCACACTCTCGAGGAGACATAGGTTCCACGCCGATGGGGAGGGTGGCGAGTATGAGACGGTCGTTCTCTACGGCCCGTGCTTCCAGTACCCGATTGGTGTGAAGGGGTCCGTCGAGTGGGGCGGCAGCCGGGGGATGTACAGGATAACCGCGGCCGGGCCTGCCGGGACCGAGGATAAATAGCCTCAAGAGCCCCTCCTCCACCGGTTGGCTGTGTCAGTATCCCCGTTGGACTACAGATATGGTAGAGAGGAGGCCAAGGCGATATGGTCCCGAGAGGGGCGCCACGCCAGGCAGCTGTCCGTTGAGAGGGCGCTCGTGTCGGCCCACATGAAGATGGGGAGGGTCAGCAAGGAGCACGATGCGGAGATCGGCAGGATATCCACACCAGAGATCGTAACCGCCGACAGGGTCGACGAGATCGAGAGGGAGACCCGCCACGACATTATGGCGCTGACCAAGGCAATGGCTGAGCAGGCTGGCGAGGCTGCCTGGTGCATCCACCTCGGGGCGACATCGAACGACATCGTCGACACGGCGGTAGCACTTCAGATCAGGGACTCAATAGCCCTCCAGAAGGAAGCCCTAGCGGCTGTCATCGGTACGCTCGCAGACCTAGCAGAGAGGGAGAGGGACACGGTGATGCTCGGGAGAACCCACGGGCAGGCCGCGGTCCCCATAACCTTCGGACTGAAGGTCGCCGTGTTCCTGGATGAGTTCGCCCGCCACCTAGAGAGGCTGATGGAGATCGAGGGGCGGGTTACAGCGGGCAAGTTCCTCGGAGCCGTCGGCACAGGGGCCGCACAGGGGGAGGGTGCCCTCGAGCTGCAGAGCATCATCCTATCGAGCCTCGGGCTGACTGTCCCAGTGGCCACGACCCAAGTCGTCGGACGGGACAGGTACATCGAGTGGGTCTCTTGGATGGCCAACACATCAACCAGCGTCGAGAAGCTGCTGCAGGAGATCCGGAACCTCCAGAGGTCCGAGATAGCCGAGGTCTCCGAGTGGTTCGACGTCGAGAAGCAAGTCGGCTCATCGACGATGGCCCACAAGAGAAACCCCATAACGGCCGAGAACGCTTGTGGCCTCGCTCGAATTGTCCGGTCGATGATCGTGCCGTCATACGAGAACGCGCTGCTGTGGCACGAGCGTGACCTCGCTAACTCATCATCTGAGCGGTTCACGCTTTCCCACTCGATGGTTCTGCTGGATGACATCCTGTGGAAGTGCAACACAGTGATGTCTCGATGTGTGGTGGACAAGGAGAACATGCTCGCCAACATTGAGGCCCAGAATGGCCTCGTCATGGCGGAGAAGGTCATGCTGGCGCTGGTCGAAGAGGGCATGCACAGGGATGAGGCCCATGAGGCTCTCAGGACTGCATCGATGCTTGCCTTGGAAAGGGGCGAGAACCTTCTCGAGACCTGCAGGGCGGACCCGTCGATCACCAATCTCATCGATGGGGGTGACCTCGTGGCCCTATTCGACCCGAGAAGCCACCTGGGCGTCAGCGGGGAGCTCGTTGATGCCGCTGTGCAAAGGGCCAGGTCCCTCCTCTAGAAGCAGGTGTAATCAAGAACCCCGACGATAGGTTCGCCTCATGATCGAGGGCACGGAATCCGTCCATCTCGTCCATGGCCCGGGCAGTGATGCCGAGGCCCTTTGCCTACAGATCTCGAGGGGCTACCTCGAGTCCGATCGGGTCGTGGCTTGGATCGGGGACCTGGCCCCGGCCCTGGCCAGGCCGATCATCGGCAGTCTAGGTGAGGCGTCACTGGAGAACCTGAGAATCCTGGACAGGGACGTCAAGGGAATCGAGGGGTTCCTGCCCGGGAGCGATGGGCTCA
The DNA here is from genome assembly GCA_011523055.1 of Methanobacteriota archaeon. GTDB lineage: Archaea > Thermoplasmatota > Poseidoniia > Poseidoniales > Thalassarchaeaceae > MGIIb-N1. The sequence goes on from WTHQ01000024.1 coordinate 11,812, forward strand.
TCGTCATCATCGGATGGTGCCCCCCGATCGGCCGAGCGAGGAAGTCGGAACTAACATGGCTGGAAACCATCCTCAATGTCTCCCGGTGCAGGGTCATAGCCACCTCCCTCGGCAATCAGGACGCGAGCGGGGGTGGCGATCGAATGACAGCCAGGTCCAGGGCCAAGTTGGAGGGGATGGGGCTCTCGACGTGGTTCCTGAGCAAGGATCAATTTAGCAACCAGAGGATCCTTGAGGGCCCGGACTCCAACACCAATTTGACACGCAGCGAGAGCGGGTTCATCCGATCATGAGAACCATGAGTGGCTCCC
>WTHQ01000024.1:12222-26606 GCA_011523055.1 Methanobacteriota archaeon
AGAGCATGCTCCGTGTTGATTATTCCTCGTCATCAGGCAGGGCATTGTCGCCCATGAGCCTGTCTAGGTCCTCGAGGGCCTCCTCACTGGGCTCAGTGAGCTCGCTCGACCTCAGGTGCTCGGGGATCCTCTCGTCGACGTCCCCTGCGAGCTTCGGCCTGCTGAGCACTATCCTGTAAACGAGGTATCCGGTGATCATCAGGAGGGCTATCAGCACAATGTCACTCGTCAGGCCTTGACCGAGGATCGTCACCATGGTGGCCTGTCGCCCGGATCACGGATAACGACTTTGGTCAGTTCATGGTCGCTGACAGGCCGCACTTGTCCGGCTCACCCTGTCTGAGTGGCCTTGCAAGGTGCCTCCGGTTACTGGGGAGGGGCTCGTGCCAGGTTCCCTGGCTCCTCACCGAGCTGGACCTCCAGGCCCTCCTCGTGGTTCGACCGCAGGTCGGGCAGCGAAGCCTTCCCTTTGACCCAGAGCTCTTCATCGACTTCCCGCAGCACATCGGTCTTCCCTCAAGCACTGGGGCCTGGTCGAGAAGCATCAACCTCTCTAGGTGAGTGGAACCGTCTGGGGCCGTCAGGCCGACCCACTGTATTCTGTCTCCTACGCGCAGTGCGCGAAGGGCATCGTTGACTGGGCCTCCTTCCTTGAATGCGACCAGGGACTTGCTCCCCCCTCGGCCGTGGACCTTGATGTGCCTGTGGCCGCCGGGAACCACCTGCGGGGGCGTCACGACGGTGCCGCACTCCGCGCCGTCCACGTGGTCATCGCTGCACTGGTTGGTCCTGTGGATCGCGAAGATGGGGCTGCTTTCGTTCGTTCCCGAGGACTGTAGCCATCGGTGGGCCTCGGTTATCTCGGTGATAGAATCCCCTCGGATGCCATAGAGAACGGGGCATGGCGTCCGTGGTGCTATCAGGCACCTCCCTGTGGTGGGGTCCCTGTTCGCGAAGGTCCCCGGGAAGCGGGTCGACATCTCCTCGATCATCACGTTGTCTACGAGCCTGGGCGTCCCTTGGGCGGTGGGGTCCCTCCATGCGACGAGCTCCCATGTGTGCTTCGAGCCGCCCCATGCCAAGGCAGCAGAGGCCCCGATGGCCCCGTGGGGCCTCTCTGACTTGGTGAAGACCCGGAAGCCTGCATCCGAAATGGCCTCCAGCCTATCGTCGAGGTCGACCTTGGAACGCACTGCGTCGGTGTACCACTCCATGGGGGGGTCTCCGCTGCCCGCGACGATGGCGGGCCTAGCGGAGCTCGTCCCATCAGCATCACCAGGTTCCGGGACCCAGCTGTCGAGTGCCTCATAGAGTGCCCCTTGGTCCCCCTCTTCTATGGTTGCGAGGAGGCACAGGGCAGCGTTCCCACGCGTCCTCCTCTCGGCATAGGGCCACAGTCGTACGAGTCTCCTCTCGACCTCCTCGTATGATGGCAGAACGGACCTGAGCAGTTCTGAGAGCGAGTTCAGGTCGTAGGTGGTGCAGCCCCCATCAGGATGGTCGGTGTCGTCCAGGCCCACGCGGATTAGGAGCTCAGGCATCGCTCCCTCTCCTACCTCTCCTTGTCATCGATGGCCGTGATTGAGACAGTGCCCCTGAGGAGGCCGACCTCCGCCCTCAGCATGCCCCAACCATATGCGAGGTGCGCAGCTGGGATGGACACGCATGAGGCGAGGACGGTGGATGCTGACCGATGGGGTGATGTCCCAAGCGCTGAGCCAACGACGCAGATGAGCAGGTAGAGGGAGGCGAGCCCTAGCGAGCCGTGGAAGAGCGCCCTCTCTGGGGTCCAATCCCCTCCCAGTTTGAACCAGAGGTCTAGGTCCGCGCCACCCATCGCCGCTCCGTAGGCCATGGATACCAACCCGATGATAGCGAGCACGGGGAAAGCCTCCACAGGCAGGTGCATGGGCGACCTAAGCGAGGGGTCCCTGTCGATGGCGAGTCGTCGAACGTAGCCATAGTTCCTGATCTGCCTCATCATCGGCCTCAGGAGAGGCCTCCTCCTGTGGGGCATGATGTTGGAGGGGTCGAGGAAGAGGCGGTGCCCTGATCTCGTTATCTTGGAGTCGAGCAACACGTCCTCGGCCCCTATGGCACCCTCGTCGAAGCCACCGACCTCGGTTAGAACGCTGGTTCTGTACGCTACGTTTACGCCTGGGTTGTGTCTGACCCCAATGAGCCTCCCCGTCGGCCTCGCCCCGTACCTCGTTCCAGCCGTCATGACCTTGGCGCAGAAGGCGACGTCGGTGCACTTTGACAGCCACGGGTCGTCATCGGGGGCGAAGTTCGGGCCCCCCACCCCGGCCACCTCCTCGTCATCGAACCAACGGATCAGGTTCCGAACCCAGCCGCGTGGGGGCACGACGTCGTCGTCAGTGAACAGCGTGAATTCGGTCCTGACCCTAGAGAGCCCGTTGTTGCAAGCATCTGCCCTACAGAGGCTCCGGTCCTCGAGGTGATCGACGCCCAGGCCATCGCAGAGGTCTCGTGTCCGCTGGTCCTTGCTGGAGTCGACCACCAGCACGGTGTAGGAGCCGTCCTGGTCCTCTAGGAGCCGCCTCAGGACGACTTCGAGCTGGTTGGGATTGTCCATCGTAGGGATCAGAACGGTCGCGACCTCGTTGCCGGGGCCTTCCTCGTCCATGTCACTCGGATTCGGGCATCCTCTATACAGGTTGAGGGTACTTGGGGGCCATGGAAGAGCCGATCGGCGTGGTCATGGCCGCCATCGCGGACGCCGTAGGCGTACATCCCGAGATGCTCAGGATCTTCATCACCATGGCCGGAGCGGTGTTCCTGGCTATCGAGTTCCACAGGGGGAAGTCCGACGGTGTGCCAATAAGCGCGGCCATCGGTTGGCTGTTGACCGGGCTGTCTGTATACCTGATGGCAGAGAAGTACGTCGAGATACAGGACCCGGTGCTGGTGGTGATGACCGCCCTGTGCCTGCCAGCGGGGATCGGCCTTGCCTACATGGAGCTGAAGGGGGGCTCCAGGGTCGATGAGACCCTAGTCTGGCTTAGAGGGGCCGTGGCATGGAGCGTCATCCCGTACTTCCTCGTCTACTCCGTGCCCACGCTGAACATGGCGTTCGTCGAGATGACGGGGACAATAACGATCTGGTGGCTAGAGGCCTCCGGCGCTGGGACCTACACCCTCGGTCCGATGATGGTCGACCTGGCAGAGGGGGGGCATACACTCACATCGGACTGGGATGGCAACAGGGCCATACTGACGGAGCCGCTCGGCGAGGGTGGGTTCTACCTCCCCATGCTGGACGAGGCGGGCAGGCCGGTCAGCATAGGCTTCATCCTCTCCTGCTCCGCCCTGCAATCGATGATCGTGTTCGTTGGGGCCATCGTGGCCCTCTCAGGGGTAAGCTGGAAGAGGAAGGCACGGGGTCTCTTCATATCGATCCCGACCATCTTCGTCCTCAACGCCTTCAGGAACGCCGGGATAGTCTGGCTGCACGTCAGCTACCCAGACTGGCGGTGGTTGGGCCTCGACATCTTCGACTTCGCCCACAGCTACGCTGCCAAGGTGGCCAGCCTAGGTGCGATGTTCGTCATGGCGCTGGCGCTGTTCGGGCTCCTGCCCGAGCTGCACGCCCACGTGATGAGGATCATCGAGGCGCCCTTCGGGCGACGGGGCTCACCTGGTGCGTAGCCGCTCGTAGATCTTGCCGGAGAGGGGCATGTCATGCTCCCACGCGAACTCCTTCATCACCCTCAGGGCCTCCTTCTCGAGGTCCGAGTCCCCGACGAAGTCCGTGACCTCGAGGAGGCCCTCTCGTGTGTTCGCCTTGAACGCGGCTATCGGCTCCTCCTTGTGGAACACGAGGTAGGCGGAGCCGTAACCGAACCTGCTCCTCAGCACGTCGGAGAAGTAGTGGATCAGGGAGTCGCTCGGTGGGATCACCAGGTCCCTCGTCCTAATGGCCTCGCTGCCGCTCTCGATCAGGTCGAGGCGGCCCCAGCAGACGTCCTGCATGTCGTCGACGAGGAACCCGCGGATCAGCGTCCCGTCCTCCTCCAGCCCCCTCATGACGTCGGATATCTCCTCGGCGGAGAAGGCCGAGCCGGCGAGGCGCTCGGCCTGCTTCAGCGTGAGTATTGGGAAGTCCTGCACCAGTGACTCGATGTACTTCCTCTTCACGTCCCAGAGGTCCACGTTCTGGAGGGCCTTGACGGTCCTGAACCCCCCTCTGTAGTCCTGGACCACGTGGCCGGACCTCATCAACGGCGAGATGATCTTCCTGAACTCTGAGCGCTTGAGCGCGTGGCGCTCCATGAACAGGTTGGGGTCGTGGTGCTCGTCGAAGAACTGGATCACGTCCATGTCCTCCTCGGGTGGCATGGTGTTCCTGATGGTGAGCAGTCGCTGGAAGTGGCTGTACCTCGCCCAAATGAGGTGGTGCCTCAGGTTGGTTCCCTGGTGGAGCTGGTGGGCCGAGGCCATCGACTGCAGGTCGACCCTGTACATCTCGCACCTGCCCCTCAGCGCGAAGTCGTCCCTGAGCTCGTCGATGTGCTCCAGTGCGATCGTCTCGTTCTCCCACCTGGTCTTCTGGTGGAGGTTCTGGTGGTGGAAGAGGGCCCTGTATGCCTGTGGCCTGGGCCGTGGCTCCACGACGCCGCCACGGAGGTAGCGCTCACCGTCCCCCATCGAGGCGAACCCGAGCTCCGCGAGGACGGACTGTATGTTCTCGTCGCAGTCATGGACGGGTACCCCGTTGAAGGCATGCAGGACGGAGATGTCCACGAGCCTGTCCCTGTAGTTCTCCAGCATGGTCCCGAAGGCCTCCTTGAACTCCTCGAGGTAGGTCAGGGGTATGTGGACGTCCTTGATCTCGAGGTAGTCGTTCACGACGAACATCAGGATCCTACCGATCGGATCAACGCCCTTGAAGACCGGGTTGTACCAGCCCTGCCTGAGTACCAGCCTCACCTCCTGGATGAACCTGCTGCAGAATGGGTCGGACTGGGAGAGTATCCTCATCGACCGGTCCTCCTTCATCGGGGCCAACAGCCTCTCAGCGTCCTCTGGGGAGGCGTAGTAGTCCGTCGGGTCCGGCTGGAGCGCGACCACCTTCGCGATCTTGCCGCTCGACTCGAGCACGCGGAGAGCCTCGGCGAGCTCCTCGACGGGCCTCGAGACGTAGAACCTGAGTATCTGTGGCTTGATGGGCCCTATCCTCAGGACGAGCTGGTGTATGGAGTCCTCGAAGCTCATCGGCTCCAGCTCGCCGTGCACCCTCTCGATGTAGGCGGCCGAGCGCTTCCGATTGGGCACCTTCTCGTAGCGCTTGACGATCGCCAGCTGCCGCTCGAGGTTTGAGAGGGCGCTCTTGACCGTCCTCTGGACGTGCTGGTTGTCCTTGCCCGAGGGGTACATCTTGAGCAGGTCCGCCCTCGTGATCCCCGTTGCGGGTATCTTCTCGAGCAGCTCCTCCTCCATCGGCCCGAGCCATGGCTCAGCCCTGAGCCCGAGGAGCAGGGGCACCTGGTCCCTGTGCGTGTAGCCAACCCGGTTGTGGAGCAGTCGGCCGTTGACGATGTCGCGGTCGTGCTTGATGTCGATCCAGTCCCTGAACCTGTAGTCGCTGACGCGGTAGAGCAGCTCGTCCCTCCTCTGGACGAAGACAAGGTCGCGGATGGCGTCCAGCGGCTCCACCCTCTGCTCGAATGACTTGTTGTGGATGAGGGTCTGCAGGGTCCTGTAGTCCACGACGTTCAACTTGCCGCCGGTGATCCTGTACTCGTCGAGCCTGAGTATGTACTCCCCCTCCTCGGTCTGCGTGAAGAAGCCGATGGAGACGAGGTTCCGCATCTCGAGCTCCTGGAGGGCGGCGTCGACCTGGGCCTTCGGGAACGGGAGCCTCTCCGCGATGGCCTCGAGCGTCCTCGGGCCCTCGGAGCCGAGCATGTCCAGGAGCTTGAGCCTCAGGCAGTCGACGGCGTCAGAGAGCTCGGCCTCCTTCCAGCCGGCCGGGGTCCCGCCAGTGAAGTCCTCTGCAACCTCGAAGGACAGGCCCCCTGTGTACAGCTCCTTCAGGTCCTCCATCTCGGCGGCCCCTGAGACGGAGAGCACCCCGAGGGTGCCGTGGACGCCCGCCATCCTCTGGGAGAACCACTTCCCGTCGATCTGGTCGTTGCCGGTGTCCCTGATCTTCGTGATCTCCCCGGCCTCGGCCAGCTCGTGCACCCACCCCTTGATCACTTCGAGGTCGATCCCCGAGAGCTTCTCGCTGTAGAGTGGGTGGGTCAGCTCGCGCTCGAGCCCCCCGCCAATGTCCATCAGCCTCAACAGGCCCTCGGCGTCCTGTGGGACCTTCACCTTGGACTGGTAGTACTCGTCGAGGCTCGCCTTGTCCAGCTCGGTCGCAAGCGACCTCGCCCCGAGGAGCCTCCTGAGGATCTCCGGGTCAACGTCCTTGATCAGGTAGGCACGGGTCCTGAGCGACAGGAGGTCCTCGAAGGCCGACATGAAGAGCGTGAGTCCGAGGGGGGAGGGGATCTTCACCTTCCTGTGGACGATGTTGAGGAAGTCCTTCCCCCTCCCGGTCATGAGGTCCCTAAGCTCATCGAGCTCGAGGTCGTGCCTCGTTATCTCCCTCATGGCCTCCCTGATCAGGACGGAGTCCGAGGCCTGCTTGTGGTCGGTGAGGATCTGCTCGGCCCGCTGCTGGAACTGCTTGGGGCTGATCTCCTCCGCCCCGATCCTCCGGGGGTTGAGCATGCTCCTGGATGAGACCTCGCGGAACCTCTTGGCGAACAGCTGGGTGTCAAGGAGGTACTTCCTGAGGATCTCGTCCGCCGTCTCGGAGGAGAAGAGCTCTGGTATCGCGGACACCTCGAGGTCGTGGCTCAGCTTGATCATGAACCCGTTCTCGTCGAAGGAGACCTCGTGGACGATGATGCCCTCTCGGTCAGCCATCCCGGCGAACATGTACCCCAGGGCGAGGTTGAAGCCACGGCCCCGGCAGGTGGTGACCACGTAGGTCGGCAGTGGCCCCTGGATCTCCTCGATGAGGATCGTTCGCCTCGAGGGGACCTGGAAGGTCGATGCCGCGTGCTCGTCGAGGAACTGCGCGAGGGCCCCGCTGACCATCTTGCCGAGCCCATAGTGATCCTGGAGGAACGTCGGGAGGTCGCCCTCGACCCTCTGGACGCCGGAGACGGTCGTGAGGAGCTCGAGTACCTCCTGTGAGAGCTCGATCGATCGGCTGTTCGCCTCGCCCGTCCACGAGGGTATCGTGGGCCTGTAGCCCGTCGCCGAGGTTACGTTCACCCTGGTGCCGATGATGCTGGACACGCGGTACGTCGATCCCCCCAGGAGGAAGACGTCGCCCCTCCGGAGGCTGGAGACGAAGGAGCTGGAGAGCTGCCCCACCATCGTGCCGTCCGACGAGAATACCAGGTAGTTGTTGTCGGGTGCGATGGTCCCGATGTTCGTGTAGTAGATCATCTGGGCGTACCCCCTCTTCCCGATCGTGTTCTCCTCCCAGTCGATCCATATCCTGCGCTCCTCGCCCAGCAGGTCCAGGACCTCGATGTAGTCGTCGTAGGGCAGGTTCCTGTATGGCCAGGAGGACCTGACCAGCTCGTACCCCTCGTCGATGTCCCACTCCTTGACGATGGTGAGGCCGATGAGGTACTGGGCGAGGACGTCCAGTGCGTTCTCGGGGAACTTGAGCATGTCCATGGAGCCTCGTAGTATCCCTGTCTGCAGGGCGACGAGCTCCAGCAGGTCGTGGGACGAGGTGGGCAGGAAGCGGGCCCGGGGGACCCCCCCGACCTGGTGACCGGCGCGACCGATCCTCTGGAGGGCCGTTGCTATTGACCCGGGGGACCCGACCTGCACGACGCAGTCCACCGACCCGATGTCGATCCCCATCTCCAGGCTCGAAGAGGATACGACCGCCCTCAGGTGCCCGTTCTTCAGCTTCTGCTCGACGTCCAGCCTGATCGACTTGTCCATCGAGCCATGATGACCCTCGACCCCCTGGAGGCCAGCGAGCCTCAGCTTCTGAACGACGGTCTCGGTCATGCTCCTGGTGTTGACGAAGACAAGTGTGGTCGTGTGGGCCTCCACGAGCTCCTTGATGACGTCGACGTTGTAGTCAAGCAGCTCCTTGACCGGCACCGAGGTGAATCGGGGCGTGGGGAGTATGATGTCCAGATCCAGCCTGCGTGCCCCGGATATCTTTGCGATCTTCACCGCCTTCGATTCCGAGTCGCCGGAGTCCGAGGCCACGAGGAACTCAGCGACCTTGTCCAGGGGCTCCATGGTGGCGGAGATTCCTATCCTCTGGACGGGGTTGGGAATCACGTGGTCGAGCAGAGCGAGGCTCAAGGCGAGGTGCGTCCCCCTCTTCGTCGGCACCAAGGAGTGCATCTCGTCGACGATCATCCACTTCAATCCGGCGAGTATGGGCCGGAACCGCTTGGATGCGAGCCCGAGCGCGAGCGACTCTGGGGTCGTGATGAGGATGTGGGGCGGGTTGCGCAGGATCTGGTCCCTCTCCTTCTGGGTGGTGTCCCCCGTCCTGAGGCCCACCCTGATCTCCTTGGCCCTCTTCGGCAGGTAGGTCTCCCGTATCTCGTTGAGTGGCCCGATGAGGTTCTTCTGTATGTCATTGGCAAGCGCCTTGATTGGCGAGATGTAGATGCAGGAGACGCCGTCCTCTAGCGACCCGTCCAGGGATCTCCTGACGAGGTCGTCGATGACGGTTAGGAATGCCGTCAGCGTCTTTCCGCTCCCTGTCGGTGAGCAGAGCAGGAGGTGGTTCCCGTCCATGATCTGGGGGATCGCCATCTTCTGGGGGTCGGTGAAGTCTGGGAAGCGGTCCCGGAACCACTCCCTGACGGGTTGGCAGAGCCTCTCCATCAACTCCTCGGTTGAGGAGGATTCCCCTACGTAGTCCAAATTTGGCATTTACGGTCGACACCTATCCGGTTCGACCCGAACAGGTCAATACATGAATACTTCGTTTCCGAGGGTCCCTTTTGCCCTCGTGATGGCGCGTATCACAGGCTAGGAGCGGGTTTGGTTCATATCCGTGCCAAGCGGGCGAGGGTCATGGCAAGCAGTGGCTCGGGCCGGATGGAGCGCCTAACATCCATGCTCAGGAGGAGGGGGATTGTGGCCCCTGCCTTCGAGGCCTATGGTGGAGTGGCGGGGCTAGTGGACTACGGCCCCATCGGCGCCTCCATCCGAAGGAGGGTCATCAACGCATGGCTCGAGTACTGGAGCTCCTCTGGGGACATCCTGGAGGTGGAGTCGCCCACCATCACCCCCGAGCAGGTACTGGTCGCGAGCGGGCACGTGGGCGAATTCAACGACCTGATGACCTCCTGTCGCAAGTGCAAATCAGCCTACAGGGCGGACCACCTCGTGGAGTCGATCAGGGACGATGCCGAGTCCCTTGCCGCGGATCAGATGACGGGCTTGCTTGAGTCCGAATCGATCCAGTGCCCCGGGTGCGGAGACTCGGACTGGGAGCCTTGTGCCCCGATGAACCTCATGTTCAAGACGAGCATCGGCGCCATGGGCAGCGGCAGGGTCGCATACCTCCGGCCGGAGACCGCGCAGGGCATGTTCATGCAATACAGCCTACTCTACAGGCACTTCAGGCAGAAGCTTCCCTTCGGAGGCATCCAGACAGGGAAGGGGTACAGGAACGAGATAAGCCCGCGACAGGGGATGATCAGGCTCAGGGAGTTCACGATGGCGGAGCTGGAGTACTTCTTCGATCCCGAGGACCCACCGATGGGCGATGATGGTGACTGGTCCACCCCTGTCAGCCTGATTCCGAGCTCCAACTTGGACGGGGTGGAGATGAGCCTCTCCGTCGCACTGGAGTCCGGCGTCATTCTGCACCCCACTGTAGGCTGGTTCCTCGCCAGGACGCTGGAGTTGGTCCTTAGGCTGGGAGTCAGCCCTGGAAACCTCAGATTCCGCCAGCACCGCCCAGATGAAATGGCCCACTACGCGACTGATTGCTGGGACTTGGAGCTTGAGGGGGAGCACGGATGGATCGAGTGCGTCGGGATAGCCAACCGGACGTGCCATGATCTCGAGCAGCATGCAACCCACTCCGGCAAGAGCGAATTCAGGGCGTGGAGGCCGTTCGAGTCCCCGAGGGTGATCGAGGTCGACAGGTGGGCCCCGGTCCGGGCCAAGATAGGGCCAGTGTTCAAACAGAGGGCAGCCGAGGTGACCAGCGCTATCGAGGGTCTCACTGACATGCCCAAGCAAGCACCATTCGACATAGAGCTGGCGGACGGATCCACGATAACAATCACAGAGGAAATGGTGGAGCGGAGATCGGAGACGATCACAGAGACCGGTGAGTGGTTCATCCCACACGTCGTCGAGCCCGCATTTGGAATCGATCGGATAATCTGGCACATCCTTGATCACTCCTACCAAGAGTCCGAGAGGGACGGGGAGCTCTACACGACCATGCGACTGCCTCAGTTGACGGCACCGTACGACGCAGTGGTACTCCCGCTGTTCGACAAGGACGGAATGGGGGCCATGGCGATGGAGCTCAGGTCCAGCCTCTCCTCGATGGGTTCACTGAAGATCGACTATGACAGCTCGAAGTCCATTGGACGAAGGTACGCCAGGGCAGACGAGGTCGGAATACCGTGGGCCGTAACCGTCGATCACCAGTCCCTCGAGGATGGCACGGTGACCATCAGAAATCGGGATGACGGCTCCCAGAGGCGAGTCGATCAAGGATCGCTAATGGAACTCCTCACGAGGTCCAAGCATGAGCGAGATGCCCTCTGATCAGTAGTCTTCATGATCCTCCAGCCATCAGGGTCCGACATGGACGGCATTGGGGATTGGAGCGAGCGCCACCGCCCCAGCTCCACAGAGGACCTCGTCGGGAATTCAGAGGCGATTGGGAAGATACGGGCATGGTTGAACAAATGGGCGGACGGCAACATCCCTCCGAAGAGGGGGATGCTGCTAGTCGGGCCACCTGGTACAGGAAAGACGACCATAGCCAGGGCCGCGGCTTTGGACCTCGGTTGGTCGGTGATCGAGATGAACGCATCCGAGGAGAGGAACGCAGCAGCGATCAGGAGGGCGGCCACAATCGGTTCTCAGAACACCTCCCTCTCATCATTCGGGGGTGGAAAAGGGACACAGAAGACCCTGATCCTGCTCGATGAGGTCGACCACCTCAGTGGTGGCTTCGGAGCACAGTCCGAAACCAGAATACGAGAGTCGATGAGCTCAGCCGACCCCACCAAGAAGATTTCAGGCGACAGGGGCGGTAAGGGTGAGGTACTCTCTCTGCTCAAGAACACGCTTCAACCAGTCCTCATGACCTGCAACGACGACATGCGACTCTGGGGCAGATCGGGATGGAGAGCGAACAGAGACAGGATGTTCAGACTCGCTGAGTACGCGTACTTCAAGCGCGTGGATCGGGCATCCATGGTCAGGGTGGCACAGAGGGTCCTCTCAAAGGAGGGCTTCGAGATCCGGATGGAGGACCTCGACATCCTCCTGGGGGGAAACCCCGGTGACCTGCGCTCCCTGTTGAAGGACCTACAGGCATGCGCCAAGCTCTCTAGGTCGAGAATGATCCAAAGGGAGACCGTGGTTCAGATCGCAGCCACGTCGAGGCGTGACGTCAGCCTCGATGTATTCCAGTCCCTCAACGACGCCTACACGGCAGAGTCCGGACACGCGGCCTACGAGGCTCTGCGAACCTCGGACAAGGACCCGAGGGAGTGCCTAGCATGGCTGTCCTGGAACAACCAGTCGATCATGTTGGAGGCGCTGCCCAGAATTTCCTCCGGCATGGTGCTGGGCGACAGAGCGCTGGCTAGCACCTACAAGAGCACGGCCCACAGGGGGTACTACTGGTCCATGGCCCTAGCAGCACAGAGCCTCGGGGCCGCAGGGCAGCGGGGGTCAAGGCAGCGACTCACCTACCCGGACTTCCTCAGGCTCGGCTCGGAGAGCTGGAGGAGGGGCGACATAGCCGAGAGGCTGTCCGACATCTTCCACACCAGCCGCTCATCTGCCAAGGAGGACCTCTTCCCACTCCTGTTGGCCTCGATGAGCGGGAGGACCGGATTCGAGGAAGAATCCATTGACCTCAGCATCCGACTTGGACTGGCTGTCGAGGATCACCTCGCGCTGAACGGGATTCGGCCTAGCAGCGCTCAGGGCAAGCGGCTCTCCAAGGCGTTCGAGGAGCGAATGGACGACCCACTGCCGCCTCCCCCCATTGACCTGGACGGCCCCCAGAAGGAGGAAGGGGGGGATGGCTCAGGCCAACCGTCCTTGATGGACTTCTGATCAGTCGCTCCTGGACCAGAGGCGTAGGTTGAACAGAATCAGGACCGTGAAGATCTCGAGCCTACCGAGCCACATCAACAGGGAGGACCCGATCAGCCCGGGTATCGACATCCCAGCGTACGTGAGTGAGGGGCCGTACGCCCCTAGGGCCGGCCCTGTGTTGCCGAGCATCGAGAACACGACAGATATCGCGGACTCAAGGTCTATGCCCGGGTCAGTCAGGGAGATCAGGAGGATCGAGAGCGCGCAGAGGAGGATCCAGGCGCTGATCATCCCGAGTGCGAGACTGACCCTCTTCTCATCCACCACGCTGCCGTTCAAGCGTATGGGAACCACCCGCTTCGGCTGGGTTATCGTCATTATCTCCCTCTTCGCTATCTTCAGGAGCATGGTGGCCCTCATCACCTTCAGGCCCCCGCTCGTGGAGCCAGCGGTCGCTCCTATCGCCATCAGGATCAGCAGGATCAGCTTCGGGAAGAGCTGCCAGGACCCCCAGTCCGCCGTGCTGTAGCCGGTGCTTGTGATGATGCTGGTGATCGTGAACGCGGCGTCACGGACCGACTCGCTCATAGAGAGCCCCTCATAGGCGAGGAACGTGGATACCATGGCGATCGTGGCCACCCAGATGAGTGCGTAGTTGCGCATCTCCTCGTCCTTGATCTCGTTGACCTGGCCCTTCACCGCCACGAGGTAGAGCGCGGCGAAGTTCAGCCCAGAGACGAACATGAAGAATATGAGGATCGCCTCGAGCATGGCCGAGTCGAATCCTCCTATACCAGCGTCGGTGGGGGTCATCCCCCCTGTGGCGATGGTCGTGAGTGAGATGTTTATCGCGTCGAACGCGCCAAGTGGGGTGAACCTGACGAGTAGGACGAACTCTATCACCGTCAGGGCCACGAACACCATCCACAGGATTCTGGCGGTCGATTGGAATGTCAGGCCGGTGGGTGAGACGGTCGGTCCCGTGAGCTCGGCCCTTGCCAGCGACATGCCCCCTCCGCCCACACTCCTCGAGAAGATGAGCAGCCCTAGCATAATGACTCCCATGCCACCAAGCCATTGCGTTGCGGACCTGTAGACGAGTATCGATGGATGCAGGCTTGCGATGCAGTCCACAGTCTGGTTGTCGCACAGTGGGGTGGAGGTTGGGTCGATCACCGTCGCGCCAGTGGTGGTGAAGCCAGCCATCGACTCGAAGAGGGAGTAGACGAAGCCCTGATTGACCTCTGAGAGGGAGGCGTCAGAGAATGGCCCGTTGAACACGCCTCCGAGCCAATACGGGAGCGTGCCTATGAGGACGATCGTCAACCAGCCGAGCCCCACAGAGGCGAATGCCTCCCTGTCCCGTATCCTAACGTCAATCTCGTCAGAGTCGACCCCTCGAGTTAGGAGGGTTCCAGCTACCATTGCCAGGGCTGCGGGGGCTCCGAACGCGATTACCGGGTAGGACTCGAAGTCCGGGTCGTACAGCCCATATGCCAGGTTCCCGAGCAAGGCCAGAAGAAAGGGAACTGAGATGATTCTGAGGGTCTGTCCGACGACATACCGGACTACGTCGTACCTCATGGCTAGCCACCGTTGAGCTCATCTGCCAGGGCGAGGTGCTCCTGCTTGAGCACCATCATCACGATGTCGCCCTCCAGAATCTCCATGTCCCCGTCTGGTACGATCGGGCTTTTTCCTTGGCCCTCCCCCCTGAAGACGATCGGCATCGTCCCCCTTAGCCTCGCGCTCGCCTTGTTGACCGTGATGCCCCTGAATGGGTGCTCCTCGTCGATGTGGAAGAGGACGATGACCAGGTCCTTCAGGGAGGTGGGTACGCTGAAGTCGCCGAGGTCGCCGAAGTGTATGGCCCTCAGTATGGAGGTGATGGTGATCTGCCTCTGACTGACCGGGCGTGTTAGTCCGATGCGCTTGACGGCCTCGACCAGGGCCGTGTCCTTCAGCAGGAGGCCTGACCTGGCGATGCCCTTGTCCGTGGCCTGCATGGCCATGGCGATGTTCCTGTTGTCGTCGTCCATGCTGGCCACGGCGACGTCGAACGACTCCAT
>WTHQ01000024.1:26706-32315 GCA_011523055.1 Methanobacteriota archaeon
AATCTCGTGGGAATCGACCTCGAGCTTCGCTGGTTGTCCGTTGGTTTGGATGGCGATGATCGGTGGTAGGGAGGAGAAGGTCTCCCTGACCTCTTTGACCGTGCTCCCGACCAATGGATTGCCCTCCTCTGCCTCGGCGACCAGGATGTAGGCGCCCTCATGGACGGGGATGGCCTCCTCGAAGGCAGGTGCGACGAGCCCGCTTGCGAGCCTACTGACGATCTCCTCGCCTGCGCAAACGATGTGGTCGGCCTTGGACCACTTGGGCAGTGGCCCAGCGCCGACCTCAGGGTCCAGCAGTGTTCTGTCCGATATCCTAGCGATGGTGCGGATCCTCCTGCTCGATGACTTGTTCTCCTCACTGAAGATGCGCTTTGCAAAGGCACACGACAGCAGATTCAGCTCGTCTGAGTCCGTGCACATGATCACGACCTCAGCATCGGTGATGCCGGCTTTGACAAGGGCCCGCCTCGATAGCACGGACCCACTGATTATCAGGCAGTCTATCGATTGGGACTCGTTGATCGCATCGAGATCGTTGTCTATCAGGACTATGTCCCTGCCCTCTTGCCTAAGGGCACTGGCGACCCCTCGGCCGACCTGGCCGGCCCCCCCGATGATGATCCTCATCTGGTGCAACCCGAAGACCCGTGTGATATAACCGTCACCATCGACAAAATCTATCGAATAATTCCACATTTAGGCTCCCAATGAGCCTTTTTCCGATGATTATTGGTTGAAATTGGAGCTTTCGCCCTTCTTGTTAACTGCCTCTTTCCTGATCATGCGCCTGTACTCCCTCACAGATGGTGGCGAGAGGGTTTGGATGGCCCACGAAGGGGCCTTGTTGTAGGCGTAGTAGAAGGCGGGTGGTGCGGATACCAGGATCGCCATCGGCTCGAAGATCGATAGCGTTACTGATGCGATCACCATGGCCCTCATCACGGTCGAGGCGATCGTGGGCACGAGCCTGTGGCCCTGTAGGAGCCTGGTTCCCTGCCAGCCAGATATCGAGGCGATGCCCAGTGCGCAGGTGGCACTCACAACCGCGCCCATGACCAAGGCCCCGATTCCAAAGCCGGGGGAGCCCTGCCACGTGTTGGGGTCGAATATCCTGACGATGATGTATGCGGCCTGCATGGACCCCATCCCCAGTCCGAAGGTCCATCCGTATGGCATGCTGCTACAGGTTCTCACAGTTCTGGGGCGGCCCGTTACCACCAGTACTAGCATCGACTGGGACGCGCCAATGAGGAGCATGGTCGGCGCAAGTGCGTCCCATGACGTGTTGATGACGATCTCGGCCAGGACCATCCTGTCGACTGCGACGGCAAAGAGCATCCCGACAACGATGCCATAGAGGAGGTGTCGGGCAGCTCCTGTCAGGTCATAGAAGCCAGATATGTGCGAGAGCCCTGTCCTCCAGCCCAGGTAGATCCCTAGTAGCGCTATGGCGAACGCTACCTGCATCTCCACTATGTCGATGAGCGGGGAGGCCATGGTGCCCCGGGACCTGATCTATCGTTTAGTTGGGACGGCACGAGGAACTTTGAAACGGTATTTCGCCGGGGTCGTGGCATGGCGTTGGAGGGGCTCAAGCGGAGGATACTCGGCTCAGTGGGTCTCCTGAGGGGGAAAAGGAGCCTCGACGAGGAAGAAGTAAGGGAGTTCAGTAAGTCACTGAGGAGGTCACTCTTGGAGGCCGACTTCAATGTCAGGCAGACGAAGGACCTCACAGAGAGGATACAAAGGAGGCTGATGGAGGAGGAGCCCAGACCAGGCCTGAAGCTCGAGACCCATGCCATGAACATGGTATACAGCGAGTTGGTCAGAATCCTCGGTCCTGCGCGAGACATCCGCCCCCACAACCAAACGGTCCTGATGGTCGGCCTCTATGGCCAGGGGAAGACGACCACCACCGCCAAGGTCGCAGAGTGGTGGAGAAGGCGGCATGGGGTGAAGGTAGCCGTAATCGAGGCCGATGTCCATAGGCCCGGCGCATTGGCCCAGCTCTCCCAACTCCTAGAGGGGACAGGAATCGAGGTCTATGGCGAGAAGAACGAGTCCGACGCCTCAACCATTGTACGGAACGGGTTGAGAAAGGTCGGAACAGCCGATGTCGTCATCATCGACACCGCTGGACGGGACAGCCTCGACGATGACCTGAAGGACGAGCTACTTGAGATCGCCAAAATCGCCGGTGCGACCGAGAGGTTCCTCGTCATCGACGCCCAGGTCGGCCAATCCGCTGGCCCCATAGCCGAGACTTTCCATGAGTTGGTTGGGGTCACAGGCACCATCGTGACAAAGCTCGATGGCACAGCAAGAGGCGGTGGCGCCTTGAGCGCTGTCTCCGTTACCAACGCCCCCATTGTGTTCGTAGGAGAAGGCGAGAGGGTATCCGACCTCGAGCGTTTCGAGTCTGACAGATTCATCTCGAGGCTTCTCGGAATGGGCGATATCAAGGGGCTAATTGATCTGGCCCCCGAGGACCTTGACGAACAAGAGGCAATGAGGCTGACCCAGCGGTTGATGTCTGGTAGGTTCACATTGAATGACATGTACCAGCAGATGGAGATGATGAGCAAGATCGGGACCCTAGACAGGATTCTCTCCCACCTTCCCGACGGCATGTTCGGCATGGGGGCCATGTCCCAGAGCCAGAAGAGGGTCATGCAGGGCAACCTAGAGAGGTACCGCATTATGATGGACTCAATGACCCAGGGGGAGAAGGACGACCCCAAGATCCTCAAGTCCGAGCGGATAAGGAGGATCGCAAGGGGATCTGGCTCATCTGAGAAGGACGTCAAGGCATTGCTCGCACAGTGGAACAAGAGCCGGAAGATGATGAGGGGCATGAAGGGCAACAGGCAGTTCAGGAGGCAGATGCAATCCATGATGGACGTAGAGGACCTCGATCTGGTGTAGACATGCGAAGGTTCGCCATAATCGCATCTACAGCTCCCTCCTCTGGAACGTTTACTCTAAACGACCTACCTAGTGCCGGCCGAATGGACGTCATTTGCAGGAACATAGGATCCTCGCTCCTCTTGTCGCATGGCATCAGAAGGGATGCAGAGGCGATCGTGCACCTGATGGGTGGCCCCGGCAAACCCAGGAGGATTAGGTTTCGAACGAGTGACCTAGTCGGCTTGAGGGCGGATGAGAGGTCGATAGCGGGCATGATCAGAGGAGTGATTGGGGAACCCTTGCCTCCTTTGGGGATGTGGAAAGAGTACTCACCGGGCATAAGTCACTCAGGGGGGGGCTTGGGCACTACTTTGGATGAGTGGCATTCCGCTGATGTTTCGGTGTTTCAGTTGGACAAGGACGGCTCTACTTTGGACTCCATGCACAAAATACCCCTTGATTCGGGGTTCATTGTGGGCGATCACAACCCCCTGGAGGCCCCTGTAGGGACTCAGGAGATCACGTTGATCTCCACTGGCGACCAGTGGTTGTTGGGCTCGGCAAGCATATCGATCGTCCATCACTGGCTGGACAGCCACTCTGGGAACCCATCGGCATCTGGTTGATTTGCAATAGAGAGGATCTCGTCTGGAACAGCGAGTGGGTGCAGTTGGGGCCAGGTTGGCATGACGGTTATCGAGCATCCCAGGGAGTCGACGGTGTGTGTGTCAGTTCCAACTTGGCCCTCGTTCACGACAGTTGCGGCCCCGACCTCGACGGTCATTCCCGAGGGGCCTTGATTGATCCTGGTCGGTGCCTTGTACCATCGAGCACCGTGGGGGCCTGACATGAAGCGGCCGTTCCACCTCGCCGGGATGTTCAGGTTCAACATTAGGTTGGCATGCAGGAAGTGCGAGGCTGGGTGCTGCCAGCCCCCGGGGCCCGGCTTGGAATCCCTTCCATTTGGCCTCATCAGCGAGGGCAGCGGCGTATGCAAGTGGGCAGTTGCCATTGCTATGATCCTCATGGTCGCCTCCACCGCCCCATCGAACGATTGGGGGTCGTAGTCAGCCAAGCTGGTCGCAATTGATGGGAGACCGTACATAGAGGCCTCACGTGCCGCTGATACGGTGCCTGAGTGCAGCACGTCCAGGGAGAGGTTGGGGCCGAGGTTCACTCCCGAGACACAGAGGACGGGGCGAATTCCCTTGGTCAGATCCCCGATGGAACCCTCGAGTGCGACGATGACGCTGTCACAAGGGGTCCCCTCGACAGATAGGATGGAGAGAGGTGGGCCGTCGGGATTGGAGATCTGTGCCTCTAGGTCCACGTGGGACTCGATGCGGAGTGGCTTGCGCAGTGTCAACCTCATGCCTGATGCCGATTGCTCGCCCCTGGGGGCCACCACGAGCACCGGGTGACCAGCTGAGTGTAGTGCTGCGACGATGGAAAGCAAGCCAAGAGCCTCTACACCATCGTCATTTGTGACTAGGATGGGAGGCTTATGGTGAAGGTGTCCTTGGCCTCTCATGGTGTGGCCATGGTCTACCACCACTTGAATCAGTGTCATGTTGGATTGACTCACGTTCTAGCCAAGAAGTCAGAATCGAGGCTCCAGCGATCATCAGGACACCCCCAAGTAGTGTCCAATGCCCGACCTCGAGTTCACCGAGAAGGAAGTAGCCGATCAGGGTGCCCAATATCGGCTCGAATAAGAGTGCGACTGATACGATGATTGGTGGCATCCACCTAAGAGAGGCGTTCAATCCAGTGTGCCCAAGGAGGCCTGCACCCAATGCCATCGCCGATACGGGAAGGATGTATGACGGGTCAGACCAACCAAGTGGGTGTGGTCTGATAGATGGGGGGTGCGCCTCGATGGCGATCGAGATCCCAGAGAGTATAGTGGCTGCGATGAAGGTAACTGGGAACGCGTAGATGAAGAGGGGCATTCCCCCAGTGGACCTCAGGACCCTGCCCGCGCCGAGGTAAGCGGCGCCAGCGACGGCACCGAGGAACGCTGCTGCGTCCCCTGCGTATGTGACCTCACCAGATGGTGATGAGTCGAGGAGTGCGAGTGCGGCACCCGAAAAACCCAGAGCAGCCCCTCCCATAAGCATCCAATCGAGCCTCCCTCTGATCAGGGCCATTGCGCACACTATAACGAGGGGGTGGCTTGTGACGAACAGGAGGCTGTGTGCAAGTGAGGTGTGATCCAGTGACCATGTCCATGCTGCGAAGTGAATGGCGAGTGCGATGCCAGATCCGATTAGGATCATGAGTGTGCCATGCCTGATGTCCGCATTTGTGACCCAGGCCCTCTGTGCATAGAAGCCGGGGGCCAGCACGATGGTTGTTGCCCAGAGACGCCATGAGGCCCTCAGCATTGGTGGTACTTCGGGGATTGAGGCGAGCAACGGCCCACCGCTACTGACTCCGACGAGTGCTAGGGCCAGAATGGCCCATGCATGACGTGGGGGTCTGGCAATGGTCATTGGAGCCTCACGTGCCAGTGGAGCCCAGGCCTTGATAGATCAATGGTCCCTCGTTATCCTGTACCTGCCCATGGCTTCCATCCATTGGATCTCGCCACCGGCCTCTAGGTTCATGTCCGGGTCGAGTGGCAGGATCAGGGTCTCGTACGTCTTGTTGTCCATGGCATTCACCTCGCTGCCCTGGACGAAGGTGATCACTGCACT
>WTHQ01000031.1 GCA_011523055.1 Methanobacteriota archaeon
GGAGGAACCTGATCTTCTCCACCAAAAACAATAATGTCACTAATTGATGGATAGAGGTTTCTTACAATTGCTTTGAAATCATTTGCAGTAACCGCTCTGTTTTGAGATGCATAGAACTTGGGAGCATTGTACTTAATCTTAGCAATACTCTCAATCTCAGCACCACCAGATGATTTTGCTACAGTTGTAATATTTTGTGGAGTAAATGAGATTGTCAATGGTGTTTCATTCTCATCTTGGAGTCTTCCATTAAATGTAAATGACTTTGCACCATTTGAATCAGCACCTCTAGTGCTAATATAAGTCATTTCAACTACTTGACCATCTTCTAGTTTCTTTCCAAGAACACCGTCTCCAAAGAAAATCTCATAGTTCTCATCTTCAGTCTCATTTACAAAGTAAATCTTATCTTCAGCACCAATATCTAAAATGCTAGATGACTTTTTATATTCAGTAAATACACTTGATGTATTAGACTCAAAAACACGAATAATCAATGTGTTTAAATCTACAGAAGCATTTTCAACTTTAAATCTTTGATCTTTTAATGCAGATGATACAGGAGTTCTTGTAGTAACGAGAGAACCCTCATATAATTCTACATCAGTAAACGCTGCGACTCCATTAGCAACTTCTACTTTTCTGTCTTCTTTTAAAACATAACGATATAGAATGTTATCATAGTTTGTAACAAATCCTGTTCCCGCCTTGAAGATAACCGATGCAGGAGCAAGACCAGGGAAACTAATATCAAAGTTTACAACTGCTACTGGAGCAGTGACTGACTTTGGAGAATATCCTAACTGTTTTGCTAGAGCAACTACGTTGTCTCTTAACGTAGCACTGTCTAAGAACATCTCGTTCACTACCATGTTGGTATTGAACGCAGTGTAATACGTATTATATGCCAATACATCTAGTAATTGACTTAAAGCAGACGCTTCAAAGTCATAGTCAGTAAAATCTGACTGAGCTCTCATGTAATCTTTGAGAGCTTCTTTGATTTCTGTAAAATCTAGATTGTTTAACTGGGTATATGGCATTATCTCGTCCTTGAAAGGAAGAAGTCTACAGTAACTGAGGGAGTATCTATTCCTCGTATGGTGTATGTCATCTCAACATCAAAACCATTATCATTAAAATTTGGAATGACTTTCAAATTTTCAACGAAAATTCTTGGTTCAAACTTGTTCAGTGTTGATTTGATACTACTTCTAACTTGACCCGCCGTAGCAAAATCCAATGGTTCAAACAGGAATGACCTAATGTTTGAACCATAGTTAGGATTGAAAAATCGCTCGCCCTTATTTGTAAGCAGTAAATTAACGACTGCTTGTTTGATCGCAGCGTTATCTTTGCTGACAACTAAATCATCAGTTACTGGATGTTTCTTAAAGGTGATATTGATATCTCTAAATGAGAGATTGGACGTTGCCATCTAGAGTATACGAAGACACTAGTTATTTAGTCAGTCTGTCCAACGTTCAATAAAATCATCCATGTGCTGCTTGCGACGTTTGATCTCTGCCGCCTTCTTAAGATGACGTTCACTATCAACTTCGGTAATCAACGTCATCCCACTCTCAATAAACATATCACCTTTATCTACAGATCCATCAAGGTGCTTAGGATGTGTCATCTTACTCTCCTTCATTACTTATTATCTAGGTCTTTAATCTCATACATGTAATGATCCGATGTTTCTAGTTTACGTTTGTTTTCAACGCTATACACTGTCAGATCAATCTCATAACCAGGGTTCTTCTCAATCCTATCAAACACCCAGGCATTATCGTACCAAATGATACGATTGTTAGGATATGCGTAATAATTACCAGTCTCTACCTTAAACAGGTGAGCACACTTATGCTCAGGTGTCTCAGAGAAGTTTAAGTCTGGGACACCCTTGTTCTCCCATGACCAGTCCAGAGTGAACATATACTCACCTAGGACTTTCTTGTTATCTGGTCGGATTAGTTCTGCCTGTAGTCCTGCAAGACGATGACGCCTCTGTACGTCCACATACGGAGAGAAGCAGTCCCAGTACATAATGTCCTCTAGAGGTTCTATCTTGGCATCAGGACGCCAGCAGAAGGCATGTAGAGGTCTCCTGGTCCAGTTAACACCATTCTCTAGGAATGCCTCAAACAAAGGCACTCGCTTCTCAATACTTGCAACGCTATGAACGTCGCACTTCGTTACTTCCCCATGTCCTTTCTTGTGGTTAAACAAGAACTCATTACGCATGTAACAAGACCAGTCGGGGAGACTATGATTTAAATACGCCAATCTCTTTCTCCTGGGAAATAGTAATCAGTTAGTTCTACGTCTTTCGGAATATCCTTAATAGCGTAGAGTTTACCCGTGTCCTTATTATAGGCGACATTCGGGTCATGTGAGTGGTTTATATAATATTGCGGACCTAATTTGTCTAGAT
>WTHQ01000039.1:0-125860 GCA_011523055.1 Methanobacteriota archaeon
GGCCCTGTCCTTGGCCCTGGCCCTGTCCTTGGCCCTGGCCCTGTCCTTGGCCCTGGCCATCTTGTTCGGAGCCACCTCCTCCGTCAGTACCGCCATCGCCAGATCCGTCTCCTTGGAAGTCTGGATCGTAAGCGTCGGGGATACCGTCACCGTCTGAGTCACTCATCTCGCCGTTGGCAGGGTCATTCGGATATGGGTCACTGCCATCATCTTGGCCGTCACCATCCGTATCAGCTGCGTTCGGGTTGGTACCGGTAGCGTACTCCTGGGAGTTCGTGAGTCCGTCTCCATCAGGGTCTGCGTTCGCGTCCGTGGCTGAGTTGGGGTTTAGTCCATAGCCAACTTCCCAACCATCTGGCAATCCGTCGCCATCAGAATCAGGGTTGTTCATATCAGTTCCAGCAGCCTGCTCTTGTGCGTTGGTTAATCCGTCTCCGTCCCAGTCAGCACCTCCGTCGTTTGGATCCAGAGGATCCGAACCATCGGCTGAAACTCCTGCGGCGCCGGCCATTGTCACTAGCAGAAAGGCTGTTAGTATGCTTGCGTTCTTTCTTATCTCCATTATTCATCACTTTCCTATTTTGTGTGTTTACTTGGTTGTACAGGGAACCCGCCGCTCCCTCTTTCCAGCGTCGCTTCGACAATGTCGAAAACGATGTCTGGGAGGGATGAATTTTCAGTACAGGGAGAGAGAATTGCATTGAAAGGAGATTTTAGTTTCCTTGCAGCACATCGTTTTTTTATTTTTTTTTCTCTCCTCCTGTATTTTCTTTCATCCGTTGTGGCAGGCAGTCTTAGGAAACCCTCTGTTCCCTCTGTCGGTGTCAACCACTCATTTGGTATATGAATGGCTCGGGAACTGGTGTGCTTCTA
Source organism: Methanobacteriota archaeon (assembly GCA_011523055.1). Taxonomy (GTDB): domain Archaea; phylum Thermoplasmatota; class Poseidoniia; order Poseidoniales; family Thalassarchaeaceae; genus MGIIb-N1. The sequence goes on from WTHQ01000039.1 coordinate 874, forward strand.
GGGAGTCAGCCTTGCGAGCTCTGATCTGAACTTCGTTCGGGTCATGAAGTGCCTCACTGGGGTAACCACAGTAAGCAGTATCAATGTCGCCAGAAATAGTGTCGACCAAGGGGGTATTCCTTGGCCCAAATTGAGGAACAGCGTCCATCCGATGACGATCAGTACCCAAGGTCGATATCTTCGAGAGAATAGGGAGAGTCGTGCGGTTGCAACTTCGTCAGAGTACAATGGCGAGATCTCGCCGGGAGCAAGCATGTCGTGCTCCACTGCGCATCTTGCGCATACGAGATACCTAGGTCCGTTGCCCTTCGCGAATTGGTCGTTAGGGTAGTTTTGAGTGCACATCCGACATGTTGGCATGGTTCTCGTCACTACCACAACGGGGCTTTTCTTCAACACTGCGGTTAATTGCACAGTTTCAGAAAATTTTCGATTATTGCCGTTCCATCCGGACTCCCCGCTGACTCGGGGTGGAATTGAATTCCATGAACTGGAAGATAACGGTGCCTAGTTCCCATTATCAACCCACTTTTCTTTTCCCATGCATTCGGTATCATGTTGTGACCGGGGGCTGTTACGATAAGACTGTTGTATCTCATCAAACTCTGGGTCTGGGGAAGGTCAGAGAACAGTCCAGTAGAATCGTTTTCAACTTCGACCGGTGATCCGTGTATTGGTCCATTTGGGGACTTGAGTAGGCTCGATCCATCGGCAAGACAGATTGCTTGATGGCCGAGGCAAACCCCAAGTGTCGGGATGTGCCCGTTTGACGATCTCAAGTCGCCTTTCAAGACAAGGTCAACAAGTGCCGTGGTTCGATTGTATGATTCTGGCCTTGAAGGTCCTGGTCCTATGACTAGCCCCGTAGGCGAGTGTGAATCGATAATCTCGGAAACCCATGCTCTGACATTCTCATCCGGTTCCAAGCTCCAACCTTTTAGGATGATGACGTCGCTTCCTAATCTGACCAAGGCGTCTCTGATGTTGTGTGTGAAGGAATCCATGTTGTCGATGAGTATGATTTTCCTAAATTCGGATTTTCTCTCGACGTTACTGGCCCTGCAGCCCTCTGATTTTCTAATTAGTGGCTGATAACTTATTTCCATTCTAGGCAGACTGTCCATTAATGTGGACGCGGATATGTCCCATGCAGCCCTCAATATTGCGTCAGCCTTCCACTCTGCTTCTTGAGCCTCAATCTCAGGAATCGAGGAATGTACGATGCCTCCCCCGGCCATGACTCGCCCAATCTTGATCCCAACCTTGTCTACCACTTCCATAGTCCTAATCATTATGTTGAGGTCAACTAAATTGTTTAGATTGTGGATGTGACCGATTGATCCTGTCCAAGCCCCCCTAGGTCTATGCTCTAGGTAATTGATGATAGCCATACTCATGACCTTAGGGCAGCCAGTTATCGATCCTCCAGGAAATAAGGAGGATATGACCGATGGGGCATCAAATGGAGGTTGAATTGTCCCGCCAATTTCTGAGACAAGGTGATGGACATTTGGATGGGATTCTAGCCTAAAGTCTCGCCATTCTACAGAACCAGGGATGCAAACTGAAGATAGGTCGTGCTTCTCCAAGTCAACAAGCATCATGTGCTCAGCAAGGTCCTTTTTTGATTGCTTGAGATCTTCTTTTGTTCGTTCGTCGTTAGTCACTGAGTCGCCCCGTGGGGCTGTTCCCTTGATTGGAGATGTTGTTATGTCTCCATCTCGAAGGCAGAGCAGTTGTTCTGGGCTCGAGGAAACTATGGTCCACCCTAGATCGGGGGAACTCATCCAAGCGGAGTAAGGTGCCGGGTTGGAATTCGCCAGGTTTAGGAAACAATTCCAAGGGTCCTGATCCAAAGAACCAGTCCAGTTCCTGCCGTAATTGACCTGATACACGTGGCCTTCTTCTATTGCGCGGATTATTTCGAGGATTTTTCGTTTGTGATCCTCCCTATCTTCCGTTTCCAATTCAGAGTGGGTTCCCATCTTGGTGGGTTTTGAGGTCCTCGCAATACAATCACTCACCTGATCCTTTGATAATGGGAAGTCGCCCAATGAGGTTATTGAGTGGTGTTCTCTGTCGTGAATGACCCATCCTTTGGTTCTCCATAGTATCCCGAGTACCTCATGGTCCCTTGGCGTGTTCTTCAGTCGTATTGGATTTGTCCACTGTCCTAGATCGTATCCCAGAACGCCGGCAAAACCACCTGGCGACAAACCGGAGGACGGGTCGACTTCTCCCAAAAATTCCAACTCGCTGATTGAGCGTAATGCCAACTCGAGGGTTTCATGGCTCTCCTCGCACTTGGTAGTCCAATTGCCCTCTGACCTATGCTGGATTTTCAATTTCAATGGAGGAGTGGGGTGGAGATCGATTTCGCCCCTTAATGGGTTTGCGTCAATCGATTTGGAATCGGATGGAGGTTGGTGGAAAACCACTCTGAGACCATCCAGGATTGGGATCATCGAGAATCTACTACTTTTTCCGATTGGACCGCCAGAGTGGAAGAGCAACTCATCTTTTTGCCCGGCAATCGTTCTAAGTCCCTCGAGAATTCCTAACATGGGGTCAGTGGCGGAAATGTCTCCAATTTTGAAGGAATTAATGCTCCCATTCTGCATCAGCATGACCCTCCATAAACCCCATGTCCTCAGCCTCGCACAGGATGTATTCTAATCCTGCCTCAAGATCCGTAGGGATCGTGATATCATCGATGGAAGCTATTCTCCTTATGCCCATTCCAGTGCCAACAGCGATAGCATCCGCACAATTGGATATTTCATACAGTGATATTTTTCTTTGTTTCACTTTGATTCTTTTTCCCAAGAACTCCAATATTTTGCCCAGAGTTATCGATTCCACGGCCCCCATCATTGGGTCTGGGACCGCAATCTCTCCGCTTTGAAAGGCGAACAGGGGGGTGAATGTGTCGCCATCGACTATTGAATCATCATGGACGAGCAGTGCCGCATCAGAACCGCTCATTATCGCGTTTTTTCTTGTTTCAAAGTAGGCCTTCCAATCCCCCTGCTTGTACCTTGGTGAAGCCACGTTACCCTGGGGGAGTGGTTGCGTCGACAGGTTGATCGAGCTCGGATAGATGTCGAGTATTCTCGGCACCATGACTATTCCTCCGCCGATGTGTACTTCGATTCTGACCAAGCAGGGCAAGTCAATGTCTTGTGAAATCGACTTGAGCGAAGAGTCCAACTCAACTGGGTCGATCTTCAAATCTGTGCCGAATGATGCCACATAGGCTCGCTTCAAGCGGTTGACATGCGAGTCCAGGAACAATGGCCCATTTTGATTCAACCTCAAGGTCGAGAAGACAGGGCTGGGTAACTCCACGGCCAACTAGATGGAGTACGGGTCTTGAAGGACTCTGTCAGAAGAAATCTTCCAGATCCTTTGCCAAGTCATCGAGGTAATCATCAGATGACGTCATTCCTCCTGGTTTGGGAGCGGGTGTCACAACATCTGGTGATTTTACAGGTTCTCTTTCGGCTTCGTCCAATTTCAAGCCCTCTTGAATCTCCCGATCGAACATCGCATCGATCTCTACTTCCCGAGTTGAAATGTCCCACAGCTCATCATTGGCCCCTCTGCTCGATCTGAACGTAAATGCCACACCCAAAACGGCGACCGCGAAAATGATGCTACCCAACAGGATATTCAGATCGCCACTGACTAGTCTATCGACCAGCGACGATCCTTCTGAGGCCTCTGGATCTGTAGTTCCGGTTTGTTCCGTCCAAGGCAATACGAGAATCGGACTTGCTCGATAGGTGAATTTCTCACCATCGAACGAGACGACTTCGACGTAGTGGTTCGCATCCCTGTCTAGGGCCTGCTCGTCTATCGAGTCGAATCCATACTCATTGTTTGTCCTATCGAGGGCGATCACACTGGCGTCCCTTACATCGCTGAATGGGGTTTGAGATGCGAAGACATGGTACCCGATGACGTCCTGATCATCACTCTCCGCCCAACTCAGCAGGATCCTCGAGCCTGATGGGTTCCAGGCAGCAGTCAGTCCGGCCACATCTGGACAAGCGGGACATGGGTCCAACCCCAACTCGTCCTTCAGGACGATGTCATTGAATTGTAACTCTGTGGTCCATGCATTTCCATTCGAGTCTCTGGCAACTATTGCCACGAAGTATCTTAGATCTGGAGCTAGCTCAGTCATTCCCCCAGGTCCGGTGGAGAGCTCGACCAAGGCGGGTCCGACCCAATCCCTGGGCAGGATAAGTGATGGTGTCAGTGAGCCTAGGTTGCTAAGGAGGAATGGCGAGTCGGGGACAGCGTAGAGCTCGTATGTGGACACGTCCGCTGACTCGCTTGGATTGAACACCACGAACATTCCATCGCCGTGATCAGGGTCCCTATCAATTAGTTCCGGTGCTGGTAATCGATCTGGGGGGGTAGTGTCCTCGAGGTTGGATTGAGGTAGAACTAGGGCGGTCACAAGGTCGTTCAAGTGAACGTTGCCTTCGATGTCATGAACGGTTACGGCGACGTAAAGTGGTATCTCAGGCGTAATTCCCCTGCTGGTCGAGTCCGTTAGTGTCGATCCATAGAGAGCCTCTGATATCTCAATCTCTAAATTTGCCGAGCCCCCGATCTGTCTCTGTTGGATGGTCCTAAGTCCACAAGACTCAGGCTCTTCTGAGCAAAAAAACCACATTGTTGAGACGTCCTCTAGTGGATGCTCGCTGACCCATATGGTGTAGAAGGAAAAGTCTGGGGCCTCGCTTCTACCCCAGATCACGTCTATCGATGTGCCGTCATCGGATGGATGGTCAAAAGCAACGACGTCCTGTAGCCTCGCTGGTTCAGGCCCGTCCTCAGCCAAGTTGTCGAATGGGGTTGCATCGTCTGGGAGAACGTTGTTTGGGTCAGCGTTCCCCCAATCGTCCTGTGCTACCACTGCTACCCAGTATCTCACTCCATTCTGGAGCTGGGTGCCACCTACCCCTCCGATGATGGCGGAAGAGTTGTCGCAACCAGGAACAACCTCCACCACGGGCCAGCCTTCAGCACTCGTGGGAGGGGAGAACCCGGAGGCTGGTAAGGCGTAAATCGTGTAAAGTACGCAGTCCTCCTCATTGTTCGGTGTCCACGTTACCTCGAGATACCCCCCATCGTCGAATGGAAGGTCAGCGGCCGCCACCCCACTCACCCTCGCAGGAGGTATTGAGTCATCAAGTCCCCCTGCTGCGACAACAGGCCCGAACAGGGCAGGGTTATGTCTCTCATACTGACCTGCCGTGTCTATGCAAGATGCAGCCAACCATATTGGGGTAGACCGAGGCACGTCGACGATGGTCTGGTTGCCGAGCGAAAGGGGGATGTCGAAGTAAGTCTGGATCGCTTCAACGTCATCGATCTCAACTGTTGAGTACCAAAGCCTTGTTGAGTGCCTGTCTAGGTCCGTACAAGGTTGCCACTCGACTTGGAGGCTGCCTCCTGAAAACCCGATCGGCTCTGCGTAAAGTGATTCAGGGGGTTCGGGTACATTGTCAATGGACATAGCGGATCCGTCGTAGACTGACATTGGGCCGAGTGAGCCGTCTGGGTATCTGATAGCAACAGCAGCGTAGTATTCCTGCCCGGGTTGGATTCTCCCGATTCCATCACTGAAATATGCTTCTTCGACCGAGGTTCCCAATGACTGCACATCCGAAAGGGAGGCTATTGGGACAGTTAGTGAGAAATCTGAGGTCTCAACGAATTGTGTGCTCCAACCAGTTGTATTGTGCCATACAAACACGTCATAGGACATGAAGCTCGGGTCGACTGCCATATCCCAGTTCAAAACTAGTCCATCACCGCCATCCCTGGGTCGGTCATCGAAGTATGTTATCTGTGTTGGAATCTCTTGCCTCACCCAATCATAGGTGATCCTTATTTTGATGGTACCAGAGTCAGGGGGAGACAGTGCAAACTCCCAATTGGCCGTGGACGGGGAACCCGCGTTGTCCACGGCCATTTGGAGTAGCTGTTGCAGACCGGCCTGAGTGGTCAGATTCCACGTTCCTGAGTAGTTCAGGGTTGAAACCACGGACCAGATGGGCTGTGATGATGTTGTGCTTGTAAAGACGGCGGGATGCCAGGAAAACGGTATCGAGCCAAAGTTCTGGGCCTGTAGTTGGAGGGGGGAGTCTGTGATTTGGATATTTGATGGTAGCGTTATTTGATTCCCGGGCCTTGCAGCATCAGTTATGTCGGTAGTCTGCCCTAGGAAAGTTAGGTCCAGATTCTCCGCCCTGGCATATTCATCCTGGTAGATCCTCTCCAAGGCCCAGTAGGGCCTGTAAGCAAGGGTTCCACTGTCAGTCGCGAGGATGAGCGTGTCACCATAAAGAGCGATGTCGTTTATCGATGACCCCAATGCAGGTTCATACGCCCTGGACTGATGGTCCATCACACCAATAACGTTGAACCCGCTCCCAGCAGCGACCAGTCTGCTTCCATCCGATTCCATGATGCTGATCGGCCAAGATTGTGAAGAGGCTGCTTGGAGGCCAATTTCCATTGAGTAGGAGCTGAAGTTGTAGTGATGCAAAGGGCCTGTGTCGGTTGCTACATGCACACCCCAGACATCCACGGCTAGTGCCGTGACGCTGTTGCTCGGGAGCATGTCAAGCGGATAGTCCCTGAAGATTTCCTGATCGTCGATTGACCAAGATGAGACCCAGGGTCTTGATGCTCCAGTACCTGGGTGTGATGCGATTAGGACTCTTGGTTGGTATAGCTCCTGAGTAGTCCCGTCTGGCAGGGTGATGTTCCTACTCTTGGCTGGGGCGATTAGAATGTCAGCGATGTTGGACGAGATGAGTCCGTCTGATTGGGACACCACTCGTTCTACCGTGGCATTTCCCGTCATGTTTTGTATGAATGAGAGGCCATTTGGACTTGAGACAATGATCTTATCTGCCGTCATGTTGTTCGTTACCAGCTCTATCTGATCGGAGTTGGGGGGCAGCCCGTCAAATGTTGTGATCGGGTCTAACCACTCTTGTGTTGCTTCATCGAACCTTCCAATTCCGACTGATGTTGAAACAAGCGTAATGTTGCCAATTCTCATGAAATCTCCAATGGTGTTGGATGGAAGAGAAGCCAGCAACTCCGGTTCTTCCCATATTCTCGAGCTCATGTCGAGTGATTGGAAGCCCGAGGCAGCGTCGAAGACACTGGTTAAGCCGGTGTAAAGATCGCCTCCTTGGATGTACATCCCGTCCAAAGAGTTGTGCACCGATCCAGGATGAGTCCTGATTTGTTTAGTGGTCACATCAAGGGAGATCAGGCCTCTGTAGGTGGTGGAAATCCAGAGCGTGTTCCCGTCTAAAACAATGTCTTCGACGATATCGTCATTGAAGTCAAACGAGTCCACCCAACTGACGTTTCCGTTTTGATCGACTGATCCCTCTATTATGGTGCGAGCATATCCAGAGCTGCTCTGGAAATTGCCTTGGTTTGAGGTCCCAATTGCTACCCAGACATTTGAGCCATCGGAGGCATACTCCACTACATCCCCTGATGGTAGGATGAGAAGCTCGTCGAACCCTCCCTCGATCAATCCGGTAGAATCAAGACGATCTACCCTGTTCACGCCGGAGGTCTCACCAGACCTTCCGATTGCATAGGCGAAGTCGGATTCCGGGGGGGCCCTGACTATTGAACTGCCGTCCATTCCTACGCCGAATACATTGCCAGTTGAAATTGATGAGCCTGAGGTTTCTATCCTCGATATTCCTCCTTCGTCAACGTGGCTCATCAATAATATGCCATTGTCATACAGGATTCCACCCGGGAACACGGGCTCAGCCGAGATTCCATCTGAGGGGGTGATTGGGGTCAATAGAGTATCACTGGAATAATCATAACGTGATGCTCCGACGTTATCGGAGTCATACCCCGTGTAGAGCATCGGGTGGCTCTCATCACAGGTTACGGCTCTGGGATCGGGGTCATCTAGACCGCTTCCATCCTCCCAGCTGCCTATCCATTCGCCCGTGACGCCGTTTCCATCTGAGTCAGCATAATCGTATCTGGCGACATAACCACCCTGCCACCATTGAAGACGGCCAAATGCTACATGGACGATGTCCCTGCAGATTTCAATATCAGCGGGATAGGCGTAACCCCCAAGATCCGTGTATGGAGTAACATCCCAGGAGTCTTGAGACTGGTTGTATAGTGATATGTCGATGTTGCCACCCTGAAAGGTCCCAACCCAGAGGTCTTCTCCGATCACGCGCATCGAATATACTCGGCCTGCGACGTTGGAGGGCAATCCAGCTCCAGGAGTCCATGGAGTCAAGAACGTGGAATTGTTCGCGTCCCATCTCAAGATGCCGTCCATGGATCCGAAGAGATACGTGTTCCCAAGGGACTCAATGCCCCTGATTGGTCCGGGCACGTTGTCCCAGGATCCCAACAATGTCATGTCAGTTGCATTATACCTTCTAAGGATTGAATCACCATAGGCCACCCAAAGTTCGCACCCGGCTGATGTGCTCGGGAAACAATCCCCCATGAACTGGGCATTGACCCGTTGTACGCTACCATACGAGCCGATTGAATCTGCCCAGTCTGCTGATGTGGTGTTCCACCTGGCAATGTCACCTGGCTCTGACCCCCCCCAACCCTGGACCCCCACGACACCGATCCATAGGTGGTCTTGGACTATGTGCATTCCACGGATCTGACCTTGGTAGCCGAGGCTGTCAGTGGTGTCTATTTGTGCTAGCGTGGTGTTGTTCTGGAGGTCTATCCTCGTGATCGAATCGCGGGTCTGCCAAGGTTGGGAGGGAACGACTTGCTGGTAGTACAGAACGCCGTTGTGGACTATGACGTCCAGAGGGGGCTCATATGGGAGGGTTGGGCCGCCCGAATTGGGGCCAAGATTCCAGTCTGTGTTCAGTTGCCCAGTTGTGGTGTCTATGTTGACGAGGCCAAAATATCCCCCTGCCCATATCGTCCCCGGGGCTTCACCCTCTTCCAGGAGTGTAATGAGATCGTTGCTGATTAGGCCGCTGCTGGCATCCCATGTTGATAGCCACGTCTCTGTGTTAAGGTCGTATCTTGCGATTCCGACTCCTTGCACCCCTAGGTATGCTACCGAGCCCACTACAACAATATCGGTTTGATCGGAGTCTGCTGCGGCTGTCCACACATCCACCAAAGTACCTGTAGAGGTATCGATAATACCCACGCCTTCCGAGGTTCCCGCATACAGTCGATTTGCCTCCAACATGGCTACCGTGTTTACAAATCGAGAAGGGAGTCCGTCATCGGAACTCCAACAGTCGGGCCCATTGAGGGACCAGTCCCACATGCATGCGCCCCTGTTCGTACCAATGTAGATTCCATCTGCATCACTAGTGGCCTCATAGAACTGGAATGGATCTGGGCCCGATGTGCTTCTTGGGAAGACCGTCCACGTTGGCTGAAGGTAGTCAGTCCCATCCCAAGAGGCTGCGGCACCCGGATTCCACCACGCCGGGCCCTCAGTTGAGATGATTATGTTTCCGTTCACGTCCAAGTGAATGTCGTTGATGTCGTTGTCAGGGAGGGTTCCATCGGCTTCATCCCAAATATGCAACACCTCACCTGTGAATCGATCGATGATGATGAGGCCAAACCCTTTGAGTCCCATCAGAATCCTGTCATCATTGTCGATGATTGCTAACGGAGCCTCATCTAAATTGTCTACACCAAGCGACCTCCAGGATGACAATACAAGATTCGATGAAACCTCAATGCGCATCACGCCGGCATCAATCGTGCCGATGTAGAGAATGTCTGATCTGAATGCCATGGAGGTGAACTCCAGAGAGTCGAGTCCTGATTCTTCATCGAAGAAGGAGTAGTCTGCAAAATCACTAGTATTCCCAATGGCAACTCCGAATTGGGGCATTGATACGAACACATTACCACTTGATCGGTCGTAAAGCAATTCGTCAATCGGTGCGAAGTCAGACCCTGATATTGTGCCCAGAAGCGATCCATCAGAGTGGTCTAGCTGGATGATTCCATGACCTGTGGTTGATGCTAGAACCCCCAGACCATCGATTTGAATGATATCTGTGATTTCTGAATCTATACCATCATTGGAGTAGTCTGTTACGCCTAGCCATCGTTTTGATTCTTCATCGAAACGGTCGATTTCGCTTCCAAGAGCAATCCAAGCCTGCTTTCCCGTTGGGGATTCCACGACCGACACTACCTCTGGTTCCAGTATTGCTGGGCCACTTGCTAGCAATAGCGAGCCGATGACACTCATGTCTGAGAACTTGACGAGCGTTCCAGATCTGTCGGTTGTTACGATTCCTTGCGGTAAGCTCGGCCAGGAAAAAACCTTCTCGAATCCAGTCAGATTGGCCTGTGATGAGGTTATGTCCCCAGTGAAGGCAAGGGCGTTTGAGTCATATCTCTGAATCTTCGATTGGGAGACGACATAAGCGTAGTTGTCAATGACAATTAACTTCGATATCTCATTGGCATCGAGCCAATTTGAGGATGTCCATGGGCTTAGCCATGTGCCAGACGGGATATGTAAGCGGTCAACCCCCCCATTTCCCGCTATGAGGATTTGATCACCAAGAATGCCAATAGAGTTCACAACATCAGAAACCGTCGATTGAGAGGTCGAGGGAGAAAAATAGGTAGCGTTTGTCAAAGCTGATGTTGAGTTCTGGCCATGAAGCCTGTCGATCATAACGAAGCCGTCTCCTTGAGTCCCAACTAGGAGGCTTTGGTTAGTGGATTGGACTACTGAAATGATTGGGTCATTCATGCCTGTGCAAATATCACCAAATTGCCAACTATCCATCGGCGCATTTGGGTCCCTCCATGTGATGTGACAACCGTTTGCGATCCAGGTCCTGTTGTCATCGTCCAAGTGGAGGCTCGTTGGTTTGTTTTCATCCCATTGGAAGGTTGCAGGGCTATTGATATCTTGATCTAGGATGTGAGATGAAATGTAGCCGAAATTGCTCAGATTATGGTAATTTAGAGTACCATTCTTGGTCAATGTGATGATTAGGTCCTCCCCTTGAACGGACTGAACCTTAACCGCTGGGATTGATTCGACGTGCGCTATCGGACTCGAGATGGTTTCATCGATCACCAACATGTCGTTGTCCGCGAGTATGATTGTTCTCCCAGAGGAGGGGTCATAGTCCGAGTCGTGAATAATGAGATCCGGAGAGGAAGCGGATAGCCTTGGTGAGGCTGGTCGCAATGCTTCGATTACCATGTCTGTAAGCATAGCTCCGGTTGGGAGCAGTAGGCCAGACTGAGAATTGGAGTATGGATCGAGGTGATCGTCAAGAACCCCGTCTGGTGAGTAGCCTTGGTTGCATCCGAACCCACCAATGCCCGTTCCATCGAAGATCTCCTGATTTGCATCGACTAACGTCAGTATCGGGTCTTGAGCACAGATACCCTCGGCGCCATTGACCCCGATCTCAAAAGTCATGTTTTCGATTGATGCACCAGGGGGATGTTCTACCAATGTAGTGGGCAGTCCAGTTGATTGGGAAGCAACGGTAAGCCAACCAGTGTCAACGCTACCTGAAGTACCCCAGTTCAAGCTACTAGATTCCATTCTACGGGGCTCGTCGAATAGATCGGATGTTGTCGACCAAGGCATTGAGAACATCAGAAAAACGATGATTATCGATCGCAATGAGGCTCTCCCCCTCCTCACAGCGTAGACCTGGTCCCTACCCATTGAGGCGGGTTCGATCTAGATTCCATTATTAAGAAGATGTGTTGATGTTCGTGAAGCGTCGTAGGACTGTAATCCGCTGTAAAACCGAATGTAGGATAGGATAGCATCATAGCGATGAAGGCGTCAGGTTTCAGTCGGTGGGCTGGGATGACAGACGATCAGTTGCGGAAAGAGGCCTTGGATTACCATGAGTTGCCTTCCCCTGGGAAGATGGCCACGAAACCGACTAAACCACACTCTACTGCACATGAGTTGGCGTTGGCATACTCCCCTGGAGTGGCATATCCGTGTCTGGAAATAGAGAAAGATCGGAATCTTGCCTTTTCATATACGTCGAAAGGAAATCTGGTTGGGGTTGTAAGTAACGGGACCGCTGTTTTAGGCCTTGGGAACATTGGCCCCCTCGCTGGCAAGCCTGTAATGGAGGGCAAGGCGCTGTTGTTCAAATCATTCGCGGATATTGATGTGTTCGACATTGAGGTGGATAGGACTGGAGTGGAAGGTTTTGTCGAGGCAGTCAAGGCTATTTCTCCCACTTTCGGCGGAATTAATCTCGAAGACATAAAGTCGCCCGAATGCTTTGAGATTGAAAAAAGACTGAAAGAAGAACTGGACATTCCCGTGATGCATGACGATCAGCATGGAACGGCAATAATAAGCGGTGCTGCACTGATCAATGGGTTAGAAGTTGTTGACAAGAAAATAGGCGACGTGACCGTGGTGATTTCTGGTGCAGGGGCTTCAGCCATATCTTGTGCGAGGCATTACGTCAGGCTTGGTGTTGATAGAAGTCGAATACTCATGTGTGACTCCAAGGGTCTCCTGACCAAGAAAAGGGGGGATGATGGGGAGTTGAATGAGTATAAGATGGAGTTCGCACGGGACTTGCCTGAAAGTTCACTTGGAGAATTATTGGAAGGTGCTGATGTATTCCTCGGATTGTCGAAGGGCGGTCTGGTAGATGGAGACATGGTTGCTACAATGGCAAACAAACCTTTGATCTTCGCTTTGGCAAATCCAGATCCTGAGATTCTCCCTGAGGAGGTTCGAGCCGTTAGGGACGATGCTGTGATAGCGACGGGAAGAAGCGATTATCCAAATCAGATCAACAACGTCCTCGGTTTCCCCTACATCTTCAGGGGAGCATTGGACGTAAGGGCTACAAGCATCACTGAAAATATGAAGATGGCCGCCACGATGGCCCTATCGGAACTTGCTAAGGAGACCGTTCCTGATGATGTTGTTGAGGCTTACGACGGTGCCAGGATTCAATACGGCCCGGATTACCTAATCCCAAAACCATTCGATGCAAGAGTCCTGATTTGGGAGGCCTCGGCGGTTGCAGAGGCTGCGGTGAATGATGGGGTCGCACGGATTGAAAGTGGATCATTTGATGTCAAAAAATATAGAGAAGAGCTGGAGAATAGGTTGGGACTTACCAGATCAGTAATGAGGTCAGTAATCAACAGAGCTATCTCTAACCCACAGAGAATTGTTTTTTCAGAGGGAGAGGACGAGACAATAATCAAAGCGGCAGCTCAATGTGCCCGAGAGGGCATTTGCAAGCCCATCCTGCTTGGACAAGTGAGGAGGATCAAAGCTGCAATCAGTGATCTAGCCCTAGATTTTGATTGTGAGATAATTGACCCGAGGTATGATGCAAGAAGGAGGGGCGAATATGCTGAAGAGTTGCACGAGATAAGGGGAAGAAGGGGAATAAGTAAGTCAGATGCTGTCGAGTTGCTCAAGCAATCGACATGGTTCGCCCCAATGATGGTCCGAAAGGGAGGCGCAGATGGTTACCTAGGCGGAGTGAGTCACAATTATCCAGACATCGTCAAGCCCTGCTTGAAGATAATCGGAACGTCAGAAGACGCCCATCGAGTCGTTGGATCGTACATGATGACGGTTGGGGGGCAGGTGATGTTCATTGCTGATGCTACGATCAACATCAATCCCGATGCTCGAACACTTGCGGAGATCGCAGTTAGGACGGCCAGAGTGGCTAAAAGATTTGGAGTTAAACCCAAGGTTGCAATGCTTTCATTTTCCAACTTTGGCTCCAGTGGGGAGCTAAGGACGACGAGGATTGAGGACTCCATAAAAATGGCAAGAGAAATAGACCCTGAAATCATCATTGACGGTCCGATGCAAGCAGACACCGCTTTGGTTCCAGAGCAACAGAAAGACTATCCATTCATGACCTTCGAAGGGCCCGCAAACGTTCTGATTTGTCCTAGTTTGGCATCTGCAAACATAGCATACAAATTACTCCAGAGGTTAGCAGGAGCGGAAATGACGGGACCCATACTCGATGGATTAGCTCGTCCAGCTCATGTACTCCAACGCGGTGACAGTGTCAGGGAAGTGGTCCACATGGCTGCGATATGCTCAGTCGATGCACAGAGAATGGCCACTCAGAGGCTCTGAGTTTCGTGAATCATTGGTGCAGCTGCGATTACTTCGTCACTGCAGCCTTCGATGAAACTCTCGAAGTTCTCATTGAACATCTGGACGAGCAGGTTGGCCACATTGTCGTATCGATTTACGTCAGACCATGTAGACCGAGGTTGGAGTATTTCTGATGGCACTCCATCGCAGGTCACAGGAATTTTGAATCCGAATCTTTCGTCTGTTACGTACACGACGTCATCTAAGGACCCTGAAAGGGCGGCGTTCAACAATGCACGTGTCCAGCTTATCCTGATTCGACTGCTCTCTCCATAGCCTCCGGCGATCCATCCAGTGTTGATCAACCAGCATGATGCGTTGTGATCTGCAATCTTCTTGCTGAGGAGATTAGCGTATTCACTCGGGTGACGTGGCATGAACGGAGCTCCGAAACAGGCGGAGAAGGTTGCCATCGGCTCGGTCACCCCAACCTCTGTCCCTGCCACCTTAGCAGTGTAGCCAGAGATGAAGTGATAAGCTGCCTGAGCGGGGGACAATCTCGAGATCGGGGGCAGGACCCCAAAGGCATCACAGGTTAGGAATACCACATTGTCTGGATGTCCAGCCGTTGAGTCATCTGTTCGATTCTCAATCGATTCGATGGGGTAAGAGGCCCTTGTATTCTGAGTGAGGGTTGAGTCATGGAAGTTGGGTATCCCATCTGCATCAAGAATTACATTCTCAAGAATCGTTGATTCCATCTTAGTCGTTGCATAGATCGCTGGCTCATCTTCCTCAGAAAGTCCAATCATCTTCGCATAACAACCCCCCTCGAAATTGAATATGCCTTGGTCTGACCAACCATGCTCATCATCACCGACCAATGCCCTTCCTGGATCCGCGGAGAGTGTGGTCTTCCCTGTTCCTGAAAGACCGAAAAACAGGGCAGACGATTTGTCCGTTGTATTGGCGGAGCAATGCATCGGAAGAAGTCCGCGTGCAGGTAGGATGTGATTCATAATGGTAAAAATCGACTTCTTTATTTCCCCTGCATACCGAGTTCCACCTATCAGAACTAGCCCCTTCGAAAGGGAGATAACGACGAAGGCTTCTGAGTTGACACCATATTCCTTCGGGTCAACCGTGAGGGATGGTGCGTGCAGTATTGTGAATTCAGGGATGTGCCCAAACAAAGAATCTCTGTCGGATCGAACAAACATATTGTGCATGAATGCTGAATGCCAGGCACTCTCACTGACCAGTCTGACGGGCATAGAGTGAGACTTGTCAGCACCACAGTGCATGTCCTTGACAAATAGCGTGGCAGAGGAATTCAGATGGCCCTGGATTGTTTGGAGTAAATCTTCGAAGACTGCTTCGGAGATTGGACGGTTGACTTCGCTCCAGTGGACTTCCGAGGCAAGTCCGGGCTCGTCAACTATAAATCGATCATTTGGTGACCTCCCAGTACGGTTGCCAGTGGTGGCAAGCAGTGCTCCATGGGCCGTTCTTGTTGCCTCTCCTCGTTGAACCGCAAGTTCCCTGAGCTCCTCTCCTGTCAGGTTCCAGTATACTGATCCACTGGGATCGAGTCCGTGAGTCCCCAGAGGTGTCTTGTAAACAGTTGCAGCGTTGGACGGGGTCTGTTCGACCATGCACTAACGAAATGAAACCGGAATATGAAAGATTGTGATGGCCTCACCATAACCGTCATTTGCGAACCTTTCATCTTCTTGTCCAATCAGGAGGGGATAATGACGGAGGACGAGGATGCTATCCTTCGAAGAAAAAAATTTGACTCCGAAGGCTTGCTGGAACTTCGAAGCGAAGTTGGTTATCAAGCGGTTAAGGATGGTGACGGGGGAATAAAGGCGGGATACGACGAGGCTGTTGGCTCGTTACCAGAAATCTTCGTAGAAGATGGCGGAGATGGCGATCCCAAATCCATGAGGCTAGTTGAAGATTCTGAGCGAAGGGTAAACTGGATTCTTCTCTCGGTTATGGTCATAGCCTACAGCGTGCTCAGTCTCCTGGTTGGAATTGAGTTTGAGGCTGAGATTGCAATACCCACACTCCTGGTACTTTCCATTGTCGGGCTGATCCTGGGGGAGAGGTGGATAAAGAATGGTGATCTGCACCTCCTGGGCATCGCATGGGTCATTATTTCCATGAAGGTGCTTTACGGGGCATCGCTTGAGTTGGGCAACTGGCATCTTGGGGGTTTGCTCCCCTTGGACGCCGAGGGGGTCGGAATAGTCCTATGTGGGTTGGTTCTGTTCAATGTAATCCTATCCTACAGGTACGATAGTGATGCGGTCGCCGCTCAGGCCACACTTGTCCTACTCGCAGTGGGCTCAACCGCAGGGTCTGTTGCGGGGGAAGACGGAGTCATCATCATGCTCTTGATTTCGATATTCCTTCTTCACGCCATTGCGATTCACAAATCCTCTGGTAACCTAGCATCTCTGGGGATCGCGTCTTCCAACATTTGGTTTGGAATGCACGTGGTAACGGGGGGCTTTGAGTTGGGGTCATTGAACGTCGTGGCCTTGCAGAATCCCCTCAAGTTGTTCATCGCTATTGCCATGGTAAACGTTGCGAATGCATACGTTGCGACAAGATTCGCTACATCGAAAAATTGGTTCTCAGACGGACTAGAGGCGTTGGGGATAGGGAAACCGGGGCTTTGGGGAGTTTCCGTAATCCTGTCTATGTTGGGGGCTTTATTGGTTATTGGATCGGTTCGAGAAGAGATCTCGTTCGCTTTCTCAATCATTGTCTTGCTAGCAGTATGTTATTTCTCGTCATACTTGGTTGTACGGAAATCTCCGAGAACAGAGGTATTCACGATCGCAGGAACGGCCATTACTCTGCTTTTGTTCGGAGTCATTCTGATTGAAACAGAAATTATTCAGGTCACACTGGATCCTTACTGGATATTTTCTGCCGGTGGTGCTATGTCACTGGGTTTGTTACTGATAAGGCACCAAGGCATAGTCAGCGACACAGTCCTTTGGACGGGCTCCATTGGGGCCACGTGTTTGATTCTGGTAATGACCCCATTGGAGGGATCTAACAGCGATAGGGCCCTGCTCTTGATATTCGCTCTCTCATTTCTGCATCTCCTAGGTGGATACTTCTCGATCAAGAGGAGATCTGCCTCGCTGGCTGGTGTGGCAGTTCTGACCCCATGGCTCTGGCCATTAGTGTTGATTATATTCAATGAGGTGCTTATGACTCTCTCAGCACGGGGTGGGAGTACAGGTATCACCCGCTTCGATTCGATCGGATTGGATTTGGAAGGATTCATGATTTATCTTGTCCTAAATTCGATCTTTGGAGCTTGGATGTGCTCGTCTTTCGGTCAAGCATCACTGAACATTTCCTCGGGGTTAGTCGGATCATCAGAGATGTCCTCCGCACTCAAGCAGGCTGAGGCATTCAATCTCTGGAATCTTGCGTTGTGGATTCCATTGTTGGCCACAATTGTTCTAACGCTCGATGGGCAACTAAGCGGAGTGGATGGGGCGTTTGTATTTGGTAGCGTCTCTTTGGTACATTCGTCTTCCTCAGTAATTGGAATACGCAAGACTTCCACAACCTCGGTCCCAATATTGATTGGAGTAGGGGGGGTTCTCCTTCAGTGGGTCGGGGGAGATTCTTCGATCATTGTAATCTTGATCGGGGCCTCAGTATTCCTCCCGGTCTCGATTGGCAGTTGGAATCCGAAAGAGGATTGGATCAGCGTGGCTATACAAACCGGGCCGGTCTTGATGCTACTCCCCAGAGCAGGAGGTGGTCTGAGCACCTCGGTACCATGGCTCCCCGATCCAGCACAGTGTGTGATTGCCATCGCCACAATCTCAGTAATTGTGGGGGCGATCAGAACGAAATTGCAGCAGAATATCCTCCCCCTGTCGACGGCCTCGATCTCACACTCGACTATTGTTTGCATGCTATCCATTGTTGATGGCAGAAGCGAGATCTTCTGGATCTCGATACTACTCTTCGCCTTCAATTCTATTTGGTTCGTGACTAGAGGTGAGATACTCAGAGAGCTACGATCGTCCGCTGAAAAATCCAAACGAAGGCAAGAAGTGAATGATCTAGAGGTTAGGGGGGTCCAGCAAGGGGTCCACATGCCGGCTGTCGAGAGACACAAAGCCTCGAGTGATTCAACGAGCATCGGAGAGGCATATGTGGAAGAAGTTAGACATTATCCTGTGCTTGCGATCGTTGTCATTATCATAACGTCAGCTGCGCTGAGCCTGTACTCACTGATTCGTGGACCGGAGCCACTCTTAGTCATGGCAATCGGTGTGTTTCTGGCAACCATCATTACTCTGGAGGCTGATAGATCCCGTCGAATTGAGGTACGAATTGCTAGCACACTCGGCTCCGAGATAACTCATTCGTTTGCAGTCGTTGGAGTGTGTTGTGCAGTTGTATTGGGCCACATGAGCCCTTCATCGTCAGTAACTGATCTCACAGACTTTGGGATGGCTATTGCCGTTGTGCTCGTCCTTGGTGCCGCCAGGCTTGCTAGTGGCGAGAGGGGGTTTGATTCCAGGAGGTCCCTGGTTAACTGGGTAGTTTTCCCACTGCTCGCCACAAGATTGGCTGGATTTGTCGTGATTGGGTCTCTACCGGCTCCGCTGAGTGTCGATCCTTTTGACGGCTCACTTGTTACGTGGACTTTTCCGTTCGTTTTGCTGGAGGTAGTCTTACTTCTATCGATTGTCATGGATGTGGTACTGGATCGCAAGGCTTCGAGAACCGGGGCAAGTGAGGTTGGTTTCGCTTGTGCTGTGGTCCTCCTGTCATGGGGGCCGGCTGGCATAATCGCGGTGATCAGGGGCATAGTAAGCTCAGTGCGTGGTGGACGGGGGAGTGAAGCTGGTGTTATCGCATTGTTTCTCCCAATCTCACTCATCTCTCTGGAGTCGGTACTCCCCGTGGCGGGCCCTCTCTCGGAAACGGCCATCTTGGTTGAACTAGCATTGTTCACTTTGATCCTGTTCATGGGGGTTCTAATCGACCTAGATAGTTGGAGTGTCTCCTCGGTCCAGAACGCCCACATACTAGTCGGCGTCTCCTCATTCTACATCCTCTCTGTGGAGGTTGGAGTGATTGTTCTAATCTGCATATCCACACTAGCGTGGTCACAGGGGATCACTAGGTTGAGGAGAGGTCTTCGCATCACTGGTTTGATTGATTTCTCGCTTGCAGCTGTAATTGGGATAATGATCTGGCTGTCCACGATGAGCAGTTCCTGGCTACTCGCACTCACTACCTTCCTTTCGGCGGAACTGGCTGTGGTCCTATGGCTAAGTCAGAGAAGTATGAAACAAATAGAAATCGATTGAACGGGGGGTCACGTCGGGCGAATGTTGATTGCAGCGGTTGCTCACAAGGTACTGTGGCAGGACCTTGGATCTCGGACACGGCCGAGGAAATCGAGCATCCAACAGTCCCACTTGGTATCAACAGAATGGCAATTCCAAGGGCTGCGATTTTTCTCTCCCTTTCGATGGTGGCGCTGATATTCCTCTCCACTGTGATAGTCGGGTACAGTGCTTGGAAATTTTTAGAGATGAATCAAGACGCATTCGATGCCACCGATAAATCATTGATTCGGGACCCGGAAACAGATAGGTGGTATTGGGAGGCAACTCTCCTTTACGACACCTGCAACCCAAGGCTCGATGATTGGAATTGGCCTGATTCCCTCTCTGATCAGGATGATCTTTTCCTATTGCCGGGAGAAGTCCGTTGTGACTGGGAGCACCAAGGGGAAGGAGACAGGGCCTCATTGGCGATCCACAACCGCGGGAACCAATCCCTCGATCTGGTCCTCGAGATCATAGGGGGGTCGATTGTATTTGGAGAGAGCGGAGAGGCTGATCTATCAATCATTGATTTGCAGGGGAATGACTCAATCGTGTTGGAGCTCCAACTCCTTGAGGATGTAACTGAGCACGATGTTCAGATCATTGTCTCGCATTTACAGGTGATGGATGCCCGGGTTTTTCTTGACCTCAACGTGTTTGCTGGGGCAGAGCCGAGGGACATCCATGTTGGTGACGGTGACCAAGTTGAGGTGCAATACACAGTTTGGGATGCAGACACAGATGAGCAACTGGATGATGGCAATCTTGTAGTTACCGCAGGAGAGGACCCGGCGTGGATCGAAGGATTCGGTTGGTCGGCAATCGGACTGGATATAGACAGCGACAGGGGTTTGATACCGGGGATAAACTCCGGAACTTCCCACATAACCTTGCTTCCACCGTCGCTGGCATATGGTGAGAGTGATGGGGAGCTGAGGGACCGATGGCTCCGATTTGAGCTGGAAGTCAATCGCGGGCCCTTAACTTGATGAGGGGTTTCGCGGATGTCCACAGAAAGAGGCCACAGTCTGGTGGAAATCTCTGAACTAGGGCTGGACCCTGGCGTTCCAAAGCAGGAATTGCGAAGGCTGATCACCCCCAAATCAGTATGCGAATACCGGGCCTTGCTCGCATCCAAGGCAAGTTTGCCAGAGGGGCTCATTTTGGATCCAGCTGCTGGTTCGGGCGGACAGCTCCTCGCCTATGGCAAATACATCAGCAAGCACTGTGTAGGGGTAGAATTGTCGCCTGAGCGCGCAAAGTATTGCGGTTATGTTCTATCTCGAGCTAATTCAACGGGATCGTTCATGACGATATGTGGGGACGGGATTGATGCACATGGTGTAATGGCAGCCGTGAAAACCCAGATTGGAGTCTCTTCTGTCAGCATGTTGCATGTTGATCCCGCTCGTCCGATGGATACCCAGAAACACTCGGTGTCTGAGATGCAACCACCACTGGCTAAGTTGCTAGAATCATGGTCAGAATACATCTCTTCGGGGGAACAAGGGCCTGCTATGGCATTGGATCTCTCCCCAAGGCTGGCCGGACAACAAATGTCCGAGATAGAACACATAGTCACGACCATATTCCCTGGGACAGCCATGACATGGGAATGGCTCAGTAGGGGCGGGGGTCGAGTTGACAGGTTGTGTCTTCACACCGGGCCCCTTGCACACACTCCTTCAGTGTCGAAATCTGTCCGTCTTTACAACGACGGTAGTTTTTCAGTATTGCACGCCAGAGAGGAGGAGCTTGACTCGGAAGACTCAGGTTGGCCGAATTATGAGGTCATGGAGGGGGACACGGTGGCCTTGGTCGACCCGGTCGTAACCAAATCTCGGTTGAGGGGCGTTTTCGAAGATCGCTTGGGGTACAATCGTGGAGAACTGATCTGGGCGAAGAAATCTGATAGGCGCCCATTGGTTGTTCTCCGAGAGGAGATCCGACCAGGATCAGAAGCCAGACCATTCGTTATGGCCCAAGGTAAGGCAGTAGGAAGATTGGAATCGGATCTGAGCATGATGTCAATCGACTCGTTGGCAGCGTTGGCGATGGAGAATGGGATAAGTAACATTCAGATTCGATGTTCCTGCGAGCCTCGGCTCCACAAGAGAATTACAAACAGACTGAGTAAAATAATGGGCAGTGTAGATGGGATGTCGGGCTTTTTGATCGAGGATGGAGGGACAAAAGACCTCATGCTGTGCAGAGATGTGGAAAAATAGTCGTCCGGTCCTTTCATAAATGGTATGTAGGTCGCAGGACCGCTCGAGAGGGCCACTGGGATACCAGTGAACACGGGGGAACCGATAAATGGCAAAAATAGACGAAAGCCAACTTGGAGATGATTTCTCCTACATAATCAGAATAGCAGACAGCGATATCGACGGCCTAAAGCAGGTAAAACAAGGGCTTACTTCGATAAGGGGTATTGGGGAACGCAGTGCGGAACAGATCTGTAAAATTGCTGGAGTTGACCCGGGAATGCTCTCAGGGCATCTCAGCGACGATGACCAGAACAAACTCAGATCTGCCATAGACGAGTTTGCAACCAAGGTCCCATGGTGGATGGTTAATCGCCAAAGAGACCTGATGACCAACGAGGATGCCCACCTCGTATCAATGGACATAAGGCTAACCAAGGATGAGGATGTCGCTAGGCTAGCCGCAACAAAGAGCTATCGAGGAATCAGGCACAGATCAGGTCACAAGCTCAGAGGCCAGCGACTCAGATCAAATGGGAGGCGGGGTGCTACACTCGGCGTCGAGAGGAAGAAGTGAGGTGATCAAGTATGGGACATCCAAAATTTGCTCGTTCGAAGACTGACCGACCTACTCACCCATGGAAAGAGGCTAGAATCGAAGAAGAGCACAAGTTGAAAGAGCAATTCGGCCTCAAGAAAGTCGGCGGAATGAAAGAGATATGGAGAGAGAAGTCCGCACTGCGAAGACATAGGAACCAAGCCATGAAGCTAATTGGTCGTGTGGACTCGACCGAGGGCCATTACGCCAGGGAGAAACAAGACCTTCTTGTCTCCCTGAATAACAAGGGGCTCTTGCAGGAGGACTCAAGTCTGGATGATGTGCTGTCGATAACCGTCGAACAAATGTTGTCAAGAAGGCTTCAATCAGTTGTCTACTTCAAAGGACTAGCTCCATCCATGCGATCGGCAAGGTCTCTCATTGTTCACGGCCACATTTCCATCGGAGACCAGAGGATGACTGTGCCTGGTTACAAGATCCTGAGATCCGAGGAAGAGGAACTGGGCTACTCCCCCGGATCACCCTACATAGACCCACAGCATGCCTTCCGGAAGGAAATGGAGGAGCGGAGGATGCCAGGATCGTCCACGGATTCAGATCAGGTCGATGACGATGCTGAGTTTGTTGAACAAATCAAGGCTGATGCCGAGGCAGCCCCCACAGTAGAAGACACCATTCCAAAGGAGGGAGATTGATGGGAAGGAAAGCCGTTCTCCACATCTTCACAACTTACAACAACGTCCTGATGACGGCCACCGACCTCACAGGGGCCGAAACCATCGGAAAGGTGTCAGGTGGTATGATCACAAAGAAAGGGAGCGACAAGAGCAGTCAGTTCGCTGCAATGAGGTCTGCTGAGAGGATGGCGGAACTGCTCTTTGAGAAAGAATTCGATCAAGTCATCGTAAAGTACCGGGGAGCAGGTGGAAACCGATCCCCCAACGCGCCTGGTGCAACAGCTGCCATCAGGGCACTAACTCGCGCCGGGGTCCAGGTCTCTAGAATCGAAGACGTTACTCCAATCCCGACAGATGGAACGAAGAAGAAAGGAGGACGTCGTGGACGTCGAGTTTGAGGTGATAAAATGGTATCAGTTGACGTAATTTCTGAAGAAGATGACATGATGACTGTTCTGTTCAAGGACTCTGACAGAGCACTCTTGAACGCTGTGAGGCGAAATCTAATGGGGCACATACCCAAAATGGCGATCGATACGGTCAGGTTCCAGATGGGCACTTATGACCAGTGTACAAAGTGTGAGCACCTAAATCCCGCCGGCGTAGCAAGGCGAACGGCTGGAGGGACTGGATGCATGAAATGCGAAGCTGCGTTTGAGAAGGAGGGGGATGATTATGTAGTCTGGGAGACCAACTACGCGATTCCAGATGAGATGATTGCTCAAAGGGTCGCAATGATCCCAATTCCAACTGACCCAGAAGCATATTATTTCGAGGGCGACTGCCCCGACTGCAAAGATCTGGTTGAGGAAGACAGGGGCTGTCCCACATGCAACATGATCTATACCCTACGCGCCTTTGGGGCAAAGGGCGGAAAAACAATCACTGCCCGTGACCTAACTTTCCTCGGTGATGACTCAGGCAACGTTCCAGAAGCCTACAGGGACATACCCATCACGGTGCTACACGAAGGTCAGATGATCGAGTTCTGGGCCACGGCTAGGATGGGATACGGCGTCAATCACGCTAAGTGGTCACCAACCGCAGGTGTCACGTTCGAACCGAGACAGACGGCATCCATAGCCAATGACAAGAAGGCCAAGACCCTCTTCGATATGGGACTTAGAGTTTCAAAGAAGGACTTCAAAGATGGTAGGCTCGATGACGTAAGCAAGGTCTCAGCATTGAAGAAAGACCTACACAACGTAGGGGCTGGCACTGGTATGTCTGAAGATTTCGATGATGCGATTACCTTAGAGAATGTCGAGGGAGAGTTCCTTTTGAGTTTCGAGACCGATGGATCAATGACTCCCAAAGCCGCTTTAAACGCCTCATTCAGCAAGCTCGAACAGCGTTTCGCATCCATCAAAGAAGACATAGAGCATGTAATTGGATGATGACCTGCTCAGTTCAAAGACTAGTTCTCGATGGTTAGTTCCATGGGCATACCATGCATGGGCCATGCGACCTGCGGGGGGCACATCACGTTGATGTTCACCGTGGAAGACAGTTCGTCGGAACCGTACCTCCAAGGTAGCAGGGGAGCCGGTCTATGCCTCGAAACTGGTTGTGAGGTGTCATTAAAGGGGGTCCGGGGGGAATGGGGCATAGACGTGATGTTCAGAGGCTTCGAGGGTTCAAAGGAAATCGTCAATGTTATTTTTGACGTTGTTTCAATGGATCTTCCCCAGATAAGAAACATGAGTTGGGCCGTCGTGGTGAACAATCACCTTCCAACCTCACAGGGTTTCGGCATGTCAGCAGCCCTTGCTATCGCGACATCAAGAGCAATCCAACGAGCAATGGGGGAGGAATATGAACTCTCACTCAGAAGATCCTTGCTACATGCGCACATAGCCGAGCGTCAAAGCTCCTCTGGTCTAGGGGACGTAACCGGGATATCTGTAGGAGGAGTCGAAATTAGGACTCGACCTGGGTCTCCATTCCATGGAAAAGGAATGCAAAAGGGCCCTGGTGTCGCGACAGGATGGTTCGCAGACATGGAAATGACTCTTGTCTGGCCAGAGGAGATTGGGCACCACACTAGTGAGTACATTGACGACGACGACTGGAAGAAGAGAATCAGCGATTCCGGTGAATCTTCGATCCACTCCTTATTGGAAGGATGGGGGCCGGGGTGTTGGCCAACTCTTCTTTCATCCTCACGAGCGTTTGTGGAAAATAGCGGTTTGTTGGATGATGGGGGACGTGGAAACATACTGAACAAGGTAGAATCTGCGATCTCCAAGACAGGGGAAGGGGCTATCGCATCCCTATGCCTACTTGGTAACAGTGTAGTAATTACACGGAGAGAGTTAGTGGTACCCGTTGACCTAGATCATATTGAAAAGGCTCTTTCCGGGTCGGGCCTGAGGGTCAAAAGAGTCAGGTTAGCTGGCCTATCAGGATTCTGAGTCTCGATTCTTCTCGTGAAAGAGATCCAGTTCAGAGAGATCTAGTGGGGACGAGTCAAGGAGAATTGCCCCTCTAAGCCTCAGGGATCTACAGAATCCATGGCGATAGACTATTGCACCTTGGCCGTATTCTGAAACATAACGATCCACTTGTTTCTGAGTCTTCTTTCGTGGGAATCCCAATGCAGCTCCGAAGAAATGCTTTGCGTCAATCCAAGCGCATGGAGTTCCGTTTATCCTCACATCATCGAGAAGCAGCAAATCTGGGGTGATAATCGCACGTCCTTCGCTTCTCTTCTGCTCGATTTCCAGGTCACTCTGCTTTCGATAACGGACTCCGAGCTCTGTGAAGTGCGAGCAAAGTATGTCCTCAAAGACCTCTGCTGCTGATTGGGTTTCGCTTTGATTTACGGAGCTGACTCGATCTGCTTCCTCAGCCATTTGGAACTGCTCATAGTCTCTATCTTTCAATTTGGACTTGGGTGATTTCAACGACTCTTTGATTCTGTTTTTCGACCATCCTCTTCCGGTCAAAATTGCCCGGAATGTGTTCACGGGGGGTGCGTCGAACCGCTTTGACAGGGACAAAACAGATTCTCCGTCGTCGTACCTCCTTCTGAGCTCATTCGACCTTCGCATTAGTCGGCTGTGTGAATAGACGCTTTTTTCTTGGTTCAAAGCAGCCCTGAGTGAGAGTGCTTGTTCCAGGGTGATGTTCATTTCTGATATCTGATTGGCAATCTCATCGACCCTCTCCTGGGGGAGGTACCCGAACTCGCCCTTTCGAGTGACAATGTCCCCGACTTTGTCCTGTACTGACTTCGACACGCCCTTGACTTGCCAATCTATCTCTATCTTCATTGGCGGGGGGTCGATAGACTCGGGGATGCCTGTGGGAGGCGGGGAAGAAGAGAATCTATCCAGAGCACGCCGTATGGGCTCAGAGTCCTCCTTAGGAAGGGTTTTTTCCCTATATGGAGATCTCTGAGTCCGGCCTTTTCTCCCCGGGGATCCGTTCTCTTTCGACTTCAACGACACTCCGTGTGGGGTACACTCCATGAACCCAACGTATGAATTCTACAGAGCAGGACCTCGGAATCTCCTCTTTGCATATGAATCATACACATAATCCCTGATCGGCCTTGGAATTAGCAGGCCGAGGATGAAAATTGGCCATGGAAAACTAAGCTGCATGGCGATTCTTAGGGCTGCCGTGGACTTAGAGTGCCAATTGCCCTGCTTATCCACCAAGAATACGGAATCCACTCCCTCGAGATTTTTCGGTTTGGTGCCTAGAAATCTCCGACCTTCTTCGGTTTCCTGTCCAATGAGTCTGACCTTTCCCTTGGACCTTTTTTTTATGAATCCAGCCCAGCCTTTGCATGACTCGCAAAGATCATCGTAGAGGATGGCTGGCATCTTTTAACCTCAAACAAAAGCTATGCCTGGCTCTAATGGCATTGCGAACCTTGCCTTGCCACCAACATCTTCTCCCAACCCTGCCTCATATACATCGACTTGTTTGATACCAAGGCTCGTGGCAATAAAATGGCGGTCTGCATCGAGTATGCTGAGTTCCATCTCTGGAATTGAAATCAAAGCTTTTTCATCCTCTGACCATGTTTGTATTTTTCCACGCTTTTTCTTTGCCCCAGTCGTGATCATTGACCAGGTTTGCATGACCTTCCCTTTGTCCTCTGAAGTGGTGAAAGTAGGGTGTGACTTTATGTGGTCCAGTCCCGAATTAGGGAAGTCAAAGCCCACTCTCGAAAGAGAAACTGCTTCTGATGCCAAATCCTGCGCCCATGAGGGGGCTGTTTGGATTACCATTCTCTCTAGTGGTCTGTCTGAGTGCCTCTGAGCCAATGTCAATAGGTTGCGCGAGGTGTCTATCACTGACTTGAGGTAGGTCTCAGTTGCAAGTAGGACCTTGTCATCCTGCGTTACCTCTTCCGGCTTAGCAATCTTGTTCGCTAGCATGCCCTTACCACCGATGCTCATCCAAAGCTCCTCAGCGATATGTGGAGTGGCAGGTGCGATCATCTGAGCCCATATCGACATGTAACTCAATGCTGCGTTCCTGTCGGAACCGCCCCTTCTCTGATACCACTGCCAATCTGAGAGCATCTCATAGTGGCTGATCATCACCCCTTCCCTTAGGCTGACATTCTCCATGGATTGCATCCACCTGATCATATTGTACCTTCCTTTTGCGAGAAGCCAATTGTCAATATTCTGCTTTGAATCGCCAAAGGATAGGGGGGCCTGGAAAGCGTCGATAATGCTCACAAGATGACGGTGATTCGAGTCTATTGCCGTGTCAGACCATTCCATTCCAGCCTCTGGATTTGCTCCGAAGAGAATGAAGAGTCTGACTGTGTCAGCGCCATATCTATCAATCATCTCAACAGGACTTACTGTGTTGCCTAGTGATTTGCTCATTTTCGCTGACCTAGTTCCCAGCACATCGCCGCAACTCGGGCATGATTGGCCGTCAAGGTCAACATGATACTCAGCATTACATGACTTACAGTAGGGAGCGGGTGCGTTTAACATCCCTTGACAGACCAACCTTTCAAAGGGCTCCCCAACTGAATTCATCCCCATGTCACGCGTTGCCTTGGTGAAGAACCTGGCATAGAGTAGGTGCATGACAGCATGCTCGATACCACCGATGTAAAGGTCGACGCCGTCCCCCATCCAATAGTCGACAGCCTGCCTTGAGAAAGGAGATTCGGAATTCTTGGCATCGCAAAATCTCATGAAGTACCAGGAGGAATCGTAGAATGTGTCCATGGTATCCGTCTCACGTGTGGCTTCAATTCCGCATTTAGGACAATTCACACTGCAAAATTTCTCATGGCTGGCCAGGGGATTTCCTCCTTGATCCTCTGAGAATGTCAAATCCAGTGGCAGTGTGACTGGAAGTTCCTCCTTGGGGACTGGGACTGTGCCACAAGACGAGCAATGGACCATTGGTATTGGTGTGCCCCAGAATCTTTGTCTGCTCAGAAGCCAGTCTCGAAGCCTATACTGGGTCTTCCCTGAACCCGAGTTCTCGGATTCCAACAGGGAGATCACAGCGGATTTGGCCTCGTCTCCGGCGAGCCCGTCCAATTCCATCCTTGTCGACCCGAACATGGGACCGTATCCGGTGAAAGCCGAACTAGCACTTTCTTCCGAATTTGAATTTGACCCGTCTTCAAGGACTGTGCGAATCTCTAGTCCGTACTTGGTTGCGAATTCAAAATCCCTTTGATCGTGCCCGGGGACTGCCATGACGGCACCTGTTCCATATCCAGCGACTACGAAGTTCCCTGCATAGATTGGAATTCTCTCTCCGCTTAGTGGATTCAATGCATAGCGACCGAGGAAGACGCCCTTCTTTTCTTTGAGGAGGTTAATTCGCTCGAATTCTGAAAGCTTCGCGCATTCATCCTTGAGTTCAAGCCAGCCGTCCTCCCAACTAGACCCGCTGCAGAGGATAGGACATAGCTCATGCTCAGGGGATAGGGTGAGAAATGTGACTCCGAAGATAGTGTCTGGCCTAGTCGTAAAGCATGCAATCTCGTGATTGGATCCCTCGACGGGGAATCGGATTTCAGCACCTTTCGATCTGCCAATCCAATTCCTCTGCATCGCCTTCACGTTCTCCGGGAATCCTATCTGATCGAGGGAGTCGAGAAGCTCGTCTGAGTATTGTGTCATTCGCAGGAACCATTGAGACATGTCTCGTTGGACAACCTCCAACCCACATCTCCAACACCTATTGTTCTTGACCTGCTCATTCGCAAGTACGGTGTCACAGTCAACGCACCAGTTCACCGGGGCGGACCTTCTTTCCACGAGCCCCTTTTCATACAGATCGAGAAACATGGATTGATTCCATTTGTAATAGTCTACCTCTGAGGTGGCGAATTGCCGTCCCCAGTCGTAAGAGTACCCCATCCTTTTCTGGTCTGACATGATACTAGAGATATTCCGATTGGTAACATCTGCAGGATGTCCTCGTTCCTTCTTAGCAGCATTCTCAGCTGGCATTCCGAATGAGTCGTACCCCATTGGATAGAGTACGTTTTTACCCATCATTCGTTGAAACCTAGCCATTGCATCACCAATTGAGTAGTTTCGTACGTGGCCCATGTGCATGTTCCCAGAGGGGTAGGGGAACATCTCAAGGCAGTAGAACTTGGGCTTGCTGTGGTCAACCTCTGCCAGAAACACGTTTTTCTTATCCCAGGTATCCTGCCAACGGAGTTCGATTTCGGTGTGATCGTACTTCATCGCATACCTCCTATGTGCCTCCGATCACAGGTCACCTCTTTGAGGTGCCGTCCGGACGGGGAGTCATGCTTGGAGATGGAGAGTTCGACAAAACCTTGCTCGACGATGGCATAGAGGTATGGGTGACTTTGATGGGTCCCTATCTAAACATGAACACCGCGTTCATCGACAGGAATGCGGGCCTCGTTGCGATAGTGGATCCCTACGATGCCTCGCGATGGGAGGAAGGGCTTCGCGAGGAAGGCTTGAAGCCCACACACCTGCTTTACACTCACACCCACAGAGACCATGTCGCTGGCTACTCCGAAATGTGCATCATGTTCCCAGATCTGGAAGTATGGGGGCATGAAGACGCTCGTGTTCCACATCTGTTGGGACATCCTGTTTTTGGGAGAGTTGACTTCACCAACACATGGATTCAGCCACCATTAGAGGAGGTAAATTGGAGGGCAGGGGGCATTAACCTCACTGTAACGCACACCCCCGGCCATGCCCCCGGTCATGTCACCCTTCATGGGCACGGGGTTTTTCACGCGGGAGACCTGCTTTTCACCAACGGAATGGGTAGAGTCGACTTGCCGGGATCAGATCCCGAATCCCAGTTCAAAAGCATCCGAAGGGGAAGGCAGACCCTCGAGAAGCTTCCAGGGAGCTGGAGAATGATTCCCGGGCATCGATATGATTGGATAGACGGGACGACCCCGGACTGGGTAAGCGTCAAAGAGGCGCTTGAACACAACTACGCGTTGAATTCTATAGATGGTATGTGACTACTCTACCTTACTCACCTTGACGGCGTTGAGCCCCTTGGGGCCCTCAGCGACCTCAAATTCAACTGAGTCGCCGTCACGAATTGTGCCGTCCACCTCTGAGATGTGCACGAATAGGTCCTCCGCCCCTTCTCTCTCTATGAATCCATACCCCTTTTTTTGATTGAACCACTTTACAGTCCCTTGCTCCATGATATCGACCGGCAATCCCTAGTTATTCATCTTGGCCATTCAAAGATCGAAAAAGGGTCGGGTTAATTGCAATGGACGGCAGGGTTCACTAGGTGCAGAAAAACGAGATTCTCCTTAATCTCCACGGGTTTTGACTTTTTTTGTCACATACCATATCCCAATAACTCCAACGGCGAGTATCGTAGCAGCACCATAGCCGGGATCAGCGCCATTCCAACTTGAGAGGTCGAATAAGTTCCCGTCGCCCTTCGTTGATACAGCCCAAACGGCATATGATGACAATAAAGTCATGGAGGCGATCATGAGTGCTATTCCTACTTTGGCGTGCCCTGGAATGGTCTTTCCGGTAGCATAATACTGAAGCAATGCTGCTCCAAAAAACCTGTTTGTTAGGCTCCATCTGAACAGTCTCGGGCTTGACAGAGAGAATAAGAAAGCGGCTGGGACAGCCCAAGACACCGTGGGCCAGCCTGGAATCCAAATCCCTGCTATGGCAAAGCCAACGAACATACTACCGAGACCAATGTAGATCTTGCTTTTGAGGGGGGAGTTCTGAACCGAATACCGATTGACTATCTCGTCAATGGAATCTGAGTAGTCCATGATAGTCCGCGCAATTATTTGGTCATAAAATAGAATGTTTCAACCATGGATATTTTTTGGTCGACCATTTCGGATGCGCATGGAAGGCTCATTCGTCCTCCCACGAAAGGGTTCCATTAGCGATCCTCTTAGGATAGCTGTGTTGATTTCTGGAGGGGGTTCTGGCCTTGCGTCGATCATTGCCCATGAGAAGTCTGGTTCTCGATTTTTCCGAACTGTCCTTGTCTTGGCTGATTCAAACGAGGCAGGTGGCTTGAAACATGGGGAGATGGCAGGGGTTGAATCCGTGGGCGTACCGTTGCCTGACATAGAGAGCAAACGGGAACAGCGTCTGTTTCATGAGAAATTAATTCAGACTTTTCTAGAAAGGCGCGATGTCGAGTTTATCGCACTTGCAGGTTACATGCGAATTCTCACACCAGGTTTTGTAGCCAAATGGAATGGTCGATTGGTCAACATTCACCCATCATTGCTCCCCAAGTATCCCGGGGCCCATGCGCACAGAGACGCTCTCGCGGATGGGGCGATGATTTCAGGATGTACGGTTCACTTTGTCGACGAAGGCGTGGACACAGGTCGAATAATCGACCAAGCCGAGGTACCTGTCTTGTCCGGAGATAGAATAGAGGATCTTCAAGAAAGAGTGAAGAATGCCGAGCACAAATTGTACCCTAGGGTCATCGACGGGCTTGCTATGAATCCGAGCTCATTCTTAGGTCGCTCGGGGAATTGACGTTCTGTAATCCCTGCCCGGTGCAATCTACGGCTTTCCACCTCATTGCTTTGATTTGATTCTTGAGAGGTCCATCTCCTGGGTTGATGGCTTCATTCAGGGGATCTACTCTGACTAACGAATGCAATGGATGCGGGGTTTTGCAATAAGGAACCACGATATCGATATTTTTGCCCATACTCATCCGCAATTTGGAGTACAGCTTACTTTGGAGCCATGGTGAATCAACCGAAGAAATCTGGAGGGGCTTGGTAGCATCTATGGCCCCATCCCTGATGCCAGTAAGGAGTGCCTCGATCATTCCAGAATGGGGCTTATCGTCCCTTCGCCAGACCGCGGCCTTGGCCAACTCCCCGACGCTCGACTTCTGTCTGAATTCTTGAGCCTCATCAGAGGCCATAACCAAAATCACAGAGTGACCAGAATCAATTAGTCTCTCCAGTGTGATTCTGATTAGGGATTTTCCGTCAATCTGCATCAGAGATTTATCCCTGCCCATCCTGGATGAGCGACCACCAGCAAGGACCAGTGCCTGCATGTCCTCACCGAAGCTCGTCAAGTCTTCCTATTGCATGGAGCATCTCGTCAATGAGGTCTTTTGCCCTCGACATCAGGAGCAACCTGTCCCTCCTTCCATTGGTTTGTTCGAGCCAATGCATGATCTGAGCAATGTCACGGGCGTCCTTGGCAATCGTCCATTCAAGTACCTCCTCTGCAACAGGATCATCTGATGGTAGTAGTCTGTCAGACACAATACTCTGCTGGTGACACTCGGTGATTAGACTTGATCCCTGTTTAGTATTCGGTGCCTAACTCTCCTCACAAAATCTGGAGCCTTGCTGTAATCTCCCTCGACGATGAGTTGTAATTCGGCCTCCTTGGGAGATCTTCCTCTGGACATCGATGCGTGAATGCAGAGCAGGGAAAGGGTCTCAGCCACCCCACCTTGATGGAGCCAACTACAGAGAATAACCTCATTTGGGCATGGACGCCCAGCCCTCAGGATTTCCTCGACGCATAACAACAGTCCCTCGATGGGCTCCTCTGGTTTGAGGAGCCCTTCAAGGAGGAGCCATGGATCTGTGCCCATCCTGGCATGGTCCATGTTTGCAAGAAGCAAAGCCGCTATTGCCAAATCCTCACGTCCATGTCTGCTCCAAAGCGGAATTAGGACGGATGCCAAAACTTCCGGTGTCCCAGAGTTTTTGGTTATCATCCAAGATGCTATTCTTCTCAGAGAAGCATCTGGCGTCCCCAGGAAAAAGGAGTATGTTCCATCGGCACTAAGTCTGTCTGTGTTCGACTTCATGATAAGTGCGGGGACGTCATAGGTGTAGGCTTCCCGGAGAATCCTGGGCAGGACTCTGACAGACCTTGACTTCCTCTCAGATATCGAAAAAAGATATTCATCAAGGCCCATGGCGGAACCTCATTTCCTTATCCTCAGCTTTTGGAGTGGGTTCGAAACGAGTTCTATTGCGTCATCGATTGTAGTTCGTAGTTGGGCTGCGACATTGCGATGAACCACCTGCTCTAGGTGCCGGTCTACGCTCCTCACAAACTCACGATGCTCAGTCTCATTGATATCAAAGACTGTGCGCATATAAGACAGCAGCAGTGCTGTTTCTGGGGTGGGTTCGGAAATCGTGCAATATGCTTCTAATACCTGACCGTAAACGATCATTGCCTCGGATCTTGATAGTTTTCTCCCGGGGTCACTCTCCCCCTCGTTGAGAATATCGTCGTAAATTTTCACAGGGACAGCCTCAGGCAGCCTCAGTGCGTGGGATAGGCGTGCTAGAATCCTCATCTCCTGGTCGTCTAAGTGGCCGTCCTTCAATGCGAGTGTTGTCGCCCCGCGAAAAACAGCCACAGCATCAATAGTGTCTTCCACGATGCCCTTTGAGATACAATAAGATATGGATTTGACCCATAAATGGACTTTGAATTCGTTATGAATTCCCCGAATTACCCTTGCAAAGCGTTCAAATGCAAGACGGGTTAGGCCTAGATGAACAGGTCACTGTCCCACTCGCGGGTGCAATGCGCCCATCCAAGCCTAAATTGGCGACCATGAGTCGCAATCCCCCGTTTGAGGGACATGTGATAGTTCGGAGGAAAACTACATGTCAAAAAATGAAGGAAAATACATAATTCACGCTACGATAAGAATAGATGGTACTGTCCAAAGGAAGGACGTTGTTGGGGCAATATTTGGCCAGACTGAGGGACTTCTAGGAGAGGATTTGCAGCTCAGAGATCTGCAAAGAAATGGCCGAATTGGTCATGTCGATGTTTCGCTCAACCAAAGAAAGGGCAGTGTAAATGGAGAGATATCGCTCACAACCTCAATGGATCAAGTCTCCACATCGGTAATTGGCGCATCGCTCGAGACCATTGATAGAATCGGTCCTTGCAAGGCTTCGATACGAGTGCAGAAAATCGAAAATGTGGTATCTGCGAAAAGAGACGTAGTCATTGATCGAGCAAAGAGGTTGCTAATGGAACTGATTGGCTCGGGAGCTGATGAATCCAAGAACATCCTAGATGAGGTTCGATCCGTCCTGACCGTTGACACCGAAGTCAATTTCAGTGGAATGACAGCAGGACCCAACGTAAAAAAGAGTGATGGCATAATCATCGTCGAGGGTAGGAATGATGTTAGAAACCTACTGAAGTACGGAATCAAAAACGGAATTGCGATGATGGGGTCGGGTGTTCCCGACGAACTTGTTGAGCTGGCTTCCACAAAAAAGAACGTCACTGCTTTC
The DNA here is from genome assembly GCA_011523055.1 of Methanobacteriota archaeon. Taxonomy (GTDB): domain Archaea; phylum Thermoplasmatota; class Poseidoniia; order Poseidoniales; family Thalassarchaeaceae; genus MGIIb-N1. The sequence goes on from WTHQ01000039.1 coordinate 35,608, forward strand.
TTAGATGGTGACAGAGGTGGTAGCCTATTGTTGATGGAACTAGCGGGATCGTTGGAAAAATCCCTGACCCATGTCGCGTTCGCGCCCAAGAGCCTCGAAGTTGAGCATCTTGAGGGTAAAACGATAACAAAATGCCTTAATCAGAAGGAAAGCGCAACAAAGGTTGTACAGAGGATTAGAAAGCAAATGGAAGATGACGACAATGCGATTCTAGGCCACGAGAAGACTGACGTTCAGGCCCCAGAGGTCATGGCGAATTGGGGACAGCACCTAGATGGGCTCAAGAGGAACCAAGCGGTAATCATTCTAGAAGATGGTTCGGGGACTGACCCATTGGGCGCCGCTGCTCTAGGAAAAGCCTTGGAAGACGTAGAAGGTGCTGTAGGCCTAGTCTTTGCAGGGAAGATGAGTGATCGGATTTTTGATCTCGCCAATAAAGCCGGCATCGATAATGTACTCGCCAGTTCCATTGGGGAAACGGCCAGGAAAGGCAGCGTCTCTGCATATGCTCCCTCAGACCTGTGATCGAAGCACAAAAGAGGGTTCCATAATCACCTCTTGGTAACCAAATTTCACAGAAGGCATCAAAGCCTCAGAGAGTTCGATCACCCTCATGGTTGAGGCTTCGCATGCTGTCATAGGGGCATACGCTCTGTTGATTCTGGCCTATGCCTCAGCGTACATGCGCCAAAGATACAACAAGAGGAGAGCGCTTGAGATTAAATCAGAACTTGAGACAATGTCATTTGCATTTACCGATATCCAAAGAGAATTAACATATGTTAATGATGGCTTAGATTCTGTTCTAGATAAGGAGGACCCTGTTCATGATAGGCTTGCGGCGCACTCAGCAATTGACTCGGCTGAGAGGATGCTCGATAGGCTTGAGGGGGAGGGCGCAAGTAGGCTGTGTGACGTAGTCTCACACCCTGCAGCGCTGCTTGCAGCAGCCTTGGAGAATGATGAGGCTGACCCAAAGGATTCTCTGATCGCAATGGGGAGCCTTACCAAAAGACTCAGTGCTATGTTGGACTCGATTGGTATCAGGCCTGACGATCTTTCTCTGAGTTCTTCGCAATTCGAGCGGCTCGGATCCTTGTTTGAAGAGCATGACAGGCATAAACATGCTCGTGATGCCTATGAGGCATCTCTTCGACATGGACATAGGTTGGATTCGATGTCCGGACTCTTGAGAATCGTTAGAGCATTCGGTACCCGGAGTGAGTTGATTGAAACCCTGGAAGTGCACTTGAGCACTGATCCTGATGACATGGCGGCTCTCATCGAACAGCTTTCTCTACTGCCGGAGAGCGACTCAAGATCTTCTCGGAATCGACGCAGATTAGACTCATTAGATTGGGACGGAGAAATGGAAGTTGAGGTTGTTGGCTCGATTCGCAACCTAAGATCAAGAGCGATGGGCCCGGATATCGTTGAGATGTCGCCTGAGGTCAAGGTCAAACGGGCTCGTCATAAGATATCCTCGGGGAAGTTAGATGAGGGACTCGAGTTATTGGATGGGTTGGCTCTGGAGGATAGGAATTCAGACGAGGTCCTTCTACTCAGGGCTGATGCCGCACAGCAGAAGGGGCAGTACGAGTTGGCTCTAAAGCTGATTAGGGACTCGAAGTCTGTTTCCAAAGATGCAATTCTAATGGAGGTATCCTTGTTGGTGTCAATGGGCTTGGCTGACCAAGCAATGACTTACCTCAACTCGCAGGTAAGTCTCCATGGGGGGGCTGCCCTTCACGAGGCTGCAATGAAGCTCGCGATTGCCCTAGGTGACCTGAATAACGCCCGGAGAACACTAGGACAATCATCCGGAATAGAGCCGACTCTCGGATTACTTGAGGCAGAGGTCATGGTTCTGATGGAGGAAAGTAAGCTAGAGAAGGACGCTTCTGGGTTGGTGGTAGAGGAGCGGATCGATCGTTTGAGAGAGTGCAGTTCGGATATGAAGAGCTTGGACAGAGAAGATCACCGAGGCTGGCTATCATCGTCCTATTGGAATAGGCTGACAGGAGAGTTGGAAGAGGCCTTGACTTGTGTAATTCGGGCTAGGAGAATTGCTGAGAGAGATCCTGTAGTATTGCTGGAGGAAGCGCGTGTCAGAATCGAGATCATGGATTTCGATGAGGCTAGGTCGATTCTCAGAGAATGTGACAAGCTTCGCGCAGACAAGGTCGACTTGAATTTCCTGAATGGGCTAGCATTCGCCAGAGAGGGTCGAATTGAAGAAGCAGAGAAGCGATTTTTGAACGTCTTGGAGCTTGACCCAGATCACGTCTCCAGTCGTTTGAACCTGTCAATGTTATATCTTCTACAGGACAAGTATGACTTGGCGATCCAGCAATCTTTGAGGGTGATGGAAACCCGCCCCAACAACCCCACTGCAATAAAACACAGTGGCAAGGCCATGATAGGCCTATCAATGTGGGATGAGGCTATAGATATGCTTGAGAGGGCTCTGTGCTTACAAAAAAATGATGTCGAAACCATGGCCATTCTGGCATCCTGCCTCTTGAGGACCGGGAGGGGTGAACAAGCTGAGTCACTCCTAAACGAGGCTATCAGAATAGATTCGATTTCAAGTGAACCCTGGGCATGCAGGGCTAAGTTGTACATCGAGTTCAGTCGAATCGAGGAGGCCATATCTGACCTGGAAAAGGCATTGGAATGTGATCCTAAGAGAAGTGACGTGTTAATGATGCTTGCAGAATTGGAGGAGCGAACAGGGGACTTCAGAGCCGCATCCCGAAGATGGCGTCAAGTCTTGGATATTGATCCTGGTGACCAGCATGCTAGATCTCGACTGCGGTTGATGAAGTCCATGGCGGGCATATCGACAGAAAGGGTTCATGTCAGGTGATGGCTTCGGGTAATCATGCGAACAGTCAATGGTATTGAACCGGGCAATAAGGCTCCGTCATTCAACTTGCCGAATGCTAATGAAGAGCATGGTGATTCTCAAGTAAGCCTGACCGAAGCCATTGGAGAAAAGGGGGGGATTGTTATGTTCACCTGCAATCACTGCCCATATGTTGTAGCATCAGAGAGCAGGATAGAGGCCATGGCAACAATGGCGAGGGAGCTTGGATTTGGATTCGTGGGGATCAACTCAAACGACCCCGTAAGGTACACATCGGATGACTGGGAGCACATGGTAGAAAGGGCCTCCAAGGGCATGTCTTACCCATATCTTCATGATTCCACTCAAGAGGTAGCCATAGCCTATGGAGCTGAGCGGACCCCGGAGTTCTATCTGATTTCAGGGGATCTGGACGTATTATATCGCGGCCGTCTCGATGATTCCCCCAGAGATCCGTCCAATGTCACGACCTCGGACCTAGAAGTTGCGTTGAGTCAATACGTCGCAGGGGAGAGGATTAAGATTCCAAGAACTGAAAGCATTGGATGCTCAGTCAAGTGGATAGAGTGACAGTCCTGAGTCGATTTGGTGAATTAATTTCAGCAACAACATTTCAGTATTGCTCCAAGACGAGTTCTGTCCTTGTTGAAATTATGCTTCCGGGGGCACTTAACCAAATTCTATCCAAGAGTTCACGGAGAGCGACTGTGTCATCGACATGGGCCAATACTATCAAGTCTGCATCTCCGCTGATCTCGTAAACTGACTCAATCCCATCCCAGGAAGCGTACTCACCTGCCAAGGTTCCAATCTCGATGCCAGGACCGACGCTCAGTCGAACCAATGCGGATAGTCCAATTCCGGTCTCCCTGATTGTGTAGCCTCTGATTATTCCAGCGTCCTCTAACCTTCTCATTCTTGCCCTTACAGTCCTCTCAGTTACACCGGTCATTGTCGCAATCTGGACAAAAGACGATCTCCCTTGATCTCTCAATACGGAGAGTATGGCTCTGTCAAGTGAGTCAACCTTGGTCATGATATTGACTTAATACGTTCTCTTTTTATTATATTGTTTCATTATTATGTAATAATAATTAAAATTATAGATGTTTTATGATGTTTTTTTTTACCTTATTCGACTGGTTGGCTTCATATGAGTGCGTGAACATGAGTTCCCGATGCGAGGCGTCGATGGATCCAGTCAGGGTAAAATCCAAGAGTATCTTGACGATTTATCGAATTTGCAGCTCTCAAGGGAGGAGTTTGATTGGTACAACATAGACGTCGCTTCCATGCTTAGCCACATTCAACTCCTGGGACATGAGATCAATGAGTCTGATGGCTCTTCCTTACTATTCTTGGAGAAGAGTGCCATTCTATGTTCCCCAGAAGAATCTGCGATACACCATTTTCCCAAGAATATGCTCCATTGTTTCGTCGATGATTTCCGTAGGCTAGGCTCACAGGACGATGGGATTCTCTTCAAGGCCGAATTGTTCTCAATCTCTCCCTCTCAAGAACAACTTTGCTGGGAAAGGTGCTGTCGATCAGAGTTGGAGGTTCCTTCGCTCCAGTCCGCAGTTTCAAAATGGCTTTGGTGGTTGAACTCCTAATTCTCGGGAAACTTGACAGGTCGCGCCCTTTACAAGGCTTCATGGGAAGTAGGATCACTGACCTCCATGCTCGTATGATACTCGATTCAAGAGGGCGTCCGACAGTTGAGGTTGATTGCTTCGTGGAGGGGGCTTTCTCAGCGAGAGCTTCAGTTCCTTCCGGTGCGAGCACAGGGTCGCATGAAGCAATGGAGATTAGGGATGGGGGGCCCATGTGGATGGGGTCAGGTGTTGAAAAATCCGTAGAGAATGTGAATACAATCCTCAAGGGCGAACTTGTGGGAATGAGTGTGCATGATCAGGCACTCATCGACGAGAGGTTGTTATCAATAGATGGTACATCGAACAAAAGTCGACTCGGAGCCAACTCGACCTTAGGTTGCTCACTGGCGATTCTTAAGGCATCAGCCAATGAAAAAGGGCTTCCGTTGTGGAAGTCGATCCCAGGGGATTGGGCGAACGCGACAATGCCTGTCCCTCTGATGAACATTCTGAATGGCGGGGCTCATGCGGCCACGGATGTCGACGTACAGGAATTCATGGTAGTCCCATATGGATTTCCAGACTTCAAAACCGCTCTCAGAGCAGGAGCCGAAACATATCACTGGCTGAAGATAGCTCTGAAGGAGAGGGGCTTGCTATCCGGTATCGGCGATGAAGGAGGGTTTGCTCCGGCCCTGGAAAAAAATGTGCACGGATTGGAGTTATTGGTCGAGGCGATTGAAAAGGCCGGTTATTCAATTTCAAATCAGATCGGGATAGCCCTGGATGTTGCCGCCACAGAATTCTTCCGCTCAGACAAATATCTATTCGACGGAAGAGAAATTGCAGGTGAGGAGCTTTCATCGATATACTCTTCCTGGATTGAGAAATTTCCGATAGTGTCCATTGAAGATCCCTTCTCGGAGGACGATTGGGATTCATGGATATCCTTCACTGACAAAGGCCATGACGTGCTTGTTATTGGCGATGATCTCTATGTTACGAACAAAGTTAGGTTGAATCGGGGTATCTCTGATCGAGCATCCAACTCAATATTGATCAAGCCGAATCAAATTGGCACCGTCACCGAGACTCTAGAGGTGATGCAGGTTGCGAAGGAGGCTGGTTTTGATTGCATCATATCCCATAGATCCGGGGAGACCTCAGACAGCTCTATCTCTGATCTGGCAACAGGAACTGGTTGTGGTTGGATAAAGACGGGCGCTCCGGCTAGATCCGATAGGACCTCCAAATACAATCAATTGCTCAGGATCAATGAACATGGACTCCGATACTCAGGCCTGGATCATTGATCAGCTTTCGACCAATGACTGAAGAATCAGAGGCAGGACTATTGTAGCATCAGACTCAATGACGAATCTTGGCGTATCTATACTGATCTTACCCCAACTGATTTTCTCATTTGGAGGAGCCCCTGAATAGCCCCCGTATGACGGCTTGGATTCTGAAATCTGTGCGAACCAGGACCACAGTGGTACATTTATTCCAACATCTTGCCTAAGCATTGGGACCACGCACATCGGAAAATCACCTGCGATTCCTCCGCCTACCTGTAGGAGTCCCGTGGGAGAGTCGTCCTCTCTATACCAATCAGCTAGTTCTTGCATTGAATGAAGTCCACTCAACACGATATCTTGTGATGAGATTGATAGATCGATCACTCGGGCAACTAGAATATTGCCCAGCGTAGAGTCCTCCCATCCAGGAGTAAAGATTGGAAGATTGGCGTCTGCAGCGGCCATTAGCCAGGAATCCCTGGGATCCCCGTCGAGCTCTATGTCGCCATGCATCAATAGATCGTAGATGTACTCGTGGGGGAATCTCCTGTCTCCTGCAGCCTCCGCATCTTTCCATAGGGGGAATATTTTCTCCTCCACGTATCTTATCGCTCTCTCTTCTGGTATTCCGACGTCCGTGACACGATTCAGCCCTCGATCATGGAGATCGAGATCATCATGGGGCCCCAGCTCTCTCCAATTTGTTATCTTCTCGTAATCTGAGTATGCAACTAGATTGAACAGGTCCTCCTCTAAATTGGCGCCTGTACAGCATATTGCATGTATTTTCTGGGCTCTGATAGCTGGTGCGAGGGTCTTTCCAATCTCCGCCGTGGACATAGCCCCAGCGAGGGTTATCATCAAACGGCCACCATTATCCAAGAATTTACTAAGTGAGTCTATGCACCTCGATAGCTCTCCGGCATTGAAGTGATTGTAGTTCCGTGCTATGAATTCCCTCATTGGAATAGGCTCTCTTCTCAAGTGATCACAGCTCCATCGATGTCGTTGTGAAGGAACCTCGGGACTGTGTCCCTGCGCATTTGTTGGAGACCTGGCATCTTTGTTCTCAGATTTTCGACAATGTAGTCAGCAATTATGTCGGGATTTCCAACACCACATGTAAATGCATCAAATGCCAACCAACCCTGGTTATAATAGCAATGTGCTGTGATGTGGGACTCGTCCAAAAGAACCACAGCAGCGAATCCTGGTGGTGATTTGTGACCATCAAATTCCTCAACATGAGAAAAAACAGGCCGTATGTTGGCAAGCTCAGTGGATTGAATCATGATCTCCAGCATTTCTTTCCCGTCATTTGATCCATCATATTGGTATCCGATGTAGTCGACATATACGTGTTTTCCGTGGGCATTGACCATTCAATCGACTCCAAAATCGGGCCCCTAAGCGTTGAATTTTGTTTATGAACCATTCTAATCTCGAGTAATTATTGAGACACGAATTGTTGACGAGGATTGAATGTCTGAATTACCCCTTTTTGTTGATCACAAGAGCCACGATTTCAATCTCCTAATTCCTTCGATAATGTCCTCCTCAGATGCGGCATAAGATACTCGAATGAAGCCCTCCCCCCCTGTGATAAGAGAAGCCGGAATAAGTTGCACTCCAGCCTCCATTGCCCCCTCTGCAAACTCGACATCCGATAACCCTGTTTCAGTTACGTCAATGAACAAGTAAAATGCTCCCTCAGGATTCACAATTCTCAAGCCAGGTATATCGCCGAGCCCTCGTAGCATCAAGTCTCTTCTATGCCTGTAAGCATCAGAAAATCGCTCCACGTGATCATCACAATCGAGTGCAACCCTAGCTGCTTCCATCATAAATGTAGGAATGTGGGATGCCGAGTTCGCCTGGCATTTAACAGCCGCTCGGACTATAGGGTCCGGACCAGTGAGGAAACCTATCCTCATGCCAGTCATTGCCCATGTTTTTGACCATCCGCTTACAACAATAGTACGGCCCTCCCCTCCATCCACGGTTGCTGGCGAAACGTGTTCAGTGCCATTCCAGATGAGCCTAGAATAAATCTCATCAGAAATTATCCAAAGATCATGTTGAATTGCGATTGAGACAATTTCCTCGATCTCCTCACGGGTATAAACGGCGCCTGTCGGGTTGCACGGAGAGTTGACCATGATCACACGTGTACGATCCGTAATCGAGGATCGAAGGGCATCCATGTCTGGATGAAAATTCGTTCGATTAACTGGGACATTGACTGGAATGCCCCCAATAATGGAGATCATTGGTTCGTATGACGCCCAGGCAGGGGAGAGTAAGATTGCTTCGTCACCCGGATTGAGAGTTGACATATACGAATACAGGAGGGCTTGTTTGGCACCTGGTGTAATCAGGACATTCTCCGATTTGGCCTTTATTTTGCTAGTTTTCAAAAGATGATTAGCAACTGCTTCGCATAGTTTCGGCGACCCTTGGCCCCGTGTATATTTCGTCTTCCCTGCCATCAACTCTGAAACCGCCGTGGAAATCACTGGTTCGGGAGTCGGGAACCCTGGTTCACCCACGGTCCATCTGATCACACCATCCGGAGGTGGTTGGAGGTAGGGGGCAAATCCGACTCCGAGGTTGTCAAATCTGTTTGCGACTGCCGGCATGTTTGCTTGCTTTGGCTTGGCGTCCATGAAGGTATTCTAGGATATTATCAAAATCATGACTCGGGAAGCGTTGAAATCGAAATGTTGGGTGGGAGGTACAAGCACGAGTGGCAGAGTAGCTATGCAACGGACTGCAGATCCGTGTACCCGGGTGCAAATCCCGGCTCGTGCTCCACAATGACCCCAAGGTTTGCATTTAGAGCTGCACTATTATTGGGATCATATTCTAGCATAGGTTGCCTGAGCCACTGCCACCTTCCTACCTTGTTCATCCAGAAGATCTGCCTCGGCTACACACAGTCGATTACCGATTTTTATGACCCTGGCCTTACAGGTCGCATCTGTCAGGCAGGGCCTCAGAAATCTGATGTTGAAATCCGTGGTGGCCACCTGCTCATCCGCTCCGATGAGAGTTAGAATTGCCCAGCATGTAACGGAATCTGCGATTGTTCCCAATATTCCGCCGTGCATCGTTTTGTAGATGCCATCCCACTTTTCTTCCCTTGGGACGATCGCGTCACACTCTCCATGATCCAGCCTCAAGATCTCGAGTCGAAGTGTGTCCATCATCGGAACACTATTCACCCTCGACATCATGTTTTTGATTTCTAAATCTTTCATTGTACTTGTTTCTACCAAAATTAGGCCTCCTCGATTGTCTGTTGGTCAGGATTCCATTGAACTCTGTAATGCAGTCCAACTTCCTCAATCTCAAACAGATCTGATTGAATTGTGAAGCCTGACCTTTGGTACATTGAGATTGCCTTTATCCTTGCATTACACCATATGCCTGTATTCATCTCAGATGCAAAGTCTTGGAGTATTTTTACCAGATCGCTTCCAATTCCCTTCCCTCTGAAATCTGAGTCTACTGCCATGCCCCTAATCCTTAGTTTGGCTGATCCTTTTTGATCGAACTGAAGGGTCGAACAACCAACGAGCCTGTCACCGGAGAATGCTCCAAGGAACTTGGTCCGGGGATCATCATCCACGCCAGGGTAATTTGCGGTTTCCCGTGGCCGTCCAACTCTTAGGACCCTATGTCGTAGGTCCAAATGTTCAGAATCCATTTTGTCCAGCCATCTGAAATCTACCATCATGTCGGTTCACTCCGATTCATCGGTTTCAGACATCCGGATTATGGCCGATGTTAGGGCTATGGGTGCTCTATTTTCCCCCACCGTGTTCAGGATCAGCCAACCTATGTTGAGCAGTATTGTGGCAATAGTCAATCCGCACGCGGCTCCAATCACAATATTACCCGCTGCATAAGCCTGCCCACCCGCTAAACTGGCGATTATAACCAACAAGAACCATGCTCGAGATGCCTCACTTGGCGTCCTGCGACCCTTATGATCATGCAGTGGTGCCAACAGGTCTCGCATAACTGCGGTTCCGAACAGTGACCTATGAATGTCCGTTAAGGCTCTTTGACCCGTATTCTCATCTAGTGAGACTACTACCGGACCCTATGGGCCTAACTGTGCCAGCATGGGCTGCTCCCATTAGCATTGGCTCAATCATAACCATCGATGTTCTATTCATCGGTTGGGCTCCATCTGGTCCTTGGGAGGACCGTTCCTTTTCACTGGGTATTCTGGGTATTTTTGGCCTATTTTTGATCTATCTAGGATGGTTTAGATGGAAGTTCGGAGACACTGGGTTCGTACCCTGGATAAGCCTATGGAGCGATGTTCCCCGTAGTGGGAGGTTGTTGTTGATGTCTGGTCTGATGACCATCTTGATAACCTGGTCTGTCATTGCTGATTCGGCTTTTCCACCTGCAGGTGGGCTCATTCTGAATCTGATTGGGTCTTTGCTCATGCTTCAAGGTGCATATGCTATTTTGACTACAAGTTGGCTCAGTGAGGCTTGACTAACGGATACCAGGCTTCCAAAATTGCAATGGTTCTGGGTTCCTACCCTCCATGGCCCTGTACGCCAAATGATCAGCTCTCTCGTTCCAGCGGTGTCCCCTGTGTGCTCTTACGTGTTCTACACTTACGTCCCTGTTCAACTGGCATTCCAACCAAAGCGACCTGATACGTCGTACTAGCTCTTTGTTTGCCTTTGGTTTCCAATTTCCGTTTGCAAGATTAGAGGCATATAGCGAGTCTGATCTGATTGTGAGTGGGTCATCCCCCCCTTCTATGAGGGCCCATCTGAGAGCATGTCCTATTGCGGTCAATTCGGCTGTGTTATTCGATCCCACAGTTGCTCCAAGATAATCTGCCGATTCGGGGTTTGTCATGACTCGCCCACTTATCTCTTGCACTACTTCACCTTGGCCCCGGCCAGTTCCAGAGTCTCCTCTGACTATGCAGACGCCCCATCCAGCAATTGTCTCACTTCCGACATTACGGTTATCTCCACATGAGCCATCCACGTACAGATGAAGAGGGGGCATTAGTCACTCACCGAGCAAGGATCTGTATCCCTGATGGGTCAATAATTCTGAGAGATCCTCGGTATCCAACTTAATTTTGCATATCCATCCTTCACCGTAGGGGTCGCTGTTTACAGTCTCCGGCGCGGCTTCAAGGTCTTCATTGACCTCTACAATCTCCCCCGACAAAGGAGCGTATATCTCAGAAACGGACTTCACTGATTCCACACTTGCAAATGGCTCCATTGACTCTACTTTGTCACCAATCATTGGCAGTTCAACCCATACCACGTCTGTCAGGGCATCTTGAGCATAATCTGTAATCCCGATTGTGGCTATGCCGTTTTCGATGCTGACCCACTCGTGTTCAGCAGTATAACTGAGGTCCTCTGGTATGGATGACATGATTACCATGCGGGAGTAGACGGAGGGTGAAGGTTTCGCTTTTTCATTTCGTTTCGTCTTCGATGATTCCAACTTCCAATTTCGCCCAAGCATCGGATATTCGTTCCACATCATTCGATTCCAGTCTCTCTTGTTCGAGCTTGCTCCACAGCTCATCCTCGGTGAGATTATCGAAAATCTCCGATATCTTGTCTGAAAAGGGGGCTTTTGGCGACCTGGTCAGTATCCACCAAGAATAGAATGAGAGGGCGCATAAGGATCCCAGCAAAACAAGCTCTGTTGACGCATAGCCACAGCCGAGTCGGTTACATTCAGTAATCTGTACCCAATCACCACGAATGCCAAGAGCAAGCACAATCAACAAGGCGATAGTAAACCCGATGAGGACCCTTGAGGCACGTTGCGCAGGACTCGTCATGTAGAGTTCGAGGTGGAGGAGGTTCTCAATTGATGAGGTCAATATGTCTCCCTTACCAGCTTGTGGACCTTGTATGGCAGCAATGCACGATTGACTGGTGTGACTTCAAGTATCCTTGCATCGTCTCTTCTCCTTATGTCTTGTAGCAGTGGGTGCCTGGATTTCTTGTGGAGCGTCAAAACTGTCGGCATGTCGAACTCAAGTGCTGCGCGCACTGACTTGACAAATGCCTCTGATTCCACTGAGAATTTTCCTATTTCGTCGATCACCAGCATCTCGCAAGTCTCAATGGTGCGTTCGATTGCTGGAACGGCTACTCTATCCAGTCCAGTGGGGTCGATTCCCAAGCCCAAAATCGTGGTTCTGGAGTCTATGTCCCTGTGTGCAATGACAGCGCGATCTCCTGTGATGATGTCGACGCACTCGAAGCCGATCCTTGCCCCGTCCTCAAGTATCGGTTCGGTCCTCATTCCTCCAATAATCGGCATACCCTGAGAACGATCATTACGCGATTTTCTCTCATTTTTCCGCTCATTAGTTATCATATCTACGACTTTTTCCATGACCGCGGATTTTCCTGATTTCGGCAAACCTGTAATGCCAATTTTTGGATGAATGCCCATCTTCTTTACTCCTCGTGCCTATGCCAAACTATGCGTTATAGGTGCCACTGGAGGAAGTTATAGATCATAACATCTTCCATCAAATCAAATATCTATTTTCCTTATCCTAGACATTTGGTTCCGGTTTCAGTATTGGGTTTAATCCATAGCTAAACAAAATTGTCCATACTTAAACTCAATTATTTTGGCCCTCTGAACAAGGTGTGCGATCGCCTCGTCTACCTCTTCTTCCTGAAGTCCAGAAGGAATCAATTCGCTAAGGATAGCTTCCCAAGTAATGAATTCTGAACCCTCTGCATCTGCCATCTCTGCCATCTCTAGTATTCTTGCAGAAATCATCGCAAGCATCGGATCATCATCTGATAGGCGGACGTCATTGCCTCCTACGAATTCAACTGGCGGCATAGGGTTGCTTTCCACCACAACATTTTCTTCATCATAAACATCGAAAAGATTCCTCTGGGATGGGTCCTGTCTGTGCAATGCATTGGCCTCGTTCAATCTATCCATGTATCTGGCTATGTCATCGATTCTGGATAGTCTCTGTTCCAATCTCAGCTTCTCTCTTCCCAAATGAGACGCAGTCAGCTCGAGTTCTTCTGTGGCGCATTTGTCCAACCATTGCATTAGGCTCCAATTTGGATTCATTTTCATCATGGCGTCGCACAATGTTGTAACTGAGTCTGGTAACCCTGTTACATCCATTGGATTCTCCCTACCTGTTGATTCATCACCACTCATGGCTGATGATTTTCGTATGGACGTCTATGAACAATGCGCCTCACGAGGTTAAAGTCAATTGGGGTTTGCTTGATGTAGGATTCCATTCTGCGAAGTACGATGGCCGCATATCGCATTATCGCTCTTCCTGGAGATGGGACTGGCCGAGAAGTGATGAATGAGGCCCTGAAAGTACTGGGGGTCTTCCAAGAAAATGGTCCCATTGACTTCGAAATCAAGGTTATTCCATGTGGTGGACAACACTACCTAGAAACCGGCGAACAATGGCCGGAAGGTTCTTTCGAGATCTGCAGGGATGAAAGTGACGCGATTCTCCTTGGTGCGATTGGATGGCCAGAGGCCAGGCTGCCAAACGGTGATGTGGCAGGTGGCGAGGTGATTCTCGGCTTGAGGTCTGGACTTGACCTGTACGCCAATGTAAGGCCTGTGAAACTCTACAAAGGTGTTAATCACAAGGTCCATGGTGTGCACAAGGAGATTTGGGACTCCTCGTTGGTTGACTTGGTTATGGTGAGAGAGAATACTGAAGGCCTGTACCATTCTCTTCTCAGGAGAATGGCCCAATCCGCAGTCGGGAAGAAGGACGAGAAGTTGGTTATCGAGAAATTTCCTGGCTTGGAGGGGGAGTTCCGATGGGATCCGCGGCCGATTTCAAGGAACGGAAGCGAGCGTATTCACAAGTTCTGTTTTGAGCTGGCTGAACGAAGATCGATTAAATTGGGAGTGCCGCAAAGTGTGACTTGCGTGGACAAATCCAATGTCCTCAGAGGCTGTCAACTGTTCCGTTCCATTTTCCGTGAAGTCGCAGAATCATACCCGGGAATAGAGGCCAAGGAGGCTTACATTGACGCTTTCACTATGTGGCTGGTGAGGGATCCGGAGGATCTTGACGTAGTGGTTCTCCCTAATATGTTCGGAGACATAGCTACTGACCTTGCCTCGGTACTGCAAGGGGGGATGGGCATGGCTGCATCTGCGAACCTCGGAGACCACCACATGATGTTCGAGCCCGTGCATGGTTCGTCGCCCAAGCACGCCGGGAAAAACAGGGTAAATCCAATCGCAATGCTGTCTTCGCTTCAACTGATGTTGGAAAATCTCGCAATCCGGCATAATGACTCTGTTCTGGAAGAATTTGGCAACGTCCTTCAAGAGTCAATCTCCCAACATCTTTCCTCGAACGGGCCGAAGACCTACGACATTGGCGGTCAGGGTACCACCTCAGAAGTCGGGGATGCAATTGCGTCGAGGGTTGCACATCTATTGACCGCGGACGAGAAAGGCTCTCAACGTTGAAGTTGCTTTACTGCTGTTGCTATCTCACTTAGAGCATCCTCTAGAATTGTTCGGTTGTTCCAATCTGATAGGTCATGTGATGGACCATGCAGTGCCATCCTAACCATTTGTCGGATTGCTCGACTGACTTCATCAACGATTGTGACAGAGGCCCTCATCGAAGTCCTTGAGAGTGGATTTAGGTCTATGACGAGGACTTGTTTGCCCATAGCGACCAGTGCCTCGCATCTATCTCCGTCCTCCAATGGCACCATGACAACGTCTGCTTGAAAAATCCCCAATGAGGAGCATGAAGCTCTTGGTCCGTGAAGACCGGGTATCTCTGCATCGGGATTCTCGCCGTAGATCCTTACCGATTCCACCATTTCCCTCCATGTCTTGATTGCTATTTTGGGGGAAGGTGGGGTTTCAATGACCTTGTTCCTCTTCTTTTGGATGTCAGCCAGCAATAAGCGCATTCTATCGTCCGTTCTGTAAAATATGTTGACCTCGATGTTACTCTTGGTCAATGCTGCGAGGCAAATGGCCTCCTCACCAGCGAGTACTGTGGAGTTTCCATTGAGAGAGATGACTGGTGATTTGGCATGAAAAAGGCGGTTCAATGCCTCTCGTTGAGCTGCCTTTGCGGAATCCGTTGTCCTTTCGCCAATGAGGTAGTCGAATGCCTCTCCCCTTCCATGGGCGATTAGAGCTGAATCGGCCAGTAGCCCTGCTGCTTGCGCGTCCACTATTCTCTGTCTGGACAGCAAAGAGTCTCTTCTTGGATGGTCGTCTGGAATTGTCACTGTAGGGCCTCCACAAGCATTGTCATGTCTACAATGTCAGGCTGCATGGTGATGGATCCTGATGAAACCAAGTCTGCGCCTGAGAGTGCCCAGTGCTCCAGGTTTTCCTGTCTAACTCTGCCCGAGCCCTCCAGAATGAAGAGTTTCCTAACTCCCATCTCTATGAGTTTATCCGAGAATTTTCGACATACAGAGGGCCCTAGATTATCCAACATCAGAGTGATTCGTCCATCTCCAGATGAGTCTCTCTGCAAGTCGATCCACGCGTTGGCTACTTGGAGTGCGTGATCCATCGAAACCACTTCAACTACCGGAAAATCAGTTGATTCACCACAAATCAAAAGGATTTCTCTCAATGTTAATTTTGACGATGAAAAATCATTTTCCTTTATCATCAGCCCATCAGATCGATCTAGACGATGTGTTAGTCCGCCGCCAACATGTACCGCCCACTTGTCAAGGACACCCCAATTTGTTTTCCTTGTTGCTGCGAGAGAGACATTGCCCAATTCCTCGCACCACCTTGACGTCGTAGATGCTATTCCACTCATTCTAGTGATTAGATTCATACAAATTCTTTCGATTTGTAAAATCTCTATTGAGTTGGCGTCTATTGTCACTATTTCCTGACCTTGATCAAATCTATGGCCTTCTGAAAAGAACCATTGCATTGTCCAATTTTTGCAGTGTTTTTGTATTAGGTACTCTAGGACAGGCCTCCCTGAAAGGATTCCACTTTCTTTGGCAATTATCCTAGATCGGGATCGACCGTGTGAAATCATATCCGAGGATGTTTGGTCATCAAGGTACATAGCCGTGGCCCAATTATTGATCGAGCTGGCGAACCTTTCGGTGGGGCCCTGGTTCCACAACAAGTGAGATCTGTCATGGGGCAGGTCCATGCATTAGCCTCTGCAGAGCCGGATATAACCGTCGCTGATGTATCATCTGAATTTACATTTTCACGCTACCAAAGGCGTGACAGCCATGACGGCGATAGCAAATGACGCATATGTCCCAATCAGGAATGCTAGTATCGTTCCAATATTCATAACATGGTCCATCAACGTGTGTAATATGAAGGAGTGTATTTCGAATTCCTTCCAAAAACATCCCCACTCGCGGCCATTACTGGAGTATGTCTAGCGCCATGGAAGCCGCACCAAGGCAAGCGAGGATGTCATCTGCAGTTTCCTTGGCTGAAGAGAGTGATCTTGAATTGATCGTGATGGATGCGAGAAATTCGGTTCCTTGGGTGATGTATTCGATAGTGAAAGATTCAGTATCATCTGGCATGATGGATTCAATAGTCCTTGTAATCTGATCTTGGTCCCCCTTCAATTGAATCACTATAGTTGATTCCATGTCCTCACGATGATGTTTTCATTCTTTGACTCATCGGACATCTAGACCGATGGCCACATCAACCCCATTGCCCTCGGAGTGTTGTGGCCAGAGAATTAATTCGATTGGAAGGGGTGCACAGGTCCTTCGGCCCAACAACAGTTCTTGAAGGTGTAAACGTTAGGATAGAGGAAGGAGATAGGATTGGAATTGTCGGTCACAATGGTGCGGGAAAAACAACCTTACTGAGGACCATCTCACAGCAGGATCAAGATTTGGGAGAGATCTCACTTGCGCCCGGATTGAGGATTGCATTCCTAACTCAAGTAAGGGATATTGCCGAAGGTGCGACATTACAGGAAGAATTGAGTCGAAAGGGGCGGCAATTTGAGGAAATAGACGTAGAGCTAGCCAATATTGAGGAGAGGATGGCAGACCCGTCCTTCTACGAAGGAGATTGGCAAGCAGATATCGATCGTTACCAGGAGTTGCAAAGCATGAATGCTAAATCGGGCGGCGCGAACGTCGCGAGTAGGGCCCAGGAAATTCTCCGGGCTCTCGATCTGTCGCAACATCCAATGGACACACAACTCGACCTCCTCTCTGGTGGGGAGAGGGCTAAAGTAGCACTCGCTAGGCAGCTGGTTGGTCTGTCTGAGATCGAAGTTTTCTTCCTGGACGAGCCAACCAATCACCTGGACCTTGAAACACTAGACTGGCTTGAGCAATTTTTACTCGAATTTGACGGAGCAATCGTCGTTGTCAGTCATGATAGATATTTTCTGGATAGGATATGCAACGCGATACTCGAAGTACAGGACGCCCATGTGAAGGGATACGTGGGTGATTATTCCTCCTACCTAAGGCAAAAGGCCCTTTTCCTTCAGACCCTTGACGATCGTATCGAGAAGACGCAGAAGGAGCTTCGCCGGCTTAAAGGGGCGGTTCAATCGATGAAGTCAGCCAATAAGTACGACAAGTCCATCTCTCAGAAGCATGTGATGATCAATCGCGCGCAGCGCGAATTGAAGTGGCTTAGGTCACTGAAACCAAAGTCTCGACGTGGCCTGAAGTTCTCACTAGAGTCGAGTGAGAAGTCCAGTCTTGAGGTTCTTGACATCAAGAATGGAAAGTTGACTTTCAGTGAGTTGGATCGCCCTATTTTTGACTCGATTGAGATCGGAGTTAGGAGAGGTCAGAAAATAGGGGTTGTAGGTGGGAATGGAGCGGGTAAAACCACGCTTCTGAGGACTATAATGGGGGAATTGAAGTTGGACGAGGGAAGTGTCGATGTGAGGCCGGGTGTGAAGGTCGGTTACTTCCACCAAGATCACAGATCATTAGATTTCAATCTAACACCAATCGAACAGATTAGGTTTTTGAAGCCGAGGATGGAATATGGGGAAATTAGGGCATTATTGGGGCAATTCCAATTTACAAAGGACATGGTGGAAACGAAACTCAGTTCCTTGAGCGGAGGAGAGAGGGCGCGCATTGCTTTGCTCAAATTGTTGCTGGAGGAAAATAATCTACTACTGCTGGACGAGCCCACTAACCACCTCGACACGGATGCAAAAGAGGCTTTGGAGGAGGCCTTGGTCGGATACGATGGGAGTATTATCACGGTTAGTCACGACCGGTGGTTCCTCGACAAAGTGTGTGATACCATTTGGGAAGTTCCCGGAGACGGTCGTGTGGTTGTGTGGCCCGGAAACTACAGTAGATACATGGAGAGGGTTCGCAGAAGAAAAATCGGTTAGAGAAGAAGATGGTTGAATCCATTTGTTGGGCCATCTACTCATATGCCCCAATGACGATTTGCATTGGGATCATCTTCCTCATTCCGGAGAGAGTCGACTACGACCCTCAAAAGGTAGTAGAAGACCACCGACATGAAGGGCAAGCCCCAGTCATCAACTACGGTTGAAACCGAGGGCTGATAATCCGGCCACTCTTGAAAAAGTTTGACTGTCGCATTGATGAATGCGTAGGCCACCAGTCCAAGTCCTATCATGAGTATTGACTGGCCACGGAATGTCCCCTCCTTCCAGCGTAATACCCCTAAGGATAGTGAGAAGCATACGCCTGCAATTACAAGCCACTGCAAAGCCTCATCTATTGCACGTGCCCAAATCCATAGGTTTGATTTGTTGCCATAAGCTGCGTTGTCGGTAAATATATCGAAGGCCGCAAGTATGCTGAAAAGGACAGATACTACGGATACCGCCCAGAGAAGGGAGGAGAATAGACCTCCAGAGGCACTGCTACGCATATCGTCAAACAATCGTTCCAATTGTTGTTCCCATCCTAGTCCCTTCGCTAGAATCCATCCTCCGATAATTAGTGGGAGTGAGCCAATTAGGATATTTCCATACTTCGGCATGATCAGACCGAGGCCAAGAATAAGCAGGAATGTCGCTATGGGAACCAGTAACCTTGCTCTCCATCTTGGGTCCTCTATTGCCTTGGCGATGTAATAGTAGGTGCTTTCAATTCCCTTTGATTGTCTTACAATGATCTTCTCTATGTGATCAATTCTTACTCGTGATGATATGATTGGTATCGAAGCTTCATCCTCCGCGCCATCTGTAACAAGAACGGCTGTATCTGGTTGGAAGAGGCGTATAACTTCGTCTAATTGGCTCGCTATCGCTCGATCGCTCCTTGGACCCACGCGGACATCCCCTGTGAGAATCGCCACTTCTACCCCGTCACTGGTGTCGGATTTCTCTACCAGCCTGTCATGGTGGTGCAATGCTCCCATAATTGCATTGGTGTCGCTTTCCTCAGGATCGGCAATTCCCAGTCTCAGAGCGGCAGTTAACGTTGCCTTGCGCCCGATTACGGGCCCCCGGACTCCAGCTTTCACGCCGAGGTCATTATCTCGGTCGACCGTGATGACAAGTGTCCTGACCATGTCGCCTCGTTTTACAGAAGTTGGATCGAGGATTTGAACTGTTTGTTCGTACGATTATCACCACTATGTTCGATCTATGTGGTGACTGGCCCAATCTTCGATCGAGAACGCTGCTTGGCCCTCATATACTTGAGTGGGTGAGTCAGCCACTCCTGATCACACAGGCGGTCATCACCAGGTCCAACAGGGCATCTAGCCGCTGCCTTGAGAGCCGCGCAACCATGGGGAGTGTATTCGCGCTCATACACATGACCGACTTGGTACGAGGTTGTCTGGGGATCATAATCTGGCGCACCCTCAAAAAAGGAACATGTCATTTCGACCGGGATACCCATGCTCTTCCCCATAGCTGCAACGAAAACCCGACCAACATGATTCACGTTTACGCCAGAGGCGAGCTCCTCTATCGAGGAAGAAAAGCAGGGGGGCCAGTCTTCTCTCGTGGCGGCAGAGATCGGAACCTCAGATCTAATTTGTGATCCGAAGAGGTCCATTATGCGAGTGACCTCTTCTCCCAACCTATCTGCTAACTCTTCTGATATCTTCATCATGCTCTCCCTACTCCTTGAAATCAAATCTTCTCTGATTCTTTCCTTCACCAATCTCGCAACACGTTGGGCACTAGTTTCTCCAGAGGCAGGATCTAGGGTGACCCAACCCCCAATCACCGGTCTGTTTACAAGTCTCCAGTACGAACCAGAGATTCTTGGGCATAGCTCCAAGAAATCGCTAAGTGGGACCGAATAGACCTGACGGCCATCTCGAATTTCCCTCTTCAAGGAGGAGATATATGTCATCACAATATCCTCGAAAAATGTCTCATCTAATCCTATGTTCTTATCCGCTAGGCTCGATTCGCCCTCCGCCCACCTGGAGATTAGCCTCTCATCATGGGATGCGCACACAACCAAGAATGCATACTGATAGGCTGCGAGCGAGAAGAGTCTTGATGCCTCGTTGGCAAGGTCTACGGTTGCCATGGGCTCGGCTTCTGACTTGTGTAAGATTGACTCCACTAGCCTCAAGCGACCCAGTGACCTGGCCTCCTCCAACCATCCCTGTTCTAGAATCGCATCAATATCGATACCGTTCTCATCGAATATGGTCCGCATATGAGATCTGGCTTGGGGAAGGAATGGATATCTTGCCAGAGCACTGTGGTTCGAAAGTTCCGGAGGGACTCCAGGCATGGGCATGGTGCCTTACGATACCCGGCAGGGTTCTTGAACGCTCATGGCGACCATGCATCATGATCAGGGACGGTAATCTGTTGGTAGATGAGAAACTGATCCAGTTTCAAGATGATATAAGGGCTGAATTTAGATGGTCCTTGGATCGAGACTTTAATGTTGCTAACTGGCTAATAACCGAATTGACTTCTAATGTTCCTAAAAGGCGAACTGTCGATGACTTGTACAGCACATGGGCCAGCATAAAAAATGAAATCTGCTCGCATGAGGGCACCATTGCGATCGTTGGAGCAGCGGTAGAGATTGCTGAGATTGAAATTGCCATGGGCCAAGGATGTAAATTTATTCTCGCAGATGGATCTGGTGAAATCTTCAGTGAGCTTGAACACCCCCAAGAGGGATGGGGATCTGTGGCTGGGGTTGTATCTGACGGAGATGGAGGCAGAGGTCTCTCAATGTCCATACAGAATGGGATTCCGATGATTATTCACGCTCATGGTGACAATCGGAAAGCATTGGAGGAATTGATCCCCAGAGTGGGCAATCTACCCATTGCAATTACCCACCAAACACCATTTTCAATTGATGGCATGATGAATCCCGGGGGTTTCACCGACGGAGATAGGGCCGTTTGCATTGCTGTCTCGATGGGGGTCGATGTAGGGAACATCATTCTTTTAGGGACGAGGTCCGATATTGTTGGGCGGTTCTCAGGAGTTACTGATCCCGAAAGAAAAATTAGGAAGCTAAGGTGGATGAAGAAAATTCTGAATGAGCTTGGGTTTTCGAAAGTCAGATGAAGTCTCCCAATGTCATTACCGTGACCTTGTCATTTTCTAGCAAGGATTCGACACTTTCTTCCATCCACTTGACCCTTTGCTCTGTGTATAGGTCGATTCCGTACTTCTCCATGACCCTGTTTGTGACACCAATGTACTTCGTGACCGCACCTGGTGAAACGGTCAATGTGAGGTTTCCTCCACAGAACATTCCATTGTCATGGTCGGATGAGCCTCCCAATCGTCGCGTGGAGGCATGCCTAGCTACCTTGGCCATACAGGAGCCACTCAATGGTATCCTCCTGTAAGAGGCATTGCACTTCACACATCGTATCTTTTGTCTTGTAAATGCTACAAGATTGCCCCGTATATCCCTCAGGAAATGAGATTCAATCACTTGTTTTGCTACCCTCTTAACAGAGACTGCCCTGAGTTTGGATGCCAATGTAAGTTGGGCGTCCATCTTCTCTTCCATTGTTGGTAGTAGCTTGTATTGTGAGTTAGTTGGGCCAGAGCTCAATCCAGCTGAGTCATGAGTCCACCCGTATCCTCGGACATCTCCAATGCCACCAAGGCGATTTTCTACAATGTCGATCAGTTGTTTCACCTCAGATGAGTGAGGCTGAGTAAGGCTGGCATTATAGAATTCTGGGGGGTATGCCCAGGAGCAATCAACATTGAGAGCTTCCTTGTCTATCTGATTGGGTAGCAGGCAAGTCGTCAATACCAACGGGGCGTCCATCTGGCCGCCCCGATTAGCTGGTAGTATGTCCCTTGAAAAATTCAACAACCCCTCCAACAACAACATCACACAGTCTTCGTCTCCATCGCAATTACGTCTCTTCGCTGCATGGAAGAGTGGATGAGCATACCCCGCGGAGGCGTCAGTCCATCCGATTATTCTACAGAGTACACCACCTGAGGTATGTGGTGCAAGCCCTATACCAAGGTGTCCAACCAGGTCTTTCTTCGATTTGTAATTGAAGAAGGGTTCCATACCGTAAATCTTAGTCAGCTCGTCGTCAACGAACTTACATGTTCTGGAGAGGTGTGATTCTGCATTTGATGACAGAATGATGTCTTGGGGGAAGATTTCCACAACTTGCTCGTCTGAGTTCAGTGCATTTCCATCCATATCCGTTTTGTACCCCATCTCAACTAATTCTCTCCAGGGCGTGCCTATCTCGATTGGTCGGAAATGAGTCAATGGCACATCAATCATGTCGAATCTCGAAGTTCCGTCTTTGTTCACTGAAACGTCATGTAATGCTCTCAGAATCCCCTTTTCCAACGGCTCGGGGGTCTGCAGCCTTGACTCCAGTTGCCTCGTCGCCTTGATTGGGCGTGGCAGGGAATTGAGGTTCAGGTTTCTTCTGGCAGACTCCAGAAGGCTGGTAAATTGAACGCTTCTTTTCTCCCCCAGCCTTCTATCTGTGCTTTTTTTCCTCCTGATTTCTGTCCTTCCATTGCATGTAGGGGAGCCGTCACCGTAATCGTGACGACAGCGTATTTCGTGTGTATCTCTACCGCAAATTGTGCAACGTCTGATACTTACGTCGACGCTTAATGCCCCTTTTCCTATCTGATCTAGCAATCTTTGGGGGCCGCCATTGTTGCCTATTGGGTAGAGTGCATGTGTGTATTGTTTCATTTCTCTTCTCTCGGCCTTCTCCGGCCTTCCCATCCTAGCGCCGATTCTAGTTGGAACAGCATCCTCCCATCGATGTTTTGAAACACTTCTAACTATGTACAGTGATTTCTCGACCTTGTCATCATCCAGGGTTTTCTTCGCATTCTCTAGTTCTGTATTGTTTTTTGGACCGGGGTCATGTATCTCGGACGCCGCGGCGACCCCAATGGCCTCAGTCTCCTCGACGCCAAGATTTCTTTGCCTGGCCTCAGTTTCGGCCCTAATTCTTCTTTCCGTCCTCAAGTTCTCTATCTTCGCGAGTCGGTTGTCCTCTGAAAGCACAATCGCCTTTGCTGCATCTATCTTTTGCAATCTCAGTTCTGTTTGCTTCAAGATCAATGGGTTCCCAGTGTGCCCATGGCCAGGGATGAAAACCTCGCACAAAGGTTCCCAATACCTTTCAATTACAATGTTGTTGCCCTCTAGTTTATGCTCGACGCCCAACAACATCAAGCAGTATCTAACTGCCCCGTATTCTCTGATTTGCTCGTCTTGATCTTTTTCAATGCCTTCGATAGCCTCATCAGCATCCTCTATGGGTATTATCATCTTCCCGTGCTTTCTGACGGAGTTTTGTACTGCGTGGAACAACATGGGAAGCAGGGGAACTGGCAGGTCCGACCACCATAGATTCCAGGGGGGAGGGATTGCCGTGCCAAATTCCTCGGTTATCTCAATTGCTTGCTCCCAAGATAGTTCCAGGTTCCTCAGCCTCCAGTTCCAGTCTCTCTTTCGAGTTTGTCGTTCATACCTTGGTTCTCCTCCCCTAGTGATCGCACCATTAAACGGGAGTCCTTCTGGGAATGAGGAAGAGTCGGCCTCGAGTATTTTGAAAAGCAATTCCAACTTTTCTGGCATGTCGATTTTGGAAGCTAACTCGCTAGCCCACCAATCACGATTATACCCTGACGGCACTAGATTCTTGTTGTTTTCAAGGAACTCTCCAAAACCAATGAGTATCTCGCCCGCATCCCAGATCTGGTGGATTTGACTGCTCAATTCATTCCATTGATCCTCATCATTGATCCTGATGAAGTCTCCATTTTCTAACAGAACGAGGGGGCCATCTATCCCAGAGGTCGGTGTCACGGCACATGCCTTTCCTGGGCGCTCGATCTTCATCTGGGTGCCCACCGAGAGGAAGCCCCCCATGGCATGCATACTTGCAGGGTTGAGTCCTGCAGCGGCAAGCCCTGTTGTTCTACTTCTGCCGTACCTGAGTCTGAATCCACCTGGTTTCGAGGGTTCCCCGAAAACAGGTCTACCTGCAATTATGTCCCCCATATATCGAGAGTCTGGTTTTACATATCTCTGTTTCAACTTCGATTCTTTCTGATCTTCGTTCTTGCCTTTTGAGGCTAGTGTGTCGATGAATTCCCAGCCCTGGACACCCAATCTGTCAGTGTGTTTCTTTATCTTCGGGGCTTTCAAACATAGGCCCTCTGCAATGACCAGCAGAACACCCTGTCTGATTCTGGAGCCCTCTATGTTGGGAACCTCGCGATATCCTGCTACCTCAATCCTTTCCGTTCCCTCGCCATTGACCATTACCGGACATGCACGGACTATCATGTCCACCTCCTCGGGAGGGGGCTTGTATTGCAGGCCACCTCTGTACAATCCAAATTCTTCTTTGACGCGTTCCACTTCTCCCTCACTTGGTTTGTACCTATCTATACCGAGTTCTCGACGTATCACGTCACCGATCAGAACTCCCATCGCTTGTGCCGTGCCGCCTGCTGCCCTAATCGGGCCACAGAAATCGATTGAAAGAAAGGAGGAGCCGTCTTCTTGATTGGTCAGGATTCTTACTTCACCGATCCCCTCCAACGGAGCAACTAGAACTGCCTCGGTCAGGACGGCTAAGCCTACCCTTAGGCCTGTGTCTATGGACTTCTGTAATTCTCCCGTTAGTTCATGCATCACCTTCGCAGATTCTGTTGCTATTGTGATGGATGCTGATTCTCGATCTACTGAATCTAATAGGCTCCGTAACCGCTCTTCAATTTGGATCGGGCTACTATCTGGTTCTGGCCTGAGGTACCTATCCAACAACCTAACTGTTCTGCTTGCGAGATCTTTCGCCCTTGGAATTTCTACCTCTGTCTTGAAATCCATTCCCTTCGACCTTGCTTCATTCGCTATGTTGTAGATTGTCTCCGTTTTGGCTTCGATTAGGTCCAAATAAGCCTCATACTCGTCTGATAAAAGACCAACATCTCTCGTCGACTCGAATTCGTTCACCGCATCCACCAGCCCTTAGGTATCTCGGACACGAACAAGACGACAAAAGAACATTCGGAATTAGTTTCCATAAATTGCTGCCAAGGTTCATTGATCAGTCTCTGTCAGTGCGTGCTGATGGCGCACAACCCGAGTGAGGTCAAACTTCAGCTTTCGGAAAATGTGAAGCGGCTAGCCTACCTTTATTCGCCAGATGATCAATTCACACTTGCCAGTGGCAGGAGAAGCTCACATTTTTTCGATATGAAACCGGTGATGATGGATCCTGAATCAGCTCATCTGATTGGAATAATGGCCCATGAGATACTGAAAGGCTTGGGTGAGGTAAATGCAGTGGGCGGATTGGAGTTGGGGGCTGTACCTCTGACTGGAATTGTGATTGCAAAGTCCGGTAAAGGTAGCAAACTAAGAGGATTTATTGTCAGAAAGGAGCCTAAGGGGAGAGGGGGGAGGAAAACAGGCAATCCCCCTGGAATAGAGGGCTCAACCGTGCAAGAGGGAGATCGAGTGGTTCTCTTGGAAGATGTCACAACAACAGGTGGTTCTGCGATAAAATGTGCTGACGTTTTGGAGGAGGTTGGCTGCCATGTGATTGGTTGCATAACCATACTGGACAGAGAGGAAGGTGGAGTCACCGCTTTTAGAGAAAGGGGCATACCCCTCTTCCCGCTGCTTAGGAAGTCAGATATCGCAGGTAATTGAATGTCCGAAGACTTGATTCGTCGAAGTGAACCCTTCCATCCGAAGAAACTCAGAAGAAAAGCGAACGTTAGTCCTGAGTCTTTTTTCGAATTGGACCTTAGGTCGGGTGTTATAACAAGTGTAGAGTCGTTTCCAGAAATGAATAAGCCCTCATACAAAATTGAGGTTGACTTTGGGCCTGTAACCGGGCGTCTCTGGAGCTCTGCTCAGATCTGCAATTATGAGCCAGAAGAGTTGATTGGAAAAAGTGTAGTTGGAGTTTTGAACATAGGTCAGAAGTCCCTCCCAACGGGCTTCTTGAGCCATTTTTTAATCTTAGCAGCACTGGACCCAGATGGAACAGCGCGCCTTTTGGAAGTACCTGATGGGATTGAATGCGGCTCCAAAATTGCTTGAGGGGCAGCGTTACCATATTGGACTAGTTCATCCTCGTGAGATGCATGCCAACCACTGTGAGGATGACGACAAGCGCTGGAGATATCGATATCGCATTGTATACTGAGGACTGTCCTGAAACAGCAGGAAATTTCCTGAAACTAGTGGATGATGGATTTTACAATGGTTTGCACTTCCACCGGGTAATCAAGGGTTTCATGATTCAAGGAGGATGCCCAAGGTCGAAGGACCCCTTCGACGGCAGGGCTGGCACCGGTGGCCCTGGATGGAAGATTCCCTGTGAAACATCTGCTCTGGCTAAAAAGCACGATCGAGCTGGGTTATTTTCCATGGCCAATGCTGGGCCAAATACTGGTGGTTCCCAATTCTTCCTTACGACGGTACCAACGCCATGGTTGGATGGAAATCATGCAATTTTCGGGGAGGTCGTATCAGGCATGGAAGCCGTGTACAAGATTGAGGGCGCTGAAACTCGACCCGGGGACCGTCCAATAGACCCTCAAAAAATCGTGAGCGTGCAACGTTTGTAGTAGCGGCTCGGAAGTTAGATGCATTTGATTAATTTTATTAATAATTAAATGAGTTTAGCCACATGGCAAAGCATAGAGCAGGGGACCGTAGGATAATTAGCATCAGTATACCTGAAGATCTCGCATTGAAACTTGACAGGAAAGTCGGCAGAGGACGTAATGATGGTAGATCGGCCACCATAAGCAAGCTAATCGAACAAGGCCTGAACAATACTCCTCCAAAGCCGGTTTCATCTCCACCTAAACCCGTGAATGATAATGGGCACAAGGGACTCCGAGAAGAGGTTGACTCCATCGGCATAGTAAGTGTGCCAGAGAATGCATACTATGGTGCACAAACTGCTAGGTCCCTTGAAAATTTCAATATCGGAAGGGACATCATGCCAAGATCCATGATCAGGGCTTTTGGAATCTTGAAAAAATCCACTGCACAAGCTAATGTGAAACTGGGAAATCTAGAGGAGGGTATCGGTGCGTTGATCTGTACAGCGAGTGAGGAGGTTGTTTCTGGGTCATTGGACTCTCATTTCCCCTTGCGGATCTGGCAAACTGGTTCCGGAACGCAAACGAATATGAATGTAAATGAAGTGATTTCGAACCGTTCAATTGAAATCGCGGGTGGAATCATTGGAAGTAAGGATCCTGTGCACCCAAACGACCATGTGAACAAGTCACAATCAAGCAACGACACATTCCCCACCGCTATGCATATTTCAGCAGCAGAGGAAATTCATCATGACCTATTGCCATCTTTGGCATTACTTCGAAATGAGTTACAAAATAAGCGACAGGAGTTCGATGGGATAGTCAAAATTGGGAGGACTCATCTCATGGATGCAGTGCCCCTAACTTTGGGCCAGGAATTTTCAGGATACGTGGCTATGTTGGACGCGGATATCTCACGGATTGAGCGTGCACGAGATGGTTTGTTTGCGCTCGCCATCGGGGGCACGGCAGTTGGCACTGGCCTGAATGCCAAAGTGGGTTTTTCGGATCTGGTATGCGATTATATAGCCGAGCATACAGGATTGCCCTTCTATTCAGCTGAGAACAAATTCTCTGCTTTGGCCGGTCATGACGCATTATTGGAGGCTTCAAGCTCGATGAATGGATTGGCAACAAGTCTGATGAAGATAGCGAATGATATCAGATGGATGGGTTCTGGACCGAGATCTGGGTTGGGGGAGCTTTCATTGCCAGAAAATGAGCCAGGTTCTAGCATAATGCCAGGAAAGGTGAATCCGACTCAAGCCGAGGCCATAACCATGGTTGCTTGTCAAATCATGGGCAACCACACCGCGGTCACAATAGGGGCTAGCCAAGGCAATTTTGAACTAAATGTGTACAAGCCCATGATCGTACACAATGTCCTACATTCGATTGGTCTGTTGTCAGACTCATGCAGATCCTTCTCGAAAAGGTGCGTATCTGGTTTGAAGGCTAATGAGAGCAGGATTTCTGATCTAGTGAGTAGATCATTGATGTTGGTGACGGCTCTAAACCCTCACATAGGTTATGACCTGGCTGCCAAAGTTGCGAAACACGCGCATGTTAATGGGACTACTTTACGTGATGCAGCGACAGAACTAGGGATTAATGGAGAAGACTTCGATGACTGGGTTGACCCCAAGGAAATGACTGGGCCTTCCAGTTGACGTCGAGATGAACCTTACTGAAACCCAACAAAACGAACGTTCGGAGGGAAATGATTGATAGTCTGCTTGAGAGGACCACAATTTGTCCGATTGGACAGGTGGGAGCAACAGGGGGCTGCCTATGGGGGAGCGACCCCCTGCTGACTCCGCGGTTGGGGTTCACCCGGGCCCGAGGGCCCGGGTGTTCCCGGGTAGATGATTAGGGCGCTACTTGTCCGCCTTCACCGTTTGTCGATTGTATTAGGGTCTCCCCCATTACTCCCGCTTACGTGTTTAGTTGGTCGATATTATCTCGACTTTCCTCAACGTCCGATGCCAGTCCTCCACGGATTCCTCCGCTCTTGTTCCTGGTGCGTTTCTCTCCTGATTTTTACTCCAGGTCTTCCCCGCACTACGTTTCTAGGATTGTCTCCTCCCCCTTTCACGTCGCACCTCTGTGGGATAGTCCTCTGGTTCGGTTTTGTTTTCCCCTCGAAAGGTTCGGTTTTGTTTTCCCCAGTGTTCTCCAAGAGTAGCTTGTCTTTCTTGCGTCCGATTCGCTACCACTTGGTTCTCCCACTGTCTTAACACCCACATGTGCTAAGACTTGTCCCCGGCAATAAATTGCCGGTTTCACCGCTCCGATCATTTAGATCGGTTGTTGTGGCCCGCGGAAGGAGCCGAAGCCCTCCCACACCACTCCACCGGAGCGGCAAAGTTCTCAGGGTCATGGGTAGTCCATAAATGTTTCTACAATATTAGAGCAGTCCACTGGAAATGAAGGTAAATACACCTATATTTCTATTCCAGAAAAAACTGTTATTCTTCAAATCTTAACATCCTCAACCTTGCCCTGATATTGGAGTCATCGTGATTGGGGAATTCACTACTTTCTACTCTATTCTCGATAACGCCTGTTTCTAACAGCATTGTTTCACCAGTTGAGAAGCCAACAGACATGATGTTTCCGTGACCGCAGTATGAGGTGACTTCGCCTTCATGTGACCAATTTATTTTCGAATTGCCAAAATCTAAGATCCCCTCAGTTGGGTTGTAATCCGTTGTGATTAATGTCATATCATCAGAGGATACCACATCACGCGCCTCAACGATCCGGATCTCAGTTTCCCCCCTCCCCTGGCCATAAATTTCCTTTATCCGAGCCGAAGTGAGCCATTGTCCGTCGTGCCTATACCCAACACACGTTGCATTGTGCTCTGTATTGTGAAGATAGCCGTCGGGATTGATCTCAAAAGCGACCTCGGATGCAGTGAGGAAGGAGATGTATCCGTTGCCTGAAGCGACAGATCGAACAATTGGTAGATTCGGTGTTCCGGTGACCGATGTGAGTTTTCCGTTCTGACTTAGCACAGAATATACGCCAGGCTCCGGCCTTCCCAAGCCAACAATGCAATCAAATCCCCTTCCTTCCAGTGACCATGCTTTAGATGGCAACTCGATACTTTGGATTATTTTTCCATCCTTGTTTTGTAATTCATGTACTTTGCAACCAACAAAGTGACCAATTTCAATCTCGTAGACCGATGATGTTACCCAAACTGTCTTTTGGTTGAGGGTCACTAAGTCACATGCCCCATCAAAATCAACTGACCAAAGAACCTCTCCATCTTCAGATGCGAGGCAAGAGAGATATCGCCCATTGGCGACCATTATCACTTTTTGTTGGATGCATATATCTGATATCGAGGGGTCTAGATTCTTCGACCAGGATCGATTGCCATCCGAAATGTTCCATTTAGTCAATGTTCCATTCTTGTCCCCTGCGAGGAAACTGGTGTCATTGTGAATTACAGAGGTCACTGGAGCTTCAAGAGACCTAACTATAGAGGCTATTTGGGTTAGTTTATAGTGACCTGCCATCGGGACCAAATCTCATACTTTTATGCCATAGAGTCTGCTAACCTTGGAGGCGAGGTAACTCACAAATGGTTCTGGAGTTGGGGGTCTTCCGGTTGCCTCCTCGATCAATTCAGCAGGTTCGAGGATGCTTCCCCTTGTGTGAATCTTTTTCCTCATCCAATCGAGAAGGGGCCCGAACATGCCATTTCGAATATTTTCATCGTGATCTACAATATCATTCCTCGCACTCTCCAATAATTGGGCTGCATATAAATTTCCGAGTGTGTAAGTTGGGAAGTATCCTATTGCACCCATGCACCAATGAATATCCTGTAGTACGCCCAGCTTTCTATTAGGAGGTGATATGCCAAGATATCTATCATAATATTCATTCCAAATATCTGGTATTTGATCAACTTCTATGTCCCCCTCGATCATCATTTTTTCCAATTCATAACGTATCATAATGTGGAGGTTGTAGGTGGCTTCATCGGATTCAGTCCGAATGAAACTCGGTTGGATTTGATTGACGCTCCTCCACAGCATTTCTGGAGTAACATCATCCATTTTTCCAGGGAAAAATTCTCTCCAAAGAGGAATGACCCATTCGCAGAATTCTAGCGATCGGCCGATTTGATTCTCCCATAGTCTGGATTGACTTTCGTGAATTCCCAAGCCACAGGCCTTTCCTGCTGGTTGATAGGCGAGGCTTTCTGGGCGTCCCTGTTCGTATGTTCCATGGCCGGTTTCGTGCATTGAACCAAACAAGGAGCCGAAGGGCTCGGATTCATCGTAACGAGTAGTCCACCTGACGTCAAAGGGATTTGGTCCCCCGCAAAAGGGATGGACAGATGAGTCTCTTCTGCCTGAGTTGAAATCGAAACCAATTGATTCTGAGACTTTTTGACTGAGCATTTCCTGAGATTTCTTCGGCCAATTTACTCCATTGACCCATTTGTTGTCCGGAGTAACTCCGCTTTCCGAGACTAATCTGACCAACGGCGAGACGCTATCGCGGAGGCCATTGAAGAGGGGATCTAACCTCCCAACTGTCAATCCTGTTTCATATTGATCCAGAAGTGCGTTGTACGGCGAGTCTGTGTATCCAAAATACTCGGCCTTCCTTCTAGTCATGTCCAAGATCTTGGATAGATCGTCGCGAAAAAGGGAGAAGTCATCTTTCTCGCGTGCTTCAGCCCATGTGTGATGTGCCTGGGACCTTAGCCTCGCGAAATCCTCGACGAAGTCTGATGGAAGGCACGTTGCTCTTTGGTGCGCTTTTTTTGAGATTCTCACGTTTGCCCGTTGGATCTCATCCAAATCTTCTACTTCCAGTGATGTGATCAGCTCACCAATCCGTGGATCGGTAATCTTCTCATGAACTGTTTTTGAAATCCAAGCTAGATGTTCTGCCCTACTTTCTGCCCCATTTTTAGGCATGATGACCTCTTGGTCCCAGCCAAGCAGGCTACCTATCTGGTTCGCTAAATCAATCTCTCTGAGATGACTCAGAAGATCCGAATAGTTCTGCATGTTTGTGGGTAGAGGGGGTCAGCACATAATCGATAGCATGAGGACGCACTGTGAATTAGTTGCATCACTTCAACATCATTCGCAACTCTTCTACAGATCTCATCTCATCGAAGTATATCACCTCGAGTGAGTCGTACAATTCATCATCACCCAGTTCTTTTACCATGGGTAGTATTGACTGGTAGGTTTTACTTGCGGCCTTCTCGGTCTTGTGCGCTTCCTTGAGCATTAGCAAGTAATCATTTGTGTGAATTATTTCGTCTGGAGCACGCTCGGTTGTTGCCTTACCATCTAGCTTGACGATCGCCGACCTTACTGTTGATGCATGGGTTATTGACTCTGTAACTTCATTTGAGAAGTGAACGGAAAGATGTGGTCTGTGAATTCCGGAGACATATGCTGAATAGTGAGCATACATGGCAACAGCTCTCAATTCCCACGCTAAGGCTTTGTTCAATGCATCAATGATCTCGTCTTGTCCCATGGTACCACTGATCCTACTAATGGTGCGGAGGTTCATGAAACCATTGAATTGTTTATTGTATCATGTTGACTCAATCCCTTGAAGGGAACCATTGATGTTTACCCTATTGGTGTAAGTTTACAATGCGGAAGGGTCCTAGGGTAAGCATAGCAGTCGCAGATAGGATTCTGATTCACCTATTGAATCATCACTCTCAAGCTGACATGCATACAGTGAGCGATGAAATAACTCGTCGAGGAATTGCGAGGGCCTGCGCTGTTCACCCCCCCAATGTTTCAAGGAGCATTAGAGACTTGCTGGCGACCGGGATTGTTCGACAGAACACATGTCAGGTTAGAGGGGAGCTCAAGAGGCAACGTGTATGGCACCTTACGCCTCTTGGTCTTGAGATGGCGACCGCAATCAGCCAGCGTTTAGGGAAGACAATGGTGTTATTGAGGAACAAGCAGGGTAGTGTGCTTGAGGTTCAAGCTTCTGAGGCTTCTGATAGGTTGAATGCAGAACTTGACCTGCTGTCTGTGTTGATGCACGCTCAACACGAGGGGGCCCTAAACTACGGTGACATTAGATTCGGACCTGTACAAAACAAGGTCCGAACCCCGGGTTCGATTAAAATGATGGCAGGAGCCCATGCCACGTACCATACGGAACCCCCCATTGGCCGGAAGACTCACGGTAGGAAAATAGAGAGAGCGCGGCTAGACTCCTGGTATTCCGGCAAAAAATCGATCTGTGTCGTCACTGGCATCGCAGGCTGTGGAAAAACCACATTGGTCTCTGATTGGTTTCAATCAAAAAAAGGGAATTTTGAAGATTTCTCGACGATGTATTATCCGTGCCAGACATGGGACACTGCAACCGGCTTGGCAACAAGCATCATCCACAGAATATTATTTGATCACAGTCATGATATTCTAGACCCTTATGACCTTATTGCGACACTACCGTCACCTGGGAATATTTTTGATTATGATCGATTTAGGAGAAGATTGACAGCAACCCTGCTAGATGAAGATCACGAACTTGGTCGGGCGACAAAATTCTTGTTGATACTGGACGATATTCACAACTTGGACAATGATGGCATACGTCTCATCGGAGCATTGGTCCAGATTGCTGAGGCATGCAAGTCAAAGATAATCGGCATATCAAGGAGTTCGCCTGAGTTTTACGACAGGAGGGATGTTCTGACCCGTGGTAGGGTGACTGAGGTCCCTCTGAAAGGACTGACCGAGCATGAAATAGGTGAGTGGATACGTCATATCGGACTAGATGAAGAGGTTTCTCCTGAAATACTTCACGAGAAAACCGGTGGCCACCCCTTGGCAATTGAGTTATTGGAAATGTACGGTGAGATCGAGCATCGTGATTGGGTCAAATTCCTAGATTCCGAGATCGTAGAGGTTCTCCCTCCCGAGGAGAAGAAGTTACTGTTGAAGCTAGCTAATCATGATAGGCCACTACCGTGGGTAGAATTGGCGAAGGCTGCAGGGGTTTCTGGTGGTCCCCCAAAGGATCTCATATCAAAGGGGCTTATGGTCGAAATTGGAGGAGGCTTGTGGCTGCACGAAGCACTCAGAAGCCGATTGAGAATGTACGTAGAGAATATCAAAAACTCGTAAATTGTTCTTCATTCCATGTGACGGTTGAGCCAGTTGTCGAAGAATGGCTTTGGAGCAGCCCCTGTATGCTGATCAACTGGCTCTCCGTTGTGAAATAGAACAAGGTACGGAATGCCCCTTACACCGTATTTTCCTGGCGTGACCGGATTAACATCTGTGTTCACCTTTGCTATCGTTATCTCACGCTCCTCTGCTATCGAGCTCAATACCGGAGAGATCATCTTGCATGGTCCACACCAAGGAGCCCAGAAATCGACCAAAACCCATTCAGATTCGCTAACTACCGTCTGAAAATTAGAATCCGAGGCTTCAACTACCTGTCCCATGGTCCATATTGTAACCCCCTCATGTATGAATCCTTGCCGAGTGCCGTGAATCTAAACTGACCAATTGAATGATAAGATTTGACAACAGGGTTACCACCGGAGGATCTGAAACATGGACATCGCGCCCTCAATATTGACCGCGGATTTCACCGAACTTGGCCAAGTATTGGATGAAGCCATAGATGCTGGAATTACCTGGGTTCACCTCGATGTGATGGATGGAAACTGGGTCGTCAACAAGACAATTACCTTTGGTCCAGCCGTTGTTCGTTCAATCCGAGAAAGGCTTGGAGAGGACGTGTTCATCGATTGTCACCTGATGATAACGAATGCTGAGGAGACGTGGGAGCAGTACGCAGATGCAGGTGCCAACCTCATCATTGCTCACATTGAGGCTATTGAGGATCCCGAAGAGATCATCGATGAAATTAGGCGAGCCGGAAAAGAAGTGGGCCTGGTACTGAACCCAGATACGGATGTGGGTGAAGTACTACCATATCTTGCAGATCTAGATTTGGTACTAGTTATGTCAGTGGTACCGGGCAAAGGTGGGCAATCCTTCATGCCAGAGGTCGAGGACAAGGTCCGACGTCTCAGATCTAAAATTGACCATCAAGTTGCGAATGGTGGCAGGAGAACAAAGCTCATGATCGATGGGGGTGTAAAAGCAAACAATGCAAAGCTGGTATCATCATGGGGAGTGGACATAGCCGTAGTTGGTAGTGGATTGATCAACAAAGCTGGCTCGATCAAGGACAACCTCGAAGAAATAACATCCTCGCTGTGAGTGCATCCATCGATAGCCTTCAAATCTGTCCACCGTGTGTTACCCTCATGGCAGGAGCGGACTGGATCAAGACGGAAGTCGAAAATTTAGTTCCACATGCGACCGTGGAGGTTAGTGACCTTCATGGGACAGGAGATCATTTCCATGTCAGAGTGATTTCTGATTCCTTTGAAGGCATGCTTCCGCTTGAACGCCAAAGACCCATCCTAGATTTTTTTACACCTCACATCAAATCTGGTACAGTACACGCTTTGGATCTGAAGTGTATGACGACAAGTCAGGCTGAGGCTGCTGGCGAAACGGTCTTTGACCCACATGGAGAAGGGGAAAAACAATTTTTGGGAATTCACATACGCAGGCCAAAGGAGTAGTAAGCATGTCAGAGTTTAATTGGACACCGGACGAGTTGCAAAAGATTGTCGAAGAAAATAGTGTTGTTCTTTTCATGAAGGGAACGCCCGAGGCCCCACAATGTGGATTTAGCAACAGGGCGGCTTCTGTTGTCTCCCAGCTCGGAGTGCCTTTCGCATCGGTCAATGTTCTGTCAGATGCCAGAGCCAGAAATGCACTCAGGGACTGGTCTGGTTTCCCGACCATGCCACAATTGTTCATTGGTGGCAAGTTGATAGGAGGTTCCGATATCGCGCTTGAGCTTTTCCAGAGTGGCGAACTTCAAACACTCGTCAACGATGCGACAGGCAATGACTGAATATAGCTTGAAGGCGAAGCTTTCTGCGGAGTTCATAGGTACATTCTTTCTTTGCTTTGCAATAAATATCACTGCCATACACGGCATTGTATCTGAATATGCTCCTTATGTCATTTCCTTTGTCCTGATGTCAATGATTTACACAACGAGTTTTATCTCAGGCGCCCATTTCAATCCTGTCGTAACTCTCGCTTTGTGGCTCAGGGGTGCCTGCCACGGAAAGGAGGTCCTGCCGTACATCGTGACCCAGATGACTGCTGGCGTATTTGCGTCTACTCTTTCTGGACATCTGATGATGGTTCAATCAACTACTGTTGAATTGGTTATTGAGGCATTGCCTGCATTCTCTGCGGAGTTATTCTTCACATTCGCACTTGTGTCGGTAATCCTTGGGGTTGCAACCGTTGAGGCAACTTCCGACAATGTATACTTCGGTGCTGCCATTTCCCTTGTAGTACTTGTAGGGGCGCTGAGCGTGGGAGATATCTCATGGGCTTCATTCAATCCCGCTGTTACCGGTGCCCTGGTAATCTCTGGGGCAATGAAGATGGGTGACTCCTGGGTGCATATAGTCCCCCAGATCATTGGGTCGCTTTCTGCAGTCTATCTTTTCAGAGACATAAAATAGCCGATTTGGTCCTTGGGTCGACTTTCAAATCAATTTAGTAATGACATGTTTTGACATGGGACAAGTGTTTCATACCCATATACCAGGGGGCATTTGATGCAACAGGCTCATTCAATGAGGAAGCTAATGGGTTTGGCACTGGCGGGTGCGACATTAATCTCCTTTG
This sequence comes from Methanobacteriota archaeon, assembly GCA_011523055.1. Lineage (GTDB taxonomy): Archaea > Thermoplasmatota > Poseidoniia > Poseidoniales > Thalassarchaeaceae > MGIIb-N1. The sequence goes on from WTHQ01000039.1 coordinate 72,204, forward strand.
CGCCGATGATGTATTCACTATCAAACACAAATCCGCTGACTGGCGCATTTTTCAGAATGCTCTATGCGTTGCCTTTCTTGTGGTTCCTAACCGTTGTTTGGACCTCAGAGGACAAGCGAGTGGGGCGCGAGAAATGGTTTGCATTTGCTGCTGGCATTATTTTAGCATTCGATTTTATCTCATATCACAGTGCAATTGACTGGGTTGGGACGGGAATCGCGACACTAATTGGGAACTCACAGGTCATCATCGTGACCATTGCTAGTTGGTGGTTATTCGGGGAGAGGCCGAACAAAGCCATACTTTTTGCCCTGCCCGTGGTAATATTTGGCCTATTTTTTATCTCAGGTCTTACTGATTCGTCCGCATACGGGACCAATCCTCGCTTGGGGGTCATCGCAGGAGTTTTCACCGCTTTGTTCTACTCCTTGTTTCTAATTGCATACAGATATGCGAATAAGTCACTTTCTCCCGCATCCAGCCTTCAACTGGAGGCAACTGCAGGTGGTGCGTTGGGCCTCCTCGTCATGGGTCTCCTCCCACTACAAGGACTGGAGATAGAGCCGATTGATTTCTCCCCCAGCTATCCATCTCACGCATGGTTACTATTGCTTGCAATCTTATGTCAGTCAGTTGGATGGGTAGCAATTACCTACTCTTTGCCTCGCCTACCTGCAGCTCATACCTCCTTCGCCATTCTTGTTCAGCCAGTACTAACGATTGTCTGGGGTGTATTGCTATTGGGGGAGGATCCGTCTTTTCAGCAAAAAATCGGAATGGCCCTAATTCTATTGGCTGTTATCTCTGTCACAGTAATGGGTGCGGTCGAGGCTGAAACAGAGTGAATATCAGGGTGTACAGGGTGGAGACACAAGCGAGGGGATGGGATGCACTCAGCGAGAACCTCCGTTCCCTGTACGGTTACCGAACTTGTTCAGACATTCATAACTCTTGTGAATAGCATGGGGCGGGGAGATAACCGAAATCATTCCACGGTAAGGACCTCGGCACCACTCTCACTCATCCAAACAGTGTGTTCAAACTGTGCCACATTTCCTCTGTCAACACATCTCAGAGCCGAATAGGATTCCAGGAACCTAATGCTAGTCAGTTTTCGAATGAGTGCATTCCATTTTTTCCTTATTCCCTCTGGGTCCTCTCCCGGGAATGGCTTCTCGAGCAGGGAATAAGCCCACCTCTCTGCGAAAGGAAGTGTTGAATATCGCTCTTCGATATATCTTGCCATAGTCGCGCCCAGGGGTTTGAGTTTCTTCTTTGCTACTGCCTTCCGAATGCTGATGTTGCCCGTTACTCTGTGTATGTTTGAAGATGTTGAGGGTTGTATGTCCTCTATCTTTCCAGACTTTCCAGTTGTATTGAATGGTTCGATGGCATAAAATGCGCCTACTTCGGGGCCCCCCTTAAATGCCTGATTCGCCTTACCACAATCGTATGATGGGACTGAGACTCCGGCGTGTAGGTTCCATTTCTCCAATTTATGCCCGCATAAATTTGTCACAGGTTGAAAACCTGCGTCGGAGTGAACTTGATCTGCGGCAGCTCCGATTTCAGTCCACGTGTTTCCGGGTGTCATAGCTTCAATTTGCGCGTCTCTCGCTTCTCTAGCCGCGCGAATTTGATCGGTATGGTCTCCACCACCGCCGACTTCTACAGTGAGGGCATTGTCAGCGAGAGCACCTTTGATGTGGACTCCAACGTCCAATTTGACAAGGTCTCCTTTCTTGAATACCATGTCTTCCTCATAGCCCTCCGGTTTTGTGAGGATTGAGTTCGTAGTGTAGTGCGCTGCGATATCGTTTACTGATATTGTAACTGGGAATGCAGGAGTTCCCCCATGTCGTCTGATAAACCTCTCAGCGGAGTCAATCAGGTCATCCCAGGCCTTGCCAGCAACTATCTCTCCCTTTATCCCCTCAATAGTCCTGCGAGCGACGTGTCCTGCGTCTTTCCAGAATTTTATGTCAGCTTCTTCCACGCTTCAATCACCCTATTCTCTGGAATAATTCCCTCTCTCAATATCTCTGGCCGCCGAGGCCCACTTGGTATGATCTCAGAGGGATAAGATATCAAAGTACTGGGTGCTCCTCCCTTGCACAAGCCATCAATCCAGTGCACTCCCTCAGCCAACCCGCCTAATTCCTTGGCAGCCAATTTGGATGAATTATGGGGTTTTTTTCCGCTTTCGTTTGCGCTAGTTGCGGTCAGAGGTCCTGTATGATTGACGAGTTTCCTGGCCAGGGGGTGGTCAAGTATCCTAATTGCGATCCCATTCGATCCAAGTCGGTCGTCGTAAGTTCTCTTCGGTGGTAGTACGACAGTTATAGAGCCTCTTGGGAAGTATTGCAAGAAAATTTGGAGGTTTTCCGGGATGACTACGAACTCCGACGCTTGCATTAGTGATGAGACTCCCAGCGATACTGGCTTGTCAGCTGACCTCTTCTTCAGATTGAAAAGTAGGTCGAGTGCATTCTTATTGGGCAGACTTCCAACGGCCGGTTGGGTTGATGTGGGATATACGCATAGTTTGCCTGACTTAATCCAGTCTACCTGTTCCAGCATTTATTCACCTCAGATGGCGCCTTAGTGCCGGTGGGAGTGAATTGGAAATGACCACTATCGAGCCGATTCGTCTGTCCAGATTAGACTGATGGGTGTGTCTTTGCCTTATTCTCTGGATTTCATACGCTGCGTGGTATAGATTGTAGAGGGGGATTAGGAATAGTAACTTCCCCATGCTTCTCTTGTCCCACATGTTGCTGGTCATCTCTGAACCATCCTCCGCAACGATGGCAATTGAGAACATCCTCTGGCCGAGGGATCTTGAAAATATGATGCCTGTTGCCCTAAAATACAACCATGTCGAGAATGAAAGTATCAGGAGCATCGCAATCCAATAATGGACATCGGGACTTGGGATTAGCCTTAGGTTCCACGCATCGAATATTCGACCCCTTGTAGCGATAGTTAGTATTGCCAACAACAGCGTCATGTCTATGACAAGTGCTCCCGCTCTCCTGCCTGCACCTGCCAGAATAGTGCCCTCTGGCATCGGCCAGTTTGATTTTTCTTGCTCTGCCAGTGCTTGCTTTGCTGGATTTGTTCCGGAGTTATGTATCCTAATCGGACTGGAGTGAGTGTCGGACACGTTTGAATGCTAACGCCATTTGTCTCTGAAGGTTTGGTTGCGGCCACGCTCCAATTCGCAAACGACCATGAATAGACATTAAACCAACAATAAGTTCGGTTAGGTTCGGTTGCTATGTTCTTTGGGCGTGGTAAGAGGTCCAAAGCAAAGGTAGCGTGTCCCCTTTGCGAGCAGCAAAATGACGAGGGTCACACAGACTGCATTAGGTGTGGATACAAGCTAGGACGCAGTGGGAATCATCAGCAGGGATCTTATGTCGAACAACAGACCAGTGACATATTTTCAGCACTTATGGAGGAAGACGAGGAGGAGCTCGAGAGTCCCATGGTAGATTGGAGCCAGACAACGTTCACCATGGATGACGTGACGATCGAGGTTTCACAGTACAATGATGATGGAGAAGTAAGCCTCTCCTCGACTCCTAAATTTGCCTCAAAGTATGATGAAATGCCTGATGATGCAAAGAATATCATTCCATCAAATTTCAACCATGGAACAAAGGAAACCGGAGTGATTGAAGAGTTGGAATCGGAAGGTAATCTGCAGAAGTCGGAAGAAGAAGTCGTGGAAGGGGGCCCACCCCTGGTGGAGGTCCATGAGGAAGAGGAAGATGAGGAGCTGGACACGTCTGAGGAAGAGGCCGTGGAAGAGGACCTGCCCCTGGTGGAGGTCCATGAGGAAGAGGCCATTGAAGAGGACCTGCCCCTGGTGGGGGCCATCCCAGATGAGGACCTGCCCCTGGTGGGGGCCATCCCAGATGAGGACCTGCCCCTGGTGGGGGCAGTCCCTGATTACAGCGAATCTATAACCCAGGTGGAACATGGTAAAGATGGTCCGAATGACACAGAAAACGAGTTGTTGAAAAGAACAGAGCTAGATCCGACACCGGACATGGAGGAAGAAGAGTTGCACTCTTTGACGAGTGCCGAACTAAGATCTATGCTTTCTAGTGTTGGTGCCTCGACCATTGGTGACAAAACTGAGTTAGTCAAGAGGTTTCTTGAATCGACTGAACACAGCATTGACACTGGCTCCGAAGAGAGTCAAGTTATTGAGGAGGACGCTGAAGTTAACACAGAAAAAACACAGTTCTCACAAAACAATAGTCTTGGAGCCAAGCCACCACTAATCCCGGAAATAATTTCAAACCCTAGCCAAAAAATCGAGTCATTAAACGAGGAAGAAGGAAATTCGACGATGGATATAGTCGATGTGTATCTTGAAAAAAGCCAGGCTACGATGACAAGATCGAGTTACTGGCCTTGGCCCCAAGAGATGCCTTGGATTGAGAAGGAGATAGCCGTTAAACTAAGACAATCCCTCGGAGAGGCCAAAGAAAAAAGAATGGGTCGAGCCAGAGAACTACTGGACGAGGTGGGACCTCATTTAGGGGATAGGACCCGACTGCTGTTTCCCGTTTGTCGCCTATTACAGGCACTCGGAAGAGGTGATGAGGTGCCATCAATAATTGAGGGTGCAGAAGGGAGGCATCCATCCGATCCTGCCGTTACTGACGCTCGTGATCGCTTAGGAGTTTGAAATGACCAGGAGGGCCACGGTATCCATTCGTGTGGATGATGGACTAGTTCTGAGGCCGGCCACCAAGGCGATGGTCGAAGAATTACAAGAGGCGTTTGAAGAGACGTGGCCCGAAGTTAGTAGGGCAATGCCTTGGATCGACATCCAAGGTGACCTTAGACATCAGATCTTCTCATTTCTAGATGAAACCGAGAGAATGGGAAGATCAGGACTACTCCATCATTGGGTGATGATGGATCCCAGATCCGAGAGAGTAATGGGGCTAATTGGATTTGACAGAGTTACTCGGTTGGAGAGAAGTCAGTGGAATTTAGGATATTGGGTTAGGAGTTTGGACCAGAAGCGTGGTGTATCAAAAAGGTCCATTCATGCTGTAATCGGATGGCTAGATCGTGGGGGCTCCGTGATAATTGAATTGAAGGTTGACCCGAACAACCTTGCAGGAATGTCGACAGTTCGACATGCTGTCCAAGAATGGTGCGGCATAAGAGCACCAGTTGGAGATACTGCGATAACAGTGGCTGGATTGAGGACCATGCATCACTGTTACTTGATAGAGACCGGCAAGCGGGGAAAGGTGGAAGGGGCTAGTCACCAAGTGCGAGGTTGAAAGGCAGGCTCCATTTCGGCACAATGGGGTGAGGTCATGGTACACAGATCGGTGCTACCCGACGAAGATCAATCCGAGACTAGTGAATGGCTCCAGGCGTTGAGGGATGTCGTTGGTGCCAGCGGGGCAGAACGGGCTCGTATACTGTTGCATGAAATTCTCGGAGAGGCGGCAGACTTGGATATTCCGATTTCGCCGATTACAAGGACTCCTTATCTCAATACGATACCACGCGAAATGGAGGGGCAATACCCTGGAGATGAAGAGTTGGAAGAGGAGTTTCAAAATCACGTTTTGTGGAATGCAGCAGCGATAGTCTCTGATGCAAATCGTAGGATAGACGGTATAGGTGGCCATATTTCCACATATGCCTCCTCCTCAACTCTTTATGAAGTCGGATTCAACCACGTATTCAGAGGTAAGAATGGTGGTCTCGGAGATGCGATCTACATCCAAGGCCATGGAAGCCCAGGGATATATGCCAGGGCTTTCCTAGAGGGTAGGATTAGCCGCTCGCAATTGAAGAAATTCAGACAGGAAGTCTCTGGAGAAGGGCTCTCCTCCTATCCCCACCCCAGACTGATGCCTGAATTCTGGGAGTACCCCACAGTCTCAATGGGATTGGGGCCATTGGCAGCCGTTCTGCAAGCTCGATTTTGGAAGTACCTGCACAACAGAGGGCTAGCAGATACCTCGAAGTCACGGGTTTTCTCATTCCTTGGTGACGGGGAGATGGATGAGCCGGAGTCCATAGCCTCGATAGCTGTGGCTGGCAGAGAAAATCTGGATAATCTGATCACGGTTGTAAACTGCAACCTGCAGAGGTTGGACGGACCGGTTAGAGGGAATGCGAAGATAATCCAGGAATTGGAAGGATTGTACCGTGGTGCAGGATGGAATGTTATCAAGGTACTATGGAATCAAGCTTGGGATTCATTACTCAGGAAGGACAACACTGGTGCCCTACTTTTGAGACTGGAAGAGGTAAATGATGGTGATTTCCAGAGGATGAGCACACTGAGTCCAAGTGAATTCAGAGAGGAGTTTTTCAGCGGCTCCGAAGTATTGAGGAAAATTGGGGCAAGGTTGTCAGATCAGGACATCTTGGCCCTTGAAAGAGGTGGACATGATCGAAGGAAGGTACTCGCTGCCTACAGGGCAGCGGAGCGCTCAGATCGACCGTCTGTTATTCTGGCCCATACAGTCAAAGGCTGGGGAATCGATTCATTCATGGCGAGGAACTCGACTCATCAGAAGAAGAAGTTGGATAGGGCTTCACTCATTAGTTACAAAAATTATCTTGGAATCGATCTTTCTGAGGATTTGATCGAAGAGGACCCGTTTGTTGAGCTTGTAGAGGGGGGGCTGCCCCTCGAATATTCCAAGGAAAGGAGGATGGCCCTCGGTGGACCCCTGCCGTCACGACGAGTGGATTTTGAACCACTTGTCCTCCCTGATCCAACCACGTTTTCAGAGTTCGATTCCGGCACCCCTGAGAAGCAGAAGGTCTCGACCACCATGGCATTTGTTAGGATGCTTCGGAATCTAATGAAATCTGAAATTGGGGGTAATGTTGTTCCAATTATCCCCGATGAAGGGAGAACATTTGGAATGGATCCTTTATTCAATGAGTTTGGTATTTTCTCCAATGTTGGTCAGAGATATACTCCGGTCGATCACACGATGTTGATGAAGTACAGGGAGTCTGAATCTGGCCAGATATTACAGGAGGGGATATCGGAGGCTGGGGCCATGGCAACATGGACGGCGGCGGCTACGTCATATGCCCATGCGGGAGTGGCCACGATTCCATTCTACACGTTCTACTCAATGTTTGGATTCCAGCGAATAGCGGACCAAGTGTGGGCTGCTGCAGACGCAAGGGCTAGGGGCTTCCTAATGGGGGCGACCGCAGGCCGAACTACCCTAAATGGTGAGGGGCTTCAACATCAAGACGGTCACAGTTTGTTGCTCGCCTCGACTGTGCCCTCAGTAAGAGCGTGGGATCCAGCGTATGCATATGAGCTGTCCACGATCATTCAATTTGGCTTGAAGGATATGTTCGAGGATGGGAAAGATATGATTCACTATGTCATGCTCTACAACGACAATGAGAGCCAACCGGCGAAACCAGAAGGCTGTGATGAAGGCATTATCCGTGGGGCATACCGACTCAGTGCGGACGACGAAAGTAATGGTCCAAAGGTGAGGCTGCTCGGGTCTGGGCCCATATTGAAAAACGTGATAATGGCCTCAGAAAAACTACGTGATCGAGGCATTGCAACTGAGATATGGTCCGTTACCTCATATGGTGAGTTGCGAAGGGGGGGCTTGGAGCATGAGCGTTTCAAGAGATATAATCCGGATAGCGATGGAAGTTCTTACGTGGAGGGTTGTTTCGGTGATGAGGTGCCCACGGTTGCCGCATCTGACTATATCTCGGCTGTGCCAGAAATGATTGAAAGATGGGTAAATGGAGACTTTTACGCACTTGGAACTGACGGATATGGAAGGAGTGATACCCGTTCGGAGCTTAGGCGCTTTTTCGAGGTAGATTCCGATAGCATAGTCCACGCATCTATATCGCTTTTGGAAAGAAGGGGGGATTTGCCAGAGGGATCCAGCGCATCCTTCGCTGAAGAGTCAGGTTTGAGATACGATCGAAAGGATATCACAGAGTAACTCATCCGTGAACAAATCCATCCCACAATCGCATGTAATCGACAAATTTCGGGCTTAAATCTGCTTCCAACAAATGTGCTTCGGTGAATGGGGGCCGCGAGTTGCCCGTAGTGTGAACACGCCGAGGCCAATCTGGATGCGCGATACCCGCACGCCCTACTCCGATTAGGTCTGCACCCTGGCGAAATGCCTCTTCCACATCGCTTCTTTCCCATATGGAGCCCGTAGTGATGAGGGGTATTCTGTTCCCTAACTCCCTTGAGAATACCTCGGTGATCGGTAGTTTCTTGTCTCCAAAATAAGTATTGTTCATGATATTCCAACAAGACAGGTGTAGTATATCGATTCCTTCGTCAATCAGATGTTTCGAGACTTCAATACTCTCATCTATCGTTATGCCACACGAAGGGTATTCTGGTGATATTCTAACCGCTATGACGAAATCTTTGGGAGTCTCTCTTCTGATTCCTCTTATGATTTCGATTAAGAATCGAGACCTGTTATGTAGTGTACCACCCCAATTGTCTGACCTGTTGTTTGTTTTTCTCCCCAGGAATTGTGTGATCAGGTATCCATGGGCTCCGTGAACCTCTACACCATCGAATCCTGCATTATAGCATCGAACTGCAGCGTCAACGAACCACTGGATTGCTTGCATTACCTCGTTTTCAGACAATTCTCTTGAATAATTCGTAGAGGATTGCTTTGTTTGGTTCCTGCTACTGGAAATCGGCGTTAGACCAGTTATTTCCGTGGGGGCCCTCATTCCTCCGTGAAAAATCTGAACCAGACTTATTGCCCCGTGAGAATTAATTCTAGTTGCAAGATTTTCCAGTCCCGGCAGCATAGCATCAGAGTGAACACCTAGCTCTCCAGCCCATGACTTTCCACTATGGTGAACATAGGCCGCCGCGGTTGTGATTACACCGAAGCCCTCCTTGGCCCGTCTCTCAAGCCATCTTATCTCTTGCTCTGTCAAGCTACCATCTTCATTGCTTTGTTTGTTGGTTAAGGCGGCCAGCACGCTTCTGTTGGGAATTGACTTGTTTGAATTAATCAGTTGAAGTTCACTGTTGAAGATGGCCTCACTCATATGATCACGCTAGTGCAGGAAGAGTCTTGTGTTGGTAAATACCATCGACATGCCATGTTCATCTGCGGCGAGAATCGACTCTGAATCTCTGATTGACCCCCCTGGTTGGACGATAGCCGCCACGCCGATCTCATTCGCAGTGTCAATCCCATCCCTGAAGGGAAAGAAAGCGTCAGATATCATCATTGAGCCTTTAGCTCTGTTTCCGGCTCTTCTAGCAGCGATCCTTACCGCCTCGACACGGCTTGTCTGACCGGGCCCAATGCCAACCGTGGCAAAGCCAGTCTGAGATGAGGAAACCAATAGAATCGCGTTGGATTTGACATCGGAGATGACTGAGGTCCCAAATTTGGCCAATAGGATATCGGAATCCGTGAGTTGCTTCTTTGTGACGTTTTCTGCAGAGTTCCAGTCTATCTCCGGAGGACCTTGGGTCTGAGCGAGCCATCCTCCTTGTATCTGTTTCATCACCGTGGAAGGTCGACGAGGGGCCATCGTTGAAAGACTGAGGATCCTCCGATTTTTCTTGCTTGAGAGTATCTCAATGGCCTCCTCGTCGTAGTCGGGTGCAATAATGCACTCCAAGAAGTGATCGCCTATCGCCTCAGCAGTGGATTTGGTCACTACTTTGCTGAAGGCGATGACGCATCCGAATGCGCTCTCGGGATCGCTTGAAAGGGCATTCGCCCACGCTCCTTCCTGGCTTTCGTCTATCGCAACTCCACATGGATTTGTATGTTTGACGATCACACAGGCCTCCATCTCTTGGAACTCAGGCATCATCAGGGACGTCACTAACTTCAATGCCGCATCAAGATCGAGGTAATTGTTGTAAGAGAGTGGCTTGCCACTGATTTTCACAGCGGCTGCTAGGCTGTTTGGGGTCTTTGATCCAGGATAGAATGCGGCTACTTGATGTGGGTTCTCCCCGTATCTCAAGGCAACTCCATTTTCCGTTGAAACGTGATTCTGTATCGGCAAGGTTTCACCGATGAATCGGGAATCGAGCTCGTTTGCGACCTCACTATCGTACGTTGAGGTCGCTTGGAATGCTTGAAGTGCCAGTTTTTTCCGAAGGCCTTGACTGACCCTAGTCGGATCCCCTTCGGCCTGTTTCAAAGCAATCAAAACCTCGTCGTACTGACTTGGAGAGGTAACAACCACAACATCCCGATGATTTTTTGCTGCAGATCGGATCATCGTCGGCCCCCCTATGTCTATCATCTCGATCAAATCAGCGTCATCGACAGGCGGCTCCACAGCAGCTGTCTCCTGAAATGGATAAAGGTTGACGCACACCAAATCGATGTTCTGATACCCCAACGTATCTAGTGTCTGCTGATCATTTTCATTTCCTCTCCTTGATAGCAATCCAGAGTGGATGGCTGGATGGAGTGTTTTGACGCGTCCATCGAAGCACTCTGGATGTCCGGTGACCTCGGAGACATCTCTGACTTCAAGTCCGGCACCCTTTAGCTGGCGTGACGTTCCCCCAGTCGAAATCAGATTCCAACCCAAGGTCGTTAAAGTCCTGGCAAACTCTACGACACCTTCTTTTCGATAGACACTGATCAACGCGGTCCTGCTCTTCATGTTCCTACTCGTCCAAACAGGTCAATGACCATTGGGGATATCAATCGCCCCTGGCACTCACCACTTGATCGATTCTCAACATGGCCACCGTCGTTTCCACTGCCGCTTCAAGACTCGAGATCGTGCTCAAAGCCGGATGGAGTACTTCCTCTATAATGGAAATCGTTCCATCCTCCGAGACGCCAAATTCTTCCTTGACCTCATCCCTGGACTTCGTCCTAATCTCCAATACAGCATCCAGACCTTCCCGACCAGCGTTGGTGGCCAACACGAATGGTATCGTTTCCAAGGCTCTGGCGTAAGCCTCCATTGCAAGTCTCTCTCTTCCGGATTCTAGTAAGCTTGCATTTCTGATGTCGTTGGCTATTCTGGCGTATATCGAGCCTGCACCTGTTACGACCCTGGGATCTTGCTCACATACCAATATCGATCGAATTGCGTCATGGATGCAACGAATCGTCTCCTCTGTTGAGGTATCCGAGGTGCCACTTATAGCGAATGAAACCAATCTGGGTGAAGGGCAATCATCAATCTCGATTGTATCCTCTGTCTGATCTGTTGATGGTCTCCTCACCCACCTGACGGCCCCCGCTTTCCCCAACATGGAGTCATCAATATCCATCACCGAATCAACTACGATGGAATTGGTGCAGAGTGCCACTTGTTCTATCTCTGATGAGTCAAGCTCTTGGATGACGAGGGTGCCGGATCTGGATAGCTCATGGAGTATATCTCGATCGATTTCACCCCCACATAGGACTAGGTCAGCAGAGGATCTTTCGATCGTGGATGAGATCTTCATCTTTCTTTCCATCTCTGCCTGGATGAAGGAGTCTAATTCGTCGGAATCGCTGATCCTGACTTCAGCTGTCCTTGTCATTTTTCTGATCTTTATATCTCCTCTGATTACCAACACATTTGCATTTTCTAGGTTGTTCGGGGCATCTGCCGAAGGTACTCTCTTCTTGAGCTGGATGCCTCGGATCAACCTGGATTCGATCTGTGTGCCGACCCCCGTCTTGGTCATACCGAAACTTTCAGTCGAGATGGCATGACCACTCTGCTTCAGAACTTCGAGAGATTCCACCAAAAGTGGTGCGAAGAAATCGGGATTCGCGCTCTTCCCGGTCATGGCCGTGTGCGCCACTCTTTCCAAATCATCCTCGTTTACTGGCCTAGATCTGGCGTCCACGGTTCTGATTGATATCTCAAGTGACTTTCTGTACCCCTCGACTATTGTCAACGGATGGAGTCCCCTTGACATCAATCGCGAGGCTTCTTCCAATAATGAGCCGCAGACAAGCAGGGTCCCCGTGACTCCATCTCCGCTGATTTCTTCCTGTGTCTCTCCCATTGAGACCATCATTTTTGCAGCCGGATGCTTGACTAATAGCTCTGATACAATCCTCGCCCCATCGTTTGTGACAGCTCTGTTGCCATCAGTTTTGTAAAGCATCTTATCAAGGCCCCTTGGGCCATATGTCGGCCTGAGGATATCTGAGAAAACTCTCGCAGCGGCGATCATCTTCTCTTGTACTTCTGTTCCGCTTGTGGTCCTAGTTTGGTCTTTGACGATTCGAACGGGACTGGCCTTATTTGCTTCAGACATGAAAATCCCCCTCAGCCATGGAAGTAAGTTACGCCTATCGACGCCCCTTTCGACCTTTTCTCCTTCTTCCTTTCCTATTTCCAGCGCGATCATCACTTGACCAATCACGACCGGATCTAGATCTCCAATCTTCCTCGTTGAAACTCGAATCTAACTCTTGGCCCAATCGCTTCCTTTGATTTCGAGGCAGATCCCGTACTGACTTGACATCTAACTTCACTCCGACTTGCCTCTCAAGTCTTCGGATGTTTTCCCCACCAGGACCTACAATCGCGCCAACGGCGGATTGATCAACGTAGATTTCTGCAGAGGACTCAGTGAGGAACTTCGCATGGGCTACCGAGATCCCAGTATGCCTGATGACCTGCCTCTTTAGTTCGTCGCCCGCCATTGAGAATGCCGGGCTCTGACCACCAGACTCTCCGCTGACGGGCACTACTGCGATCTCGCTACCAAATGCAAACATTTCATGAGTCAATTCCCCACTAGGAAACCTCCTGATTTCAATGACGGGGCGAGATAGATCAGACTCCATTCCCGTTGGTGCGCGCACCACCATTTTCAACTCTAGGATCTCGTTTACCTTCCCTTTCTCGATGTGTATGACAGTATCCAGTACTTGTGATATCAATCCAAGCTCGACTTTGCCCACAAGTCTCTGAATTGCCTCCAAAGCGCTGTTCGCATGTGTGACACCGAGTAGGCCAACTCCCGCCAACCTCACGTCTCCGAATATTTCGAAATCCCTGGATCGCCTAACCTCATCGAAGATGACAAAGTCTGGCCTCACCAGAAATACGACCTCCGCAGTCTTCTCTAGGTCGCCCTCCAGCGGTGCGTATTGGGTTACCCGGTCGGGCAGCTGCAGGTCTCTCGGTGCCTCCATTGTCTTGACCATGGCACCTACCTCCTGATCGAGATAAGCTGCTATAGCCTGTGCAAATGTGGTTTTACCCGAGCCGGGCTTTCCCACCACGAATACTCCTCTGTGGTGATCTGATAGCCTGCGTCTCAACTCAGGGTCGATATCGTAGTCAGAGAGGGAAAGGTACGCAACGGGTCGTACAACTGTGATTTCCCATGCATCTGCGAATGGAGGCCAAGCGCAGGTTACCCTCAAGTCTCCGACTTGCAGAATCCTGCAACCCTCCCGTTCTATCTCGACAAAGCAATCGGACCTCTCTGAATGCTGTTCGACCAATACCTCAATCTGTTCTGATAACTCGCTAACTTCTGACTTCGTCCAAGGAACCTCGCTTATGGTTTCAAGCTTGAGTTCGCTGATGTGTCCTCTTTTTGCACGTGGGGGGCAGTCTGCTTTGAGGAAGACAGTGGATGTGGTTTCGTCATCAAGAATTTGTTCCAGTGCTTTCGGGAGTGGTGGATGGTCTCCAAACGCAGCCATAATCCAAACTTCCTGGAAATCCTTCATTCCACTCCTAATTGAGAACCTTCACACACCAGCCTAGTGAAAGTGTGAACGTTCCGGCGATAAGGATTGACGAGAACAAAGGCCACGCCATCGTATTGTGATACATTTGAACCTGGAAACCTGTTACGATGCAGAACAGAAGGGCATCGGTTGCGTGGCTTCTCCTAAGCTCCGCCCCATTGACTATCTCGGACCAGTTCCTTGCAAGGGCGATGAGGCCGGACCCAACGGCGGCGAGGAGGAGGTGGCCCAGCAACCAAGCTGCCTGACTGCCAAAGGCGCCATTCAGCGTGTCATAGAGACCTCCCAGCAGTGGCTCGGCTAGATTGACCATATTCTAGCGAGGGGCGCCCTCTTATTGAGCGTCTCCCTCAACCACTCAATGTCCTCACAGGAGGTTGAACGTTAGTTCATAGCATGTACACGCAAAGGTAATTCTGTGATCGAGTCGCTGCCACCCCATCTGAAAGAGAGGTGCTCCCTTCGAAGAAGAATCCCATGCGACAATCCTAGGTTTGTTCTCCATTGGATCAGGATGGCATATAGATTTCAAGAAAACCCAACATTCGACATTGCTCGATTCATCGCACATCAAGAAGGGCTGCCCCTGTTAGTGTATCATGGAATTGACGAGAGGTACCCCCACGCATCCTATCGTCATCACAAGTTTTTGTTAGAGGGATCAAGGGATCTGGAACAAGACGCCGCCGACCTAGGCGTGGATTACTTTCTACACGTGTCCAGGCGTGGCCACAGGCAGCCAGCGTTGAGATTGCTCGCAGAAAAGGCCGCGGTCATAGTCACCGACCTCGTAGATCTAGAGCCATGGTCGGCATGGACTGAAAATGTGGCCAAAGAACGTACCTTGATCGAAGTTGATGCTCACTGCGTCCTACCTAGGCAGGTGTTCGGTCGATCGGTAGATCGACCATTCAAATTCAAGAATGCCACAAAACGGCTAATCAATGCGAGGAAGGGGCTGGCTTGGCCAGAGGTTAATTTGCCGATCAAAAGACTCCAGGACAAAGCTCTGCTCCCATTCGTTCCTGTATCGGCTACTACAGAGCTTGAGAAGGACGGTGGAATCTCATTGCTCTCACAATGCGATATTGACCCGACGGTCGTGCCTGTAACGGATGTCTGCGGTGGTAGTAAATTCGCAAATTTGAGATGGAAGAATTATGTTGGGGACGGTTTGAGAAGTTATCACAGGACTCGAAATGATGCGTCAAATAGAGAGGGAGTTAGTGGGTTGTCCCCTTGGCTGCACTATGGTATGATCGCAGCTACGAAGCTCGTCAGAGAAGCTGATGAAATTGGCGGAAAGGGAGCGGAAAAATTCCTGGATGAAATGCTCCTTTTCAGAGAGCACGCATATCACCATTGTCATGCCCTTGAATCGCCGGGAGATTGGAGCGCACTACCCGAGTGGGCTCGGATATCATGGGCTGACCGGATTGATGTTCCCCTGACGAAGGCAGAGAGTGAGTTAGAATCAGGTGCGACTGGTGACTTATTGTGGGACTCTGCCCAGATTGGTCTTGTTCGTCATGGAGTCATGCACAACAACGTGAGGATGACCTGGGGGAAGGGGGCTGCGAGATGGATACAGAACCCTGAGTCTGCCATGAGGATAACCCAATCACTCAACGACAGGTATGCACTAGATGGAAGGGACCCGAACTCGATCGCAGGAGTATTGTGGTGCTTTGGCCTATTCGATCGACCTTTCGACCCCCCGTCCGACCACATGGGAAGGGTGAGGCGACGTAGCACGGAGGCTCATGCGTTAAGGCTCGACATGGGTCGGTACCTGGACTGGGTGAAGTCCCCATCCAACGGGGGGTTGATGGACGTGGGAATTGTGGGTTCTGGGATTTCTGGGATGTTTGCTGCTCAATTGCTATCGCTTCTAGGCCACAGAGTTTCACTTTACGACAAGGGTTGGAGGCCAAGTGGAAGATTGGCGTACAGACAATCAGGTGAAGGGTCAAATTTCAGCATCGGATCCCTGAGAATGGACGGTTACAGGGATTGGATGAATAGATTCCAATGGAATTTGGATGATTCTAATGGGTCATTCAGTGATTTCCTCGATAGGCTCGCCATGGGATTGACGCCAAACTACAACACCCACATAGAGAGTCTCCATGAGGTTGGAGATAGGGTTATTCTTAGAGGATCATCGAACAAGAGAGAGGTGGAATTCAATCACTCTAGGGTAATTGTTGCCCTACCCGTCGAACAGGCCATAGCGATAATTGGAGAAGGGGTCTTTTCCGGTGAGAGTGAGCCTCATTGGCTGGGCTGGGGCCCTGCCTCAGGGGTGCTCGACGAACTACCTGAAGGGTGGTCGGCTCGTATTGTCGGAGAGGGCACCATCGAAATCAGGTTGGATCCGGTTACCACTGGGGTTCACCTAGACAAGAGCAAGGAGGAGATGGCCCGCATTATTCCTGCAAGGGCAGGACTTAGCCCAGAGGGTTGGTCATCACACCTGTGGAGATATGGTCGCCCGGTCTCTGGGCCTGCTGGGGTAGTACACCACAGCCGGGCTACTTTCATCGGGGATGCCTTTGGAACACCGCTTGGTACGATAGGGGCTGCGCTAGATTCAGCGGCCAGGGCCGTCGCGGATCTCCACTTAAATGAAGGGTGGAGCGTACAGGGAGTGGCTGTCAGGGAGCGGCAATCCAATCTAAAAGAATGGTAGTGCGCCATAGGGCAATATATTGGTGTGGCCCTACACGGCAGAACGTGAAGATCTCCCAGCGCGCCACGTTGATACTGTTCTTCGTAGCATTCATTTGGGGGTTGACCTTCATTTGGATGAAGCAGGCTCTGACAGCTGCTGATTCTATACTCACCGATGCAGATGGTCGCTGGGTGGCCATGCACTTTGTGGCGTTCAGATTCCTGATTGGATCTCTGTTCACAATACTCATTCTCCAATCATCCCGTTCTGGGTTCAATAATCCCGATGCTTGGAGAGGAGGGTTATGTCTGGGGGTGATATTGATTCTCGGCTTTTTGATCCAGATGGTGGGTCTGACCGATGTCACCCCAGCCGTCTCTGCTTTCCTAACTAGCCTATACGTTGTTTTCACGGCGATAATCGGTCTTTCGATCGGTAGGCAGCGTCTGACTGTGTTCATGTGTCTTGGAGTTGTTCTAGCAACCTTCGGGGCAGGTTGGATTTCAGGGCCTCCTCGAGTGGAGTTCGGGATGGGAGAATGGCTGACTGTCGTGAGTGGCTTCCTCTTTGCCCTACACATCATAGTGACGGATAGAGTTACGAGGGTCGTTGATCCAATTCAATCGACTGGCACCATGATGGTGACTGTGATGGGGCTGGCTTTCCTTATCCTTGTGACAGACCCGATGGGATATGGAGGCCCTGCCTCTGCTGGAGATGCAGTGACCTTACTCAGGGATATGGGATATCTAATTCCACTTGCGCTTTGTGGCTTCTTCGGGTCCTTTGTTGCATTAGCCGCACTTATGAGGTACCAGAAGGAGATCACGCCCGTCAGAGCTGCGCTGGTGTATGCTTTCGAGCCAGTTTGGGCTGCAGTCATCAGTCTGGCCATGGGACTTGAGGGCGATCCTAGTATCTGGCTATTCATTGGAGCTGGGTCGTTGTTGTTAGGTAACCTAATTATTGAGCTGGAGCCTAGCAACGTCACGTGAGCGGAACTATCGTATCCATCAACCTGAGCGAGGAGGGGGGAGTTCCCAAGTTACCGGTAACAAAGGCCACTGTGGGCTTCCAAGGGATAGTAGGAGACTACAACTGGTTCAGGGTGAACAAGCGAAACATGGACCCAGGTAGAGCAGTGAGCTTGTACTCCCATGAGAGGATCGTCGCCCTGAGAGAAGAGGGGCACCCTATCGAGATTGGCTCGAGTGGGGAGAATCTTACAGTCGAGGGGATTCCTTGGGACGTGCTTGAGGTTGGGACTCAACTAAGAGTGGGGGGAGTCTTGCTAGAATTGAGCGAGCCGTGCGCCCCTTGTGGAAAAATAAGTGGATCTTTCATAGAGGGGGGCTTCTCCCGTATCGACCACGCCAAGGAAACAGGATGGTCTAGGTGGCTCGCTAGAGTTATTGAACCGGGTGTCTTGGAAGTAGGGGATTGGATCAGAATTCAAAATGCGTGATTCGCCATCGTGAAATACAATGTTGGATTCGGATGTGCTAGGCAGAGGTACCCGAGCGGTCAAAGGGGCTGGGATGAGGTCCCAGTGCGTAGTGCTTCGCAGGTTCGAATCCTGTCCTCTGCACCATTCAACTCTGAATAATTGCTAGAATGAGCCCGTGTCGGCCATTAATTTATTTGTGGATTGCCAAAGGAATCAACATGCGCGGAGTCACTTCCATTTCGATCACATTACTGATTATTGCCTCGTCAATAGCAGGGTGCATCGAAACACTGGAGGAAGTCACTGAGGTATTGGGATGCACGGACGAAGGCGCTGATAATTTCGATGCTGACGCTACATCTGGACTTGAGGAACTGTGTCTCTATCTCGAGAACGAGGTTCGGTTTATTGCTGCGATGACTGATGCCATGGCAGCGGACCCTTCGAGCTACCTGCTCGATCCAACCAGTGGCGTATCAGGGGTGCGATACAGCATGTCGATGGATGGGGTCGATGCAGAGTCTGGCATGTCTGTTTCAATGGAGCTTCTGTCGGTTATCATGGTGGACTTAGAGTCACAGTCGATGTACAACCGAAGCAGGGTGTCTTACATGGGAGTGATAGACGTCGACACTGAGATCGTCATGAGTGGTACTGACATAATGGTGACCAATAGTTTGGGCGGTCCAATGGCCTCTGAGTTAGGCGAGTCTGGTTCGATGAGTTCGATTAGCAGAGACATGACTCCGAACCTTGAGGAGGCCGTGAGGGTTGCTTCAATGGGCTTCTCATCCATTATGGCTATGGAGGGTATGATGGTGCCCGGGGGGATGGGCTCCGACGAAGATATTGATCACCGAGATGATTCCGATGAGTCTGACGATGAGGAACCCGGCTGGGAGGACTTCGAACCATATTGCTATGATAGAGATGGTGAAATGGTGGTTCAGACGTGGGATTCTGACGATAGTCAACAGACCATGGAGCGGGATTGCTGGGAGATGGGTTATGAGTGGGTCTACTCTGAGGAAAAGGAAGACGACTTGCATGAAGACTACGATTCAGTGCCTACGGAGGGAATGCTTCCTGAGGGTGCCAGTGTGGTAATTTCCCATGACCCTGAAGCTGGTCTGCAGTCTATGTTCGCTAACAGCACAGATGAAAATGGTGTGATGACCATGGTCATACGTCTCCATGTGGATGGTTCCTTCCACTCCTATGACATGACAGTAGACGGTCACGATGCGGATATTTCAATGTCCTTCGCCTATCTATCTACTGATGTGATCTCAATACCAGAAATTGACCCCACGATGGACAGGACGGCGACTCCGATCTTCACAGAGGTCGAGACCATGATGGTCTGTGATGACGGGGGCCTCGTGCCCGAATGGTCGGTCATGGATGGGTGGGAAGACTGCGAGGATGGCTCAGACGAGCCGTATGAGGAGTCTACGGATGATGACAACAGCGCCATTGAAGCAAATGACTTGCATTGGGAGTCGTATCTTGGCGGGTATTGTGAATGGGAGGGCAACCCAGACGACGTCGACGAGGACAGGTGGTCCTGTGAGAGGGACATATCCCTTTCAGACTGGCATAACTGGTGGTACTACTGTGAGATCCACGACATGGATTGGTTCTGTACGGATGAATACGGACAAGATCCAGCCTACGAGTTCTCAGCGAATAGTGGGAACTACAACGAAAGCAATGCCTCGGAGGAGGATCCAAGTTATGTGGATGGCATCAATTGGGAGTTGTACCCCCGTGGGCACTGTGAATGGGAGGGCAACCCAGATGACGTCGACGAGGACAGGTGGTCCTGCAAAGCAGCAGAGTGGGATAACTGGTGGTACTACTGTGAGAACCACGATGAGGATTGGTTCTGTACGGATGGCTACGGGCAGGACCCCGATCACGAGTACTCAGCAGACAACGACAATTACGATGCAGTCGATCATGATGATGAGGAGATTTGCATCTCAGAGGGTGAGGATGGTGTAGTTCACTACGACTGTGACGAAGACGAGGGCGATTGGAGATACCCTGTAATCATGCATGCTCATATTGTAAATCAGGTCTACAATGCCCCGATCACTGACTTCGAGCTTCGAGTTCTGGACTGCTCGGAGGATGATCCAGGTGATGACTCGGACCCAGAATGGGATGATTGCTTGGTGATGATGGCCTTCCCGCTCAACGGGGGGGAGATCGACAACGTAACAGTAGAGTACCTGGATAACGATGGCGATGGCATGGTATCGAGCGGCGACGCATCTGTCGTGAGTTACCCCTCCGATTTCGCTCATGGCTATGAGATTCAGCCATACGACACCTGGGCAGAGGAGTACTCCGCGGACTCGGCGCTCATAGGACCAGAGTTGCCTGGATTCGGTGCTTTCCTATCACTCATAGGGCTCCTTGGAGCCGCATTGATTGGACGACGTCAAGAGGCATGATCAAGCGATAGGTTGACGTTGTGTGTTTGTTTTGGCGTCAACATGTCCATGACGCAACTCATCGGTAAGGGCCTGTTGGCCGGAAGCATTGTAGTAGCTGCCAGTGAAATCGCGAAGAGGTCGGCATTGTTTGGTGCCCTGGTCGTCTCACTACCGCTCACGAGCATCCTTGCGATGGTGGCCCTCTTCCAGGACACTCGCGATGCTGATCTAGTGGCTGACTTCGCGGAGTCAATTATCTGGCTGGTTATACCTTCGCTGGTTCTATTCGTGGTGCTCCCAATAATGATCAGAAGGGGTTGGAGCTTCGAGGTATCTCTCCTCGCAGGCGTAATAGCGACCATGGCCGCCTATGCGTTGGGAGTCTGGTCGGCTCAATCGATAAGCGGGTTAGATTGAACAAATTTTGGTATTTTATGTCAACTTAAACTGTTGAGGGCGTAGCATCTTGGACATTACCTCAAACCCCCCCAATGCCAACCCTACCAACAGTAGGATTGCGCCACAGCATACCCAGTCTAGGCTTCCCAACAACATAGTTATGACTCCGATGATCGATAATGCAAGCGCAACTGAGCCTAGGCTTCCCGAATTTTCCCTAATGCCAGTGGAAACTACAATCGTAGGGGGAGGAGCGTCACTCTTCGCCAACGATCCGTATCGTGCTAGCTCTTGGTGGTGGTGACAATAGCCTGTCTCCCTGAACTCCAAAGCCCTACATGACGGTTCGGCGCAGTTCCTTTCTCCCATGGGTATCCATTAGGGGATCGAATATAGAGGGATTCGGCAAATCATTCCTCGAATACTTCAATCTCGACATTCTTTGTAACCAAGTCGCTGAATTTATTCGTATACCTCGTGGCTCTGACCACGTGGTTGTCGATCCAATGATAATTCCCTCCCCTTGGTTTTCCCATCAGTAGGGTGTGATAGTGAAAGCCCTTCTGGGAAAGCCATCGTTCTGTTACATCTCTGTGTTCTTCTGTCCTGGCAGTGAAAAAACAGATCCTGTGGCCTTGGTCATACCACGAGTTGATTGTCTTGATTGCGTCTGGGAACGCCTCTGCGGTGGCCATTCTCTCGGGCTCTTCGTTGGGAATGTCTTCTCCAACGGTCCCATCTATGTCAATAAGGTAGTTCTTGATCCCCTTCGGAAGCGCCGGGCTAACTCTTTGACCATCAGCCTGTGTTTTATCGACAAGGTTGCCCACATGGCCTTCCACGTACTCGACTCTATCATCATTTCACACGAGAAGGTGGAATAACTGTTTTTCAGGAATTTCTTTCCGGATTCCGAACAATTAACACTGCAACCCCTCCGGCTAAGGAAGAGAAGCATGGGAGGGAGCCACAACCGAACCAAGCAGTCTGCGATAGTTCGTGGTGTCTCAAAGGACTTTGCCACAGCTATCTCAACCTATTTTGGTACTAGGACACCGGATTTTGAATCTGCATCCGGATCCCATGCTTCCTATGTCGCCGCACTCAGGGCGCATGGCACCGAAGTCGAGGTGCTTCCCGAACTCAAGGGCCACCCGGATTGCTGCTTCGTGGAAGACACCGCAGTGGTGATTGATGATACTGCCATAATCCTAGCACCTGGGCATCCCAACAGAATTGGAGAGGTTGAGACAGTTGCTAGTCACCTCTCGAAAACGATGGATATCATGAGGCTAGATGGAGGGACTGTAGATGGTGGAGATATTGTTTTCATGGACGACGCTTTCCTCATTGGCAGGTCTACGAGAACAAACGACGAGGGAATAGATTCCCTGTCGAGCATAATCAAGGGTCATGATTACAACGTGGAGGTTGTTGACGTGCCCAAATCCACACTCCACCTGACCACGGTGTGCTCGTCGCCGAGAGATGGTACGATCGTATATTCAGAGAGGGATCTCGATGTAACGGACATCAAAGGATTTGCAGAGGAGCTGATCGGCGTGCCAGCAGACGAGGCATATGCTGCGAACACTCTTGGATATCCCGATGATCGAGTCATTATTGCATCAGGGTTCCCCGAAACAAGGAAGAGGCTGCTAGATTCGAGTTTCTCGATAACCTCAGTTGACATGGAGCCAATAATGCAAGCGGATGGGTCGTTAACGTGCCTTTCTGTGTTCACAAATTGAAGCTCTATGCGGTACAACTTGCTTCAGAGTCCTCGATAGTATTCAGTTGAAATGTTAGAATTTTTTCCTAACGGTATCTTTGAACGATAGTAGCGGTACTGGTCAACATGATGGGGCGTCCCCTTGTAGCCTTGGCCGTGACCCTCATGTTGTCTTTTGGGTCGATTTCAGGCTGTTTCTCAGAAGACGGGAATGAGTTTGATGGCTCGGACCTCTCCATTGGTAATGACTTGGTGGCCTCGGGATTCTTCCATACGTTGGAGTTGCAGGCATCGAGCAGGCTTTCTTTGTACGTCCCTTACCTAATCCTAGATCCTGAAACGGGCTATGTCCAAAACTCGACGGTTATTGACATCGAGAGGGGCCAGGAGTTGAGTTTGGATATCCTGATTCCGCCTAGGACCGATGGGATCCATATCCTACTCGCTGAATACGGTCGCAGCCACTGGCCAGTTAGGGACCAATCAGAGTCATGGGCTTCTTGGTATGAGAGGACTGGGGGACGAAACCTAGGGGATTCTGGTGCAATTAGGGTCCCTGCCAATGGTTCATTGTATGACAGTGTGGAGACGAAGTCGGTCGTCCGACCTGGTGACGTCGTGGTGAAGTACATCTCGGCTGAGAGATTCTCAACCGTTCCATCCACGGATGGGGGTGCCCATTCATCCGGCCTGGTACATGGTAGGGTCGTATATGACCGACTTTTCGAATTATCAGATCCGACTGACACCCTAGACCCAGTGGATGGAAAGGCCGGATACTTTGACAGGTGGGCAGGACAAGGAAACCCAGCCTATGAGGACGCTGCACTGTACATCATTGGGGAGTTGGAGAGTTTTGGTTTGGAAGTCATTGGCCATAGATACGAGTACACGGACATCACAGGTGCCCAAAACCCCGAAGCGTACAACATCTGTGCATACAAGTGGGGCTCATCCACACCCGATGAATGGATGGTGTTTGGAGCTCACTTCGATGTTGCCCCTCCTGTTAACGCCGTTCTTCTAGATCCTCACGTGGTGGGGTTCAGATCCTACGGCACTCGAGCCGGTGCATACGACAATTCCGCTGGTACGGCCATGGTAATGGAGGCAGCACGCGCGTTAGCGGACTTCGAGACTAGGAGAACAATGGTCTTCTGCCTATGGTCTGGCGAGGAGGGGGGCAAGAGAGGTTCTGATTACTGGACGGATTATTACGTGAAAGAGGATAATCCAAATGTAAGGGTCATGAATTACATCAATCTTGACATGGCTGGTGTAAATTGGCCTGGAGGAGGCGGTGCTCCTCATGGTGACCCTGATCCCCAGATCGATGAGGATGGGTATCCGAAGGATGACGAGGTGTGGCCTCTAAGGGTGTATATCGGACCTGGTCCAAATCATGATCGAATCGATCAACCCGGAATGGTAGGACTCTCGAACTGGATCGGTTCCGATGCACTTGGACTGGAAGATCAATTGGGAACCCTGATCGGATTGAATTACTCTGCAGACACTTGGAAGACAGATGTCTGGTTGGACATGGATAGGCCCGAGGTGATCGTCTATGAGGACACCACGGCCCGTAGTGATCATGCGAGCTTCCAAGACAACCTCGACACAGTGACGATTGGGTTCGGGGGCTTGGTGGATGGGTACTGGTGCTATCATCAGGTGTGCGACACACTTGAAGAGATGGAGGAATGGATGGACACCACTGGCAAGGAATACGGTAACGAGAACAGTGGGGTGTCAAACTTGGTGAATAGCCTAGATATGATCACATGGTGGGCGATACTTACCTTCTTTCACTGCGATGAGGAGCCGATTTTCAACGCATTGGGTTAGGCCCTCTCAAGTAAGCAATGAGACGTTCACGTATATCGTCCCCGCGGAGATTGAGAGCCAGATCCAGAATACAGTGTCTGACCATGTTTTGATTTTCTTTCCATCGAGCGGGCCGAACGGGAGCATGTTGAACAGGGCCAGCACACCGTTGCCCCAGACCCACGTTATGAGCAGGAGGTCAGTTACATCGGACCTGATACCGGTAAGCTGCCCTAAAATGATCAATGTAGCACCCATCATCCAGAGTGCTACATTGGTCACCGGCCCAGCCAACGCTATTCGACCGAATTGGGCCTTGGTGGTCCTACCTAGAACCATCACCGCACCAGGGGCCATGAATACGATTCCAGTCAACGCAGACAGTATTACACCGAATCTGAGGCCCGAGGGGTCCGCTCTGAACTCAGCCCAACAACCATACCTCTTCGCCATGACCTTGTGGGCTATTTCATGGAGAATGAATGCTGGCGCCAAAGTCAACAGTGACCTCGCAGCTCCAACAATGAACCCAGCTGGGTTGTTCAATGCCCCGATTACACCGTTGGAGAACATGAATCCCAAGGCGACGGTGAACGCAACAGTAGCGATGCTAAGGTCTGAGATCTCCTTGCTTGAGAAATGCCATACCGAGGTGCTCCTTGGTACGGTCGAAATCGAGATCGCGGGCTCAGCACCAAAGATTCGACTGAATGGCGTCCCTGTCCTATTCGCCTGCACCACGCGTACTCCACTGTCCCCACGTCTCCAATTACCATCATCACGTGATGGACGGTGGCTCTTCTGGCGTCGGAATTGGTCCATGAGATCGTCATCTAGCCACCAAGCCCTAGGATCTCGCTCGCCTTTCATGGAGTTGCCTGTGGGGAAGGGTCTGTTTCAAATCATTGTTATTCAGTTTCCCAGGGAAATGGCATGCTCTACTAGGATTCGCCCTTCTCCATCGACTCAATTTCCTGCTCTAATTCCGACCACCAACCATTCCCAGTGTTTTGAAGAAGGCTGAGCTTTTCCAATGCATCACTGATCTCCGAGTCATTGGGCGGCCTAGTAGACCATGGGTTTTGATCTGATAACGATATGGGGCCTTTGTCAGCCTGCTTATTTCGTTCTATTTCGAATATTTTTTGAATTTCCTCGATTGTATCTGGCTGATTGTTTCCCTGATGCCGTAGTAGAGACTGGTGGTAGGTGGACATCCAGTTCCCATGTGCGGGATCGGCCGTGTGGCTCGAGGGATCGGCTAGCATCGCCCCGAGCTTCCTTGCCAGCTGCTCCAAACCAGTTTCGGCCCTATCCGAGAATAGAGCGTTTCTTGCTGCTGAGTGCCGGCTTATGCAGCTCTTGCATCTACTCGTGCCCGGGGTGTCAGGGGCGTCGCACATCAAACAGCAAACTGACAACCCCATCTGATCCATTGCTCGCCTCGGTAGAGACACGGGACGTGGATGGAAGCAGTGCTGAAATATCCTTTCTCTCGTCACAAACCGTCGGGCCAATGTTCATCTCGGTTCCTCTTCAGATCGCTCATCAGAGAACTGGAGGCCCGCCAATGCACCCGCATCCTCAGGTGCTATCCCATGCTCCACGATTAGATGTCTGACTAGAAGGTGCCTCCGAACAGTACCATTGCATATCCTACATTCCGTGATAGGCATCGGAGACCGGCCCTGGAATCTCTGGCGTCCTTCTGGGGTCATCAAGCGTCTCCCTGTTCTCACTGCAACATTGGCGAAAACGAGTATGAAAAATAGGGTTCCGCAAACAAAACCCGCAGAAAGTGGAGATACCGGGGGGTCCTGAGCCAGAGTCAGATTCAGGTAGGCGTAGTAATCTCCGTTACTCTGTGACGAATTGTCGAATGAGATTGTGTGGTAGAATCTCTCACCTCGGACAGTTAGAATAACTTCAATTCCATCATCTCCTTCCTCAAATTCCAACTCCATTCGGTATCCTCCGCTAAAATCGCTCATCGAAGATCCTCCTGAAAATTTCACGCAGTCGTATGCGTGTGGCTCACATTCGATGACGATTTCCTCGTATTGGACCGCCGTGTTGTTCGGATATGTCAATGTCCCCAGTATGGTGTACGAATCAGCGGTAACCACTGAAGAGGCCATTGAAATGACGCAAATGATTTGGATAAGTCTCATTCCTCAAAACCACACTCCAATCTAATCTACGTTTCATGCTTCACTTGGGCTCCGAGGGATATCTTAGACGCCTTTTCCAAAGCGTGGAGACCACCAATTTGCTTTGCCCATGAGCCTCATGGCAGATGGAACTACGATCGCACGAACGATCGTCGCGTCTACGAATACGGCAATGGCTAGTGCGAAACCAATGGACTTGATGATCATAACATCTGCGAAAATGAATCCGGAGAACACAGCGATCATTATCGCTGCAGCTCCAGTTATCAGGCTTCCAGACGCCTGCAGCCCAGTGGAGACCGCGAGAGTATTGTCCCCGGTCTCATTCCAAGCCTCGTGGATTCTTGAGAGCATCAGCACCTCATAGTCCATGGAGAGGCCAAAGGCAATGCCGAAGACAAGGGGGGGCACCATCAAGTCAAGGGGCTGGGGGGTGAAGTTCAATGCGTCTGCAAGCAGGCCCTCCTGAAACACGACTACAATTAGCCCGAACGAGGCTGATACGGAGAGAATGTTCATCAGAACTGCTTTGACTGGAACAATGACCGATCTGACTTGCATCCAAACCAACACCATAGTCAGGATCAGCACGAATGCGAGGACAATTGGAATCCGGTCTGAGAGATGCTGTTTCATATCCACCTCGAATGAAGACCATCCACCCACGAGAACCTCTTGGCCTGAGTCCACCGTCTGAGTTCTTATGTCCTTGATTAGTTGCTCCGCCTCATCGGTGCCGCTTGCGAACGTTGTGGCAACATCGATCATGGCTATGTTTTGCGAGACAGTAGTCTGCCAGAGGATTCTGTCGTTCTCGGGCCATTGCTCAAATTCCAAATCGAAGAGGTCCGGCTTGCACATCGGATGCTCGATCGAAATTACCCCTGTTATGCCTCGAATGCCCTGGCAGATGGATTCCATTCCCTGTGCAACTTCTTTTGAGTAGGGGTCATGTCCTTCCTCGAATACCACTACCAGTGGAACAACAGATGCTGTGAAGGCCGGAAATTCATCCTCGAGAATCTCTAGCGCCTGTCTGGATTCAAGATCCGGTGGGAGTGCCTCCACCCCTCCTGCAGTTAGCTGAACATTGAGGAAAGGTGACCCCAAGAGGAGGAGTACCGCCATGGCTGGGACAAGCCATCGTACTGGATTCTTCATGACTTTCGTTGAGAATGTCTCCCAGAACTTTGTCTTGCGATTCGCACCGGGTATTGGGACTCTGAGTGAATTTATCCTTGCGCCCAGGAACGACAGTAGGGCCGGTAGTAGGGTCAAGGAGTACAACAGGGCCCCGAGGACCGCTAGGAAAGCACCCATGCCCATCGAAGGCATGTGAGTCTCCGAGAAGTAGAACAGGCTACAGAGGCCTACTGCAACAGTAGCACCGGAGTAGAGTATAGCCCGGCCTGCTGTGTGCATCATGGTCGCGATTGCGTCCTCTGTCGTGGCACCTGCTTCCAATTCCTCGCGAAAGCGGCTGATCATAAAGAGGCTGTAATCGATGGATACTGCGATTCCGATGAGTGAAATCATACTGGTTGAGTATTGGGTCATCGAGAAGTAGTGGGATATGAGGAACGATAGGCCGATCGCAAGAGGGAGCATGAGAGCGACAATCGCCATGGGCAGGGCAGCTGCTGACAGGGTGCCGAATACGAACAAGAGGATGAGGAAGGACAGGGGCAGGCCGATTATCTCGGCTCTGATCTGGTCCTGTTCCAGTAGCCTGTCGAAATCATGGCTAATCACCAGGCTTCCAGTCACTAGTACCTCAAGATCTTCTGATGAGATGCTGTCCTTGATGTTGCCCAACTCATGTTCGACCTGCTCGTCTGTCCCGCCGAACTGTACGAAGACGGCCGTTCGCTTACCATCCTGTGAAACGTGTTGGGCCAGATGGACGGGGTTTTCCCTGTCGTCGTAGGCCGTTGAAACGCTGAGAACTTCCAGATCTATTTCCTGCAGATCGTCTAGCGACGCATTCAGCTCATTCTCGAACCTATCTTCTGACCAATCCCACTCACCGTGCGAGAAGATGTAGGTCACTGTGTTGGTCGATGTCACCGGAAGTTCTTCGCTCACCAATTCGAGTGCCCGCCCAGCCTCTATGCTGGGTGGGGGCTGGTTGCCGTCCTCGAACTCGTTACCCCCTGCGATCAAAACCCCCGATAGTGCCAAGGTGGCAAGCGACAGTGCGGTAACGAGGCCTCTCTTCTTGTGGGTGAATCGCCCAAGTCCCGCTAGTATCCCATCTCGTGTGGAGTGATTAGACGGTTGCATTAAGCTACCCTCACCAATGCAGGATATAATCGAGTGTCAGCCAACTAGGGAGGAAACGGTTGAGATCGAGGTGGTGGCTGGCTCCATGGTGTCGGTACTTGGGTGTTCACCACCTTGCTTAGGGAAACCGTAGGATCGGACTTGTAGATGAAGACCTGGTGAGTTGGTAGGTGTTATGTCCTGCTGGTCGTGATCAAGTGCTTGAATCTGGAGTCCTGATCGTAACTGAGCACAGTTTGCTTGATGGGCTATACTCGCTCCTCGGATCTATGATTATGTCCGAACCGTCAGGCAAATCTTCGGAGATCTTTGTCTTAATTTGAGGGATTTCATCATCTCCACAAACAAGACGGCCTCGTACCACATATGGCTTAGAGGAGTCCATCAAGGGCAGCAACAGTGGGAGGAACCTGAGGAATTTGTGTGGCAAATTTATAATTAATAAATTCCAAAAATCCATAGGCACTTTCATTTTCTCGAGTTGCCCTGCGTCAGCAACTCCTGACCACAGGCCTTCCCCCCATTCTGTAAATTCTGTGTTGTCGATGTCGAATGGCAATCTCATCCACCTTCTGAGATTCTCGTTGAGGAGCCTGATTGCCCCTGGGTTCAGATCAGTCGCCAGTACTGAAGACACTAAATTTGGGATGTTGATCATGTGGGCCAACGCTGGGCCAACGCCGCAAAAAGGATCTGCGACCCTTATTGGGGAGCCAATTGCATCAGAGAGTCTCTTCGCCTCCTCAGCTGTGGCTATTCTCTCCGTTTGGAGTCGTGATGAGTAATAGGCAACGCCAGGGTCGCATAGTATTTGACAACCAGACTCTCTGGTAGTCACCTCAGTTGAGATGTCAGAGTCCATTGTGACGGCGTTGATTTTCCCATTCTCCCTCACTCCTATTGGACGTAAGTCCCTAACTCTATGTTCTCCCTTAACCCCATTATCTTCCAAGACCAGTCTGACATTGGGATTGGCGGTCATCTTGGATTTAATGATCTGGAATTGGAACTCTCTGATTGATTCTTCCATCTTGAGGATCATCATATCTCCGATAAGCTCGTGCGATGAGGGCCATGATTTACGGTGCTTTTCAACCAATGCTTCACCTATATCCTCCTCAAGAAGTTGAAGCCAAGAGGGTCTCTTCCTGTCTTCTGGAACTCCTATGGTGGCGACTAAAGCAAAGATGTCCAGCGGCGGAGGGAGTGGTTTTGGCGCATCTTGATTCAATGGGATCAGTCTTGTTTTTCCATCAGGGCCCGGATGTATTCGAAAGCCCTCTCCCATCCAGCCCTCAGCGGAAAGGAGCTCGATGGTCTTCTGAACCTCGGAGTTCGGTACCTCGAGATGGGGGCCCACAGCCAACGGGGTGGCGACCCATGCTTCACAATGACGGATCTTGAGCTCCTAGATCTACTTCTTGAAGGGGGGGCGCTTCAGAGGGCCATGGGCCAGATTCCTCCCCGTCCCGGTCTGACATTGATTGGACTGGGGCCAGGAGACTTAGGACTAATGACAAAAAATGCCATTGATGCAGCGAGGGAAGCGGATTATCGGTTTCTCGAGGGGTATACGGCCACGTTGCCACCGGCTCAGGAGGATCTACTAAGTGAGTTTCTCGGTGATTGGACAATGCTAATGAGGCCTGAAATTGAGGGTCCTGAGGAGTTACTAGAGCTCTCGGGGCACTCCTCGGTTGCCCTTTTGGTGGTTGGCGACCCACTTCACGCGACGACCCATGTTGACCTGCTAATTCGAGCGCGAGAGCGGGGAATCCTGACTCTGGTAATACCAGGGATTTCGGCCACAAGCTTAGCCGTCACGAACAGCGGTCTTCAATCCTATCGTTTCGGTAGACAGGTCACATTGCCATACCCATACGAGGACTACCTGCCCACATCGCCAATGCAGATGATGCTCGACAATCTCTCCAACAATCTTCACACACTAGTCCTGCTCGATCTGGACCCAACAGGCATGGGGAAAGATAGGCCCATTCCAATGAATCCGGGCCAAGCAGTCGATGTTCTCCTAAGAATGCAGAACAGGATTGGTAGTTCTGATCCCCCAGCTCGACCTACAGGCGGTCATGTCCTGGATTGGAATTGCATACTACTCAGTGACCTCGGGACATCTAGTCAGTTAATTCGCTCTGGCTGTCTCAGAGAAATAGCCAATATACAATCGGGGAGGATCCATTGCATGATCATACCTGCAGAAATGGATGAATTGGAACATGCAGCGTTCGATGCAATCAGAATCCAACCCAGTTCTTGAAGTGCACCGAGGGAATCAAGGGGAATAGGGTAGTCGGAAAGTCATGGCCCGCCCACCTGCGCAGGTTAGGTTTCCAGGGGACAAGAATAGGAAGCAAAGGGTCAAGGTCCGCGGCATAAAGCAGGCGTCCAAGGAAATTCAGAAGAGGTTGGAGAAGAACCTAGAGAGGCTATTGGAGGATCCTGAGGTCATACTTCCCACGATCGATGCCGAGCTCGGCAGGCCATGGAAAGACCCTATGGCCTACACTCTTCGGTCGGTAGACGTAGTCTCGGGCAAGAGGCACAATACTAGGTGGTTATCCAAGAAGATGATCAAAAGGAGGGGGGACGCGGTCTCCCGAGCGCTTGCTGGGTCCTTGTTAGCTGCATCTGAGGAGGATTGGAGCACAGTATCTGTCTTCAAAAACCAATTGTTTGGCAACGCCAGTTACCTTAGAAGAGGAAATGGAAAACAGGGTCATCAAGCCGCAATTCAGAATCACACAAACCACCGTCTGAGACTTCTCCTATGGGACGATCATGCCAAGGCTGGGCACTACTTCTTCTCATGGGAAGGTGGCTTTGTATACACAGGAACTGAAGCCAGGGCGCCCCGGGAATGGGTTGAATGGTCATTGAACTCGTGTCCGCTTACCATGAAGAAAGGTGATTCCGGCTTTTCTAGCAAATCACTCCCCCATGATGCCCTTGACACTCAGCTTCCCACCACGGCGGGCTGGGTTGGCATCTCATTCAACGACGGCACTGAAGTTGGGATATCCTCAGAGGACCTGAATCACAAGGATGGGGCCATCATACCCTCGATCGCACTCGGCATGCTACCCCCGAGAATCCCCGCCGTTGCTGAGGCCAGATGGAACTGGAGGCCGAATGGCTGGCCAGAGGACCTGGATCTTCCAGAGAAGGGACTTGAGGATGTACAAGACGCGCTAAACGAGTGGATGTCGTCCAGAATACCAGACAATTTGATTGCAGAGGTCTGTAGAAGAAGGATCCTCTCCTCGATAACCAGTGGATTTCTCAGTCGAAACGTCTGGTTCACAGACGAGGATAGGTCAGGATTCCTCGAGAGTTTGGACGGCACGGAACTCGAGAGGAGGGCGTTGAAGGTGGTTCTTGATGGCTTAGAAGAAGGTATCCATGTGAAGGAGGATGGTACCTTTGAATATCTTGAACATCAAGTTGTGAGAGTCGATGAGGCTGCCTGCCACCCTGTTCTGATGACGCTTTGGGAAGAACATGGACTCCACCTATTGGAATCAATGTTCAACATGCAAGGCCCTGAGGCGCAGGACATACTTGAGCGACAATCAAGGAGGAAGCAGGGGTTCGGGGCCTTTCTGAGGCAAATAGACCAAGATAGGAGCATTGAGGACCGTCTGCGACTCTTGCCATGGAGTGATCAAAATCTGCCAGAGCCTCTGGCATTCGCGGACGGCCTAGTAAGGGAATCCTTCAGGTCGGGGGTGTCCTCCACAGTTTCCACGACCTCCAAACAGAAGGGGCTACTTCAAGCGATGGGATGGGCTTGGCTGGTGGTGCACAACAAGACAGAGTCTGATGCTTGGAGATTCGACAAGGACAGCCGTGACAAGGGTGGTGATTGGGTCCCTTACCTCTCTTCCTTGTACGACGCCGGAATGTTGCTTCTCAAAACTGATCGTGGATCGGTGCAAGAATACAGGGCTGCGATGATCGAACTCGCTTCTGCCTGTGGCGTCTCGATTGAGTAATCGGATGATTACCATCAGGGGAGAACTATCCAAATTGACAAGCAAATCAGAGCTATGCCGAAAGAGCCGTTCAACAGCTTAGATGACCGCCTTGATGTGAACACTTTACTGAGATAGTGCCCGAAGGCGGCCCAAGTCATCACCGCAGGGAGGCCGAATAGGAGATTGAGGGCAACCAACGCGACTTTCCCCGAGTACTCATCACCGAATACGCTGCCGAAGGTAGTCATCAGGACAAGGAAGTGGATCCATGCCTTCCCATTCACAATTTGCAACACAACACCAGTCCTAAGGCCCAATGAGTCATCGATTTCCGCCTCATTCGTAGGGTTCGATCTTGCGATTTTCAGGCCCAGATAGGCAATGTAAACTGCCCCTAAAACAGCCAACGTCTGAAATGCTCCCTCATTCCTCTCGATAACCCCAGTCCCTGCTGCAATCAATAGACCCAGGGATGACCAACCTATTGCCATACCACCAATCAGTGGCATCGTTGCTTTGAACCCAAATCTTGACCCATGGGCAGCACAAAGGACGTTGTTCGGTCCAGGCGTAAAGCACATTGGAACGATGAACACGAGTGATGCAATCAATAATTCAGGATCCATAACATCATCAACTTAACTCGACCATCATTTGCTTGGCAGAGTTAAGCCCTCTGTCTATGTCGTTCCAGAGATCCTCCACATCCTCGATGCCAATGCTCATTCGGACAAAGCCGGGTACAACACCTGCTTCGTGTCTGACTTCCTCAGGCACGAACATGTGGCTTGAATTGAATGGGCACTCCACGAGTGACTCGACCCCGCCGAGGCTTGTGGCCTCGAAGATAATATCGAGTGACCTCATGAACTTGAGTGCGGATTGATCTCCGCCTTTGATCACAAAGGCGAGCATTCCACTCCCGTTCGGCATGATTTTTTGGGCAATGGCGTGATCGGGATGTGATTCCAAGGACGAGTGGATTACCTTCTCGACCATCTCGTGGGACGACAGTCGCCTGGCTAGTTCCGCTGAATTTGATGCGTGGACGGGCATGCGAGTGTGGAGGGTTCTCATTCCCCTCTCCAAGAGGTAGCACATCTGGGGATCCGCTGCCCCACCGAAGTACACCTTGTGATGAAAAATCTGTTCGATGAGGTCCTTCTTGCCCGCCGCGAAGCCGGCGGTTAAGTCAGCATGGCCTCCGAGGTACTTCGTTCCGGAGTGTAGAACGATGTCAAAGCCCATTTCAACTGGCTTACATGACCAAGGCGATGCAAACGTGTTGTCAACGACTGATACCAAGCCATTCTTGTTCGCAACCTCCGCCATGGCCGCCAAGTCGCAGACCTTCAGAGTAGGATTTGTCATCGTCTCGACATACAGGACCTTCGTGTTGTCTTGAATGGCCCTCTGATAGGACTCTGGATCCCTGACATCCGCCATGGTCACTTCTATACCCATTCTGGGCAGGATCTCGGTCAAGAGCCCGTAGGTCCCCCCATAGCAATCGGGCGTTGCAACTATGTGATCCCCTTTGGATAGCAGGGTCATTAGGGTAGTTGAGATAGCTGCCATGCCGCTTGAGAACACTTCGGCATCCTCTGCACCCTCCAACGCTGCCAGCTTTGCCGAGACAACCTCAGAGTTTACGCTCGATATCCTACTGTAAACAACGGTGTGATGGAGCCCATCTGCCCAACCTTGGTATTTCTCATCTGTGAGCCTGTAAGTTGAGGTTCTGAAGATGGGAGTCGTAGCTGAGCCCTCTATCTCGATCATGCCCGAATGGACGGCTTTTGTCGCAAACTCTCCACTGTCATCATCGGCGGCCATGTTTGGTCACACGCTGGGAGTAAAATGAACTATCCGTTTGGGGAGTGGTTTAATCTGAGTTCATGTTGGCCCACCCATGGCCCTGATTGAGCCCTCAATGCAGCCGATAGCCGCCATAGGCATCGGAATCTATGTGATGGTGGTTCTGTTCGCCACCAAAGCTCCCTATGATTTGATGGTCAGCCGGGGGGTTGAGCATATCAGAGCGGTTTACTACAACAGAAAGATCGTGCATATGCTAGCTGGTGGAGTCGGGTCCCTATCAGTTCCCATCCTGTTCTCCAGCCTTTGGTACCCTGCCGTCTGTGGCGCGCTTCTGATGATATTCACGTGGATCGGTCACCTCTCTGGAAAGCGGATGTACTGGTTCCAGACGGAGATGAACCAGAACGATGTGAAGTTTGCATTCATGTGGTGGACCTCTATAACGCTGATTTGGTGGTTGGTCGGGGACCCTTGGCTGGCGATCTTGCCTTCTCTTTTCATGGCCTTCGGGGATGGCGTGACGGGAGTTGTGAGGAATGCTGTGATTCGAAAAAGGTCCAAGAGCGCCATTGGTAACCTCTTCATGTTCATCGTCAGCGCCCCATTGGGTTGGTACGTCGGTATGGCAGGGGATCCCTCCATACCTCTGTGGGGATTGATCTCCGCTGGGGTGGCTACCTTCGTAGAGCGCTACGAGTTTGGCCCAATAGATGACAATATTCTGATTACGGTCTTCTCCACAATTGTGATACTAATCGGAGTTCACACGGGTCCCATCTTGTGATGCTGCCGCTGCGGTTATTCTCAGACAGATTGCCACAGCCGGCCCGATTAGCAAGGCGAAGAGTACTGTTCCGACCCACAGGTCCCCGCCTAGCAGCCAGCCTGCTAGCAGAACAAAAGTCTCTATCGTTCCCCTGACAAATCCGATTGGCTTACCTGTTGCCCTGTGCAATCCGGTCATCCACCCGTCTCGAGGGCCGGGTCCGAGGTTGCAAGTGAGGTATAGCGCACTACCGACGGCGATAAGGGCTGTTCCTCCAACGATTCGAAAAATTGAATCCAACGGATTCGGGCTGCTACCTAGTTGGGGCAAGAAGATTTCAATCGTCCCGGCGATGATTACGACATTCAGAATTGTCCCTACTCCGGGCTTCTCTCCGAGGGGGACCCACAGAACAAGCACTGCCAGGCTAACGATGAAGGTGGCTATTCCTATGCTTGTGCCCAATAGGGCCGAGAGCCCGTCTGCCAGGACTGTCCAGGGTGTTACACCCCAATCTGCGCTGATAATCACCGCATCCCCCAAGCCGAACAGAAATAGGCCGAGAATTAGGATTGAAAGCGTGCTCCTCCTTGGTCGTATGGAGTGAACTTCTTCGGAGCTCCACCAAGTGGTCGGTACCTCTCGGCCCTTCTCCCGCACAACCATGTCACTCGTTCGCCAGATTCCACCACTCAGAGCCTATCTCGGAATCCTCTCCCGTGGGCCGGTGTTCAGCCGTCCCATTCAATGTTGCCAAATACTCGCTTGGGTTGTTGTGGTATCCGACATGTCCGTGACAGAAATGGCTGTTGAACATGACTTCTCTGCTGCATTCGTCGACTCGGCAGGCTGCGAACGCCTCAGGCTCTCCTAGTATAGAGGGGGTGCTGCTATCTTTTTCATTCCCAGCGAGTGCAATCCGGAATAACAACAACTCCCATGGGTTGAGAAAAACGCCGATGACAAGTACCAAAATGAATAGGCAAGCCTCTGAAGATAGATCCACGATAGTTTATCCATTGGGGACAAAAATAGTAATTTTGGCTTATTTCAAGAATCCTTCATGGATCCAGTCGCGATATTTCTCCTCAGCATGGGCTTTCCACCATATTATTTCCGGGACCTCGTAAGGATGGTTGTCCTGCAACCAAGTTAACACTCTTGGTTTGGATGCTACAGAGGTCTTGATCTGAATGGACCATTCAGGGCTTGAACGGCTTTCCCCATCCCATTGGTACAGAGATTCGATCCTGCCAACCTGTATGCAGGCAGCAATCCCGATTTGGATCGCATGATTGCACCAATCACCGACCTCTGACTGATTCATACCTCCAGGGAGCGTAGTCTGCACCACGAGGATATCGTCGTTCATATCCATACTCGCTATGCCATCGGTCATCAAATACGTGGTTAATATTGAAGACTGGGGCCTCTATGGGTAGGCAGGGATACCCATGGAGGAGTGGAAGAAGCCAATTGATTCTGGGGCC
Source organism: Methanobacteriota archaeon (assembly GCA_011523055.1). GTDB lineage: Archaea > Thermoplasmatota > Poseidoniia > Poseidoniales > Thalassarchaeaceae > MGIIb-N1. Next base: position 108,998 of record WTHQ01000039.1, read on the forward strand.
ATTCCTAACGACGGTTCGACTTTCGACGTCATAGTAGTAGGTGGTGGGCCAGGAGGTTCGGCTGCGGCAGGGTATCACTCAATTGCTGGCTCGAGGGTGCTGCTCCTCGAGAAGGAAGAGTGGCCGAGGGACAAGATATGCGGAGACGCCGTGGGCGGTAAATCACTGTCTCACGTTGCTGAATTGGGTGTCAAACCGATGATTGAACAGACCCCACACTTCAGAGTTGACTCCATCGTCTTCTCCTCATCTGATGGATCAGAGGTCCGTGTGATGCTGCCCGAAGAGAGCTTCAACAGGCTGGAAGCTGGATACGCCCTACCGAGAATGCAGTTTGACTATATGATGTTCAAACAGGCCACAGATCTAGTAATCGAGAATGGTGGAGCGGTCGTTCAGAATTTCTCGGTCACTGACGTCATTGTCGAAGAGCGCCCAAACGGACCTGCGATTACTGGAGTCACAGGTCACATTGGCACCAAAAAGGACGGTGTCATCATGAGTTTCAATGCGCCGCTAACGATTGGAGCCGCTGGTTACAACTGCCCAGTATCGAGGAAGATCACGGAGTCTGTTTTCAACGAGCCCTTTCGGGATGATGAGCACTTCTGTGGAGGCTACAGAGAGTATTGGACGGGAGTCGGGGGCTGTGAGAGCGATACCGGTCCGATAGAGATCCACTTTATTGACGAGGTCAATCCGGGATACTTCTGGATCTTCCCCGTTGGCGAGAACGTTGTTAACGTGGGTGTTGGCATGGTCATCTCTGAACAACGCAAGCAACAGGGGATGCGGTCCTCACTCAAAAAGATGCAGAAATGGATAACATCTGAGTCTGAAAGGTTCAGCCATCGATTCAAGGATGCAAAGATGGTAAGTGGTACGGGCAAGGGATGGCAATTACCGTTTGGATCGCCAAGGTCCACGCCACCATCGTTCCAACCGAGAAGGGGTGCGATGGCAGGGGCCATGTGCGTGGGAGACTCTGCTAGCCTAGTTGACCCGTTCACCGGAGAGGGCATAGGGAATGCACTGGTCTCTGCAAAGTTGACCTCGAAATACTTCGATCGAGATGAGCACGCAGACGGCTTTCCCGCGGATCAAGCGGCTGAGTACATGGAGGCTCTCTGGGAGGAGCTAGGCAACGAACTGAGCAACTCGTACCGACTCCAGGGACTTGTCAAGAGAAAGCGACTCATGAGCTGGTTCGTGCGAAGAGCCTCCAAGAAGCCGAAGATCGGGGAGATACTAACTGAAATGATTGCCAGCAAGGAGGCCCAAGGTCAGCTCTACAGCAAGTGGTTCCTGTTCAAGACAATAGTGTTGCCATGAGGGGGGATCATCGAATGGGCCTCACGACCGACATGGAGAGCATTGAAGCAGTATTCCTCGACCTAGACGGGACCATCTACCTTGGTAACTCCCTGATAGATGGAGCGTCTGATTTCCTCACCCGCCTAGAGGACAGGGGAGTTAGGCGATACTTCCTATCGAACAACTCAAGTCGTTCCGTGGCCCAGTACCTGTCGAAGCTGCGCAGCATGGGAATCATCGCCTCGGAAGAAGAGGTTCTACTGTCGACCCATGATTTGCTTCGCTGGCTGGAGTCACAGAGTATCTCAGAGACATACCTTGTCGGAACAAGAGGGATGATGGAAATGCTCACGTCTGCTGGAGTTTGCTGCGAAAGTGGGGCCCCTCAAGCGGTTGTCTTGGGATATGATACAGAAATTAGCTATGAAAAACTGAGCGTGGCTTCCGAACATCTTCACAACGGGGTCCCCCTGATAGCGAGTCACCCCGATATTGTCTGTCCCTCTCCTGTAGGGGGGCTTCCGGATGTCGGCGCCTACCTTGCCTTGTTCGAGGCCACGACGGGCGTGAAGCCATCAATGATCTGTGGAAAGCCCAATGCAAGCATGATCAATGGGGTGCTCAACGAAATTGGACTTGACGCTGGTAGATGCGCGATGATCGGAGATAGGATCTACACTGACATGGCGATGGCGGAGGCGTCTGGAGTGCATGGAGTCTTGGTACTTTCAGGTGAGGCGAGCCTGGAAGATGCAGAGTCCTCTCATGTTAAGATCGACCTCGTGGTTCCTTCGGTGGACTCGTTGTTCAATTGATGTGACCGTCGAACGAACAGGGGTTTCATTCAAGTGCCATGACCGTTCTTTGTCGTGCCATGGAGGAAGACTGGGGACCTTTTGGCGCTGATCGCATAAATGACCTGCCTATCGTCGAGAAATGGCCTAGGCTCTCCAGTCATGATCGTATGGTGGAGATGTTTTCCAAAATGGGGGTCCTCCAATCCGGACCGCTGCATGACGCTCTTCTAAGGTCATCTCGTGGTTACCACTCATTGCCCCTTCCATCGGATATAGGGGACGTTAACATAGAGACTAGTGCACTTCGCATGCCCTGGTGGAGAGACGTCTCAGTTCACCAATCGTTGCTACCCGGGCTCTATGAGACGATCCAGGTTCTACAGTCCTTGGACATTCGACAAGGAGACGATGTGCTGATCATTGGGCCTAGGGGGAATTGGTGGACAGAGATAGCAATGCAACTTGGAGCGCGCAGAATCAGAATCGTCGGAACCGTTGAAGAAAGATTGAGTGAGCTTCGTTCCAGGTGGAGCGCTCTGCGACTCGATCAAGCAGCTGAAGCGCTTGGATGTGATGTGGAATGGAGGATGATCGGATCCCACAGAGACGATCGGCCACTCGCTGGCTGGGATAGGATACTGATCACTGGTGGAATGGCCGAGCCACCTATCTCCATTCTGGAAACCATGGCAAGAGGTGGTTGTTCGATATTGCCAATCGTCGAGGACTCTGGCATCATGCTTCAGTCCGTGAAATGGGATGACGGGGGGTTCTTGGCCCAGAGGTTGGCGATATGGAACGTTGACTTGCTTCCAGAGCCTGTGGTTGAATGTCTCTGTTCGGATGTAGACTTACCAGCTCCACACACAGAAAGCCCTGGAAGTGGATGGAGTGTGGATGATGCTTGGAGGGCGGCAAACCGAGATCCAATCAGGGACAGGCTAGGTCCGTTGATTCTGCTTCAACTGATCCAGTCGACCTGGGATTCGCTCGGGCCTGGGTTTGAGTTCTCAGAGGTCGAAGGCGATTCACGTTTGCGCATTGCTGAAGACCTTTTTCGCATGGGTCACGTGCTCCAAAGGCTGGGAGTCAGTGATCTAGCAGCCGAGCACCATGGGTCCTCATTTCAGATGGCTCCCTCCTCAGAGGCGGCCTCTTTCCTAGGAATGACCTTCAGGGAGAGTGACTTGAATTATCTCGCATGGCAACGGAAGGCAATTGAGACAGACCCAAGATTCGGCGGCTCTTGGAATGAGATCGGTGAGGCAATGCTCAACAAGGGCGACCCAGAATTCTCGATTCAATGGTTCCGCGGTGCGATCAACTCTGAAAAGTACGGGGAGAGGGGGGTAGCGTGGACCAACCTTGCTAGGGCCCACCTAGAGCTCGGACAGATGAATTCAGCCCTTTTCGCAGCGCAAGAGGCGTCGACGCTCATCCCGGATGACCAAGACCTCCAGGAACTGTTAGAAAGGCTCAGTGAGGACCTGGCCTAGGAAAGTTCTGAAGCAATCACCCCCATGGGGGCATATGGGCCGTGACAGGGTGATTGCAGTGACTGGGGCCAATGGTTACATTGGAAGCCATGTGGTCAAGGTTCTGCTGGCCCGTGGCTATCGAGTTCGAGCAGGCGTTCGATTGCCCCACTCGGAGGAGAGAGTTTCACACCTGCGAAAACTCCCTTTACAAGCCGGTGGCTCCCTCGAGGTTGTGGCCACAGACGTTCTCGACCTGGATGCCGTAAACGCTCTACTCGATGGCTGCACGGACCTCATACACACCGCTGCTACCGTGATGATTCGATCATCTGACCCCCAGAAGAAGATATTGAGCCCAAGTCTAGATGGCACGAAAAACGTCATCTCTGCCCTGAATAAGCATCAGTCAATTGAACGTATAGTTCACACTTCCTCCACTGCAGCCATCAGACCGATGAAATGGGAGAGTGGGGCTACACTGTCATCTGAGGTCTGGGCTGACGATGCGACCTTAGAAAAGAACCCATATGGCCTAGCGAAGGTTCTCGCGGAGCGGGAAATCAGAAAATGGCACAATGATATTGGGTCCAAACAGGGTAGGATGCTCAAGACCATTCACCCCTGTATGGTATTCGGCCCCCCTCTATCAAGAGTCCACTTGAGAGGGTCCCTGACAATCATGATGATGCTTGCACGAAGAAGTATACCTGCGATCATTCCAATGAACATCAACATCGTGGATGTTCGAGATGTGGCCGAGTCTCACGTCAGAGCGCTCGACATGGGCGAGGATGGTGGGAGATACTTGGTCACCTCGGGCTCGATGTGGATGAAGGAAGTCGTGGCCGTACTAAGAAAATCGTATCCAGAGCATAGATGGCCGAGGATACCGATACCATACCCACTTGCACTGTTGGCAGCTGGAATTCACCCTGCTGCAAGCATCTCTTGGGCAAGGACGCATCTTGGAACTGTTCTGAATTGGGACTCCAACCCTGCCAAGAGAGACCTTGGTATGTCTTGGATGGAGCCTTCAACATCCGTGGTCGACACGTTCGAACCGATCTTCGAGTCTAAGTGGTTGTAATGCGCACAAGTCATGAGTTCGAGCGTTCTGGGGTTGCTGTGCGCCTACATTCAACTTGCCTCGTATTGGTTGTCATGATGGGTGGTTGGAGTGGTTGCCTCTCCTCGGAAGACAAAGAAAATGGCAACACACCGTTCCATTTCCCCGATCCCTGTGAGAGTGGCATTCCGGAAACCACATGGTATCACTTCACCAACGCAACTCCTGCTGATAGCATCGCATGGGAGGAGGGTTGGCAAACGCCTGTCTGTACCGTTGGGTCCTACTATGGGATCGGTATGACAACATTCGAGCCGACCATCGGAGTGACCTCCTCCGATAATCTGTACATGTCCAGTTACGGGAATGGGCCGGCGGGCTCCACTGCCATCGTCCAATGCAGTGGACTGGTCAATATGGTGAGCCTGGGAGAGTATTCCTGCGAAAACGTGTACGACGCCATGGCCCCAGTCCCGAACAGCAACGATCCTTACGTATATGTCGACCCATGGACTGATCGAATAATGAAGTTCGACATGCATGCGCTTCTCGGCATGACTGTGGAGTGGTCTGATAATGAGGGTGGATCGTGGTTTGGCCCCTCCGTGGCAACAGGGTGGTCAGTACAGGATCACCAAACCATCGCATCATCGCCCTACCCGGCACTCGCACATCCGACTACCTGGGTCTTCTGCGTGAATGGGAATTACCCCTATCCTGTCTGCTCGGCAAGCAATGATGGGGGATTGACATGGGGTCCAGAGCTCCCGGGAACTCCGTCAAACTGCGAGAGTGGTGGGTTAACCGGTCATATGGTTGGATCGAACAATGGTAATTTCTACAGAGGACACAGAGGGTGTGATGGTGGAGAAGGGTACTCGATCTACCGAAGTGTGGATGGAGGGATTTCTTGGACTGAACACCCCCTGCCGACCGAGTCGTCAGGCACCGCTGAGACTTGGAACTTCGAGGAGGCACAGGTCTTTGCCGACGAAGATGACAACGTGCACGCCATGTGGATGGGTCTTGACAACATGCCCTACTACTCCTATTCCACTGACGAGGCGGAGACATGGAGCACTCCACTAATGATTGCACCACCGATAGGGCTCAACGGCACTGGCTTTCCCGTCATAGCCGCTGGGGGGCCCGGCCAGGTCGCTATGGGGTACATTGGGACCTACAACGGTGGCGACACATGGAATGGGTACCTGAGTGTGATACAGGACGCCTTTTCCGATCAAGTGATGATTACCACAGTCCAACTAAATGAGCATAATGATCCATTGGAGGATAGCTTCCAAGCCTGCGGCTACGAGAGGTGTGGAGGCTTCGGAGACTTCAACGACATCATCGTGGACCAGCATGGCAGGGTGTGGTTCGGTTTGGCCCACAACGTTGCTGGAGAAATCGGTATCTTCGGCACCTTGGCCGAGGGGCCGAACCTCAGGGGGACTGGTAGTTTGGTTCCGATTCCACTCGGTGGGAACTCGACTCTGTGAGTCTGGGATCAATAACCCATCTTGTTCATAATCAGTGGGTGTCTGGGCTTCGATCTGGCCCTCAATCTTCTTTCGCATCTGTTCTAAATTGGCACAGGGGGATGTTCAAATCGATTGGTACTGTGACCATGCGAAAGCCAAGTAGCCAAGCGCGAAGATAATCATGGCAACACCGCACAAAGACAGAATAAACTTGTAGATATGGCGAGGCATGGCGTCCCTCATCCTGTGAAGCATGATTGCAATGAGGCATTTTACCAAGATAATGCCGATAATGAATGTGACAGCATAAGCCAGTGGTGCTAGAGGCTCTGATGCCACCGCTGAGGCCATAATCGGCCCTCCGATCAAGAACCAGAAAACATAGACATTGGGATTCAGGAGATTCGTTAGCACGCCCCTCCCGAATGCCTTCTTGCTGGACGTCGGCTCAAGAATGCTAGACAGCGTCGGTGGCTCGATTGAGAAGCACTCCACGCCCATTTTGAACATGAAGAGGGCCCCTAAGATAGAGATCAGGACTAAGATGGACGGGTTATCGACGATCACAGAGGCAAAGAGGTAGCTAACCACAATGAGTGGCCCATCGGTGAAGATCGGCGCAGCTGCTGTCCATATTCCTGCCCGGAGGTCACCAGACAGAGTCTCCCTGACAACCATAGTAAGCAGTGGTCCCGGCTTTATTCCCTCGATCACCGCGAGCGTTAGTCCCGCTAGGGAGTAGGCTAGAATTATTTCGATATCCATCTGAGTCCCCACAGATTGACTGTTCCTTGCTGGCCAGATTTGGCTTCAACGCCTCTGTTGGAGTTTCACTAACAGTCTTAGAACTTCTAAGTATATCCAAATCAATGTCACCATCAAGCCGAAAACTGCTCTCCATTCGAGCTCCTTAGGGGCACCACTCTCCACCCCCCTCTCTATGAAATCGAAGTCAGCGGCAAGCATCCCAGCCCCCAACGCGATGACGAGCAGGGAGAAGACTATCCCTATTGGACCGGATCCATGGATTAGTGGAACACTCACCCCAAACAGCATCAAGATGAAGGAGAAGAGATACACCATCATGATCCCGAATACGGCACTATAGAGGGCGATTCGGAAATTGTGGTTGACGTTTATGAGTCCTGATCGATATACTCCCAACATAGCTCCAAAGATCATTCCGGTGATCAGAAATGCTTGGATCGTGATTCCTTGGTAACCGGAATCTGGGCCTCCTGAGTGCTCGATAATGTAAGTTATTCCACCGACTAACAGACCTTGTGATGTCGCATATGTCAATACGAACAAAGGGTTTGCAAACAGGCCTTGGAAAGACGGTGTAAACCATGACAATAGTAGGATCATGCCAAAGATGCCATTCAGAATAAAGCCTCCTAAGGCCATTGTCCCCGCAATTTCAGGTTGGCCGGTTAGCCCAAAGCCCCAAATTGTCATCCCGGACGTCATAAAGAGAAGGAAGGTGACGGCGCCTTTCTCAGCAACCCCCTCTATTGTCATTCCAATATTCTCAACAGAGGTGTTACCGGCTTCCCACCACGGTTTATCTGGGTATGAGCTCTCTTCGAAGGTGGAATTGTTCAAAGCCGGGTTGCCCGATCGGTACATGGTCATCCGATGGTGGGTATATTTTCAATTACGCTGTCACTCTGTCAGGAATTAGGCTGAATTCAGAGCAAATCGATCAGATGTCGGCCCGTATGGCTCTCTTCCACTGTGGTGATATCCTCCGGGGTGCCCTGTGCAACGAGGCTTCCTCCCCTCGAGCCTCCCTCTGGCCCCAGGTCGATCACCCAATCACAAGACTTCACCACATCCAAATGATGCTCAACTATGACGACAGTGTGGCCGTTCGACCTAATCCTAAGTAGAACCTCCACGAGTTGGTGGACGTCGAACAGTGACAGGCCTGTCGTTGGCTCATCCAGGATGTAGAATGTGTGCTTTTTCGGTGGCCGGTGGAGCTCAGTTGCTAACTTGACTCTCTGGGCCTCACCTCCTGAGAGGGTTGTTGCAGGTTGACCGAGCCGAATATATCCAAGGCCCACGTCTTGCAATGTGGTGAGTATTCTGCTTATTTTTCTTTGATTTTCGAACAACTTGCAAGCTTCGTCGACCGACATGTCCAGTACGTCATGTATCGTTCTCCCCTTCCACTCCACTTCCAGTGTTTCCCTAGTGTACCTCTTCCCCTTGCAGACCTCGCATGTCACCCAGACGTCAGGGAGGAAATTCATTTCCAGGATCGATGAGCCTGCGCCTTTGCATGACTCACACCTCCCGCCTCGGACATTGAATGAGAAATGGCCTGGTTTGTACCCCCTCTCTTTGGAAAGCGTGGTTTCAGCGAATAGCGCCCTTATCAGGTCGAAGACTCCCGTGTAGGTCGCGGCGTTGGACCTTGGTGTTCGACCTATAGGCGATTGGTCAATCACAATCGCTTTGTCCACATGTTCCATGCCCTCGATCCCGTCATGTCGGCCGGGAGTCGTATCCGACCGATGGAGCGACCTAAGGAGCGCAGGGGCGAGAGTCTCTGTGACGAGGGAGGACTTCCCACTCCCGGAAACCCCCGTCACAGCAATCATGCAACCCAGTGGGAACGCGACGTCGAGGCTTTGGAGATTGTTCTGTTTAGCATTCTTTACTACTAGCCATCCACCTTCGGTGGGCTTTCGCTGCTTTGGGACTGGTATGGTCTTCCTTCCTGATAAATACGCCCCTGTCTCGGATCTGGGATTGTCGACCAAGTCCTCGATTTGGCCGCTAACTATTATCTCGCCTCCTTCCTTGCCCGCTCCTGGGCCAAGGTCAACAAGCCAATCAGCCTGTACCAAGGTGGATTCATCGTGTTCGACGACGATCAGGGTGTTACCTAGATCAGTGAGTTCCCGTAATGTGTCCAACAAGCGTGAGTTGTCTCTTGGATGGAGTCCAATGCTCGGCTCGTCGAGGACGTACATGACACCAGTGAGTCTCGTGCCGATTTGAGTTGCTAGCCTGATTCTCTGTGATTCGCCCCCAGAGAGGGTATTGGCTCTCCGGTCCATTGTGAGGTAATCGAGGCCTACTAGGGCGAGGAAGCGCAATCTTGACTCTATCTCCTTGATAACGTCATTCCCTATGTACAGTGACCTTTCGTCTAAGATCTGTGTCTTATCCAAGGTCACACCTGTCGGGCGGTCTCTTTCTAGGTCCTCCCATATGGGGTCCAAATCAGTCGTTTTCCAAGCCTGAACGATCGCAAGGGCCTCCATTACAGTCGATGCCGAGAAATCAGGCAAAGATATGCCTCCGACTGAAACCATTGAAACTGCAGTGTTCAACTTCTTGCCGTCGCAGGAGGAGCATGGCTCATCGGTCATGAATGCTGAAAGTCTGGACCTTGTTCGATCGGAGCTCGTGTCAGTCAGGGTTCTTCGGAGTCTAGCAAAAACGCCTTCCCACGGCCTGTTCATGCGATATGACGATCCTCTGTCCGATTCGAAGTGAAATCCAATAGTCGTTGAGCCGGTTCCAAATAGGAGTATGTCCTTATGATCTTCATCCAAAGACCTGAATGGGACGTCTGTTGGTATCGAATAATGATTTGAGACCTGAATCATCTGGCTTTTGTACCAACCTGACATCATTGACCTTCGAAAGGGCTTGATGCAACCCTCCTCTATGGTGGAGTTCTGGTCGATCACCAGTTCTGGGGAGAATTCCCTCTGCACTCCGAGCCCTTGGCAGGCCGGGCAGGCGCCGAGCGGATTGTTGAAGGAGAAGACTCGCGGTGACATCTCAGGAAGGAAGGAACCGTGAATAGGGCATGCGAATTCCTCGGAATATGCGACTATTTCTCCCTCTTCGATTTTATCTTCCGAGTCTTCTGATGCCTCTACATTCTCGATTGCAACCGTCCCACCACCCAGCCTTAGTGCAATTTCTATCGCCTCAGTCAGCCTCTGTCTGTTTGGCCTGGAAATGCGGATTCGATCTATCCTGACGTCGATGTCGTGACGAAGATTTTTCTCGAGTTCAGGTGGATCTTCGAATTCAGCATCTCGGCCATTCACGCGCCCCGCGAGATATCCTTGTTCCACCATGGCTTGGAACAGATCCGCATGGGTTCCCTTTCTGTTCCTGACGACTGGTGACCAGACTGCGATCCCATTGTTCGAGAATTTCCACATAACGTCATCCACAATCTCCTGTACTGTTCTCCTGGCCACCTCATTGCCGCACTCCGGGCAATGTGGGACCCCGATCCTAGCCCATAGGAGCCTGAGGTGATCCATTATCTCGGTCACGGTTGCAACAGTGGAACGAGGGTTATGGCTACCCTGCTTCTGATCTATACTGATCGCGGGGGAAAGCCCCTCGATACTATCACAATCTGGCTTCTTCATCTGACCAAGGAATTGTCTGGCGTATGATGATAGGCTCTCGATGTACCGGCGTTGACCCTCGGCATAAAGGGTATCAAATGCGAGGCTGGATTTCCCACTTCCAGACACACCCGAGAAGACCACGAACTTGCCTCTTGGCACCCTCACGTCCACGTTTTTCAGGTTGTGAGTTCTAGCCCCCCTAACCTCGATCCACCCATCTACTTCTTGTAGATCCTGATGGCTGGCCACGTCGGTCATTGAGGTGATTCCAACTCTCATGGCCCTTGAACTCATGCTCGCAACCACAAGCAAAAAATTTCATTTTTTTCTATGTTATTGTTTAATTTTGATAAATTCACCTCTAAGTGCAATGAGCTCGGGCCTAGGTGTCATGCGGACTGCCATAAACACCGGTTTCGAGATGGCGATGGGGCCTGAAACCGATGACAAGGTCCGAAAGGTGGCCATCGCTGCTGCGGTCATCGGCTTCGCTGCCCACCTCTCGTTGTGGGTGCTGCACAACTCTGGGCAACTGACGATTGAAGGGGACACAATGGAGTTAGTGAAATCACCTCTCTCTGCCCTATATACCCCGTTTTCCATCCTGCTGGCATATGAGGTCTACCAACTCATTAGAACCATACCAGAGTCGTTTTCATCCTCAGTGGGGAAGCAATATGAAATCGCTACGCTCTTGGTAGTCCGAGACATACTGAAGAGGCTCTCTAGTGTAGAAAGCTCTGAGGGGTGGGGCATAAGCAACGACGTCGGCTTCCTACTAATCGAGTGCGCTGCCTTCCTAGCACTGTTCTACACCTCCCTCACATATCACAGCATGAAAAAGAGCGCTAATGACCCAGCTACTCTCAGCGACGAGGTCTCGATTTTCATACTCACGAAAAAGGCCATTGCGAGCCTCATGCTAGTGGTCTTCGCAGTGATCGCATTCTCCTCATTGACTAGCTGGATAGCAGGGGTCCAGGACGGTGGGGGGTCCGTTGATCGGACCATCTTTTTCTTGGACTTCTTCACATTCCTCATCCTCGCGGACATTCTTATCCTCCTCATCTCGTATTGGTTCTACACGGACTTCCGAAACCTCGCTCGGAACACAGGATTCGTGCTCTCCACCGTGATCATCAGGGTTGCGATATCTGCCGCAGGCGTCTCATCAATGATACTCTTCACCCTCAGTGGGGTCCTTGGCATTGCGATTCTGAGGATGTTCGTGGGTAACCAGCCCGTGGGCGGTTCGTCATGAGGGGCGGCACCCCACCATCTTGGCTGGGGGACGATGAGAGCCACTACCCATCGAAGTTGCCGTTATCGATCTGGTATCACGACCTCTACACGATGGGTATTGACCCCTCTGCGAGGTTTCCCCGCGATCGCTACCAACTGCTGAAGGAGCGGATAAAGGACGCTCAACTCCCATCCCCCATCGAGTTCCGCGAGCCGCGGCCCGCTTCCGTGGATGACCTCCTGAGAGCACACGGGTCGGACTACGTCGACAGGTTCCTTGGTGGTCGACTGGACGATAGGGAAATCAACAGGATCGGGTTAAAGCCCTGGAGCGACTCATTCGGACGGCGAACTCTCCTCATCATGGGGGGGAGCATATCTGCGTTAGAGCACGTTTGCCAGAATGGGGGGATATCTGGAAACATGGCGGGAGGCACCCATCACTCCCATGCTGACTTTGGGTCTGGCTACTGCGTCTTCAATGACATCGCGGTTTGCGCCAAAATCGCTCTAGAAAGAGAATTCATCGATCGGGTCGCAGTCCTCGACCTCGATGTACATCAAGGTGACGGCACCGCCGCCATTCTCCGGGGTAATCCGGGAGCCATCACAATCTCCGTCCACTGTGAAGCGAACTTCCCATTCAGAAAGGTTGCCAGTGACTTCGACCTGCCGTTGCCAACGGGGGTTGGGGATTCGGAGTATCTTGACAAGGTGCAAGAGGGGCTGGACATAGTCAGTGGCTTCTCACCGGACGTCTTGCTGTTCCAGGCCGGCGTCGACGCTCTTGCAAGCGATGCTCTTGGAAAACTCGAGGTGACGAGATCTGGGATGAGGATTCGGAATCAAATGGTCCTGTCCCATGTAGTGGATAATGGGCTGCCCTGTGTGATCTTCATGGGAGGTGGGTACTCTGACCCGATCGAGCACACCGTGGATGCCTTCCTCGACCTCTTTACAGACGCAGCAGTCGCGAATGAACGGATGCATCGCATGATTGGATCGGAAGGACAACACCGTGAACATGAGGTGGTCTGATGCCAGAGGGGCCCGAAATCAGGCGTGCTGCGGACAAAGTCTCACGCAGGCTTGTTGGAAGCTCACTCACCTCAGTCAAACTGGCTTATCCCCCCATCTCGGATTTTGTCGGAGTCATCGGTGGTGCAAGCGTTGAGTCAGTCACGTCCCGTGGCAAGGCCCTCCTGGTGCGGTTCGACAATGGACTGACCCTGTACAGCCACAGCCAGTTGTATGGGAGGTGGACGGTCAACAGAGTCAGCACCAAGGTCAGATGGAACAGGTCGCTCAGGGCAGAATTCGTCTCAGAGGGCTATGCTGTGAGGCTATGGTCCGCAACGGACGTCGAGATTATCCCCACGAAGGACGAGGAGGCCCACCCATACATCTCCAAGTTGGGCCCCGACATACTGGATGAAACAACCAGCCCGGATGATATCAGCAACAGGTTGGAGAGCCCGCGATTCAACGGTAGGAGCGCTGCCTCGCTGATGCTGGACCAATCGTTCGTAGCCGGCCTCGGAAACTACCTGAGGAGCGAGATACTCCATCAGGCTGGTGTGCACCCAAAAACGAAGCCTAAGAATTTGGACGAAGAAAGAATCACCAAGTGGGGGTCACTGACGAAAAGCATCAGCATCAGGTCGTACGAAAGCAACGGACTGACCGTGACTGACGAGCTTGCTGGGAGAAGGAAGGACATGGGTGAGCGACGACGGTCATACAGGCACTCGGCGTTCTGCAGAAATGGGATGGACTGCCATGTCTGCGGGGCCACAATCATTCGGATCAGGGTCTCAGGCAGACGCCTGGACATGTGCCCAGAATGCCAGGTGGAGTCCTGAAGGAACGCCGAGCACATGTACGGCCCAGATTGCTACAACCCATCGCCTGAGTGGTGCGGACCGTGTCGAGCAAATCAATAAGAATCAACCAGACTTTGGGCTGAAAATCTACTTTTCGACTAGATTCATGCCTCAGCACTTTCGGCTTCGTCATCGTTCATGTGCATGTAGCCCGAAGCCGTGAGGGCGATCAACACCACAAAGAGCGGTGCAGCTTGGTCCATCGGGACCTCGTAGCCGTTTGCGTTCGAAACAGTCACCAACGCAATGAAGGTCACGATGAAGGTCAAGCCGGCGGTAAGAGCCATCTTGGCCCGATCAGAGCCAGAGAGCAGGATGCCGGAAGCGATGGCCAAGACGCCATAAGGAATGCCGAAGATTCCCCAGCCTTCTTCGTATCCGGTTGCCATGGCAAGTTCTCGGTCAGAGAGGGCGCCGTATTGTGCATCCAGTGCTGTGGTGGCGACATCTCCGCCCATTGCGTAATTCATTATGCTGAACAAAATATTGACGGTTCCAACGCCAATGAGCCAGCCTTTCGGGTTGAGTATTGTTTTTGCATCCATGAGGTATCACTCGAGTTAGAGTTAAAAATCCAGCATATAAACATGTGACACAACATCGACACAGCAGTCGACATTCGATGGGTCTCATCCGCTAGCCGAGAGTTAGGCCACTCTCGTAGTGTGGAATTCATAGACTCAGATCTCAATGGGGCAGATCTAAGTGTTCTCACTTTCCACACGGAGGTAATGTGGACAAACGCGATCTGTCCGGAAGAAACAACATCTAGAGAAGCCACATTGCCTCAATGGTCTCGCCCTTCCTGCCGTCGGTATCTGGGGGGAGGAGCGTAAGGCCGTTGTGGGCAACCATGCTATGCATGTTGCCGCTGCCCTGATGGGTGTGCGTGGTGGCAAGCAATCTGCCGCCCTCGGACCTTATCCTGATTCTCCTCAGGCATAGCTTCCCGGGCGCCCCAGGGATGTCCTCCTCGAGGGTGACTGAGACCCTGTGACTGAGCCTCGGCCCCATCTCTTCGTGGTATCCTAGGGACTTCGCGATCCACGGCGCGACGAGGACGTGGAAGACGACAAGGCTGCTCACGGGGTTGCCGGGGAGGCCGAAGAGCGGGGTCCCCCTCCATGTCCCGAAGAGTGGTGGGCCTCCAGGTCTGAGTCTCATCCTCCAGAAGTAGATCTTGCCCTCCTCCTCCATGATCCTGCGAACGAGGTCCCACTCGCCCATGCTGACACCTCCGCTTGTCAGGATGGCATCGTAATCTGACAGGGTGTCGAGTGTCGCCCTCAGCTCATTCAGGGAGTCATTTGCGGACTCGTGTCTAATTGCCTCGCACCCCATGGCCTCGACCAGTGATGCGAGCGCATGGGAGTTCGACTCGTAGATCTGCCCCGCCTCCAGCCTCGCCCCCGGCTGGACCAGCTCGTCGCCTGTAGACAGAATTGCGATCTTCGGCTTCTGGATGACCCTAACGGTCCCATGGCCCATGGTCCCAGCCAGGGCTATGCACGCCGATGAGAGAAGGGCGCCTGTTGGGAGGGCCTCCTGTCCGATGGAAAGGTTCTCTGCCCTCCTCCTGATGTAGCCCATCCTCGCAGGGCCATTGATACTCACCGTGTCGCCAGTCACTTCGGTGTCCTCAACCATCACGATCGCGTCCGCTCCCTCGGGAAGCGGGGCGCCGGTCATGATCCTGCATGCCTCGCCGGCGCTGATACCAAGGGACGGTTCCGCCCCTGCTTGGCTGGTTCCGACGATGCGCAGCTGCGCCTTCGGCGCGATGCAATCAGTGGCCTTCACGGCGAAGCCGTCCATAGCGGAGTTGTCGAACCTCGGGTCGTCGACCAGCGACTTTAGCGAATGGGAGAGAACGCGGTTCCTCGCAGACCCTAGGTCAATGGCACGGAAAGATCTCCGTAATGGGCACCTCATTGCCAGCTCCAAGGCCCTTTCGGGTTGCACGCCGTGCTCCATGGCACCACGGACTGTCATTAATTGAAGTCGGTTTCCCTCGTGAACAAAGAGGGGTGCGGATGGGTTAAACCAAGTTTTGCAGAGCGGCCTGTGCTGGGCGGTGGGGTCATTGATGGGCACAGAGGTGGCGTTGGTGTCATTCGCCCTCTTGATCGTCGCGATGCTATACTCATCTGTGGGCCATGGTGGGGCCTCGGGATACCTAGCCGTCATGTCACTGGCGACGATTGCCACCATGGAAGCTGCGTGGTTGAAGCAACATGCATGGTCGTTGAACCTAGTGGTGTCTGCTATTGCATTCTACCATTTCAGAAAGGGGGGTCACCATATCATCAGGGTCAGTATCCCGTTTGTTTTAGGTGGTGTTCCATTTGCCTTTTTGGGAGGGTACCTTGCAATTGACGGTGGGGCCTACGACACCATCCTATCCGTGGTATTGCTTTTAGCTGCGATTAGACTGGTGATTCCACAAAAAACAGAACGGAGCAACGACAGTAAGTCACATGGATTCCTCTTTTGCGTCCTTCTGGGAATGGGCATTGGCTTTGTGAGTGGGGTCGTAGGGATCGGGGGCGGTGTGCTCCTTTCCCCCTTCTTGATCGTCTCATCTCTTGGATCTCCAAAAGAAGCTTCAGCTACTTCAGCCCTGTTTATTTGGTTTAACAGCCTAAGTGGTATGATCGGGTCATTCGCCTCAAGTGGGGTGGTTCTGGAAGCCTGGACGGTGCTTCCATTCGCAACTGCGGTTTTCACGGGGGCTTGGTTCGGATCCAGGTATGGTTCTGAGAGTGCGAGTGAGCGAGGCGTAAGCGTTTTACTTGCTGCCGTCTTGATGGTTGCTGCCTCCAAGAGGGCGTTGGTACTGATCTAAGGCTGCTTGGTCCGATTAGATGCCTACAGTGTCTGAGTGGCCACATTGGGGGTATGTGCAGACGATTCTGTACCTCTCTCTCTTTGGCTTCGGAACAGTCATCATCGAGCCGCACATCGAGCATTGGTGTGTGATGGTCTTAGGCTCCTCGACGATCTCTTCATTGTCCTCAAGGACTGTTCCAACTGATGTGTTCCATCCGATCCTGTCGGTGTAAGAGTCCTCTTCGTCTGCGATAGTCGTCGACCTCATCTTCAGTCTCAAGCGCCTTCTCCGCCTTGTTCTGTCCTTAGGTCGTCCCTTGGGCTTCCCACTAGGGGGTGGTGCCTTCTTCCCCTTCTTGGGCGGTGGTGGAGGTGG
>WTHQ01000039.1:125960-155423 GCA_011523055.1 Methanobacteriota archaeon
GCTTCCCACTAGGGGGTGGTGCCTTCTTCCCCTTCTTGGGCGGTGGTGGAGGTGGTGCCTTCTTCCCCTTCTTGGGCGGTGGTGGAGGTGGCTGAGTCTTCACCTTGTTGAGCTTGGCAGCGAGTTCGTAGTCCTCGTTCGCCACTGCATCGGCGATTTTCTTGTCTATTCCCGAGGGGGGAGGTGGGGTCTCTGGCATGCCGGTCGTACCTCTAGGTTCGCTCAATCGATTTCAATGAATCGGGTGTCAGGCGGGGAGTTCGACGAGGGAGTAAGAAGGAGTGGATCCCATCTTCGCCCTTCCATCCAACCCAACTAGCTCAATGACGAACATCGCCGCTACGGTCTCAGCGCCTGCCTTGGAGATGAGTGAGGCCGCGGCCTCCAGAGTGCCACCCGTGGCCAAGAGGTCGTCAATCAAGATCGCACGGTCTCCCGGGCCCAACGCATCCTCGTGCATTTGGAGTTCATTGGTGCCATATTCGAGAGAATAACTCACAGAAATCGTCTTGTGCGGTAGCTTGCCGGGCTTCCTGATGGGAATAAATGGTATTTCCAATCTCGTAGCAAGCAACGGGCCGAATATGAAGCCTCTTGCCTCTGGGCCAACTACGCAGGTTGGATTATGGGCAAGTGAGAATTCCTCGAAGGAGTCAACGATCCTGCGCATGAGGATTGGGTCAGACAGCAACGGGGTTATGTCACGGAACTGGATGCCCTTAATCGGAAAATCAGGTACTGTCCGTATCGTCTTCTTGAGGTCGTCGCTAAGGCTCATCTGATCACCCATGTCCACCCCGGTCGCCTCTAAAGGGACGACCGGGGATCGCTTGTGACCCAATCATATACCGATTGTGTCGAATAGCCAGCCAAATGTGCTCGTGTCGCCTGGACCTAGGTAGAACATCAGCATGAACACCGCGATACCGTACATGATCGGCGATGGCTCGTCCCACTTGCCCATCATCATCTTGATGGCGACCCATGTGATCACACCCCAAGCAATCCCATCTGCGATGGAATAGGTGAAGGGCATCAGCACGATTGTGAGGAAGGCTGGAAGAACCATCTCACTGTCGTTCCAATCAATGTCGACGACTTGCTTCATCATCATAGCACCGATGATGACCAGTGCTGAGGCTGCAGCGAAGGTCGGTATGGCTTGGAAGAGCCCAGAGAGGAACAGCCCGGATAGCATCAATACACCGACTGTCACGGCAACCAATCCAGTCTTCCCTCCCTCTTCGACGCCCGCGGCTGACTCGATGTAGGTGGTCGTGGTGCTGGTTCCGGTCAGTGCCCCTGCTATTGTCGCTGCAGCGTCAGACATGAATGCCTCCTCACTCTTGTGGAGTGTGTCATCCGCGTCAACATACCCAGCTTGCCTGCCTACCGAGTACAATGTTCCGGCAGTGTCGAAGATATCAACGAAAAGGAAGGCTATCATGACCAGGAGGAAGTCATCCCAGTTTCCGCTGATGTCAGTCAGGGCCGTTAACGCGGCACCCAGGGATTCCTCTGGAAGTCCTACAAACCCGATGATTTCGTTGGGGTCTGGTGCCGTGGCGTATGCTGTTCCCCAACCAGCGCCCCCAGCTGCGAAGTCGTTGTACGGATCATAGACCTCAAACATCCAACCGTACATTGAAGCTGCCATTATTCCGATGATTATTGCGCCCTTCATACCTCTAGCCATCATTGCAGCAATCGCCAAGAGGGCAATCATCCCGATTAGGGCCCCATGGCTTAGATCGAACGCCTCAGTAGTAGCCAAGTTTACCAGGGTGGCTCCATCGTCCTGTATCCAACCCATTTCCCTCAGTCCAATAATGGCGAGGAATGCTCCAATTCCGGCTCCTGTCGCTATCTTCAGGTCCTTGGGGATTGCGTTGATCATCTTGGTTCTCCAACCTACTTGCGGGATCGAGATGACAAGGAAGATTATTCCCTCAATGAAAACCGCGGCAAGGGCCACTTGCCATTCGATTCCCATGCCAAGCACCACCGCGAAGGTGAAGTACGCATTGAGCCCCATCCCTGGGGCCAGCGCGAATGGGAGGTTTGCCCATAGACCCATCACAACACAGCCGACGAATGCCGCTATCGCAGTTGCAAACAATGCGTCATCGAAGGGGATTCCCGCCACCGATAGCATCGCTGGATTCACCAGAAGAATGTATGCCATCGTTAGGAATGTAGTAACGCCCGCTCGTATCTCGGAAGCGGCCGTCACCCCCTTTGCGCTCAATCCAAATGTTCTGTCTAATATGTTGTCAACTGCGGTCATTTTCACGTCACCTGAGGAAGCCTCTTAGTTTGCTCCTATGCACGTCAGGCATATCAACGATTCGCCTCTTGTGTGTCCAATTCCACTACTAGGTCACGTCCATTGATAGGAATCGATATCTCAAATGGTGGATTCTTGCCAAACAGCGCTGAAAATTCGTCGACATCCTCGTCGGGGGTGTGGAAAAGAATGAGGTGTCGTGGTTCGCATGCCATGGCGAAATCCAATAACTCCGACCTTCCTGCGTGGTTGGAGAGATCAAATTGGTCTACTTCCAGCTCTACCTTCGTCATTCGTTTGTATATCGGCAGTGCTCCGGTGTCGAGAAGGGATCTGCCTCCTGAGCCAGGCGCCTGGTACCCAGTCAACAAGATGGCATTGGCAGAATCGTGCCTTAACCTATTGAGGTACCATATAGCGGGGCCCCCGTCTAGCATTCCAGACGTAGTAACAATTACATCCGCTTCCAACGCCTTGAATCTATCTGATTTCCCCCTTACTCGTTTCGTCCAGCGTATGGCCCTCTCGAAGCCTGTAGGGTCCCTTAGGTACGCTGGATGGTCGGTCCAAATTTTTGAGATTCGGGTTCCCATGCCATCATAATGGACATTCAGGGAGGGGTCTTTGTCATGTAGGATCTTGATTATGTCTTGGCCCCTTCCTGATGCGAAGCTCGGGATCAGAGCAACACCTCCTCTCCCTCTTACCTCCTGAATTCGCTCTACTAGCCTATCCTCCTCGGCAACCCTGTCTAGATGGTCCCTTCCGGCGTATGTGGCTTCCATCACTAGGATGTCGCACTTGGAAGGTTTCGCTCCGATTACATTCGGGCTCATACGTGTGTCTATATCTCCGGTCCATAGGATTTTGACTCCAGGAGCTTCGAGTTCGATCATGGAAGCGCCTGGTACATGGCCCGCTCCATGGAGAGTGCAGATCCAGCCATCGAGATCGAAAGGGTCCCCATGATCATGGGGAATCCACGATTCTAGCGAGTCCTCGATATCTCTTTTATCCCAGGTTAGCGGGTAGCCCTCTATGCTAGATACCTTGTAGGTATCTCGCCACATGATCTCGGACAGAGCGGAGACTAATGGGGTAGAATGGAGTTTGGTACCATGTTGGCCAACTAACCACGGGGCCATTCCGATGTGGTCGATGTGCGCGTGTGTAATCACGGCGTTTTTGACTGGGGGTGTGGGGGATGGGTATCTAGGGGGCTTGGACGCAGCAAGGCCATAGTCTATGAGTAAGGCTTCACAACCTTCCTTTTCGATCGTGCAGCCTACATTTCCAACTTCCCTAGCACCACCATGAAAATGGAACCAGATCTTTTCCATGGTCCAATTGTACCGACATCGGTCCTTCAATTATTGCAAATAACCCACCCCTTAGTTTCTACTGGACCTACAATAAAACATAGATCATGAGCAATAATATGACAACGTAAAACATAGGGTGAATAGTAATCTGGATTTGGGTTTATTGTCATTTACTTGACAGACAGCTATTGTGTCATTTAGAAATAAATCTCCAGTAGAAATTAGGGGGTGCGTTGACATCAAAAGGAATAACGCAAGTGCATCAGCGTGGGACGCATACCTGGGCACGCCCTTATTCTTGATGAAATCAAGTGCTATGGTTGCGGAGCTTGCATCGCCATGTGCCCTATTGACGTGATCCGGATGTCACCCCCGATAGTGTCCATCGATGAGAACTCTTGTACTCACTGTAACCTATGTTTGCCTGCGTGCCCGGTTCACGCCCTATCTATCGAGGTAGTTCCTGAATGAGGATTCTAATACTGGAAGACTCAATCAGAACACTATCGTTCTCCTACACATTGTTGAGGTCCAGGCTATTTTTCGAAATTCACATGGTGACACCTCTCCCAGAAGCTGGCTTGTCCAACTCGTTGGCGCCCGGCGCCGCTAGAAACGTTCACAATATGGTGAAGGAGTTGATACGCCATATGCCGGAACCAAATTTAGACAATCCGTTCTTGAGAAATAGTTGGATACACAGAGCGTTGGCAATCGAATGTGTGGCTATGGGGTTGAATCTCCACCTACGTAGCTCCGCGAATGAAAATATGGACCAGACATACGAATTTGAGGGTACTGCTGCCAATGTATTGGGCACGAAGGAACGGTTTGACAGCATAGTCCTCCCGACTGACATTGAGCGGGGCAATCTCTGGCATGGTTTCGTATCAGTTGAACAAATAGACGGTGGTTCAATCGACAGAGGCGATGGCACTTTCGAAACATGGCGCGCCACCCCTCAAGAAAAAGTCGAGGTGCTGCAAGAAGGAACTTGGAGGGGACAAAACCCCATTGAGGCCGTCAGAATCGCGATAGAGGAAGGGGTGCGGGAAGCGACCCAGTTGCTATCCTCCCTGAAATAGCCCTATTACCCACCCCCCCTCTAGTCCAGCATGGTTGACGTTGATGCCGTACTACAGAGGTCTCATCCACGTCACGCCCTTCTCATCGACCCAGCAGATCAGGAACCAGAGATCGCTGCTAAGCGGGCAATAGCTGCAGCGTTGGCCGGCTCATCGATGATTCTCATCGGCGGGTCCTCTGGTACGGACAATCGAAATGTGGATGATACCGTTGTTGCGATAAAGGAAGCACTAGAACTCGTAGAGTGGGCTTCCACACAGCACTCAGATTCATCGCAGAACAGCAATATTCCTGTCGTGCTTTTCCCCCAGGGTGCGAATGCCCTTTCTCCCAACGCAGACGCGATTACCTACATGATGCTGATGAATAGCAAAGATCCGAGATTCCTCATCGGGGAACAAGTTGCAGGAGCACAGTTCATTCGGAAATCAGGAGTTCGACCAATATCAATGGGCTATTTGATATGCGCACCAGGTGGGAAGGCCGGTGAGGTTGGAATGGCTGATTTAATCCAACCAGGAGACACAGAGAGAGTAACATCTTTCGCAATGGCTGCAGAGATGTTTGGCTTCAGACTGCTCTATCTAGAGGCCGGAAGTGGGGCCTCTTCACCTGTATCGTCAGATCTCATAAAGGCGGCCAGGAGCAGCACAGACCTTCCAATCGTCGTTGGTGGTGGGATAAGGGGAGTAGAAGCCGCCAGGAGGGCCGTGGAATCAGGAGCAGATTGGGTCGTGACAGGGAATCTGGGAGAAGAATTTGACGATGCAGACGAGCTGAAGGCAGTTCTACAAGATATGATCAAGGCTATTAATCCATGATTTAGAGAAATCACAACTCAGGACTTACAGTGGGCATAGTCTAGAAGGACCCTACGGAGTCTTTGACTTCAACATCAATCTAATTCACGGCCATCCTTGACATCACCGATCGAGGAGACTTCCCTTTCCAAATCCAACAGAGCCGCCAGTAGAACCTCTATCTTAGTTTCTAGCACATCTTGTGTATTGTTCGTAGATCCCTCCTCGTGCGATTGCAGTTGCGCCTCTAACTCCTCGATCCTCTTTGACATCTCGACCTTCGTCAAGGATACCCCATCAATTGCCTTCATTTTCGCGATTTCAACTTCCAACCTACCGATCTCAACCGACATGTCATTCATCGAAGCCTCTGACTGAGCAAGAGCGTCCCAAGTCTTGATCACTTCATCAATCAGGCTTTCCTTCGGGAAACCAGCTAGCTTTTCCTTGTGATCAATGGATTCGGATTGATTTGACTCCACATTTGCCACCAATGCTACCCTTTGCTGAGGGGATCAAGATATGGAGTTTGCACAAAAATTCACCCCGATTGTCAAGAAAAAATTGCATTGGTCCAGCTTTGAGATAGGAGCCACAGTCATAAGCCCTCATCGACGCACTAAGCGTGGAAGTGGTCAATTGAAGTCCGCCGTCATACTCGCTGCGGGAATAGGCAGCAGACTCTCACCAATCACTGATGAAATCCCGAAGTGTTGTGTAACTATAAATGAAGAATCAATAATCAGAAGAATAACACATCAATTACTGTCTTGTGATCAAAATATGAACATCAACATAGTTGTGGGCCACCTATCTGACAAAGTCAGAAATGAAATTGAAGGACAACCCGATAATGTAAAAATCGTCGAGAATAGAGAATATCTGATCACAAACAACATGGAATCATGCAGGATAGGCTTGGGTCAAAATAACGTTATGGAGGGTGACGTTCTCATAATTAATGGCGATTGCGTATACTCTGATAGTGTAGTTAGTTCGATGCATGGCCTAAATCACAGTGCAATTTGCATAGACTCCTCGCATTACAGCAAGGAGAGCATGAAGACATTGATTGAGGGTACAAGAGCTGTGGCAATTTCCAAAGAAATCCTCGAATCTCAAGGAGGCGTGAGCTCAATTGACATTTACAACTTCACCAATATTGATCTGAGGAATCTATACAGGATAATGGAAGGATATTTTCAACAACAAGTTCGTGATAAATGGACAGAGGTAGCAATAAACGATCTGTTGAAAAAGCCAAACTCAAATGTAAGAACTCTAGACATAGCGGGTCAGAAATGGATAGAAATTGATGATCTCGACGATCTAGAAATTGCCCGCAAACTATGGTGAGGGGAGAGATTTGCTTTCGTCAAATTCTGACAATAAGCCCCAAACAAAGAGTCAGCAAAACCTCTTTCGAAGGATGTGGACGTTTACGCTTTCGAAGGTCTATTGGGGGTTTTTCTTCGGACCATGGACTTGGATGTTCACAATTTTAAGCTGGGTAATTCCGAAAAAGTCCAAATTGTACATATTCGGATCGAACGAGGGCAAATATTTCTCAGATAATTCAAGAGCTTTGTTTGAATTCATAAAAAAGAATGAGGAATCAATCCAGGCCATTTGGTTCACTCAAAGCCATGAAGTATTCAATGAAATTGAAGAAAGATTCCCAGGTTCAGCGGTCATTTCGCCTAGTTTGAAGGCCAGCCTCATTTATTTGCGTGCAGATCAGGCAATAATTTCCTATGGCTTTCAAGATCTTTGTAGGATGCCTTGGATTCCTTCAATCAAAATAAATCAATTATGGCACGGAGTGCCATTGAAAAAGATCGGATTACTAAAATCAGAGCAGCGAACTTTCGATGATTACGGTCCTACTTGGAGAATTTTCATGAGATGGATAGACAAGGTGGACCGCTTTTTTGTCGCATCAAATTATGAGATGGAAGCTCATGAAAAAGCCTTCAAGATACCCAAAAATCGCTTCATCATTTCAGGAAACCCCAGAAATGACAAGCTCTATTCGTTCGAAGAATCCAACAAAACGGTTAACAAAAAAAGGACCATTATCTATGTCCCGACATTTAGAAACAGGAAAGAGGACGATCACGATCAAGAATCAATACTCATGCACCCAGAGATAACAGAAAAGGGGATGCATGAATTCCTGTTGAGAAATGATGCTGAACTCATAGTTAGGCCCCATTGGGTGTCATCGGACTCCGATTTCACATCAGACAGGATTAGAAGCATCACTCACGATGAGGAGCCGGATCTAAACGAATTGATGATCAAATCAGACGTTCTCGTGACGGATTATTCTAGTGCATTCATCGATTGGCTAATCCTGGATAGGCCAGTTATTTTCACTCCTTATGATCTCGAGGCATATACTGATAATTTCGGCCTCCTCGATGATTATGAAAAGCTGGTCCCATCCCCAATTTGCATTGAGCCCCAGTTAATTTTTGAGGAGTTGGATAATGCTTTGCAGAACCCCCAATTGTACGAAGCTGAGAGAAACAATGCTAGGTTACGTTATCTTGGTGACATAAATGGCAATATTTGCGCCCGGATTGTGATGGAGATGAAGAGGTAATTTTTGTCTACTCTAAAAACCAATATCTGGAAGGTTTCGCAATTTGGAATTTACTTCTTCAATCGCTCCACGATGCGGTATGAGCAATTCATGCCATTCGTATGTCTTTCTTGAGGAAAAACCTTGGATTTCGACTCCAAACATGCTCTCAAAGTCTTTACAATGTTCCAGAATATTGTCAGTATTAATATAAAATACCGGGAAAAATTCACAATTGGACCAATTATCCACTTGTTCTGATATTTTCTGAATCCAATTCCCTATTGAGAATTCAGACTCTACATCACATAATTTTTGAAAATTGAACTGGAAATTTCGGTTTAGTTGGGAAGTCAGTGCGACACCTAGATCATCGACATAACAAAAAATTCCGAAGTCAACCCCTATGTCCAGTGGTCTAATGTAATGACAACCTTTCGATCGGTAAGCATCATTCCTTATCTTGTATTTCGCCTCCAAGAGATTTGCAACATAGTTTGAGCGACTTCCTCCAAATGAATTGAGCCACAAATCAACAGGGTCCTTACGATACATCTTCATCAGGATTTCTTCATCCCAGATAATCTTCGAATCATCAGGATGCTTCGGGCTTGGAAAGAAAAAATCCTTGGGGTCCTTGATTAATCGACTAATAGTCCAAGCCCCGGGAATATACAACAAGGTCACCCTAGATTTACTACTACATGTCGTGTTAATAAAGTGCGTCAGGAGTTCTAGCCATTTAATTCAAGGCGAATTTCTGGGTGGCCTGTTGTAGTGATTTACGGACGTCCGACCGATCAATTGGAGTTCGAATCGAAATCTGAAAAAATCCAATCCACCATTTGATCGTTTGAAGTTATGCCTTTTGATTGAACAACCTGGTTGACCCTTTCCAAGTCTAATATAGGTGTAGTTTGGGATCTGTAGTCCCTGTCCCCACTTCTTAGAGGGTGATGGGATTTACTGCAGGTCATGGTTTTAACTAAGGCGTTGTAGTACATCTTTCGACCAAAGCTGTTCTTCATTATGCGAACTCCTCGAGAATAATTTTTGATGTTGTCTAAAATGGTCGTTGTTGATCCGATAGGACCCGTCAGTCTTAGGACTCCCTGCTTTCCAAACTCTTTTCCATTCGAGTTAACAATTCTACAGAGTATATCGGAAATCACAAGTTTGCTCAACGGATGTTGAGGGGTTGAAATCAGACACCAATTTGCGAATTCTCCTCCTGCGTGGCCATGACTCTCTCTCCACAAGTCTTTGTTCTCACCCCAAGTGGAAATCACGAATTCGTCATTCTGTTTTATCAGTCTATCGAAGGTTTTCACAGGACCTGATTTATCATCCAAGTATATCCCCCCCTTGTCATAGATTATGAGCCACCTCCAGAGGTCAATTTTCGCAGCGTAGTAC
The DNA here is from genome assembly GCA_011523055.1 of Methanobacteriota archaeon. GTDB lineage: Archaea > Thermoplasmatota > Poseidoniia > Poseidoniales > Thalassarchaeaceae > MGIIb-N1. The sequence continues at coordinate 135,459 of WTHQ01000039.1, forward strand.
TCAGTGCCGATGCATTGGTATAAATCAAGGACAAATCTACCCCAATTCGACTCTATATATGATTCAATTTCTTCATCATGATATATTTCCATGGAGTAGTTTGGATTGCTCCTTTTCAAGTCGTCAAAGTGAGCGATTAGCGAATTCGAAATTGGAAATCGAGCGGTTACAAATAACCGTCTTGGCACCTTCTGACGCGCTGTGAAGGACATGTACGTTTTTTTTTGCCCGCATATTTAATCTGACTCATGAAGAGCGTAACACCCCGATTCCAACTCTGCAGAAACCGTCAAGTTGAGGATGCGAATCCTGAGCCATGAAGAAGTATCGCCTCGTATGGTTCCAACACCTCCACAAGGCTGCAGGTACGTATGTAGTGCGAAGAGCACTAACGAACGGCGAAAAGCCATATCCGCTAAACAAAAATGGAAACCCACATGATGACAAGGGAGCCATTCCCCTCTGGGAAATGACCGGAGAAGAGCTGACTGAATTCGTTGATGAATGCCAAGAACTGGGCGTGACCTTCGTGGCTACAGAATGGGGTGGGCCAGATTTCCGTAAGTTGTCAGAAGACTCAAGGGTCCACCTAGTCACTTGTTTTAGGGACCCAATAAATCGCTTTATTTCAAACTTCAACTTTGACTACTACTGGCAATGGACAAAATCAAAAAATTATTCAGAATACCTTTCAGAAATCGAAATTTACTCCTCTCCGGAATATTATACCAGGATATTTTCTAGAAACCAAAACCCTGATGTCGAGGTGAAACCCGAGGACTTGAAAAAAGCAAAAGAGAATCTGCAACTTTTTGATCACATAATCATCGCCGAGTCTGGGATGGATGATTTATGCAAACTCGGGTGGGTGAAAGAAACCGACACTACTCATCCAACATATGGGGACAAGTGGGCGATGATCCATTTGATAAAAAAATTGAGATTCTGGAGACTATTCCAATATCTCCTTCGAGTAAAACACAAACCAGGGGATGAAATCAACCTAGAGCAACTGAATACGCTCGATATTGAGCTGTACGACTACGTGAAGTCAATTGACAACTCTATCTAATCCCAATCTTTCTAAATATTGCCATCACACTGCTTTTTGACCACAGGGCGATGCTTTCCACGCCGGACAAAGGTGATACAAAATCGTCGTTGTAACTCTTGAGAGCTTTCCACACTTCCTTTAATTGTCCATCGCGCATTGACTCGAATGATATCATTCCAGAGGCAACCTCTGCATACTTTTTCTTATCACACCTGTACAGTAATATTTCGCTTCTGGGCACCATCCTCCTCATACCCGCTCTGTCAGGATGGTGCACTATGCAATCTGGGGCCCACCTCACATCGTACCCCGACCTGATTGCCCTCCATGCCAGATCAGTGTCTTCCCTATGGATGTAATAACGTTCGTCGAAGCCACCCAAATCTTCCAATACACCTCTACGATAAGCCATATTGGCGGTCTTAAACCGATTCCATCGATCCCTGGGATGAGGATCCATATCGGACAACTTGCCATCGATCTCGATCGTTACGCTGCCCTCAATTGCATCAACAGAATCATTTTCGAACCTCAATAGGATATTCTCGATCCAGTCGGCTCTCGGAACACAGTCGTCATCCGTGAAGGCAACGATGGGGGCTGAGCCCTTACGCCATCCCTTGTTACGGGAAACGGCGGGCCCTAGATCCTCCTCAGAGTCGTCAATGACTATTATGGAAGCAGGAGGAATGGACTGGGACCTTAACGCGGAAAGGCATCTCTCTAGGGCCTCCTCTCGATTGAAGGTTGGGATCACTACGTCTACGGACAGGTCCGAATTCGTGCTATTGGAGCTATTCATGACCCATCCTTTTTGTCGATGTGTAGCATGACCGGTGAATCCTCTCCCATCACATCAGTTATTCCATTCATCGTCCTATTCCAGAGCTCCTGTTGTCCATTCCATCTCAACCACCTGTCCACGAACTCCGTGTGATCGATGATCTCCTTATCCTCCTCGCCCAACCTCTTCAAGATCTCATTTGTCTGGGCCAAAATAGCACCAATCGGACCATTTAGCATGTAAGTGGTGTATGGATTCCTTTCTTGAATCACCGACATGTGGGCTCTCCATAGGGAGAAAATGACATCATACATCCACCCTATCAGTAACACGCATCCGACCACGAAGAAACCGATCGATAGCAACCCCCAATACGTCATGGAAACCCCGAACAGATCCGAGGTCGAGTCAAATCGCCATTTCACGTAGGGCCAAGTAAGCAGGGTGAGGGTCGTTACCCAGAAGGCCATTGAAATGAGGGTCTGGCTTTGTTGAACCCTCCAGTATTGGCGCATCACCGTCTTCTTCAGCATGATAACTCCTCCATGGGGGCATGTATCACTATTGTGACGCGATGAGTCAGATTAGTCCCGGAATGCGGATATCACACGGGGCTCAGTTGATTCAGAGGGGTCGATTTCTGCGATGGAGGAGATGATGACGAACCTCCTCGGCACTCTGTGCCTGCTTCCAAAATTCGAGTAGACGTACTCTGTGGCGCCCTCCTGATCTTCAGCAACCACATCGATTGTGTAGGGTTGATTTTGAGAGCCACTTCGAAAAGTACCCGTCACTCTAAACGCCTTTGCCATGTGGGCCCGTAAAGCAACCACAATTTAACCCGAACGGATGCAACGTTAAATCGTCTGGTGGTGTAAAATGTGGAAAACTTCCCCATCTTTAAGAAAAGTTGGACGCCCACCTTGTCACATGACCGCAGACGAGGCGAGACGAATAGCCCGCCTCATCGACGCGAACCATACACGCCTCCAGAGCATGAAAAGTCAAGTTGAGCGCCTAAATTCTCTTTTCGAAGAACAATCCAGGGCACACGAAACACTCCGATCGGTAAGAATCAGCGAGGGTGGCATCACGATGGTCCCCCTCGGTAGTGGCGTCCAGATCCCCGTAAATGTCAATCCGAACCTCAAACCAATCATCGACATCGGTTCAGGGGTTCAGATAGAGACTGATGGGGAAAAAGCCATTCAGATGCTAGATCAGAGAAACAAAGAACTCGAAGGACTCATCAAAAACATGCTTGTTGAAATAAAACAAACCGATGAAAGCATCACCGAGATGGAGAAGCAAATAATGGCACTGGAAGGGGATTCGAAGGACTTAGACGAACAAAAGAAGAAGACGAAACCAAGCTCGACCCCCCCTCAGACAAGAAAAGGAAGACGAAAAAGAGGAACCGAGCTTACGTTGGATGACTAAGGTGGGGTAAATGGGTTTTCTTAGTCGCTTTCGCCGCTCTACGAAGACAATTGGTGACGTGGAATCAATAAGCTCTGATGAGGATGAAACCACCCCCTACCAAGACAATCACGTTACAGTTGACGGTGAACCCCATCAAATTGAAGTAGATGAGGTGGAGAGCGAATGGGAATCAACAGAAACCATCGATCTCATTCACAATGATAATGACAAGAAATCCAAGAGATTGGGGGAGAGAGGGAAGGCCTCGCAACAGACAAGGAAGAGAGCGAGCTCCACGAGGCCCCAAACGAAACTCATTCCAAGGCCCTCCAAGGGAATCTCGATAGAAATAGGCCATCTGAAAGAAGCGAAGTCGAGAAAGAGGATAACTGCCACACCAGCCTTCGAGGATCTCATGTCGGAGCTAGAAATCACGCTCCTCGAAGCTGATATGGGCCATGCTGCTGTGGACGCAGTACTTTCGGCAATGAGATCGAAACTGCTTGGCGCCCCCCTTCCTCGGAAGGCGGAGGTCGGCAGGATTCTGGACTCCGCTCTCATCAGTGCTTTGGACTCACTGTTGAGGGTATCGTATTGGGACTTCGATCAGACCGTCGACAGCCTGCTAGGCGAAGCCTCCCCAGTCGTGATAATGTTGGTTGGCGTAAATGGAACTGGAAAAACAACCACAGCCGCCAAGATATCACACAGACTGATTCAGCGTGGACTCAAAGTCGTGGTAGCAGCGGCAGACACATTCAGAGCAGGCGCGATTGACCAACTGAGTGACCACGCCGAGAGGGTTGGGGCCAGGTGCATAAGCAGCCAGCGAGGCGGCGATTCGGCCGCAGTGGCAAAGGACGCTATTGACAGCGCTGTTGCAAAAGATGACGACATCGTCATCATAGATACAGCTGGAAGAATGCAAAACAAGACGAACTTAATGCAGGAGCTGAAGAAAGTCCACAGAGTAGCCTCTCCACATATCGTTTTGTTTGTCGGAGATGCCCTAGCAGGGAATGATGCCGTGGAGCAAGCGAGAACTTTCCAAACATTCCTGAACTTCGATGGCGCAGTGCTCTCCAAGTTAGATACTGATGCTAGGGGGGGCGCAGCACTCTCAATCGCACATTCCACGAATAGGCCAATTGTACTCGCTGGGGTCGGTCAAGGTTACGAAGATCTGATCGATTTTGAACCATCAGCCTTCCTCACAGATCTCCTTTCAAATGACATTGACCCATCGCAGTTCACGATCGTTGAGAGGGAAGCCAATGGATGAAACTCCGATATCAATGATAGCGATCAGGGACCCCATTACATCCGGGAGGATCAGCATGATAATGAGACAGAGGGGCTGGGCGTCCAAAATCATAGGGGACGACAACGACATTCTCGGACAGTACCTAAACCTCAGGCCCAGGGTGACCTTTCTCGGACTCGAGGTCGGGTCAAGCACTGGCGAAATAGTGGCTTTGAGGATCAAAGAGGTTGACAGCCAAGCAAGGATAGTATTCGTCAGCTCGAGATCGAAGTCAGATCTAGTGAGACAGGCTAGTTACTCAGTAGGCGCCGTGGGCGCGCTGTCGACGCCAGTCCTAGCCTCGGACATCGAAGAGGCATGGCCGAAAATAATGGGCGTCGTTCCAAATGCACCGGGCTTGGCAGCGCTTGAGCCCCGCGACCCACCAATCTCCAACATTCTCCCCCTGCCCCCCGAGCCATCTCAGTTCGTCTCAACAGCACCCACTCAACCAAACCTGCCATCGCCCCCTATCCACCCACCAGTACGTTCGAAGAGGCGTGGCAGGCTTTGGATAATATTCGGGCTGGTAGCCTTGGCGATATCAGGCTCAATCGCCTACTACATGACCTTCTGACTCTAATTCATCTAGGGGAATCATCCTCAGTGCATTAACCTCTGAAGTTCCATCCGGTCCTTGGGCTATGTTAATGATTTTCAATCGCTTGTCTTCCAACAGGCTTTCATCTCTCGTGATCACTCTGAGCTTGACGCGCCAGCGAAAAACAACTTCCCTGATTATAACCAGAATGACCAGTAGCAACATTCCAACTGCAGAAATATCCACTAGATCGACCATCACATTTCATCCATGGTTGCCTTGGCATATAGAGCGGCTGCATCGGACACTGAATCACTTCGAATAATTCCGGATCCGACAATCACAGCATCGGCACCCGATCGGATTGCCTCGCTTGGATGACCGTATCTTTGCCCCATTACTGACTCACTGGGGCTCAAATTGATCCCAGGGGTCAGTATGAGTTTCTCCGGCCCTACCGCTTCCCGCAGCGCAGCAATGGAAGTAGGATCGCTCCCATTTCCTATGAATCCACAGACACCTGGTATGTTTTTGCATGAATCAACCGTTTTTTTGGTATACTGACTGTCTAGGAAATTTCCCGAGCTGGACATCTGCGCTAGGATAAGTATTGAACCTCTACGGCCGACTTCGCTCCACGCGGCGTGAATTCCGTTTATGATGTCAGGGCCAGATATCCTATGGGCGGTAACTATGTCAGCCCAATCCGCTATTCTTTGGTGGCCCAACATCTGAATCTTGGATACATGTCCAATGTCTGCAAACTTACGGTCTTCGAAGATCAATATCCCCATCTTGCGAGCTGGCCGAACAACTTCATCCATCCATCGGGCATAGTCGAAGTCCACAACACCATCTGCATGCGTCTTCAACATGCATATGTTGGGTCCAGCGAGAGAAAGGACCATCGAAATTTCCGCGATGGTGGTTCGATCTGCAGCTAGTACAACCCTAGTCTTCTTCGATGCCATGGAGGAGCGTATTTCCTCCGCTGACAAGCACTCCAGACCACTCGTCATCCAACTTGCGTGCAACGACACAGTACCTCAACGTTACCGAAACTCATGATTGAACATATTTATATAACCCCCTGATTAGACAACCTCGGGTTGTAAAGCCCGGAGACGGTGTGTATGTCAGTAGGAATCGAACCAATGGGAGAGATGGTTTTGCTAGAGATGGAGAATGCCCCCGAGAAGACAGAATCGGGACTCCTCTTGCCTGAGGAGGCACGAGAAAAGATGAATGTCGGTAAAGTAGTTGCTACCGGCCCGGATGTAGAGGGGCTAAGCTCTGGGGACAGAGTAGTGTACAGGCAATACAGTGGCACGAAAATCGAATGGCTGGGAATAGAGTACATGCTGATTAAGTTCGAGGACCTACAAGCAAAGGTATTGGACCTCTGAAAAAAAGGAGATGGAAAGAATGGCAAAGCAAATGCTGTATGGAGAAGACGCAAGAAGGAAGCTTTTGGAAGGAATAGATGCTGTCGCAAACGCGGTGAAAGTAACACTAGGACCGGCAGCTAGGACTGTTGTGCTTGAGAAGAGTTGGGGCAGCCCAACAATCATCAATGATGGGGTCACAATTGCAAAGGACATATCCCTGCCAGATCCATTCGCAAACATGGGCGCCAAGCTAGTGCAAGAAGTAGCTAGCAAGACTCAGGACAACGCTGGAGACGGAACATCAACAGCAAGCATCCTAGCACAGGCACTGTGCCACACGGGACTCAGAAATGTGACCGCAGGCGCGAGCCCTGTCGAACTAAAGGGAGGTTACGATGACGCGATAAGCACCGTGGTCGAGCGCCTCAAGGAAATGGCTAGCCCAGTCGAGACGGGAGAAACCATACACCAAGTAGCGACGATAGCAGCAAACAATGACTCAGACATCGGATCACTCATTGCCGAAGCAGTAGAAGCCGTCGGCCAAGAAGGAGTTATCACAGTAGAGGAGGCCAAGTCAGCCGAGACAGATTTGAAAGTCGTCGAGGGAATGGAAGTCGACAAGGGATACATATCCCCTTACTTCATCACAGACCGTGAGAAGAAAGAAGCAGTGCTTGAAAACCCGATGATCTTGATAACCGATCAGACAATCAACAGCGCACAGGACTTACTACCCAGCCTAGAGGCAAGCATGCAGCAGAAGAGGCCACTATTGATCATAGCAAAGGATGTCGAAGGCGAGGCTCTAGCCACACTCGTGCTGAACGTCGCAAGCCGAGTGGTCAAAGCCGCAGCCATAAAGGCCCCAGGATTTGGAGACGAACAGGGCGAGCTGCTCGAGGACATAGCCACACTCACCGGAGCCAATGTTCTCGCGAAGGACAAGAGCGCCGACATAAAGGCTCAGGGCCCCACGTCACTCGGTGGTGCTGAGAAGGTCATAATTGCCAAGAACAAGACAACCTTCGTCGGGGGCGAGGGGGATAAGGCTCTAATCACCGAGCGCACTGAGATGTTGAGAAGCCAGGAAAAACTCTCGAAGTCCAAGTGGGACAAGGAGAAGATGCAAAAGAGAATTGGGAAAATGACTGGTGGGGTAGCTGTCCTCAGGATAGGGGCTGCGACCGAGACCGAGATGAAGGAAAAGAAGGCCAGAGTCGATGACGCACTGAATGCGACGAGAGCTGCTATGGCCGAAGGCGTCGTTGTAGGCGGAGGCGTCGCACTATTGAGGGCCAGAGATTCACTCTCTAAATTGATGAAGACAAGCTCAGGTGACAGGTCCATAGGAGTACAGGCAGTTTTCGACGCGTTGTCCGCACCACTCAGGCAGATCAGTGAGAATGCAGGAGAAGAGCCCAGCGTAGTAGTCTCCAAGGTCCTCGAGAATGATTCAGAAACCTTCGGATACAATGCAAGGAACAAGAAATATGTTGATCTCCTGAAAGAAGGAGTGATCGATCCCGTGAAGGTGACTAGGAATGCCCTCCAATCAGCGGGATCCATCGCAGGGTTGGTCCTCACCACTGAGACTCTCGTGGCAGATGAGCCCAAGCCAGACCCCCCCGCCGGCGGACCAGACATGGGCGGCATGGGCGGCATGGGCGGCATGGGCGGCATGGATTTCTGAGATCGCACAAGCGCATCTTTCATGGGCGTTCAGCCCTGGGTAGCCTCCATGGTGCTTGGAAAATCGGGTATTTTGCGCATAGACGTACTGCCGATCCTGGGGTCTGGACTGGTTGACAGCAGGGCAACCACACTCATGAAAGCCCTTCCAGAGCCACTAGGGAGCCGCATAACAGCAATGCGCACGAGCCTGGGGTACTCAATCAAAGGAGAATACTCGGAAGGGGAGGCCAAGCAACTAGCTACGGACCTTTTTTCCGATCCAATAATTGAGTTGTACTCCATTGATGGCACGATAGGGGCAGGTCACTTACCGAATGGTGAAGACTCCGATCTGACTATCCAAGTCGGATACAAGCCAGGCGTTACAGATAACCGGGCCATGGCAGCAGAAGATGGCTTGAGAACAATCTTTCCAGAAAAGTATAGCAGAGTCGCATCTACTATCTCCTATCATTTCTGGTTTGGTAAAGACAACGTCGAGTTGGACGAACTCGTAGATTGTCTCCACAACCCGATATTGGAAGAAGCCTCTGTACTGGACGGACGAGACAGGTTGACCAAGCTCATTCCATTCCCAAATGTGAAGCAACAGGAGTACACCAAGCCGAAGTCCATAGATCTCAATGTGGACGATGAGACTCTGATGAAAATAAGTAGTGAGGGTTTGTTAGCTCTAAATTTGGTTGAGATGAGAGCAATTCAAAGCCACTATAGAGATCAGGACACCCAACGGATCAGATCACAGTACAATCTGCCCACAAAGACGCCCACGGATGTGGAACTAGAATGCCTAGCGCAGACATGGTCAGAGCATTGCAGCCACAAAATCTTCTCAGCAAAGATCAACCACTCAGACGCGGAAGAAGAAACCAGATACACCATCGACTCCTTGTTCAAAACACACATAGTGGCACCAACCAAAGACATATCGAAGAAGGTCGATTGGCTATTGTCAGTCTTCCACGATAATTCGGGAGTCATCGCATGGACAGACGATTGGAGCCTGTGTATGAAGGCGGAGACCCACAACTCCCCCTCCGCGCTGGATCCATTCGGTGGGGCAATGACTGGAATAGTGGGGGTCAATCGCGACATCTTGGGAACTGGCCTGGGGGCCAGGCCGATAGCGAACACAGACGTTTTTTGCTTTGGCCCACCGGACTTCTCAGGCCACCTTCCAAAGGGACTGTTCCATCCATCACGTATTTTTTCAGGAGTGCATTCAGGAGTCAGGTCTGGCGGTAATGAATCGGGAATACCAACCGTTAACGGAGCCATAGTTTTCGACGAACGATACATAGGGAAGCCTTTGGTGTACTGCGGAACCGTAGGCTTGATGCCGAGGAATCTCCCCGACGGACGAGAATCTCACGTAAAGACGCCTAAACCAGGGGATTTGATCTACATGGTCGGAGGAAGGGTCGGAAGCGACGGCATTCACGGTGCAACTTTCTCCAGTCTAGAATTAACAGAGGAGAGCCCTAGCAGCGCGGTTCAGATCGGAGACCCAATCACACAGAAAAAGATGCTTGATATGATTTTGGAAGCAAGAGACACTGGCTTGATTCAGGTCATCACGGATAACGGGGCAGGGGGACTGTCCAGCAGCGTAGGTGAGATGGCGGAGCTGACCGGTGGTGCTACCATTGAATTGGGCAAAGTCCCATTAAAACAACTCGGGTTAGACTCGTGGGAGGTGCTTGTGTCTGAATCCCAGGAGAGGATGACAGTCGGTATCAGACCGGAGGACTCAGATGAGTTCGAGAGGCTGGCCTCCTTACACGAGGTTGAGGCCACAGCAATTGGAAGTTTCACTGACTCAGGCTTTTTCCAAATAAACCACAACGGAGACTGTGTGGGCTTGATTCCAATAGAATTTCTTCACGACGGATGCCCACAATTAGAACTTGAGTCCGAATGGATCCCACCCAGAAACTCAGAAGTTGAGTTGCCTGAACCCACCTTGGAAGAGCTATCCTGGACCTTACAAAAACTTCTATCCAGACCAAATGTCGCAAGCAAAGAGTGGTGGGTCAGATCGTACGACCACGAGGTCATCGCCCAAACTGTTGTCAAACCTTTCGTGGGGCTCCAGCACGATGCACCAGGTGATGCCGCTGTTATCGCCCCTTTGCCAGGTAACACCACAGGTGCAGTAATTTCCAATGGGATCGTACCAAGGTACTCGGACATAGATGCCTACGCGATGACGGCAGCGGCCGTCGATGAAGCTGTCAGAAACGCTGTTTGCGTCGGAGTAGACCTCTCTATGATTGCTGGCTTGGACAATTTCTGTTGGCCGGACCCCATAGAATCTGAGAAAACACCTGATGGCAAGCAAAAACTTGCCCAGCTTGTTAGATCCAACCAGGCTCTTGATGATGTATGTCGAGCTTACATGCTACCGTGCATCAGCGGCAAAGACTCCATGAAGAATGACGCTGTCATTGACGGACAAAAAATTAGCGTGCCACCGACGCTCCTGTTTAGCCTCATCGGACGCCACAAGGACGTAAGGAAAGCAATAACCAGTGATTTCAAGGAAAGTGGCGATATAATATTCCTACTTGGTCTAACCAAACAGGAGATAGGGGCTTCAGAACTGGCATTCATGCTCAGGGACGCTGGCTCTGGAGGAATCGGTACGAGTGTTCCCAGAATTGACCCAGAAAGGAACATCGCGTTGTACAGGGCACTCACCGGTGCAATGGAAGATGGGTTGGTAAGAAGTGCACATGACTGCAGTGACGGGGGGCTGGCTGTAAGCTTGGCAGAGTCTTGCTTCGGGTTTGATGGAGGCGCAGAAATAGATTTGTCAGAACTATTCTCCGAAGACGATGAATTGGACGAATGGGGAGCGCTGTTTGGGGAGTCCCTCGGTAGGATAGTAGTATCCGTCGACCCTAATTTGGCCGATGAATTCCAAAAGAAAATGGGAGGGCACCCAATCTTCAAACTGGGGAAAACAACTTCTGATGGCCACATAACGGCCTACTTGAACTCAAGGAAGATACTAGAATGCGAGGTCAGCACCCTGAAGTCTTCTTGGAAGGGGACACTGGATGGGGGGATGTGAGGTGATCAGGCCCAAAGTTGCAGTTCTTTCTGGCTTCGGCATCAATTGCGAGACGGAGACAATTACTGCCTTCGAGATGGCTGGAGCTGATGGAGAGAGAACACACGTGAACCGCTTTGTAAATGGAGAAATTAGACTGTCGGAATACGACATCCTGGCGATACCCGGGGGATTCTCGTTCGGGGACCATTTGGGCAGTGGAAGACTACTGGGCAATCGGTTGAGGTTCTCACTGAGAGAAGAGGTCAGGGCCTTCGTTGCATCGAGGAAACCAGTTATCGGAATATGTAACGGGTTCCAGGTACTTGTTAAGATGGGCCTCCTTCCTGGGGACGAGCAAATTTCCATGGTACAAACAGCCTCTTTGGCCGCGAACGATTGTGGTAGGTACGAGGACAGGTGGGTAACGGTCGAATTTGAGGACGACAGCCCTTGCATATGGACGAGGGGATTGAGGAGGCTAAGAGTTCCAGTCCGACATGGCGAAGGGAAATTCGTCACAAGCGATGAAAATCTCTTGGATAGTTGGGCACAGAGCGGACAACTCGTAGCTAGATACGTTGATCCAGGAACCCCATACCCCTCCATTACCGATGAAACCCTTCCATACCCCATCTCGCCGAATCAATCATGGAGGAATGTTGCTGGGATTTGCGATCCGACCGGCTTGATCTTCGGATTAATGCCCCATCCCGAGGCCTACCATTCCACTTGGCTCTCACCAGATTGGACGAGGGGGAAAGCCTCGGACCATGGCCCATCCCCCACGATTTCCATTTTTCGGAACGCCGTTGAATTCTCCTTGCAAAATCGAGAATTGACTTGAGCTCCTGCAATTACTGCGCATTAGCCCAAGGAACCAACTCAATTTCAGAAGGACAAAATCAACTCATTAGAATATCGAAGCAACCCACATATCCGCTATTTTACAACTGTAAGATAGGAAGGCGCTTTGTACAACCTCGTATGACAGGGATTCGTGTACCAGTTACTCCCATGCCGCGACAGGGTTCCCCTGGACACGCCTTTGGAGCTCCATCCGCTTCCAAACTCAATAACATGGGCTGGGGCCATAGCGTACTTGGATAGGGATGGAGTACTAAACAAAGGCTCTCCAAATTACATCAACTCTCCATCCGAGGTCATCACTCTTCCAAAGGCAGGAACATGTGTCGCAGAACTCAGAAGGTCCGGCATGAGGGTCGCCGTCGTGACTAACCAGTCTCCAATAGGGAGGGGGCTGTGGGATTCGGAAAACCTCGCTAATATCCACGATAAACTGCAGGCCGCGCTATTGCTAGAAGATTCCGACGCACTCATTGATTTGTTCCTGCATAGTCCATATCCTCCCTACAATGACGCTTGGGCGAGGAAGCCACGTCCTGGAATGCTAGAGGCTGCGAGACAACTGATTGATTATGCTGATTCAGAGGAAGACTGGTCAGATTTCGAGTTAAAATTCGGGAGAAAATGGACCCATCGGCCATCTGAAGAGAGGTCTGTTATGGTAGGCGACCGCATGTCGGATATGGAGGCAGCCCGGGCATTCAATGTCAGGGGCTTATTGTGCCCTGCTGACCTTGGCCTATCCGGCGTCATCGATCAGATCCTAGAAACTAATTGAGATTCAACAGTAATCTGTTAGGAGCAAGGCCCAAATTCGAGAAACCGGGATATAGAACGGGTATGAGGCCCATATCGCTAGGTTTTTTGGCGCCCCGACCGGGATTTGAACCCGGGTCGCAGCCTCGACAGGGCTGCATGATAGGCCACTACACCATCGGGGCTTGCTCTCTGACCGTGTCATGATTTGATTTTCAATCTGCCCCTTGTTAACATCGCAGCCAACTTGCAATGGATTGATGGTCTGTCTGCGGTTTAGCTAGCAATATGGAAGGCAACCGTCTGGTGATTGACGTGGTCGACAACGGTGGCCAGTGGACGCATAGAGAATGGCGGATGCTGCGATATTTGGGAGTTGACACGAAAATAATCAGAAATGACACACCTTTGGAGGAGTTGAGGGATCTCGACGGCTTGATCCTTTCCGGTGGCGCAGCCCGCGTTGGTTTGACGGGTGAACTCGGGCGTTGTGCGGACTACCTGACCCTGAATATCCCAATTCTGGGGATATGCGCTGGTCTCCAATTCATGGCGGGGCACTATGGGGGCCAGGCCATAGAGGCCCCAAAACCAGAATTTGGGGCGGCTACAATCAACTTGTCAGATGATCCAGGCCCTCTATTTTTCGATACACCATCAACCCAAACCGTATGGGAAAGCCATAATGATGAAGTCAGTCGAGTTCCCGAGGGCTTCAGGATAACTGCTTCAAGCAGCTCTTGCGAGGTCCAGGCTATGCAGAATCAAACAAACACCAGATTCGGGGTGCAATTCCATCCAGAGGTTAACGATTCTGAATACGGCGAGGCTATTTTCAGAAATTTTGTAGATATTTGCAACAGAGCCCGAGCAAGCAAGTAAACCAATGGGCAGGTTGAAGAACTCGGCCAATCCGGCGAGCATCATGACTAACCGCATGACCCTATACAAGTGCAGGTCCTGCAATCGAACAGACAGGAAGCCGTATGATGCAGAAGGCCCCGCCACTTGCAATCACTGCTCCTCGCCAATGGATCCCCTTGACATCAGATACAGATGCGTGAGGTGCGGACACATAGAGTGGATAGAAATTGGCACCACTGGTAAGTCATGTCACAAGTGCGGGTACCGAATCTTCGTAAAGCCAAGGAGAGAAGGTCCTGATGGAATCAAGACCTTGCGTGCTGAGTGACGGGCATTTCAAGACCCCCCTCTTACCAGCACAACACATGTCGGGTTGGCTGGAGGAATATGCTCCGCGTACCTTTGACCAATTCGCAGCCCCCTCCGCCGTGATTGATCGAATCAGGGCCCTTTCGTTGCTGCCCCAACCACCCCACTTGCTCATCACCGGACCCCCTGGTTCTGGAAAAACAGCATTATGGAGGCTCTACGCGAGACAGGTACTTGGCCCATCGTGGTTATCAAGAGTGCATGTTAGAAGCATTAGGGACTTGAAGAGAACAAGAGGGGCAATGGACTCTTTCGAACAATTCCTCAGGCCCCAGGGCAAGGGATCCTCTGATACCCTTGCCGGAATGACTTCCTTGGCTGCATTTCCCAGTGCCGAGATCCAGGATGCCGACTCAGATCCTCCGCCAGCTGGCATTGAGACAAACGAGGTAGGTATCCAGTCACTCAGTCGCCTGATAATTTTGGAAGACGCTGATCACATGTCCCTGAGATGGCAATCCTACCTAAGGAGAATGATGGAGACCGTCGGCTCTGCTTCTAGGTTCATTTTCACAGCGCGGGCACCCTCGGCAATCATCGATGCCCTGAGATCAAGAACTCAAATGATCAGAATTCCAGCGTGTGACGACGATAGGATGAAGGCGACCCTAACTAAGATCATTGAGCGCCAAGGTTGCACGATCGAAAGGGGCGCGATCGAAGACATTAGCTATCTTAGCCAGGGCAATCTTCGCCGCTCCATCTTCACATTGGAACTCCTTTGGGCCCGAGGTGAACAGGTAAGACGATCATCCGTGCACGATCTCATGCAAGCCGCTAGTATGCAGGCAGGCAGAGACGCAATCGAGAAGGCATTGAGAGGGGAGGTCGCAGACTCGAGATGGATCGACCGAAAAGGGAAGAGGGTCAAGGTCAGAGTTGGAGCAGTCGCAGAGGTAGATGCCCTGTTGAACAACCATGGTCTAGACCCAGATGATGTTGTAGACCAAATGCACAAAGCTCTCGTCAGCCGTCGATTGCCGCTATCTGATCCTCTGAGAAATGAGTTGCTTCAAGCACTTGCCGAATGCAGCACTGGCCTCCAAACTCACACACACCCCAGAATACACTTCGAGCATTTCCTGCATCGGGTTGCGAGAGCAGGGCAGACATTCGCTTGATTTTCATGGCGGGCGCGGCAGGATTCGAACCCGCGGTCCCCGGCTTAGGAGGCCGGTGCATTATCCAGGCTATGCTACACGCCCAGCCCGGCGAGGACGCTCCACAAAAGAAGCCCTCGCATGGAATCGCCCTTTTTTCCCGAACTTAAGCGATTAACTCAAACCATCTGTCAGAGAGCGTACGATGAGGATAGGATGGACCTACCAACTCCTTATGCCCATGAGGAACATGAGAAACCACCGTCATCAGCTATGAGTCGTAGGATCGAGTCAAGAGACAAATGGCGTGGTCTGTGGACCAAGATAGCAATTAACACTCCCTCAAGACTGGTCAGATACGCCCTTTCAACTACGTTGCTAATCAGTATTGTACTCTCATCTACGACGTTAGATCAGACTCTCCTAAACACCTCACGAGGCATGTGGGCGCTGTCGGTAATTTTCTTCATCCCCCCAACAGTAGCTTCGTCGTATGCTAGGATGGCCGCCAAGGACAGGTTAGAGTTGAGAAAGGAGGGATTCTCCTTGAGGGAATCCTACGTAGGAGTCGAGAGGATCCTCAATCAGCTTGACGAGAACAAGCTGAAAGAAAGAACTCGACTATCTGCGGCTGTAATCGGATTGGTCCTGTCATCCGCAATGGTGTCCAACACCCTTCAAACTGACCTTTCATTGACCCTGTTGGGAGTGACGGCCTTCATGTCAGTGCTCGTCCTGTTGGCTACGGTATCCATAGAAAGTCAGAAGACCATGGAAATCGGAAAAACACCCCTCCTCAAACTCCACAACCCATCCTTGTTCGACACAATTGCGGACCCTTTGTTGGTTGACATGGTGTATGCGCACTTAGATCCTGAAACATCCAGCAAGTGGAATGAATGGATGGAGACAATTAGCCTGAATGTGAGGAGGAATCAAAAATCCGAGCATGCAGTTGAGACCGTCCTCAGAAGCATATATTTTACAATGACAGACAAGATGGACCAGGAAGAACGGCGGACTATTTGCACCCAGGTACTCAACATGCCAGCAGTGGAGCGCCTGGAAAGCGAAGACGAACTGTTTAATTTCATGCAGCTCGAGGAATTTCTCCAACACGTCATCGAAAGGAAGCCTGGGATGTTTCGACTGCTATCCAGAACCCTTCAGAGGGCAAAGAACCTCCAAGTGACTGAGGACTGGACACTGGATGCTGATTTGCCACCAAGGGCCACCCATGGTGAAAGCGACTTGTTCGTCTTGGCTAGCCCCGGAAAATCATCATCCGGGCCGTTTGAAATTGACATAATCACAGTCGAGGGAGAACCAGAGACCCAAGTAATTCGGCTACCATCGATAAATCAAGTTGAAAGGCCCGGGCGAAATGATGGCTCCGAGGACTGGAGGATTTTCAACAGGGTCATAGATCACTCTCATGTACTTTGGATAGGTATGGCCTGGAACAAATCAGGCCACGAAGGCCGCTCAGTCCAAGTCAACCTTCTTTCTGAGGACCTGACCACGGTGAAATCACAAGTGCTTTGGACTATAATGGAGGATGGTGACGGACTTTTCTTGACAACAATCAGAAAATCTCTGAGGGAGGTCTATTCCATGATAACCCGGACCATAATCCGTTAATTGTGAGCGTCATGTTCATTCATAGTGCCCAACTGGGTGGGGCTGAATACAATGGAGTCATGGGACGTCGTGATCATCGGGGCTGGCCCCACAGCACTCAGAGCAGCCATAGCGTCTCACGATTCTGGCGCAAACACCGTTATCATTCATCAGACTCCAGGTGTCACCACACCCCCCTCAGTGGCCGGCCTCGCAGCCTCTCTCGGGGAGACGTCCCCAGAATCTCACATACGAGACACATTGGCAATGGGCGACCAAGATACTAGTGAGGAAACCATCAGGAAGATTTGCTCATCCGCGGTCGACATCGTGGCTGAGCTAGAACAATGGGGCATGATATTCCGCCGAGATGACGGTGGCATGCCACATCTCTCTGAGGCACCCGGTCACACCTCATCCCGATTAAGCGGAGCAGGGGACTCCACTAATCGATACGTTACAAAAACACTTGACGAACAGGTCCTGAAGCGGTCGATTCAGAGAAGGGTGAGCAATGTGCCGCTGTCAATGATAATGGATAACGGGCAGGTACGTGGCGTGGTTGCATGGGATCTAATGGATGGTGTAGCGAGAGCATACCAGTGCAAGAGCGTCATTTTAGCGTGCGAAGGATATCAGGGACTTTGGACAAATGTAGCCTCGGGCTCGGGGAATGCTATCGCCATTGCTATCAGAGCGGGAATAGAACCTCAACGGCTGACGAACATCCCAATGCATCCCATGGTAATCAAGGGTACATCGATACCCATACCTTACGAAGCACTCTCTGCTGGAGGAAGACTCAGATCCGAGACAGGTGATGACATAGATCCCCTTACGAACGAGGGCGATGCTGTCGCAGATCTAAGGTTCATGGATAAGAGAGAGACGCCATGGTTCGATACAATCAGGAAGATAATACTCGACTCAACTGGATTAGACGCCTCCATTGACGTCATTCCAGTAACAGCAGGCGTCATCCACACTACAGGTGGCGTTCCAACTGATCAATTGGGCAGGGTTACCATTGATTCTGGCAAGATGTGGGCGACTGGGGTTTTCGCCGCCGGCCCTTCCGCAAGCACAGGCTTCCACGCATCAAAAGTACTACCGGGCAACCTATTGCTTCACTACCTCTCAACGGGAGCCACGGTTGGACACGAAGCTGGCACGTGGGCCCAAAATTGCCAATTCGGTGGCACCAAAATTATTCTACAGGGGTTAGAGGACTCAAGGAAGAAGATCGAGAGCCTGAACAATGACGATGGCATAAGCGTGGGCTCCGCGGAGGCTCGAATTTTGAATCAGGCCAAAGCCTTCATCTCAGGAGAGGCAACGGCGGAATCATTCG
The DNA here is from genome assembly GCA_011523055.1 of Methanobacteriota archaeon. Taxonomy (GTDB): domain Archaea; phylum Thermoplasmatota; class Poseidoniia; order Poseidoniales; family Thalassarchaeaceae; genus MGIIb-N1. The sequence goes on from WTHQ01000039.1 coordinate 153,628, forward strand.
TCGAAACAGGAGAAATTGTATCGAATTCAATTCGCACGACAACAGCTTCCAAGGTCATGAATCAGGAGCTTTCGACGGCGCTCAGGATCATCGATTTGGGAACCATTGTATCATCGATTTCGACGTGATCAAAATGAGCTCTATTTTCACTGAGATAATCGAAGGCCGCTTACCTTGCAACTTAGTGTATGAGAATGAAAGCGTAATCGCCTTCCTTGACATTAATCCAGCCTCCCAGGGACATACATTGCTGGTACCCAAGGAGCCCGCTGAAAGGATAGACCAACTCAGCGTGGAGTCAGCTGCTGAACTAGGAGCGGCGATTCCAAAGGTTTGCAGAGGGGTCATGGAAGCAACAGGGGCCGTTGCCTACAACCTGTTACAGAACAATGGACGCGAAGCTGGCATGACAGTTCCCCACGTCCACATACATATCATACCTCGATACCCACAATCAAGCCACTCATTCACTTGGAGCCATGGGACATTAGATCAGAGTGAGGCGATCGACTTGGCTAGAAGAATCAAGGACAGCATCAAGGACTGAATCCAATCAAGACTCGAGTTCTCAGGGGAATGCAAATGAGCGACCAGAACAAGGCTTTGACCCCCGAACTATCCAGAAGCGCCACCCGACTGAACCATAGAAAGCTAAGATCAGCCCCATGGAATCATCAAGGGAAACATCCCGGCTCACCAATTGTCTGGAGGTTGTTCAGGCTGATGGTGATCCTCGGGCACAAGATCATATTTAGGAGATCAAAATCGGACAAAGTTCCTCCAGTTGATGGAGGAAGAATATCCGTTTCCACTCACATCAATGGATTGGTAGACCCGCTTGTAATCGTGAATAGCCAGGAGAGGCGCTTTACGGCACTTGGTAGGCACGACCTGGTCACACGCCCGTTGATCGGTTGGTGGTGCCGAGCATTGGGGATCCAACCCATCCTCAGAAGGGTCGAGATGACAGAGGGTATTACAGATTCAGAATTTGCTAAATTTATCAACCAAAGAAGCATGCTGACCGTATCCAATTGTATATCCGCAGGTTATTCAGCGATCGTTTTCCCAGAGGGGACATCCCACCAAGACCCTCAATTGCACGGTTTCAAAACAGGCCCATTCAGGACGGTCTTCGCAGCCTCCGCGATAGCCGAATTAAGAGGCCTCCCAAAGCCCCACCTTCAACCAACAGGGCTCCATTGGAGAAACCACACAAAATTCAGAACCGACCACTACGTTGAGTACCTAGACCCCATACCCATTCCTAATCCATATAATGAAGACGAGGCAAAGCAACTCTTGTCTGGCAATTGGGTTGAGCCACCGGAGAGTGTGGTTTTGTCCATGCGAGACAGTGTCTACCAGATCCTCAAAGAAGCAACTCCAGACGCGCCAGACTGGGATACATACCGGTCATGGACGCTGATTGCAAATAGGAAGAAACGACACACTCAACTAGACCTAAAGCAAGAATTGACTGAGACCAGGGTGGTCCGTAATCTTTGGAACGAGGGGGCAATCAACGGAGAATTGATGAAAAATGCCATGGAATCTGCCAAGACCTTGTTCGACCATGGTCTGGACGCCCGAGATCTGGACCAAAGAGGGCATTTGATACAAGACAGCCAGTCAACTCTCAACTTTCTTCTCGGTACAATCTTGGTCCTTGTATCATCCCCGTTCTTCCTTATGGGCACCTTTCCACAAGCCTTCGCGGGATGGTGGTTCGGTGATCGAACTGACGAAGGGATTGATGCGAGGACCACCTATCACCTCCTTGCTGCAATGTTTTC
>WTHQ01000039.1:155523-210438 GCA_011523055.1 Methanobacteriota archaeon
AGATCGTGGACGCTAAGGCAGCAGCCGACTCAATCAAACGCTGGCTTAGCGATGAAAGGCTCGAAACAAGAGAAGTTGATGACGGAAAGGCACTGTTACATCTCCATGTGAAGTACCCTCCGACCAAGGACGGACACATCTTCAATATAGTGATCCCAAAAGATCGCTCACTAGTGCTTACTTATTCTGTCACGAGGGTGGATCAGGGCCAACAAAATGAAATGATTGATTTCAGAAATGAAGATCTGATAGGTTGGAAAGGGTGGCTGCACGAGGTCAGAATGAACCTTACCCGGTCGAAGCTAGATTGGGTATTGCATGTCGGAAAGGAGGACGAAAAGAAGCGCCCAGGGCCGTTACAAGCATTCAATATATCCCGGCCAATTTGGTTTGACGGACTGTCCCAAAATGAACTAATGCAGACCATGCGCTCTGTTTGGCTAACAAAACTGTCGATCATCCACCAAATTAAATTTGATTACGGGAAAGGCGTTGGAAAGCCCGGCCCAGTTGATGACTGGAAGGCTAGGAAAAGAGGAAAAACCACTAGATCCAGCCATAACTCTGCAAACGAGTCCCCGGAGGTAAACTTCGATCATGAGGCAGGGTTTGGTCAGGGCTTCGATCCAACTGAATGGGCTTGACTTCTACTGACCCGAAGGGGTCGACATTAAGTATGGAAGAATGACGTTTCCAATCCCAGAGGTGCCCCCATGGACACAAGACAGAAGAGATCCAGCATCACGATGACATTCCTCATGCTTTCGAGCTTGGTGGCAGTAATGGCAGTCCCGGCTCCTGTCCAAGCTAGCGAGATCGTCCTGACCGATGCGATAAACATCGTGAACAGTGGCACGAACTCGGACAATATGGTGGCGGTTAATGCAGACTCAGAGGGCAACGTCCATTTTGTCTGGAGTAGGAATACGCAGCACCTCTACTACAAGATGCTTGGACCTGCCGGCGAGACGCTGATTTCCGAAACGCAGATCTCTAATCCAGGGGCCCATCAAGCATGGCACCCGGACGTCGCAATAGACTCAGAGGATAGGGTCCACATTGTTTGGGCGGATAGATCTGGCCAATGGACCATCTGGTACCAAATGCTGGATCCAGCTATGCATGAGCAGGACGGAACGGCGGCGGTCGATGGACTGAATGGAATTTCGATCATTGATGATTATGAGATAAAAACCGCATCTCAAGACCGTGATTGGCCAGCGATAGCAGTTGACTCCCAGGATAACGCTCACATTGTATGGCAAGACAACAGCGATCCCTTGGATCTATACTACTCTCAGACTCAAATCTACTATGAGATGGTCGAGATTGACGTATCTAGCAGAGAGGCACAGACAAAGATAGACGCCACGCTACTCACTCCCATAATCGGCATGAAGGGACATCCGGACATTGCAATTGACAGTGAAGACTTCGTTCAAGTTGTCTGGGACGATACCAGAGGTGGGAAAGTAGAGATGGTTGTCCCTATCGACACTTCAGGGTCCATGGGAACAGAGTGGGCAGACATGTGTACCGTATTTTACGGGGGTCAGTTCTCTTCCGGAGGCAACTTCATCGGACTAAAACCGATGTTAGAGCAAGCAAACATGACTGTGTTCGAAACACTTTACGGTATTGGTGGCGTACAGCAAGTTGCAGCCGCAACGTCAGGTTATTGCACAGCAGCTTACCAGACGGGAGGGTCTGGAAGCCAGGGGCCTAGGGCGAACCACCTTGGCCAAACGCCAACAGATACTTCTGGAGGAATAAGAAAACTCACCGGAGCTGTGTTGGGTGGGGCGTCCATATCCTTGAGTTACGATGGAGGCGGCCAAGGTTCTGAGGCGTGGGGCCCATCCTCGACATGGTCCTGCCTTTCTTGGAGAGACGCACAAGGCAGACTAGGAAACTTGGCGAATCCCCCCACTTCAGAAGACCACAGGTGGAACCCCAATGCCACAAAGATTGTGATCCCAATTTCTGATGAGAATGCGAATGATGGAAGCCCTGAGGACGTCACGGACCGTGAAGCAGTAGAAGAGGCTCACGACGCATGCGTACTCGCTGGCATATCTCCTGTGCCTCTGTGGGCGGGGTCCGATAATTCTGTGGGATCACAAATGAGGGATCTAGCGGAATGCCCGAATAATCAGCCCGGAACGCCCTCTGTAGCTAGATATTGTCCAGGGGGAACACCTAGAACATCCCACGCACAAGGTGCCGTATATGCATTCCCAACCGGATCCACATCCGCATCGGAGCTTCAATTCATGGTCGAGGCACTCATCTACCTTGCGACAAATGCGTCCAGAGAAATTTTCCTGACAGTCCTAGACCCTTACGCACTATTAGAAAATCCGTGGGTCGGATTCTCTCCCGGCCAGCCAGCAACGCAGTGCTTCCCACAATGCTCCGCAACCTCCGGCTCGAGGTACTACATAGAGGATGTCGGACCTTCACTCGACCTCGAGGGATATGGACATCTGGTTGTGGTCAACGACACGAGAGTTACCCTACAAGATGCATACAGCCTACACCCCAGCGTAGCATTGGATAGCCAAGGCAACACCCACATAGCGTGGATGGATGGAAGGCCATACGGCTTCGAACTAGACGTGAACTACGAGGTCTTCTACACCAGGTTGAAACTCAAGGGGTCCAGTAGCTGGGACGGTGCTAGTGATGGGCTGCCATCGTTCGGAATTAAGCAAATTATGGACTCTGCAATATCTAACGTTGAGGGTCTAGATTGGTTTGATGACAACCCTGATCGTGGACCCTATGATGCGACTTCATACCTTCCGGGTATTCTGGTTGATGATTTCGACAATGTGCATATTGCTTGGTTAGACAACAGCAACATAAGTCAAGGCGAGTCGATAATGTACACTAGGTTGAACAGCACCACCGATGAGTATCCCAACGGATTCCCCACCCTCAACAACCTTGCTCTGGCCGTTCTAGACCAATGGGAAATATTCGAGGTCTCATCTTGGGAATCTGGGAAGCTTGGACCCAATTCAGGCCGTAATCCCCAACTCGGGACCCCTCCGGCCTTCGCCAATGATCTAGGCAGCGGGGCTCACGTTGCGTGGTCTGACTCCACTAAGTGCGGTGAAAGCAATAGTCCCAAGGAGACGCTCTGTTATGTCCACGTACTCACTGGCTTGGTGGACGTTGCACTTGCCCCATCCGAGACATACTACCATGTCATCGAGCCAGGAGAGAGCACCATCTACAATCTCACCATAGACAATCCCACCCCCGGACCATCCGATCTCGTCGCAGATACGTTCCGCTTGACGGTGGAGAACGTACCGATGAATTGGAGTGCTACCCTGTACTATGCTTCCAATCATACTCCAATTTTCGAGTCCACACCCATCCACTTGAAGGGCAATTCGGACGGCCAGAACCTAGTGCCGCTCTACCTAAGGGTCAGAGCTCCTACAATTTACCAGGCCGAAGGAGACCAATTGGCAGAGATCAATGTCCGTGCAGTTTCGTACAAAGACCCTGCGATAGATGACGACCGCCAACTAGTCGTGCTGATGGACGTGGTCCATGGCATAGACCTCTCTACCATCAACAAGAACATCGACGTCGAGCAAGGTGGATCTGGGACCTTTTCGATAATTGTCAGAAATACGGGCAATGTCTATGATACGTTTGCGTTCCACGACCCGACAACACTGGACGGTCAAATGGAATGGGGGCTGCAGTTCGGATGGGGGGTCGATTTCCCCACTGAGGTTTCCCTAGATCCAGGCCAGGCTGTGACCAAGAACCTCCGCGTTACAATACCCACATCTCAGACCCCCGGAACATACGTCATTTATCTGAAGGGATGGTCCACCGGCGAGCCGATATTTTCGATCGACCATGGTACCTATGACGTGTTAGGCCTATGGATTAACGTCTCCGTTAAGACCTCGGGCAATATAGTGTTCAAGATACCAGACGGAACAAACATGAACGTGCTACCAGGAGATTGTGCTGAGTTCGACATAGAGGTCACCAAGAATTACTCGCCAGGCTCATTGGTATTCACGACTCCAGGAGGGCCACAAGAACGCCCCCCTGACATATCGCAGAGTGTTTGGAGGTACGATCATTGGACCATCGATCTCGATTTCTCGGCAGCGCCCGGGGGGAACGGCATCCCTGATTCAGCTCCCAGGTACTTTGCAGTGGTAGGTAACCCATACATCGTCACTGCGAAAATGTGCTCTCCATATAATGCGACAGCTGGCTTTGGTGAGTCAGTCGTGGTGAGGGCCCATCTGGAGGGAACACCTGAAGTCAGAGACTCGGCTCTCCTATTGACAGATGTGATCCAGGTCTACGAGCTCGAAGCGGAGGTTGACACAGTTTTGCTGGACCTATATCCTGGCCAGGCTTTCCCACTCACGACCGAGGTGACGAACACAGGAAACGGACCCGATAGGTTTGACATCACCGTCGAATCGATCACTGGGCCCGAAGGAGCCTATATTTGGGATATCGACATCCCACGAGCTTACTTTGGCGAGCTATTGAGAGACGATTCCAAAGAATTCGATCTAATCATCAATGTCCCCGAAAAAACACTCGCTGGAACTTACAATGTCGTTCTGAACGTCCTGAGCGAAGAGGAGTTCGATGGAACTAGGATCAGAGACACCATCGACCTGCAGGTGCAAATTGGGGAGTTCCACGACCTAAGAATCACGTTGGACCCTGCAATGGAATCAAAGATCAAGACAAGCGCACCAGGAAGAACCGTTCGATTCTTGATGAATCTGACCAATGCAGGCAACGTACCAGATATTCCAATGCTCCACAATCATACCAAGCTCGGACAAGGAGGGGGATGGGACGCTGTTCCTGGCATGAATACACTTTCGAAGTGGATGATCTCATTTGCACTGGTTGAGGATTTTGACACTGAATTCCCAAGAGAATCCCCCTGTCTTGCTGCAGATCCCAGCATAGAAAACGACCCAAGTCAATGCTACCTCTCCACCACGAACACCGTCACCTTCCCCGAGATGGCAGCTTTCACCACCATCCAATTCGTAGCCATCATTTCAGTCAGTGACGAGGCTTCTCTCAGCGATAGGATGATAGGAATAAAAGCCACATCCTCCCATGGTTCAGCAATAAATGGAGGCGACTTTGATGAAACTCCGCAATGGGACGACTCCTGCACACTCGACGAGAACAAGGACGGACTCCCCGACAACTTCCCTCCGAATTGCGATAGTAATGAGCAAGTGCTCCAATTGATGCTCAGAGCACCTGATCTCAAGATTCTGTCAGCGGAATCTTCGCAATCCAGGGCTGCAGTTGGTGAGATGATATCGGTCACCGTCAAGTTGCAGAATATCGGAAACATCCACGCCACAGACGTTAGCGTGATACTCTGCGCAGATCAGAGCCCTTCAGATATCCGTAGGAATGGATGTGACGAGGACAACATAGTATACAGGCAGATGATTGAGGCAGTAATGCCAGTCTCCCAGTCCAGCAATCAGGAGCTGTTAGAAATCTCCTTGCTATACATTGTCGAAGCTGGATCGCAGGACATCGTCGTGTATGTTGACCCAGATAATGACATCATCGAGTCAGACGAAACTAACAATTACCTCTCCATGTCAGAGAAAATGGGCTCTAACAACCGGTTCCTTGACCCCCTTCTTCAGGCCGTCGCGACATACTCGGTACCTGTGATTATCATTGGTGCTACCATTGCCCTGGGAGCGGTCGCAGTCATTGTCATATGGGGTAGGAGAATCGAGGCAATGAGAGAATTTGCAGAGAAAAAGAGCATGATGACGTATTCGGATGAGGATATGGAATTCTAGCGGACCAACCACCACGGGAGAGGAGACCCCTCCCCACCCGCGATCACATTACCCTTGCTTTTTGCTAGGTCCCTGATCAATCTGTCACGCAGACCCGCCATTATCCCCTCAGCCTGCGATGATTGAATCCTGATGCTTTGGGAGAATAGGTCCAAGTCAACAGGCCTCCTTGGCTGATCTAGCATTGCGTGCGCAAGTTGGCGCTCTTCATAGTTCTCAGTCAATTCATCTATGCTTGGAGCCACTTTCATCATCACCTGTTGGTGCAAAGCAACTAGAGCGTCTCTTTGTTCATCAATCTGCTCCAGCCTGTTTTGAAGCTCAACGAGAATTGACATGGCCTCGTTCATTGGAATGCTTCTTCGAGTGCCCATCTTGTCGATAATCCCCTCTAAACCTGTAGGCAATTTCGTCGACAGGCGCATCGGTCCCCCTGAGGGCATCATCCTACCACTCGCCTTGAACAAACTAGGTCCTAAATCCAGCCTCAAACAGTATGACTCGGTGACCCTGTAAACCTTTTTTGGAGGACCGCCCTTTTCAGACGGAACCTTCTCTACCGAAACAAATCCAGCCTCTTCCAGGATATCTAGGTGCTTTACTACTGCTTGTTGGCTTATGTTTAGAAGGTCTGAAAGTTGCAAAGCGTAATGCGGCTCCTTTGTCAACAACTCTAATATCTCTCTCCTTGACTTATTCTCCAGTATTGACAGGAACTCATCGAACCCGACCACACTAACCAACTGGCAGTTGGGTAGTGAACACCCGAATAAACCATACGAAGAAGTTCAACCCTCGTCCCATCCTTTCCAGTCACCGCCAGAGTCAGGATTTCTTGGGTTTGAGGGTCCTGTCGATTCACTTGGAGGGGATTCAACAACCTTAGGTTCAGTTTGACTACCTTCCATCCATGGATCAGGTGCTAATGATGCGGAAACCTCCTTCTTTTCTATCTGGTTAATTGAGTTATACAATTCTTCGGTAGTGGGAAGTCCACCGGGCCCGAAAACCAGAATTTTTGGCTTCGTATCAGGCTTTTTGGACCCTTGAAGTATGCCGACGATCCCAATCAATGTGAAAATAGGCGCAAGGCAACAAGAAGCTGCCATGATTTGAACTGAGGATTGATCCCAGAGACTCTCACCCATTATCACCATATCCACAAGGTAGATAGGGACTCCTCCAGTGTTTTCAATAACCAGACTCCCCTTGAAACCAGGTCCAATCTTTATCGAAGGAGAAAAGAACCTCAACCCATCTTCGCTGATTAACGTGGTATCAAAGAAACTGGGTTTGACCCCTTCGTACTTTTCTCCTTCAGAGGTCATGGTGTATTCAGCATCAGTCAGGTTTTCACTCAGGACGTATACCCAAACTTGATCTGACTCATCGACCTCTAGTATGAAACTCTGCCCATTTTGAACGATGGCCAGGTTGTTTTGTTCGGGATCAAGCTCTTCGTACCCTTCGAAGTTGAGATATGCAGATACAAATCCTACGATACACAAAAGGCACGCAACAGCGGCGAACGTTACTACCCTCCTGCGTGCCATGTTCGCAAGAATCAACTCTATGATTTGGAGTTTAGCCGATAAAGATCCCCAACTTCTGCCTAAGCTTCTCAGGCAGGTAAGTATCCGTTACGAAGTCGAGCCCATATTTGGCCAAAGACTGCTGCTCAGCTTTCTCACCAAGTTCTAGCATCAGGTCTATTTGATCGCTCCATTCCTGATTTTGAAATCTGGGGTCACTCTTCTCTGCTTTGAGTGCTTCAATATCCCTGGATGTAAGCTCGTCCGAGGGCAAGTCATATGCCTTTATGTCTTCAGAGTCGATTCCCAGATAGATCGCACTGGGGGTTGCGAGATATTCAGAAATATGGGCTGTTTTTATGGCTCCGTACGCTATCGAGGCAAATATTCGGAATGACCATGGATCACAGTCCGTGAATACCACTATTGGCAGCCCCCACTCCTCGTTTATCCTCTTCATTATCCTCCGAGTTGAACGGGCTGGCTGCCCCTTTAGGTGGATAAGGCCACATTTGGCGGACTCATCAAACCCATTTTCTACTAATCTATCGAACATTCCACCAGTTTCTATGGCCATCATGAATTCTATATTGTGATCAACCAAGCGTAACTTCTCTGATTCCACGTTGTAGGGCACTCCGTAACCTGAGTCGCCAACATCATCTCTGCAGTTTATCCTCATCCATTCGCCACGTCTATTCTTTTCCTCAAACGTAAGATTGCCAATAATCCTTGCACCATCCTCCTCAGGCCTCAGTTTGAAATCCTCTCGCAAACATCCCGTAACGATTTCTAGATCCTCGGCAAGATTGTTGCTTTCGTTCTGTGAGCCAAATTTTCCATATCCCCATCCCTCAGAAATGTAGTACATCTCTCTCAATGTTGAGGATTTTTGACCTTGAATCATCTCTTCCATGAATTCGGTTACAAACAGGGCCCTCAGTAGTTGATGTGCAGATCCAAGACTAGTCGCATCCCTTATTGTCTTCTTCTTACCATATTTGTAGACGTTCAACCGCTCATCGAAATCTATGTTTTTCTTCGATCTAACTGGAAGGGTCATTCTAGGAGGTTCCCCTCTCATCATCCTATCGTGCATTTCCGCAGCCACAGCATGGAGCGCTTCGATGGTCTCGTCTTTACTTCGAGTTTTTTCTTTCATAATTACCACTCTCAGAATAATTTGTCTCCAGCTTCCCAAACTTGTGACTTCACAATTTCTGAATCTACGATTCTGTGAGAACTCTCTTCTGGTTCGGGCGAATTGTCAATTTCGACGAATTCTTCTACCACTTCTTGGAGGCGTTCTTGTTTTCGAGCTTCCTCAAGCAGAGTCTCGTCTATTTTCTCGGCCCCGATTATCTCGCCGTTACCTCTGTAGAATATTTCAGCTTCTTTCCAATCCCCTTTGTTTAAACCACTCACTGAGAAGCTAATCATGGCCATGTCCCCCGGATTAATTGCATCCAATCTCCAGGCCCACAACCCTCTAGCTTCTTTCCTCCCGCCCCTCTCATTATGTGTCATGCGAGTGGACTTGTCTTCCGGCCATTTTGCGATAATCGTGTAGGCTCTAGCTCTTGCTGTGTAGTTGAATATCTTTATCGAGCATTTCGCAACTTTTTCCTTTTGATCCCACACCACCTCTTCCTCGCAGAAAACTGCATTCATTATTTTGGTTATAATGGGGGATAAATCTGGGGTTTCCCTACCAAGCATTGATGATGATTTGGAGGCTATTTCTGGAAGAATTTTGTTTATTAGGTCGAATTTCTCTCTGGATTTCTCCCTCTGTCCTACACGTTTCCTGTGGCTTTGTAGGCCCCTGCCAACTTCGAATAGTGCCCTGCGCAACTCATCAAAGACCTCCTCATTATCGGATACAGCCTCCTTTGCCTCACTCGTGAATTGTACATTGGTGGAGGCAAGGTGAACAAGAATCGCAGCCGGACCTTTGGGAACCCCCTTCCCACCAGTTTGCTCAAGACCGTATCTTCTCCAGTCTATCGACTCAATTGCTTTGGTCAGCAAGCAACCACCTTGTTGATACATCAAAGGCACCCGATTTGCGAATCGAAGCAACTCTACTGTCCCATCAGATGGTAAATCCCCACCGAATACCAGTCCAACTTCTACTTGAAACGGGTTTCCTTGGCTGACTGAGGGATTGCGTGTCACCGTTGCTGCGTATCTGGAATCGATGGCCTTCTCCAATCCCTTTTTGATCAATAAATCTTCTATTGGAGAAAGGCAGTCTACCGGAGGCGATTGGATCTTAACCGCCATGAACGCGGCTAGGAGGCTTTGTATGGCGTCTACAGGTAGACCCGACGGACGCCTCTTCTCATCTAGATTAGCATGCTCGAGGATCTTCTTTGCGACCAAGGGAGATACCTTTTCAAACTCTTTTCGCAAGAAGGATTTGACATTCCTTTCTTTAGTATCTTTCAACATGCGCTGCAAGGTTCCAAATTGCATGCCATGTGGGTGTGGCTTTATCTCAACTACCGGTCGAGGCAACCTGCTTGTAGTTCTAATCCACTCGCCCTCATCCACTATCTCTCCTTCCTTACCTATTACCCTCAGTCGTATAGTGGCATGTGGATTGACGATCGATGTCATCCTTAGGTACTGATGCACTGATTGACGGCCACGTTGGTATTTTGCAGCCATAACTGTCCTGATTCGTAGCCCATGATGGGTTTTCATCCCGCTTTCCTCGAACCATTCTTCAAGAGGAATCCTTTCTTCGTTGGATTTCAAAGCTCGATTGTTCTTTGTGTCTAAAGCGAGATCGACTTTCACCGCCGTCGACTCAGCCTCAATTTTGGAAATAACGGTAGTCGTGGACCCAGTGGTGAGCTGAGAATACATCACCACTCCAGTTATGCCAATGCCCTGTTGCCCCCTTGTTTGCCTGATTGCGTGGAATCGAGACCCAAGCAGGAATTTACCAAATACATTCGCGATAGAGTCTCTTGGTATTCCCGGACCATTGTCCTGAGTCACCAGTTCTAATTTCCCTCCCTCAATCCGTCTGATTAGAACATCAATGTCTGGCAGAATGCGGCCCTCTTCGCAAGCATCAAGTGAATTATCCACTGCCTCTTTGACAGCTGTGATGATCGCCCTCTGATGTGTGTCGAAACCAAGAAAGTGCTTGTTCTTCTCGAAGAATTCACTGATGGAAATCTGTTTTTGCTTATTTGCGATCCTTTGAGCTTTGTCCATCTGGCCACCATCCTCCCAGGTCCTCCCAATGTCCCAATGACATGGGGCCTGTTGTCGGTATGGAGCCCACCCAGTCAGATAGCACTTAGAGCATGCCCTCAGAGTTATGACTCCAATGGCAAAGTCATGGGTTAAAATCGACGTTCAAGTCAATCGAAGAGATCGGGACGCCATGCAGATATCTTTCCAGTGAATGCACTCGCCATGACCGTTAGTGGGCTGGCTAAGTACAATTTGCCCGGACCTGACCGGCCTTGGAAATTCCTGTTTATTGCAGAAACCGTGACCTCTTCCGGGTTATTGGAAATTCCAGGTCCTGCTCCGATACACGCGCCACAGCCGGGATCAATCAATTTGACCCCAGCCCTTTCAAACATCTCTGACCAGCCTTTCTTCTCGGAGAATTCTTTTACTGCTCTGGATCCAAATTGTATGTAGCAATCCACACCATCAGCAATCTTGATTCCAGCATTCAATGCGGCTTCCGTGACTTTGGCATAGTACGCGAAGTCGTCGTCCTTGCCAGCCGTACAAGAACCTGCATACGCTATGTCAATGGAAACCTCTCCTATGTCTTCTATGTAGGCTCCATTGGTTGGGTCTGAAGGGATTCCCATATTCGGGTTGCCAGGGTGTGCGACCATCGGTTTGATGTCATTTAGGTGAATTTGATGAATGCCGCCGTGATATTGGGCATCTAGGTCGGGAAGGACAAATGAAGACCTGATTTGTTCTTCGCTAAGCCCCCTCCTCCGCTCCATTAGCCAATTTACTGTAGCATCATCGGGCTCACATATTCCCGTTTTTGCGCTACACTCAGTCGCCATGTTACACAGGGTCGCTCGCTCATCCATGGACAGTGAACTCAGACCGGGTCCTCCGAATTCCATGGAACGGTCAAGTGTGTCTGAATTCTTGGCATAGTTCCACAGAATGTGTAGAATCACATCTTTTGCCGTACATCCAGGATCCAACTCTCCTGTAAACTCAAATCGAATGCTTTCCGGTACTTTCACGAAAGCAAATTGATTGTGTACCAGATTGGCATATTCCGTCGATCCTACGCCATAAGTGAGCGCATTGGAGGCCCCACCCATGCAGGTGTGGCTGTCTGTGGCCTGAATGAAATCCCCCACATCGATGAATTCCTCTCTAGCGACCTGATGACAAATTCCAGGGCTTACTCCATTCTCAGCAGAGTAATCCCTTACTCCAGTGTGCCTTTGGAACTCTTTCTGCAGATCCCTTAGTGTTTCTATTTTTGATACGAAGGGACCGTACCTCGGTATGTCTGTAGCGTACAGGAGGTGATCTTCGAATACAGCAAACTTCGATGGATTGGCTATCGTATAGTCGGATCCATACTCTGCAGACAGAAAAGTATGGACTTGAGCAGTCGTGTATTCATGTGAGTAGCCTCCATCAACGGAAGCTAGCACAGCATCGCCAGGAGAAACATAGCAGTCACCCTCTTCATTGCTAATCAGCTTCTTCGCAACTATCTTTTCTGCCATCGTCATAGGTCGGGGCTTCTTTGAAACGGCCGGTAACTCGATCAAACCCTCTCGCAATTTCTTGGCAAAGGGGAGAATCCCTCCATTTTCTAGGATCAGCTTTGTCACATCATCGTACTTTCTTGTGAACTCATCAAGGGGAATCGCCTCTCCTTCTTGCAATCTCGTCAAGAGGGAATGATCCCCCATTATCTGCCCTAGATTTATGTTGTTGCGTTCATGGATGGGGGCGAAGGAAGCCGCAATTACAATGCGTACCCCAGACCACCTCTCGCATTGAGGTGCGGTTTCTCTACTGCTCCCCGTCCCTTTTCTGTGTCCACTGACAATTACCTCAAACCCTCCATTTTTCAACGCTCCAGGTTTGAAGATTCTCTCACCGTCTTGTAATAGGCCTGCATATGCGTTTTCAGCAATATCGGCAGGCTCGTGGTCGAAGCACACCCATGCCGGAGTCATGACGTCAGTGTTGATATCGTCTAGTAGATCATCGACTTCTAAGTCGTTCATGGATAAATCAAGTCCTTCGTAGAGTTGGGCTCTGATGAGAGAAAGATCCTTTGTTAGGAATAGCACTCTTGCTCCGGGAGATAGGGAAATCATCTGTGGTGGCCACGCGTCCATGTGTCTCCCCTGGACCCGACTGGGGAAGGAGGGTTATGATGCCAGCGGGGAAGTGAGGGAAGAATACGAATTCAATTTATAGTTAGATTTATAAGAGTTGGAAAACGAAGATTATAATGCTTTAGGTGGCTATGATGTCAGAGTACTTGGTTGAAGACATAGTGAAATGTGATGAGTGTAGTAGTAGGAACTTAACACGTGACGAGACCCGCGGCGAGGTAGTTTGTGACGATTGTGGACTTGTGTTAGAAGACAAAGTAATCGATCAGGGTGCTGAGTGGCGTGTATTCAGCCCTGAACAGGGCGATCAGAGAGCAAGAACCGGGGCTCCTATGACCGTCATGCTCCACGATAAGGGACTTTCGACTGACATTGATTGGCAAAACAAGGACTACTCTGGCAAGACGATATCAAGTCGATACAGATCCCAATTCTACCGCATGAGAAAGTGGCAGAAGAGATCCAGAGTCTCAAACGCTACCGAGAGGAATCTTGCAATGGCACTTGCTGAGCTAGATAGGATGGCTAGCCGATTGGATTTACCCAAGACCATCCGAGAAACCGCAGCAGTGAATTACAAGAAAGCCGTGGAGAAGAGGCTCATCCGAGGACGCTCCATAGAAGGTGTCGCAGCAGCCTCTCTGTACGCTGCATGCCGCCAATGTAACAACCCAAGGACTCTCGACGAGATCGGTGAGGCTAGTAGGACAGGTAGAAAGGAAATAGGCCGGACTTACAGGTTTATGGTCCGAGAACTGAAAATGAAAATCCCCCCAACCAAACCAGAGGACTATATTCCTAGGTTCTGCTCGGGATTAGACTTGGATGCGGAAGTGCAATCAAAGGCCTATGAGCTTATACAGAAAGCACAAGAAAAGGAACTTACGAGTGGTAGAGGCCCAACGGGGATAGCAGCGTCGATCATCTACATTTCCAGTGTATTGTGCGGAAAGAGAAGGACACAGAGAGAGGTTGCCGAGGTAGCTGGGGTCACTGAGGTGACAATAAGAAACAGGTACAAGGAACTGATTCAGAACCTAAATATCGAATTAGAGATATGACATCCGGTGCCAGAATGCGCCGTCGGGACCCTGAGAACTTAGTTCACGAGGAAACTGGCAAGTTGATAGAGAAATCAATCTTCCTCGCATGGTCGAGTTTCAATATTCCTGACCCAATCTACGAGCTGCCTGATTTCCCAGCGATTAGGCCAAGTGGGGCGCTAACCTTGATTCAACAAGGACTCGGACTACATTCCGCTGACATGATGGGGTTCAGACTCAGACTAGAAAACAGCGTCAGCGAGCACTATCGTATGGTACCAGGACACTTTGATGAAGATGAGAGGCGCTTGTCTTGGATGTCAAAAAACATCAGCCTCCTGGCAGATGATGTTTGCACAAAGACTGCTTCAGACTGGTTAGAATTAGCCCTCGATGAAAATCACTCTGATGCAGATCGATGGTATCTTGGATATTCCTTACTTGCAGGCAGAATTCTATGTGGCTCTGAGTCTGCGTCTTCAAATCAATCGATCCCGCTCGCAATTGCCTTTGGTGGTTTTGCAAATGACAACATGAGAGAAGCCCCTCATCCCTCTGGCATCAACGCAATAAATTGCCTGTTTGATGCTTCGGAACAATCAGAGCACTCCTCATCATTGGATTCTTGGATCTCAATCCTCGCAACTCACGAATCAGTATCTAGCATGCTTAGCATTTCAAATCGCGCTGCTGATCGCTTGATACAGGAGAGAAAAAAAGCCTCAATTGAATGTATGAGTGCCTTGGTACAACTGATACCTCATGATATAGACTCAGCCTCGCACGGGATCAATAGAGTCGTTAATGAAGGCGGTAAATCAGCTAAATTACTGGTGGCGAAGAACCTTGATTCAATTGCAGGTAGAGATTGGAGATTGGGTTTGGACTTGTACGACCAACTATCAACGACATCCGATGATGAAATACTGTATATCCTAGCCTCATACCTCTATTCACTTTGCCATGATGATCCTTCCTTGTTCCAAATCAGAGCGTTGAACCTAATTGAAATCGGGAACGACAAGGTTACCAGGAGGTTAATTGAGTCTGGTTTCAGAGGATATCTAGATCGCAACCCAAGCGATGATCACTCACTTTTAGCTATGGCTTGGAACCACGGCGGACCTCTAACAAGGTCACGATTGAAGGGCCTCATCTTCCAGCAGAAAAAGGCATCAAAACACGGTTTCGAGAAGACCCTTTCACGGATTGCCGAAATCTCAGAATCCCAGGGCAGAATCCTGTCTGAGTACATACTGGGCCGCGAAACTTCCTGATCATCAAGAACATCCGGTGGTGGAGCCACAGGCATTGCACTTCAGACATGTTCCATTTCTCACCATTTGACTACTTCCGCATTCATCGCAGATGTCTCCAGTGAAACCCCTTTCCCTAGCCAATCTTCTTGTCTTCGTGACCTCGTCTTCTTCTGCTTCCATGGTCGAGGAAGTGAGCGTCATCTGTACTTCTCTCTTCTCACCTTGGTGTCGGACTAGCCCATCGTCTGTGGGGACCGGCCTGCTGATTGAAGTCGCCTCAAGATCTTCCTCAGATACATGTGCCAAATCATTTCTGTCTAGATACTGGATAGCGAGCTCTCTGAAAATATAATCGACGATGCTAGTGGACATCTTTACTCTTCCACTGCCTCCCTGGACCATTCCACTCGGCTCGAACTTTTGGAATGTGAATGACTTGACAAACGCGTCTAGTGGCACACCATACTGCAAGCCAATTGAAACCGCTATTGCAAATTGGTTCAGCATTGACCTCCAAGCTGCACCCTCCTTCGATGTCGTGATCATGATTTCACCCAATCTCCCATCTTCATATTCACTCGATGTGAGGTAAACTGTGTGTCCTCCGACGCGAGACTTCGTGGTCTTCGATGTACGAACATCTGGCAGGGCCTTCCTAGCAGCAATGAAACTCTGCACGACATTCTCTGCGATTGGCCTCGCTAGGTCATCTGGGACTGGTATCGCTTTGACGGCATCTTCAACCATGTCCCCAACCGTCCCAGAGGAATCCTCTTCCTCAAGTATCGATGTATCGACTATTTGGCTCATCAGTGGTTGCGATAGCTTACTTCCATCTCGATACACAGCGCATGCCTTGTTCATAGTGCTGTGACTTAGCTCATATGCCTCGCGAATATCGTCAATCGATGCTGATGCAGGCATGTTGATCGTCTTGGAAATTGCACCAGAGATAAACGGCTGAGCAGCGGCCATCATTAGAACATGGGCCTGCCAGTCAATCGATCTTGTGCCATGCTTGCCACAAGGGGTCGCGCAATCAAACACGGGAAGATGCTCTTTCTTTAGCCCCGGCGCTCCCTCAATACTACCGTATCCGAAGATCATATCATTCGCCTGGTCGATCTCTTCGGGAGAGAGGCCAATGTGCGACAACGTGTCAAAGAATACATTCTGACAATCCTCGTCGGTCATTGCCAAGACATCTTTGCAAAAGTCCTCTCCCAACACGGATGGGGAGAAGGCCGATCTGATGTCAAAGACATCAGGCATTGAGGACTCAATCTTTGAGAGGACCTCATCGGTAAATCCCTTCTCCTTGAGATCGATGGGATCAAGACCAGGGCTGCCTGAGAGTCGGCCAGTGCCCATTATGTGGTCAACGATTGCAGTGACCTCTGAATCTGTATAGCCCAAGCGCTTCAATGCACTTGGAACTCCTCTGTTGATTATTCTGAGTGTGCCCCCACCGGCCAGTTGCTTGTATTGAACTAGTGAGAACTGAGGCTCAACGCCAGTCGTATCTGCAGCCATGACCAAGCCAATGGTCCCGGTTGGAGCGATCACTGTCGTCTGCGCATTTCTGTACCCGAATTCCTCTCCTCCTTGTACTGCTCGATCCCAAGCTGATTTGGCAGCATCCAAGAGGTCGCTGGGGCAACGCTTCGCATCTATGCCCATCGGGGTTATTGTGAGCCCCTCATATTCACTTCCATTGGCATTGTATGCGGCTCTTCTGTGGTTTCTCATCACCTTGAGCATGTGATCTGCATTCTCCGCATATTTTGGGAATGGTCCGAGCGATCCTGCGAGCTCTGCTGAAGTGGCATAGGACTCGCCACACATGATCGAGGTTAAGGCCCCACACACTGCGTATGCTCGGTCGTCCGCATAGGGCAACCCCATGTGCATCAGGAGTGAGCCCAAGTTGCAGTATCCTAGCCCCAGAGTTCTGTATTCGTATGACTTCCTTGCGATTTCCTCAGACGGGAACTGGGCCATTAGGACGCTTATCTCAAGCGTCATCGTCCACAACCTCACACTATGTTGGAATGCAGATATGTCAAATTTCTGAGCTTCAGTATCGAAATAGTGCAATAGATTGATGCTGGCCAGGTTACAAGCAGTGTCATCCAGGAACATGTATTCCGAGCATGGGTTCGACCCATTGATCCGACCTCCCTCGGGACAGGTGTGCCATTCGTTTATGGTGGTGTCAAATTGGACTCCGGGATCAGCACACGCCCAAGCGGTGTATGCAACTTTGTCCCATAGCTCCTTCGCTGGCATGGACCTACAGGGTTCGGGTTCTCTACCACTCTCACTAGCACTCTTTAGCTCGGTTCGGTGATAGAGATTCCAGGTCCCATCATTCTCCAAAGCATCCATGAAGGAGTTAGGAACACGAACAGAGTTGTTAGAGTTTTGACCTGAAACGGTACCATAACCCTCTCCCTGCCAGTCTGTGTCCATCTTTTCAAAATGGATTGATTTCCACCCTTGCTCAGCGAGATCCAAGAATCTCTTGACATGTGAGTTGGGAACGTGGTTTTTCACGGCTTTGGCAGCAGCCTTCTTCAATTCAAGATTTGAATTCATGTCCAACTTGTCACCATCTCCGTCATAGCTCCATATCGCATCCATGATCGCATCTGCATGGGTTTGTAGCAGATTAGATCCAATAACCAATGCCGAAACCTTCTCTTCCTCCGATAGCTTCCAATCTATGTATTCCTCTATGTCGGGATGATCTAGGTCTAATGTGACCATCTTTGCCGCTCTCCTTGTTGTGCCACCTGATTTTATGGCACCAGCGGCTCGATCCCCGATTTTGAGGAAGGATATCAGGCCACTGGACGTACCGCCTCCTGAGAGCGGCTCCCCGGAACCTCTTATGTTCGAGAAATTGGACCCCGTTCCAGAGCCGTATTTGAAGAGTAGAGCTTCTCTGTTCCACAATCCCATTATTGAGTCAGACCCACCGACCAATGAGTCTGAAACGGACTGAATGAAACAGGCGTGGGGCTGTGGGTGCTCATACGCATTTGTAGATGCCATCAATTCTCCTGTGGACGGATCTACATACCGATGCCCTTGGGCGGGCCCTTCTATGCCGTAGGCCCAATGCAATCCTGTGTTGAACCACTGCGGGCTGTTTGGTGCTGATCGCTGACTGGCAATCAAGTAACACATCTCATCGAAGTACGCCCTCGCATCAGCCTCGGCTTCAAAATAGCCATGCTTCCATCCCCAATACGTCCAGGTTCCCGCTAAGCGACGGAACAATTCTCTTCCATGACTTTCTCCGATATACCTCTTCTCGGGATCGAGTGCCTGCAACTTCTCATGGTCAGGAACACTCCTCTGTAGCCATGTCGGGACCCCCTTCTCTTTCACCTTCCTGAGTATCGCCGGAACTCCAGCCTTTCTCAGATACTTCTGAGCGAGTACCTTTCCTGCCACTCCTGAGAAGCCAGAAGGCAATCTGACCTCATCTATGCGATGTGCAAGCGAACCATCCGCGTTTCGAATCTCGACGTCCATCTCAATCCATTCGAATTGATCGAAGGGATCTTCTCCTACGGTCGTGAATCGTCTTTCAACGACTAACCCAGTTCCAATTGGTCCTTCCGAGTTCTTGCCTCCTTTCTCAGTTCTGGTTTGCATGGGGTAGCATCTCCTAGTCATTCCCGCCCCTATGGACAGAGCGAGGGACTCAATATCGACGCTGGAGGGTGTTTAATGGTTCTCCAAAGGAAACCTAGGTTCATCACGATTACAGAAGGCATTTTTCCGTTAGAATAGCACTAAAAATATACTTTTTAATTTTTAAAATCTAATTCCCAGCTGAGATCGACGCCCCCTCTTGTCAGCATTATGCCGACTGAGCAGAGCTTCTCATGAGACTGATGAATTATACGATTTATGAGCGCTTCCGGAACGCCTCCTCTTATCACATATCTAAAGTGAATTTTCTCGAACACTCTTGGTGAGTCAGAAGCCCTCTCCGACTCTATTTCAACACGCGCCTCCCTGATTCGCTCTCGCCTATCTTTGAGACCTCCGATCACATCGATCAATGAGCAAGTAGCATGGGCATGCAGGACCATCTCCATGGGACTCGGAGAGTTTTTGTCATAGATGGAGAACCTTTTCCCGCTTTCCGTACTTCCATCGTAACCCTCTCCATTCCATGTCACCGTCCCTCGCATGACTCGCCATGACAGTGGCCCTATGATGAGGGTTGGCTTCATGAGGGAGACACACGTGAGCGTCAGCGAGGGTGGTACCATGGGGTCAGCAATAGAGAAGACAAACACAGGAATATCCGTACCTGATGATCCGATAATCAACTACATCGAGGGTGATGGGATAGGTGCGGATATCACTCCTGTGATGAAGAAAGTTGTTGATGCTAGCGTCAGGCTAGCCTATGCTGAAACCAAGAAAATTTTCTGGAATGAAGTCCTTGCAGGTCAGAAAGCATTCGATTCCACCGGCGAGTGGTTGCCCGAAGAGACCCTCCGATCAATGAGGAAGGGACTCATTTCCATAAAGGGCCCATTAACAACTCCAGTGGGCGGGGGCATCAGGAGTCTGAATGTAGCCCTCAGACAGAAACTCGACCTTTTTGCTTGCGTAAGACCGGTGAGGTGGTACGCTGGGACCCCCAGCCCAGTCAAGCAGCCAGAGGCTGTTGACATGGTAATTTTCAGGGAGAATAGCGAAGATGTGTACGCGGGAATTGAGTGGGAGTCCGGGAGTGAGGGAGCCAGGAGAGTCATACAATTCCTACAGGATGAGATGGGAGTCGACAAGATCAGGTTCCCGAAAACCTCCGGAATCGGAATCAAACCCGTTAGCAAAGAAGGGACGATCCGAATAGTAAGGGCGGCGATCAACCATGCAATAGCAGAGGACAAGTCGAGTGTGACGCTCGTGCACAAAGGCAACATAATGAAATTCACAGAGGGCGGTTTCAGAGATTGGGGCTATGACCTCGCACGGAAGGAGTTCGGAGCGAAAGAGATTGGAGATGGACCCTGGTGCGAGCTTGTAAACCCGATATCAGGCAACAAGGTCGTGATCAAGGACGTTATCGCAGACGCAATGCTACAACAGGTTCTCACAAGGCCCAGGGAGTACAGCGTTCTGGCAACAATGAATCTCAATGGAGATTACATATCAGACGCACTGGCAGCTCAAGTTGGTGGAATAGGTATCGCACCGGGTGCAAACATAAACTATGACACAGGGATAGCCATATTCGAAGCCACGCATGGCACGGCACCAAAATACGCAGGCCAGGACAAAGTAAACCCCGGGTCGATTATATTGTCCGCGGAGATGATGTTACGTCATATGGGCTGGTCCAAAGCAGCCGATTTGATAGTTAAGGGCGTCGAGCGTGCCATCTCATCCAAGACAGTAACATACGATTTTGAGAGGCTGATGGATGGAGCGAAATTGCTACAGTGTAGTGAATTCGGCGACGCAATCATATCTCACATGTGATCATGTTAACAGCAGTGAGAGATTGCCTCGCCACCGCTCATTTTCAGTGACGGGTTCCTTGAAATAAAAAAATGGCGGGAGGGCCCGATTGGGCCCCCACCGCCTTGTTGCGTGTTTCTAGTGTGGCGATCCGTTTACCGAATCAAGCCATGGCTGCGGTTGCCTTCTTGGCTCCCATCCATGCCACAACACCGAAGCCGATCTTGTTGATCATGTCAGCAATGTTGTATAGCACACCCATTAGCTCCTGGTTACCATCTAGTAGGTTGGCTTCAGGGCTGAACAGGTAGCCGATTGGGTAGATGATCCACCCAACAACGATGAACATTCTGAGAGCGTTAAGGCTCCACTCCAGCTCGGCCTTTACCTTGCTGTTGTCGATTCCCTTTGGCTCCATGACACCGAATGGGTCACCAGCAGCGACGATGATCATTGCCCATCCAACACCGCTCAGGATCAAGCAGATCAGACCAGCGCTGTCACCGAGTGTGTCGGTCATAAGACCTGTCTCGCCAGCGAATCCCCAGCCGATCATCCAAACGGCTCCGAAGAAGCAAACATTGGCGAAACCACCGATACCAGGAATGGTAGCGTCGGTGATTGCGTCCTTCCCTACTAGGCTTGGGAACTTTAGCGCCATCAATGGAACAGTGATGAGCCAATCCATGTACCTGTAGTGGACGCTGACAATCCCGTCCTCTACGTATGCGCCACGCATGTAGTAGTAGTGGAATGCAGCGATACCGACGATGAGAGCTGATATGGTCATCGTGGTTCTGTATTCTTCTGCAACGCTGTTTCGCTCCATTACGAAGAATATGAACGCAGCTCCCATCGATATGTAACCAACGAAGAAGAGGAAGAATGTCAGTAGAGCCATTCCTTCGTAGTCATTCGGGTTTGCGTATTCCGATGCAGATGCAGTGGACAATCCCAGAACTCCCAGTGTCAAAACAGCGAGTATTGGGGCACTCATTCTCAGGCCTTTTCTATAGGATGGATTAAGATCCATGCATACTCGCTGAAATTAACCTATATAAATACCTGTCACTCGTCTACTATAAACAATACGCTTCATATGCTTTTTTGGCCACGAGAACTCATGGTTGATCATAGGGATTTGGTGCGCAAGCTCTCGTCCACCGCTGCTGACACTGAGAACCCACTCTCCTGGTTCGAAGAACTTTACATGAGGGCGAATCGGGATGAACGGCTCATCCCATGGTCTGACGGAAATCCGAATCCAATGCTGGTTGATTGGGCGATCGGAAAACCGACAGGCAAGGCCATTGTTGTCGGGTCTGGGCTTGGTGACGACGCTGCGTTTCTGGATGATAGAGGATGGCAAGTGACTGCATTCGACATCTCTTCGACAGCGATAGATTGGTCCAGAGAGAGATTCGGCCAAAGCTCCGTCAGATGGATGGTTGCTGACCTGCTAAACCTACCAATGGACTGGATCGGCGGATTTGATTTGGTACTTGAAATTCATACCCTTCAAGCAATGCCGGAGGAACTACGGGCTGCCGCCGCAAAAAAACTCGCACCGCTAGTCTCAGAAAATGGACACCTAGTCTGCATAGGCCGCTACACCTCGGGCGATGTTGGCATCGAAGGGCCTCCATGGCCGTTAGAACGCTCCTTCATAGAGGGCATCGGCCAAGATCTAGGTAGGATGAACTTGGTGAATTTTAGATTACCATTTGATGAAATTCCTGTCACACGATTCAGAGCGTCATGGGAACGCAGAATGGGTAAGATCAACTAACGGCCTTGCTAATCTGGTCAGCATTTTCGACCACCAAGAAGCCATAATGTTCTTCCAGGGACCTCCTGATCATTCTAAAGTCAGAATCCCTGGTTGCGACGAGTATGGAGCCGACGTCACGTAACTTGGGCGATACGATGCTGGAGTAAGTTGCTAGGCTGGCAGCATCGAGAATGATCTCTAAGTCTCCTTTTTCGGGATAGATCGCTTTTCCGTCAATAACCGATCTGGATGGCTCATCGTCCCTTCGGAGACGCTTGCTCTCGTCTATCTTCTCGAAGATGTTCGAGTGGCTTTGCAGGAAGCCATTCAATTCGCTGGCAATCGAGGCATCATGCTCGAAGGCGAGATCGATCCCGCTGAATGTCTCGATGATGTAGCCTCGAACATTTTCAATCTCCTCATCGTTAATCGAAGACCAAAAGCCTTCGTCCTGGTATTCACCATGGAAAAGCATGCGTGATGAGGTGACGTCTCGCGCTCTGTGGAAGAACTCTCCAATAACCGATTTTGGCAAGAATGTCTTGATTGCCCCCGCGTCCTTCTGCCTCCTCAACGCCCACTGGAATGCCCGCTCTAGGGACCAATTCAGGTTCCCAAACCCATCAGGTGAACCCCGTTTGATCAATTCGTCTTTGAAAGCATCAATGAGCAGGTTTGTGTCGACGATTACTAGCGGCCTGAGACTACTAATGTTGAACGTTCTTCGATCACGAATAGCGATGGAGGACTCCAGCGTTGTGAACATTGATCTTTGAGACCGCCGGAGTCTCTTCACGCCCTCACCATCGAAATTTCCATGATTTATCGCGGATTGAAACATCCTCAGACCGGAAAGGGGCTTCCTCTCAGCTTGTTCTTGGGCAATCAAGGAGATTTCGAGAACGTCCCTCCCCTTGGTCAGCTCTTCCTTCAACCTCCTCTCTAGCCTATCCTCGTTCCTCCGAGAAGGTTGGTTCAGCCTCTTCAGCGCCGCCTTTACCCTTCCCTCGAAGGGGTCATTGGGTAGACCCAGTTCATTAGGGTAGCCCCTCAGTACGCTGAATTCCTGAACCTTTGCATCCTGATCAAGATGGGAGGCAAACTCCAGCACAAGCTTGGTCGCTGCATCGCTTCTCCCGTTGTCATACTCGCTGCATACCCTGAGGAACAACTGGAACCTACGGGTGATCGCAGCCTTCAATTCGCTATTGCTCTCAATGAGCCCAACAGCCTGTTTCCAGGCCTTCGCATGAGCCAGGTGAATCAAGGCCATGCGCCGAAGTTGGGTGGTTCTCTCGAATCCTTCGGACTCGGACCGCCTAGCAGCTTCCAAAAAGCACCTACCCGCATTGAGATGGTCCCCTTTATCGATCGAGATACCCGCCCGTACTATCTGGGAGCTTGCAGAATCTGGGGCGTGTTCGCGATACCATTCTTCCATTTCGGGGATGGCGAGTTGATATTCTTCTATCATCTCCGAGATCGAAATAACGGTTTGTATCGAAAGATCGGCTTCTTGCACCAGAAAAGCGAGGGTCTCTATTGCTGTCCTTCTCTTCCCTTCATCATGCATTTGTAGTTCTATCCTGGCCCTATTCAGCCTAAGTGAGGCGACCAAGGACAAGAAGAGGGACCCTTCGACACCACTTAGACTTGCATTTTCCGCAGCGATCAATAGGTTCTCTATGCTATTCTCCTTTACGATCCCAGTTCCGTCCTCAAGCAGAGCCCTCCTAGTCTGATTCAATGACTTAATTCCACTAGTCCCTAATTTATCATGGAGAGCACTGAGATCATGTGGAAATCCGTTTATGACGGAAATCAACGCGACTGAGACCTCGCTTAGGCAACTGTCCTCAATCCTCTGGAGGGCTTCGATGGATTTCTGCTTTAGCGATATCAATTGATCCAATTTATTGATCCCTATTCTCGCAGAAAGAAGGTGCCATACGAGTAGCCCTCGTAATGGATTCTGTTCGATTGCTTCATCGCCAAGAATCTCTGAGAGTAGTTCTATTTTGTTCGCCTGGGTGGCTATGTCCGATATCGTGTTTAGATACGTCCCCTCTAGTCCCCTTGTGATAATCTCCTGGGCCACCGCGGTCTTGATGTGTATCGATTGTGCTTCGTCCTCCAAGATCGAGATCAGACTTGAAGAATCAACTTTGCTCACGTTCTCGGATGCCAAACCCAAGAGAAGTGCGTCATTGTCTGGCATCCTTCCTATGGCGATAAGAGCGTCGGTTGGGTCCATCGGACGATCGAGGATGATCCTACGAGCCTCATCAAACCTTCCTGCGTCAATCAATCTCATCCCAATCATCGAGCTCAGTTTAACTGGCCAATCCGAGCCATGATTGTCCAGTAGACCTCCACCGGATAGGAGGAGGTCCAAGTCAAGGTCCAAACTAACAAGTTCAGAAGACCTCCAGGCCTCGATACAAATTGCAAGAGATAAGGGACCTTTTGGCTCAAGCCTTGCCCATTTGTCCACCTCTGACGTTTTTCCAGAGATTCTGAGAGAGTTCAAGGCCAGATTCAACCTTGATGTCTCTTCGAGCTCAGAATTTTCCAAAGCATACTCAAGAACTTCACGTGCATCTTCCCCTATAGATGACTTCAATATTCCAACGAACAAGGATCCTGCATGACTATTCGTATCGAATTCCTCTAGGTACTTCCTTACTCTTTTTGGGTCAACTTTGGAGGAGTACTCACGTCTGAGCATCAAGAGGGACTTCCTCTGTTTCGAAGACAACTTAATTGGAGGGTCAACGGACAGCCATTCTGACATGGATTCGTGGTTCATTGGGTCGAAATCGGAGTTCTCCACCCAAAATTTCACGTTTGTTTGATTGTCCGAACTTTCCTTGACTGGGAACCTGCTTAACTCAGCGAAAATCGGCGCTTCTCGGGCCAGTCTCTCCCATGCGGGGTGAATGCCCTCACCGCACTTCTTCCTCACATCACTGGCATCACTGGCATCACTGGCTCGGATGCCAGATTCAGCCTGTGAGAGGATGTGCCTGCAGAGTTGGAATGCAGGGTTGCCCTCATCCTCGTCTCCAATTACCAAATCATTGGGGTCCGTTGTCGGGCGACGGACTCTCCTGCCTCCACGACGTTGCATTTTTTTCGATCCATCAACACCTTCATCAAATTGTTTCGGACCGGTTTTTGCTGCAGCGATTTTTATCAGCGCCTTCCAAGATTTGGGCAATTCCTCATACCCAACCGTACGTGAAACCTTCCTTAGCCTCGCTCTCTCGTCGTCGCCCGCGGAGGATAGGGCTTCCAGGCATTCCAATAGTTGGGACTCCATGCTATGATGCTCCGCATTCCTGCTCCGGCGATGAGGCCTACATCAACACATCGTCGTTGTAAACAGACCTCGTTCCCCATTGAACAAGCCATTGTTTGATGTTTTCTTCGATGTCATTTTGCGTGACTGGCCTCTCGACAGGGAGCCCCCTCTCGAGGGGGATGATCCTGCAACCACAAGCATCTCGATGACCGCCTCCGTCCTCATCGAATCTATTGGCGAGATTCGTAAGGTCAAATATCCCACCACTCCTATGAAGAAACGAGTTAGTGTAGAATGAGGCGGAGACGGGGTAGTCCCCCATTGCATCAAATGACCCGCCCAGCGATCCATGGATAATCATGCATGCATCACACTCATCCCCAGCATGGGAAGTAACGGCATACCCATTCGACCTCATTCCCAGCCCATGCATCCTGACTATGGCCATTCTATCTACTATCTCGATCCTGTCTTCGATAACTTTGGCAAGGGACTTGCTTTCCGACTTTCGAGTTAGAATGGCATCAGAGACGATAGGATCCCTCTCAACTTCGGCAATGCTGTGGCCTTCACTGAATAGGCTCAATACCCTCATCGCTACCTCATCTGAGACGCCTAGGCAGCGCCCGATCCAAACCATGGGCTCATTGGATAGGTACTCGTCTTCGGTGATTTCACCACTGTCTAACTTGTCTGTCCAGTGCAATGCGTCCTTGAGATCGCTCAGGTCCAAGACACCTCCATACAGTTTGGCCGCCACTCTTGCTGCCGAGGGTGAAGAGTCCCAAATTCTGTTAGGCTCAACCTCATCGGTCGTAGGTTTATTCGACATGTGGTGGTCTATCGAGAGTCCGCAATTTTGGTGGTGAGGGAGATCGCAGATGGCAGTGCTGGAGTCAATCCAGTCGTCAAACTCACCGCCTTTCAACGCACCCGGGTGCCCAAAAACAACCTGCGAATTCGGGTAAGCCCTCAGTAGAATGGCCCCGCACAAAACCCCATCGAGATCACTGTCAGTGAGAATTTTCCTGATTCCCAGTGATGAGGGCCAACCCATGTCTTGTGGGCTGGATCATGGGTTGTATTGCTTCCGCCTCCGAAGAGTTTTACTCTTGAACAATTATCGAGTATGACATGGAAACCTCATGTGGCTTTGTCTTAATGAATCACGATAGCGTGCTGCTCTTGCAATACCCACAGGGCCATTGGAGCTTCCCGAAGGGTCACGTTGAGGATGGGGAGGACCATCACACTACAGCAAGAAGAGAACTAAAGGAAGAGACGGGAATAAGTAAAGTGATGATAATTTCCGGCTGGCAAAGACGTTCTGAGTATACCTATTCAAGACGGGGATCCCCTAAGAAAAAACAAGTGCATTGGTATCTCGCAACCACAGAAGAGTTTCTTGTTACATTGTCACATGAGCACACAAACTTCCTCTGGCTCGATCCCAGTCGAGCGGTGGAACAACTAACATTTGATCAGGAGAAAGAGATACTGAATGACGCCATGGAATTCATCGACCAAGCTCGTTCGGTCTAACATTCAAGCGACCCTCTTGCCCAATGGAACCCATAATGTCTCATCCTCCCCTTGTTTAAGGGTGAGCCACCTAGCTAGGACGAAGAGCCAGTCCGAGAGTCTGTTAAGATAGACAACAACAGTGTTGCGGAGGCCACCAGGATCTCCTTGAATGATTGAGCAAGCATATCTCTCCGCCCTCCTCACAACAGTTCTCGAGAGGTGACATGCGGAAACTACCGCTGTCCCCGTTGGAAGAATAAAACTCTCAAGCGGTTTCAACTCAACCAACATATCGTCCATCTCGTGCAACAGCAAATCACAAGAGTCATCGGTCAGGAGGGCCATGGCTTCTGGCAAGGAATCGGGTGGACATGAGCATTCGCCTCCTAGGTCAAAGAGCTCCTGTTGAACCCTCCCCAGCATTGCCTCAGCACGGTCTCTTGATGTGATGAAGGTTGTCAAGGGCCCTCCATCCGGAGCTTCTATGGGTGCCCTCATCAATTCACTTCGAATCATTCCGATGAACGAGTTTGCCTCGTCAATGGTCCCATACAGTTCTACTCTGGAATCAGACTTGGACACTCTTGAGCCGTCTAGGAGGTGAGTTTCGCCGTCGTCCCCTCCACCAGTGTGGACCCTGTTGATCTTGACCATGATGTTTGGAATCGCTTCTCACATATCATCAGTCGGTTCTGACCATGACGAATCCCTCAGGCTCTGAAGAGCGTCATCCAGTGCGTCACTCCAGGCCGAGTCGACAGCCTCCCAACCACCCAGTTGACCCAACTTCTCCTCGTTTTCGATTGCGAGCTTTTCCTGTCCTAGGTGTCTGTGGATTTTTGTGATTGCGGCGTAACTCATCGCACCGAGCCAATCCTCATTTGCGTCCCATGAGTTTTCGAAGTGGGCCAAAGCGCCTGATGGACCTTCCAAAAGCCCTCTTTGTATCTGCCTCAACCCTGCCTTGGACCAGGAAATCCCAGGAACTCCAATTATTAGTCCCTTGAAAATTAGGTAGATTTCCATGAGGATCAGTACCGATGCAAGTAGGAATGATGAGAGTTGCTCCTGAGTCCCGCCGTTTTCCCAATAACCCACCATTAGTGAGATGCCACCCACGACCAGCAAGCAGCCACCGAACGGGGCAACTATCACATCCCTTAGGGTTTGGGCCATGTGCCACGATCCAATGAGCGTACCGTAAGCGCCCAGGATCATTGAAATCATTGCTGGGACTTCTGGATTAGTGTTCCTAGGCCCCTGTTCGGAGATCAGCAAAACAGCACACATGATCAGGATGAGATAAGAAAACCTCCTTGAAATCTCAGGAAATGGCTGATGCTCGGACAAATAGAGGCAGGCACCGCCCAAGGCCAGAAGGAACACTATCCATGATATCATGAAGCTCCACCCTTCCATCCAGGCATCCAGAAACGATCGTTGTCTAGCCATTCCGACCATTCGGAATCATTCGCCCTGAGTAGCCTAAGCGCTCGTCGATCAAGACCCTGCTTCAAAGTGTCCTCAATCTCCTGCCTCTTCCAAGAATCCTCCCACTCTACCTGCAGTTCTCTGACGAAGCGCTGTCCTTCGGCCCGATTGTCAAAATTACGTTCGCAAATTTCTCTGAGTTCCTGCAACCACACCCTGGTGCCCAAGATGTGGGGCTCATTGTCCATGTGCCCCCTGGGTTTCTTTCGGAAAAGCCAATCCCAGAACATGTTGCCCTCGTAGCACGCGTCTTGACAAACGGCTATAGTCACTTGTTGAAGATCCCTATCCATGGGCAGAGTGGTGGTCCATCTCCATGGTCGGGCAAAAGACGCCTCGTTTAGAGCATCGATATCCGATTATGCCAACCGACTGTCATCGTCTGGTGTCACATTGGTGGAGCACAGGAACCAAAAACAGCCCGCCCCATACCTGAAGGAGATCGTGGAGAAGAATCCCGACGACGACATAATCCTCCTAGAAGAGGACGGCGAACAACTCAACAGTCTCCAATATGCTGAAAGACTCAAACAGTGGACCTTGTCTCGCAGAGACACACACTTGGTTGTGGGCCCACCAGGAGGCTTTGGACAATCGAGCGACCCACATATTTCCATCTCACTGGGGATGATCACGTTGCCACATGAACTCGCCGCTGTGGTATTGTTGGAGCAGCTGTATCGTGCATCGACCATAAACAGGGGATTGCCGTATCATCGAGGGTGAAAACGACCTTAGTCTACAACCTTGAATCATCCAATGTTTTGGATTTGATTATCTTCGTTCACAATCACAATTTTCGGCTTGTGCCCAGCAATATCATAGGCTTCAAGGGCCACATATGACAGTATGATTACAAGATCCCCGGGCTTTACGAGGTGCGCCGCGGCTCCGTTAATGCAGATTTCCCGGGACCCCTTGGGAGCCTTGATGGCATAGGTTTCGAGCCTTGAACCGTTAGTCACATCCAGCACAGTGACCTTCTCCCACTCGACTATGCCTGCAGCTTCCATGAGGTCCGTGTCTATGGAAATCGAGCCAACATAA
Source organism: Methanobacteriota archaeon (assembly GCA_011523055.1). GTDB lineage: Archaea > Thermoplasmatota > Poseidoniia > Poseidoniales > Thalassarchaeaceae > MGIIb-N1. Next base: position 185,206 of record WTHQ01000039.1, read on the forward strand.
TCGAGGTCAGCTTGAGTGACCCTGGCCCTATGTATTTTACCGCTGAGTAACATTTTGGAAGACATGAAAACACCGATTGCCAAACCCTCACTCACATCATGTTTGAGTTGATACTTCCACACTCGTCATGATACTCACACCCCCCGTTCGCGAGTGCGATTCAAATATGTGTTGAACACAAGGACCAACGCGGTGGTCCTGTGATTGTAGATTATGGTAGAAGAAAAGAAGTGGGCAGATCCCTCTTCCTCGTGCTATTGATGATTGTAAGCCTTCAGACGCCTACGCTAATCCCAACCACGACGGATACATCGAATGAGGGTACTACATACCGATCCCAATATCAAGACCAAATCCAATCAGAGGACATCGATACCACCACAATTTACTCACCGGATTTCACGATGCTCCCGGATCACCCAGCCTTTCATGATGCATCATGGTCAGATCCCGGCCTTCTCTACGGGAGAATAACCGATGTCTCCTTCCTCAGCGACGGATACAAATTCATGGTCGAAGAAACCGAAACGGAGGACCACGATAACGATGGAATCAATGACCTGGATGATTTGGATGACGATAACGATGGCATCTCCGACCTCATCGAGCGGTTTGACGGATGCTATGGCACAGATCCATACGACCATGATAATGATGGCGTGAAGGACGAGTTCGACTACGATGACGACAACGATGGCATTTTGGAGGGCCCTATCGATTACACACAAGGCACAGACCCCTGGAATGTTACGTCAGATCGATACGTGGACCCCCAGACTACTCACCCATGGACGGGACTCCCTGTGGGAACCGGGTACTTGGTGGATCAGAACCCGTATGACCACGACAATGACGGCGTCACGGATGAGGACATAGATGGATCCGGAAAGGGATCATATGACGAGGATGACGACAACGACGCTAGGATTGACCAGTTCGTCTGGCCATGTGACTTTGACGGTGATGGCCTTCAAGATTATTGGGACGCAGATGACGACAACGACGGCATCTCCGATATCTGGGACACACACCCATGGAATAGCTCTGAGACACGAAACATCACAGCCACCGCACAAAATTGGAGCGCAGCAGAATCATGGGCATCAAGCAAGACACATCAGATTTCAATAACCGAGAACGGTTTTTCCACACCTGACCTGGACATAGAAATCGGAGACTCGGTGAGGTGGACCAATGATGACATCGTGAACCGCACTGTGACGGCTGCAGATGGCTCATTCGACAGCGGGGTTATCCTCCCCGGCCAATCCTTTGTTCAATTATTTGAAACTGAGGGATTGACTAGGTACTCTGAAACTGCCGGCACTGGAATCCCTGATGGGACCATTAGTACAACTGCCGCAACAGGCCTACCTTTCCCAGATGCGTTCAACCTCGACTTCGACACATATGGAAAGGAAAAACTCGACTTCGCGTTCAAGGAGCAGAATCTTTGGCACCCACGGGACCCCTCTTTCAACCAGATAGTGGATGGAGACCTAGACGGCGATGGCCTTCCAAACTTCATCGATCCAGACAATGACAATGATGGAACCCCAGACTCGGCCGACACAGATGACGACAATGATGGCCTGTTGGACATGTGGGACATTGATGACGACAACGACGGTATACCGGACAACTGCCTGAACGTCCTAAGCCCCCAGGACAACATGGACGGTTTCTCAGAGTACTTCGGCCAGACCCCCGGCGTAGACTGTGAAATCGACTACGACAGGGACGCTGACGACGACGCCTACAGAGCGATCGACTCTGACTATGACTTGGTTTGGGATTGGAAGGATACGGACCTCGGTGCAGCCGATCCCGCGGACAACCTATTGGGGAATCCAGCAATCGATCCCAGTGACCTACCGTATGACCTGGACAACGACGGTATTCTGAATCAAGACGACCCATATCCAATGGTTCACTCTGATGTCATTGACACATGGAACTGCGAGTCACTGCAGAATCCAAATCCGGTGAACCCCGATCCTCGTTGCCTCACTGAGCGCAAATCATACACGGGGAACAACGATTGGGACGGGGACGGCTTTTCGAATTGGGAGGATGTCGATGACGACAACGATGGCGTTCTCGATTGGCTTGACATCGACGAGAACTGCGACTTGGATGACGACAACGACTTGCATCTTCTCAACGGCTCCAGGTACAGGGACGACGGCCCAAACTCCATAGACACGGACATCGATGGCGACGGCCTTTCGAATGACGAGGACTGGGATGACGACAACGACGGCATTTCCGACCTCTACGACCCAGATGATGGAAACTGCGGAGTTGTGGACATTGACTCGACAGACCAATTCGACAATTCCTACTCCCATCAGGACGGCGATATCATTGACGGAAGTGAGGACGGTCAAATTTACACCGCTACTGGGACCCTACAATGGGACATGTTCTGGCACTTCAGTCCATTCTTCGAGGAGCACGGCTTCGTCCTGCCGTACAACGGTTATCAGTCCGACTCCACACTAGGTCCTCCCACAATCGTGTCAAACGGGAACGTACCTGAGATGTACTGGCACGTGATGATGAAGTGGAGCCCATGGAATGGAAACAACTACTTCGATATTGACATGGACGGAGACTCCCTGGTCAATGGCATCGACGTGGACATGGACGCTGACGGGGTTCCAAACTGGTGGGATAGGGACGAGGGCTCCGATGGGAGATTGGATGTAAACGACCCGGCCTACGGAGGCTCTCTTGATGACGGGGAATGCGACTTGTCCATGTCCTTCCTACTCGGCTTGGATGACGATGAGGTAAGCTGTGGCGTGGCATTGGCATGGCTCTATGGCTTCCCCCTGAGCCAAGCCAGATCCAGCAATGGAGTACCATTCGTATTACCATACTCCTCCAGACCGGACCCGCAATACACCGACGGCCCCTACAACGGGGAGAACTCCGCGGGGATCAACGACTTTACCTGCGAAAACAATTGTTTCCATTTCGACTTCCTCGGACCAGCCGATGCGGGCCCTTCAGCTGCAGTCACGTTCGATGACATGATCAACAACAGGGATCTGTGGACAGCCTACGTAGGAATCAACTTCGGCATGTTCCAATGGGTTTCCGACGGCAATGGGAACCTATTCCCAGATGAATTTGCAGACCTCATCGACAACAACGAGGACCCAGATGACGACTGTGGTGCTCCGGTAACTGGGACACCAAACCCCTCCTGCATGGTCAACGACACAGCCGACTTGGATGACGATTTCGATGGGGTTTTCGACCACTGGGATGTTGACGACGATAACAATGGGGTCTGGGACTTCTTCGAGGTTGATGTAAATGATGACCTGGATGATGACTCAAACACCGAACCCCCAGGGAGCTTCTTCACAGGATACAATTGCGATGATCAGGACGACGATGGCACAGACACAGACCCCGATGGAGATGGCTGGTACCAGTCTGTCTGGGACAGGGGGAGACTAGGCCAAGGACTGTTATTCCCACAATACTATGACGTCGACAACGACAATGATGGCGTCCCGGACGGAGAGGATCCGGATGACGACAACAACGGCGTACTAGACGTCGATCAAGAACTAATCTGCTTCCAAGGAGAGGAACAGAGTCCATGGGACCACGACAACGACGGGATACCAGATTGGGCGGACTCAGATTGGGATGGAGATGGAATCTCGAACACGATCGAGCTAGCAGGTGGCGGAGCCTCCCATCCAATCGCTCCATGGGACCACGACAACGACGGACTCAGAGACGACATCGACCTAGATGACGACGAGGATGGCATGAACGACGAGGACGAGGTCATGTTGTGGCCAACCAGATTCAACTCCAACTCTACCAATCCATGGGACCATGACGACTATGGAACTGGATCAGGACTATATGACCCCACGAACGCGTCCACTGGCCCCGATGCCCAAGATGAAGACGATGACTCAGATGGACTCCCGGACATCGATTGGGATCATCTCGAAGAGAATCAATTCTGCACTGATTCAAATGGGGCCCAGCAACCTGCAAGCGACTGGGACAACGATAACGACTGCATATTGGACGCGGATGACAAGCCACCGACGAGAATCACGCTGAACCCAGTGCAAACAGTATGGTTGGATGCCCAGTTCCCCGCAGTCTTCAGCGGACGCGTCGACGTCCTCGACTTGGAGACCGGGGCGTTCGTACCCGGCCCAGACCTCCCGGTGAGGATAGTGGTCGAATATGCAAGGAACTCGACCGAAGTCCTTCGAACAGTAGAGGTTCTTACCAACGAGGGCGGGAACTTCACAGTGGGGCAATACCTCTACCCAGAGGACATTGAGGTAGGGCCACCATCGAGGTACAACCTCCGTGCGGACGTAATTGAGATGTTCGCACACGACGGCTCCTCCTCAACCCCAACCCCCCTAGAGGTTAGGGCGAACACCACGGTGGACTATGTTTCATGGACGTACTTCAGAAGCGACGAGCAACCTCTCTTTGTGGACTTCAAGGTGCACTACGACGCAGACTGGGAGCGAGGAATCTTTGACAACAGGATAAAGCACGCCCCAGTCTCATTCACCGTAGCAGGTGGCCCGTTCGGGAACCGCACGGCACCAACGCTCTTCGATGGATACGGGTTTGGCTACCGGGCGGACTCAAACGGATGGGTCTCCCTCACCTTCGTCCAGCAACAGGGCGCCCAGGGTTTCTGGAAACAGGTACGATGGAACTCCACCATGGACAACGGCGAAGGACAACCAAGTGGCGGGTACGAGGAAATCGTCTGGGATGACAACGCGAAGGAACACCAGTACGTCTCGAGATACAACTACACGAACACCTCACTGCCAGTGGGGGACTACGAGTTCATCGGATTCTCTAGACCTGACTTGGGTGACGAATGGCCTTTCCCCCAACTGAACGGCAGCGAATCTGAAACATTCTACATTCGTTCAATGCACAGGATGTACATCGAGGCCTTGATTCACACGACTTCATTGAGGCCTGTCTACTTCTGGGACGCCACTCAGTTCATCGGCTCCTCGTTTGGGGCATGGAGAGCACTCTTCCATGCTCCATCGCTCCAAGCAGCGGGAATATCCTACGACAATGCTAGCATCGGAAAACCATACCCAATTCTGTGGGATGGAACATCCGAGGGACTAACTGGGGAGGCTGCGAAGCTGAGACCGTTCCTATCAGCCAATCTGACCCACTGGTCGATAGCCATGCAGAACGGAGGAGACTTCAACGCACCGCCATGCGGGCCGTCGAACCCCGCCGACCCGTTCAGCCAAACGAGGTGCGAGATCATACCAGAGCTATTCACCGGCGAGTCCCTGAGGGTGGTCGGAGAGGTCTACAACCGCACCTTCGTCCCCTGGCCAAGTGACCCAATCGCCCTTCAAGTCGACTTAGACCAGAATCTAATATTCTCCGGGGCACAGGAAACCGGGTTCGCTAGGGCGCCAAACATGGTTGACGGCAAAGCCCAGTTCGATTACAACTGGACCTGGTACTCGCAATACGCAGCCGGCACATACGGCGTGAAGGCGGACTTCACGAACTCAAACTTCTACTTCACGGGCAACCAGACATCCGTGCTGTCAGCGACGGGTGCCTACGTGAACGTCACCGTGATCGGTACGAGCCAATTCCTTCCAGTCGAGGACTCTAGGCTCTATCGCGGAGTGAACAGGACAGTTGAGGTCAGGTTGGTCGACAACTCCCTGCAACCACTGAGGGAGGTCCCCGTCACCTACTCTTGGGACGCTGACGGCACCAACGGACTCACCTCCACCGACAAGAATGGAATATTCAAGGTAAACCTCTCAATCGGCCAAGAGCACCCCCTCGGGGCTTTCACTCTCTCATACACATACTCCGGTGACTCACTGCACCAGTCATCGGCGGGGGAAACGGAGCTCTGGGTGGTCTCACGGACGTTCATCGATCTCCAATCCAGCGTCTCAGGGGCTCTAGTTAGCGGACAAGACTGGTTCTTTACCGCACAGGTCACAGATGACAACAGAACTGCGTTCACAAAGGACTCGGGCCAAGCACTGGACGGCTGCGGTGAAAATGGAGGCAATGTCACATTGATCCTGGAGGGATTGGACTTCGAGGACAGGATCCACAGGAAGATCGTAGATACCCTGTGCCCCAGTGCTGGTGCCATAACCCACCAGATGACCCTAGACCCCGAGATACTCACTTCCGATGCACAGTCCTTCCTCCCTGATGGGTTCGGGCCAGTTAATGTGATACTCAGGTTCAATGAGAACCTCCCGCACGAGGGGTGCGGTCCACTCGGCCCCAACGCACTCGAGATCGCCGGCGCCTGGGACGAGTGCACCCTTGACATCTACAACGACCACTACAGGAGAGTTCTCCAGTTCCAAGAGGAAGGATTCTACCTCCTAGGAGAGACTTCGTTGAGTGTGGACGAGCAGACGGTATACACCTCAGAGGCCGATCCCATAACCGGGGAATCCATCCAAAAGCCGATGACGGTTACTGGCCAGCTGGTAGATGAGCTCGGGAGAAACCTCAGTTTCCGAAACGTGAAGGTCACGTACGAAATGCTGGGCAGCCAGCTTGGGATACGAACATGCCTACCTGGCACGACGGATGTCAATGGATTCTTCGAGATCCTCTGCTCACTGGACGGAGTCCAAGCAGGCCAGGCCAAGGTCCAGGTGTCCTACAACTCATGGGAAAACGCAGATCGCTACAGGTATCTCAACTCGACGAAGACCATGCTGTTCCCGGTCTACTCCAACTCTACGCTGCAGATGATCGAGATCGGGCCATTCAGGAACGATGTCGACACATACACGTTTGCCAATGGTAGCACATTCCCCGTCCTCTACCTGAAGGAATCATTCCACTTCGATGCAAGACTGACTCAGGTGAATGGGAATCCAGTCGGTGGGAAATGCCTGAACATCTATCTCGACCCCGAGACCAACACCAGACCTTTCGCCACGGCGAGGACAAATGACGGAACTGGCTCAGTGGAGTGGTTTTCAGGCGACAAGGAGGATAATCCGAGTCAGAGGGGAGTCGACCCAAGTGGAGACCAACTGGAGGGCTTCAGGACCGTGAGAATCGCCTATGAGCCCACAAGATCGGTCCCAGGAGGCTGTGAAATCGAAAATAGCCCCGTCATCAACGGCTCATACGTTGATGTCGAAGTCCTTGTCCAGAGCAGGGTGGACATCCTACTCAGTCAACAGTGGGCACGCCCAGAGGGGTACCAGGTAGGTGAAATCGTCGAGGGCTCAGTAGCCATCCTTCGTGATAGAATAGACCTGGCGGTGGAAGGCCAAACCGTGGTGTTCTCCCAGTACTACAACAACGGAACTGGCTGGGAGCTCTTCAAGGTCTACTTCACGACCACCACTGAGCAAGGCTCCGCCAACTTCAGCTTCGAGTACACGGGGAGAGATCTCCCAGGCGAGCAATCCGCCGCGCTGGGTGGACCTGAGGCCGTCAACGGGGAATGGAAAGTCGAGGTGGAGTTCCAAGGCGACTATCGGTTCGTCAGCTCCGAATTGAGCAATACGCCCAGAATCAAACTTGCAGACCCAGTCGACGCAGAGCAACAGAGCTTCTTCACTGCTAGAGTGATGACCGTCTTGGCACTGATCCTAGTCTCGACACTCCTGTTGGCAGCCTACATGTACAGAAACTACGTGGAGAGGAGGAGAATCGAGGTACTCAGAGGAATATTGACAGATTCGCTGTGGGCACTGCAGGGACGGAACTCCTACATCGAGACCATCTTCAACTGCTACAAGGACCTGGTTAAGTTCTTCAGGCAGAAGGGAGCAATGAAGAAGGTGTACGAGACCACTAGGGAATTCGAGTACGCCGTCAACAAGATGCTCGGTGGAATCGCCCCTCCAGAGGACCTATCAGAGTTCTTCAGCATATTCGAGGAAGCTAGGTATTCGGACCATGAGATCGGGGCTGACCAACGAGACAGGGCCATAGCCTCGCTACAGAACATAATCACCCACCTTTCCAAGTCATTGGGGGAGAGCATGCTAAGCCGTATCCGGTCTGAAGGGATGGAGATGTACGGGGCCGCTACGAAGGCTGGAGCCTTCGTGGACTCTGAGGGACAGGTGAGAATCGCTGGCGAACAGGATGACTCCGAGGAGAAGACAGGCTTCAACATATGATGGAAATGAGCCACAAAATCGACGTCGGGTTTTCACAAAAGACCCCCGTGAGGTTCTTAACAGGACCTGAGGTGGCCGAGCCTACCCGAATAACGTCGAGGGAGTCATATGAGTAAAAAGAACAGGAAGACCAATGATGCCTTGATCGCCTTGATCGGCGATTTGAAGGCAAAGAGCAGGTCTACTGGTGCCGCTATATGGCGAGACGTAGCTCATCGGTTGGAATCCAGCCGAAGCAACTGGGCCGAGCCGAACCTGAGCCGACTGTCGAGAACTGCCACTGGCGACGAGACCATACTCGTCCCTGGCAAGCTACTGGGCAGCGGCGATGTGTCCGGCGCCCCAAACGTCGCCGCATACAGCATGAGTGCCGGAGCCCGCTCCAAGATCGAAGCCGCAGGCGGGCGCGCGATGACAATCCGTGACCTGATGGATGACAATCCGAATGGAACGGGGGTGAGGATACTTGGATAATTCCAGCACACTGGTGTTCGACGCCAAGGACAAGGTGCTCGGCCGGTTGGCCAGTCACGTGGCAAGCACCCTCTTGGTAACCCGCCGGGAAGGAAGCCCGACGAAAGTGATCATCATCAATGCCGAAGACGCCATTGTGACCGGGTCAAAGGACAGAGTTCTAGCTGACTATGACAGGAAATACAAGCTCAACCACCCAAGGAAGGGCCCCTTCTTCCCGAGGATGCCGGACATGATACTGAAGAGGACCGTCAGAGGCATGCTCCCTTACCAGAAGAAGTCCAGTGGGAGGCAGGCCTTCAAGGATTTGAGGGTCATGATAGGGACCCCCAGCAACTTGAACGGTGAAAGCCTCCCAGAGGGACACGAATGGGGAGACACCACCAAGATCGACCGCCCACTCCCGGATAGCTTCGTTAGACTCGGGGACATAAGCAAGCACTTGGGCGCAAAAACCTCGCGATGGAGTGATGCATGATGGCAAAGAGGCAGAAGAAACAGACCGTCCAGACCAGTGGCAAGAGAAAGACCGCGGTCGCAAGGGCTACCGTGAGAGAGGGGAAGGGAAGGATCAGAGTCAACTCCAAGCCAATTCACATTATGGAGCCAGAATTGGCGCGCAGAAAGGCACTCGAGCCCGTCCAGATCGCAGAGGCGATGAACAGGCTGTCGACTGTTGACATTAACGTAGACGTCGCGGGTGGCGGCATTATGGGTCAGGTGGACGCAGTGAGGACCGCTATCGCAAGAGGCCTCGTTCACTTCAATGACGGAGGCGCAGGGATCGACGAAGAACTCAGAGACGAGTTCCTCAGATTCGACAGGACACTGCTCGTTAACGACCCCCGACGGAAAGAGCCCAAGCACCAAATGGGCAGAGGAGCCCGGAAGAAGTGGCAGAAATCGTACAGGTGAATTGAGATGTTGATACCCATTAGATGTTGGAGTTGTGGGAAGGTAGTTGCCCACCTATACAAGAAATACAACGAGAGGACAATCGCGGGCGAAAACCCCGAAGAAGTACTTGACGACCTTAAGCTACAGCGGTACTGCTGCAGGAGGATGTTCGTGGGCCATATCGACCTGATCGATGACATCGCCCCATTCAGCCTACCTCGCGATAACTGATCGCATCGGCAAGGCTTTGAGCAATCAGTCGGACGTGCGACATACGGGCTTGTAGGTTAGCTTGGCCTATACTTCGCGGCTGGGGGCCGCGAGACCCAGGTTCAAATCCTGGCAGGCCCACCACCCAGACCAAACAGCGTATTCTTGAAGCACTGCCGAGGCCCGATGCTAATGTGGACGATCGGTCGCCTCGGGCCTCGGAGGTCACTCGCCTTGCATCTGAGATCAACCGCCACTCAGAACTCTACTACAATTTTGCAGAGCCGGAGATAAGCGACGCTGACTTCGACGCCCTGGTAGACAAGTTAAGAACTCTGGACCCGGATAATCCCCAATTGGAAGCAGTTGGTGCAGATCCGCCGCCGGGATCAGTCAAGGTTGTGCACGAATTCCCGATGTTGAGCCTTGACAAAGCAACATCTCCAGAGGAGATTTCCCACTTCGTGCGCTCCACGACTGCCACGACGATGAGGTTCCTGGTCCAACCGAAGTTGGATGGCTCTGCCGTCTCGCTGGAGTATCGCAGGGGGTTGTTGGTCAGGGCCGTCACAAGGGGGAGCGGAACACGGGGAGAGGACGTAACCAGGAACGTAAGGAGGATTCCAAACATCCCAACTAGATTGGAGTGGAGGGGTGATTGCTATGTCAGGGGCGAGGTAGTGATGCTCTTGGAGACCTACTCGCAGACCTATTCAGATGTAGCACCTAACCCCAGGAACCTCGCCGCTGGGGCGTTGCGCCAAAAGCACCGAGAATCAGGAAAGGCCAATGCCGAGGACCTAAGATTCTACGCATACGACGTCAAGTTCCCGATAGAGACCAATAGGCACGAAGGAGGTCAGGAACCTCCAGCCAACCAGCATGACTCGGAGACCTTAGAGTGGATCACTGGTCTTGGGATCGAGCCAGCGGGACGGTCCGTTGTCCAGTCGGACGATGTGGATACAGTGATACACGAATTGGTTCAGACCACGAGAGAGGCTACCGAAAACCGACAAAATGTCCCTTGGGAGATCGACGGGCTTGTCATTAAGGTGGATGAGCTGGGGAAGAGGCCCATGCTCGGCCAAACTGCACACCACCCCAGATGGGCACTTGCTTGGAAATTTCCACCAGAGGAGGCAACAACGGTTGTGATGGGCGTCGATTGGCAAACTGGTCGAACTGGTAACGTGACCCCTGTTGCCAGGGTCGCTCCGGTCGTGGTGTCCGGGGTGACTGTAGAAAACACAACTCTCCACAATCCCGGAGAAGTACAGAGATTGGGCATCAGGATAGGCGACTTGGTGAAGATTGTCAGACGGGGGGATGTCATACCAAAGATAATCGGAGTGATGGGGAGAGCCTCACCAGACGACGTATTGGGCCGATTGCACTCTGACGGTCGACCATTCGAGGAGCCCCTGCCTACGAAATCGGCGGTGGTCGTCCCCAAAGAATGTCCGAGATGCAGCAGCCTCCTTTTCTCGGAGGGGGCATTTCTGAAGTGTGGCAACACCAGTTGCCCAGCAAGGGTCGTGAGGTCCTTGCTGTATTGGTGCAGGTTCCATGAGATAGATGGCATCGGTGATAAACTAGCCACACAGTTGGTGGAGAGCGATTTAGTGTCGAGCATCAGCGACCTCTATCGACTCTCAATCGAGGATATCATGTCCCTCGAGAGGATGGGTAGGAAGTCAGCCACCCACGTACTTTCCCAGATAAAGGAGAAGACCTCAATTCCCCTTCATCGGTTCATTGCGGCCCTGGGGCTGCCTCGAATAGGCCCTGAGATCGCAAGCCTGATTTCACTTCGAATCGAATCTATGGAAAACCTAGAGAGCATGGTTGTATCATGGCGGGAGGGCAACCAGGACTCGATGAACCATCTCGAGGAGCTAGTCAGCATCGATGGCATCGGGGAAGTGGTCGCAAGACTGTTCCTGGATGGGGCCTCCTCATCATGGAGCAGCATTGTGGATCTTTCCTCCATGTTGGATATAACTGAGACCACCCAAGAGCCCGAGAAAACTGGTTCGCTGGATGGCAAAACATTCTGCTTGACTGGAACCCTGACGCGCCCGCGAAAGGAGATGGAACTCCTGATCAAGTCATCAGGCGGTAAAATATCAAGCTCAGTGACGAGGAGCCTTAGCTTCTTGGTTGTTGGGGACTCATCAGGGTCGAAACTATCCAAGGCCGAGAGGCTGGGCATAGCCGTGATTGATGAAGCCACTCTTCTTTCCATGCTAGACAGCGAGCCAACCCACTACGAGCCAAGAACGACCGAGGTCCAGAGGAGCCTTTTCGAGTACTAACCGAACATGGATGCGCTTCCGCCACCCATGGGGCCCGGTTGCTGGTTGACCGAGCTCGCCATCATCTCACTAATTTGAGCCTCAATCCTCCTAGCCTCCTCGAGCAGTGGCTCAGGATCAAGCTTTATTGCTGGCAAAAGCCCGTCGAGGCAGGTTAACACCCTGGCGGCAGTGCGCGCGTCAGGCCCCATGCCTTGCATGGGCCCTGAGCACTCTGATAGAAGTGCCATCGCATCGAAGCCCCTTTGGGAGCACTCTGATAGCGCCACCCCCGTGAGCCCGCCAATTGCCCCTTGCTCCATTCTGTCTATGCCCATCCCACCCAGGGTATCCAAGGCCCCTTCTGTGGATGCCGCGCCCTTGATTGTCTCGGTTGTGTCATCATTGTCGTCAATCGTATGCCCACTTTCGATCGATGCGGAATAGGAATCCAGTATCAGCATGGCACCAGCCTCCTCTGATATGGCCATACCGACGATTGCCTCGCTCATCGACTGCACAAGGCCGGGGGGGACTTGTGTCTCTGACACAACCAGCAGGACCCTATCGCATCTATCGTGATTGCACACGGGCTCCCCGGAATATATCCTAATTGTTGGCAACGAGAGCCCTCCCTTGACGATGCATGCCGGGGGGAGGTCAGCATGCCTGATGCTGCCAATCAAACCTAGGCCCAACGAATCAATGAGGTGCTGCCCAACTATGTTCGCGACGAACCCAGGCCCGGGGAAACAGACGATTACAAGCGCACCCGGCTTTGATTTCTGGCCAACCAGGTCGATGCTTACATCCGATGACATGATGTCCCATGACCGGAAGACCGACATAACCATTGGGATGCTTGAGGGTCGGGGATGAGAAGTATGCACGAGAAATCCCCTGGGCACCAACTTTCACCATCTTCCTGGAACAGATACGAGCAATGTCCGAGAAAGTACTGGCTATCTCGGCAAAAACTACCCAAAAAAGCCAGTATGCCTGCCTCATTGGGGAATGCGGTGCACAACTCATTGGAGGATATATGTAATCTCGATCTCAACGACAGAGCCCAAGACGAATCAGGATGGCTACCAGTAACTTCGAAAGAAATACTGGACAGACAATGGAGCATTGAGAAGGAGGCTTTTCTGTCATCGCCAAGGCACCCCAGTTGGAAAGACGAACTAATCTCCAAAGCCTACCAGGGGCTGCTCGGGGCCCTGAAAATGCTGGTTGGGAAGTCTGACTTACCAAACCGGGAGCTCTCCGATATCACGGTATGGCAATGGAAACACGTGCAATCTCGAGTACTTGCAAGCGAGGGAACATTGGAATCAGATTGTGGGAGACTGATGGGTAGATTGGACCTGCTGATAGACGATGTAGACGACAAAGGGCGAACAAAGGGTTGGATCGTCGCGGATCTCAAGACAGGCAGGCCACCCACAGGAGATCTAGACCCGAAGGTCAATCGACAACTCCTGTTCTACCGTGACTTGCTGAAGATGGGCAGGTCTGAACATCCTGACATCAGGGCAGAGGGATGGTATTCATCTGATCAGACCACCCATGAGGCAACTGGCCCGAATGTCATCGATGATGCCCTTGTAGCCTGGGAGGCAACCAAGCCCAGCCAGATTCCATTGGAGGGGAGACCTGGGGATTTTGCATGCAGATTCTGTGATTGGAAGGCATGGTGCCCGATATGGTGGAAAGCCACAACAGACGGCACTCTGAACAACAATGGAACATTCAGAGACGAGGTAGTCAGGATAATCAGCTATGACGAGACTGGGGGCGCTGGATTGTTGGAGAGATCAGTCGCTGTTGATGAGATTGGAACACTCGCTCCATCCTCGGAGAGGCTCGGCTTCATAGTGAGGGATCGAGCAAAGCTTCAGCTCGACAGTCTGATCGAAGAAGGTTATGATGGGGCGGTATTCATTGGAGGCGCAAGGATGACAACCAAGGTCCTCAATCTCGGAGATTGGAGTGAGATACTGAAATGGCGACCCTTGTTGGAAGGCACCGGGATCAACCAACGTAATTCGACCTGAGCCACTCCCTTTCCCCCTCTTCGAGTGGGCTTGACCTAGATAGGAGCCAATTTCCATATGCCGGGTCTCTGGACATGATCGTGGGGAAAGCAAGACCAGAATACTTGCCGAAAGAAATCACAGATCCCTCGTGAAAATCCCCATCCCTCAAATTCAGGTCGCCATCAGACCCCATTGATTGTGTGCCCTCATCGAAAGCACCCTCAGCTAAATCGGGGTATTCCTCCAATATCTTCCACAGGAGAACCAGGGTCGCAGCTGCATCAGCATCAGCACTGTGCGCTCGATCAAGAATAATCCCATAACGACTGCAGAGTGAGCCAAGCGTGTGCCTACCGGGAATTCTCAATGTTCTTGCAAGCTCAAGGGTATCTATCATTCTGTAGGGCTTAGGTAGGCTCCTGCCACATCTGATGTACTCCATTTCGAGAAACTTCCAATCAAACTTCCTTAGATTGTGCCCGACTACGACTGCATCCCCCAAGAGCCCCGAAATCACCTCTGTGTGCCCTTTGAAGGGTGTATGTCCCTGGACATCCTTGTTTGTGATGCCGTGGACCCGTGTCGAGGATGGGGGAATTGGCATGCAAGGATCTACCAGGGAATCTATGACTACCCTCTCTCCATTGGCATCCACACCCACGAATGCATATTGCACAATCCTGTCCTTGCGTGGATTTAGGCCAGTAGTTTCAGTATCGAAACCAAGGACATTGAATCCCGAAAACGCATCCACATCCATCGGGCGACGTCTCCTGTGTTGATGGTTACGGCGTGAGAAGGGCTTTGAATAACCGCCTATTCCAGTAGCCATGGTGAAGTCAATTGAAATCACGAAGTCTTCGATCAGAGAGCGCTTGATCATCGACTCTGAAGTGTGGATGGACCACCCTGATGACCATGACTTCCAACCAAGGGCCTCGATCGAGGGCAGGGTGCTTTCGATACACAACGCTGGTGGGCCAATCGAGCCAGCCCATATCGAACTCAGCGACGAGGAGTACCTAGTAGCCGAGAGGGACAGACTCATCGAGTTGAGAGTCAAGTTCGGAGTCACTGGGATGCACGGAGTACTGACCCACAAAAATCCGAACCCAAGAACCGGTCCGAACGCCAAGAAACTTGCTGAGTCTAGATGGAAAACACTTCTCCCATTGAGCCTGTGACGACCGTCGACATTATACCGAATTTGGAAATGGGAGACGCATTGGACCCATAGTGTAGCCTGGATATCACACGAGCTTGCGGAGCTTGTAACCCGTGTTCGAATCGCGGTGGGTCCGCCACATGATCCAGATTCTTCTGGAGGAAATCTACAGCCAAGCTGCAATCCGTTTTAATCGAGGCCTGACCTCGAAGGGGTTGGACCCATAGTGTAGCCTGGATATCACTCTAGCCTCCGGAGCTGGAAACCCGTGTTCGAATCGCGGTGGGTCCGCCATCATCCAGCACCAATCCTCAATCATTCTTCCTCGTACTGGTAATCCTCATCATACTCCTCGTGATAGTCGTATTCATCATCTTGGATTCTTGTCCTTCGCCTCGGTTTCTTACTCCCTTTATTCAGCATAGTCTGCAAGACGAACAGCCCTCCTAGGCAGACGACAATCGCTCCCATTACGGGGAAGAGTGGGAAACTCTCGAGGTCCTCCTTGGTCTGAACCTCTGAATCATACGGCCTGTAGTCTGAGTTGTCACCTACCCCGTCCAAATCAGAGTCCTTTGACTCGTCAGGATTCATGGGGAACTTGTCATTATTGTCTCCAACACCGTCCCCATCAGTGTCCTTCCACTCGGACTGAAGATTTGGGAACGCATCCTCGTTGTCGCCGAAGCCATCTCCGTCGGAGTCAGAGGATTCAGAGGGGTCATCGGGGAACACGTCAGCATTGTCCCCCACTCCGTCACTATCCGAGTCCACAGTTTCAGTACTATCATATGGGAAAGCATCGCCATTGTCACCGACCCCGTCCCCGTCCGAGTCAACGGTCTCGCTAGGGTCGTTTGGGAAGGCGTCACTGTTGTCCCCGAAACCGTCACCGTCCGAGTCCTGTGTTTCAAGGGGATTGCTAGGGAACGCATCGGCATTGTTACCTACCCCATCACCATCCATGTCTCCAGTTTCAGTTTCGTCGTTTGGGAAGGCATCCCCGTTGTCCCCGACCCCGTCCCCGTCCGAGTCAACGGTCTCATATGGATTCAGAGGAAACGCGTCTGCGTTGTCCCCAACCCCGTCTCCATCGGAGTCAATCGATTCAGCAGGGTCATTTGGAAACACATCGGCATTGTCCCCGACCCCGTCCCCGTCTCGATCACGCCAATCCGTTGAATCCATTGGGAATGCATCTGAGTTATCTCCATAGCCATCTCCGTCCGTATCCGTCGTTTCAGATGGGTCGCCGGGGAACGCGTCGGCATTGTTGCCTACACCATCCCCATCGGTGTCAATTGTCTCATTGGGATCGTTCGGGAAAGCATCACCATTGTCACCAATTCCATCACCATCGCTGTCAGCCCATTCACCTGGCCACAAGGGAAAAGCATCGCCATTGTCACCGACCCCGTCCCCGTCCGAGTCAACG
This sequence comes from Methanobacteriota archaeon, assembly GCA_011523055.1. Taxonomy (GTDB): domain Archaea; phylum Thermoplasmatota; class Poseidoniia; order Poseidoniales; family Thalassarchaeaceae; genus MGIIb-N1. The sequence continues at coordinate 201,906 of WTHQ01000039.1, forward strand.
GTCTCAAGCGGATCCTGGGGGAACACGTCAGCATTGTCCCCCACTCCGTCACCATCTGTGTCGAACCATTCATTAGGGTCGTTCGGGAACACATCCATTGGGAAGCAGTACCCGTCTCCGTCACTGTCTCTCCATTCGGTCGGGTCGTTATCGCACTCATCTGTATTCGAACCTACCCCGTCTCCATCGGCATCCAACCACTCGTCTGGGTTGTAGATGAATGCGTCTACGTCGTCTCGGTATCCATCTCCATCTGAGTCCCGAACGAAGCCTTGTATGGCCCAATCAAATGCCTCGTCCGCCCAAACACTAGGTCCATCGAATGGGAAGAAATCATTGTGCATTCCATCATTTATTCTCCAGTGGGAAACTCTCTCTCCAGAGCCGCAGTTGGGATAGTCGAACACATCAGTTTCAATTCCAGGTAGTTGAGAGGAAAGATCCAGGCTTCCCTGAAAAACACGATTTTGGTCGCACCCGTATCTGTTTGCCCAGTTTGAAAGAGTGGTGTTCGCCCCGGGATGTGGCGATGGACCAATTGGATTGCCTGCCATAGAGACCTGGGGAGCGCCGTCGTAATCGACGTAATCGTCCTCTGTTGCATGAACGTGAAGGATGTCCGGACTACCCGTGTTCAAGCACTTGTTGAAATCATTCCATGTTACTCCGTTCAGCGCCACGATTGATTTTATCATGTAGCCTTTCTCACATGCCATTCTATGGCTCATGAAGGCTCCGTTGGAGAATCCGATGAAGATAATCCCCTCGGGATCCGCACCGTAGTTTTGCACAGCATCGTCAACAATAGATTCCAGCCAGCTCACATCATCAGTGTATGTTGGCCCCCATGATCCACCTTGAATGCAGCATGCATCAGTAGCGTTCCAGAAGCGTGGTAGTGGGAAGGCTTGCATGTGCCTAAGACCATCGGGTTTCAGGAGTAGATGCTCGTTTTCGTGAACGCTTTCTGTTAGTACCATTCTATCTACTATCCTCTGTCCATATCCTCCGAATCCATGCAATGCAACGACGAGCGGTAACGGGCGCGAGTAATCATGGCCACCCGGCATTTCGAGGACCGCAGTGCGATCCGACGGACCGACGGTTACAGTAGTGTGGGCTGCTGTGTATTGTATTGGCGATCCTGTATCCGAAGAAGTGTAGTTTTTGGTTTGCTCTTGAAATTCGATCTCAGAAGCAGACATCATCGAGGAAATCGATACAAAGACTATCATCACAGCCATTAGAAGGGCCGTCTTCCTTTGCCTAACGCGGGTTTGCATGTTGTGCGAAATTTTCCGAGGATATATTTCTTTTTCGCAGGAAAAACAGATCTCAAAAAAGAACCATCTTCAGAATGTAACTCTTGTGCTGAACGGGCAATAATATACTGATGGTACTCACAAAGCCACATGGCAAGGTATACGTTTCTAGGATTGATGATGCCACAGATGACCGCTGCTATAGGATATCTCCTAACGGCTCTAGGGTCCGTTTTCTGGCTTTTCACCGGATTTGTTACAGCACTGTTTCCAGCATTTTTCGGTGCCATTCTCGTGATATCCTCGATAGGATCCAAGGTCAAACCAGAAAAGAACGCAGTCTTCATGCACCTCGCGGTGTTTTCTTCCCTTGCCGCCACGACACTTGGAATCGCGACAATCGCCGTTAACCCGGAATGGGCAACCTCAGCTGCGGCAGTTGAGCAACTCCTTATGACGATACTTTCTGGTACTCATTTGACGGTTTCATTAGCATCGTTCTCGTACGGCTCTCCATCCGAAGACAATGCCAGCAGAAGGTGCGGGCATGATGACGGCAAATGGGCCATTCCACTATCCAACAACACGGCGAATTACCCCTCTGCCAACGAGTCGTCAATTGCCGCCACGTTCCTCGTGACACCCCCTCCCAAATGATTCGTCAAAGCCCGCTCGTGCACAAGCGATATGAGGACGAACACCAAACGAGGAACATGGCCTTCAGATCAACCCGGCCCATCGACTTTCCAATGGTCGATCTTGCTGGGATAGTCTACTATCCCAGGTATTGGGACCTAGCCCATGTCTTTTTTGAGGAGGTCTGGGAGCCGCTGTGCGGCATTAGCTATCCAGACGTCCTAGCCAAGAAGCGACTTGCATTCCCCCTTGTCCACAGTGAGGCGAGCTTCCACCGCTCAATGAGCTACGGTGACGTAGCCCATTGTGAGATATCAATTGTCAAATTTGGGCACACATCAATAACTTGGAGGTTTCAAATCCGGAATCAGCTTGAGGACCTCTGTTGGAGCGCTGTGCAAACCACCGTCTGTACGAGCATGGATTCGCTCACAGAGAAGGTAGAGTTACCAGAATGGGTCCGAACGGGCCTCAATCCAATCCTGGAGTGAGTTCAGGGCTTCGGCCACTTCTTGCTTAGTGCTTTCCTCAGAGAATCATCCATCTTTGCATCCCACCAGTTAGCATCCCTCCAAATTGCATACCGCCCACGAATTCCCCTAAGGTCGGCTCCATTCATCCTCGCTCCCTGCAAGTTCGAAAGACTGAGCTTGGCTTTTGTGAATCTGGCATTCCTCATGTCAGATCCGTCCAAGGCGGCCTTCATTAAGTTGGAATTCTTGAAGGAAGCGCCCCGCATGTCCGCGCCGGAGAGGTCCGCACCCTCGAGGTCAGACCCGTCAAATATCGCGCGACGCAGGTCAGCACCAGCCAGGTCCTCTCCCCTGAGATCGGCCCTCACATGGGAGGTGTAAGACCAATCCTTACGAACCTCATTTTTCTCATTCGTCACGCTGACAGCCTCTCCAGATGATTGACCCCGGCGGCTGTGAGGATTACGTGACGATTCTTGTCAGTCCCCGGAGGATAGGCCAATAGCGGGGTTTTCTCATCACCGGCCCCCCCCTCAATCATTCTGTTGATGTAGAGGGAAATATTCCATTTTTCTATATCTTCTTCAGTCCACTTCCCTGTTGATGACAAGAGTTGTTTGAGTACCCTGGGCGGGGAGTCGGCCTCATTCTCCACCGACCGAAAGTAGTGGATTGCCGCTAGGATCAGGTCGGCGGTCCTATGAAGCCCGCAGTTGTCTATCATCCTCGCGAGATCCGCCCCCTTCTTGCTCGAGAGTTTTTCGTAATACGAATTTGACTCTCTGCTGGCCACTCTAATTTTGGAGATTGAGCCTTTCCAACCTTCCTGGTCTTTGATGCCTTGCCACCGATCATTTACCTCTCTGATGCTTCCGCTCAGTGACACTTCCTCATCACCGACTTGGAGGTATAGACGAGCCTCTTCCACTTCGTCTTGCATGCCAAGACGTTGATGTAGCCCAATGTTAATTTTTTTGCGACTAGTCTGCTGCCGAGCGACTCCGCGACCGTTGATTTGAAGATAAGTATACTATTCCAAACTACATGGTTGATGCAACCGGCGAGGGCTATCCGCTGGTCCTTCAGAGTGGCGCTGACCCCACGAGCCTCGGGGGGGTCGCCGTATGCGGGCTGACCACCGTTGGCTCCGTCGGTGTTATCGCAGCATCCCACCTCATCACATCCCTCAACTTGAATCCGATGGGGACCGTCATACATCCCGAGTTTCCCGCAGTTGCCCTCATTCAAGAGTCAGTTCCAAAACACCCAGTAAGAGTCTATCAAGGGGAGGAAATCGGGGTCTTCATCTCCGAGATCCAATTCCCCCAAGCAAGCGACATACAATTCGGTAACACAGTGCTTGAGTGGTTCCAAGGCGGGGGCTTCGAAAGGCTCGTAATCATCGATGGTCTTGTCAGCGAAGAACTCGGACTAAAGGAGGAGGGGGATATCTGGGGGGTAGCGTCCCTTCAAACTGGACGCGACGCCTTGGACAAAGTGGGCATAAGAAGAATACAGCAAGGCATAGTGACTGGAGTCTCCGGCTTCCTCCTAGCAGAGGGCGAGCGACAAGGATTGGACATCACCGTCCTCCTGGCAGAATGCAATCCGGTATACCCAGATGCCCGCGCGGCGTTGATCGCCGTCGAATCGCTTTGCGATATGATGGACATCGAGATACCGGTTCAGACCCTCCTGGATGAAGCCAGAGAGATCGAGAATCGTGTCCGTGAGGTCTTCGAGAGAGCCCAGTCTTCCGCATTGCCCGCTCCTGCAGACGATTCAGACGATGACGAGATAAGCATGGTCTACTGATTCAGTAGAATGGGTTGACGCCAGCTGCGTGGTCGGTTGCGTCAATCACTTCAATTATCTCAGGTACGTTGTCTGTAATCATGACCTCTACGCCCTGCTTCAGGGTGACATCAGCCATTCCGCAACCCTGACAGCCACCGCCAAACGCAATAATCGCCTTGCCGTTATCAACGCCGACAAGGTCCACGTGACCACCGTGCGATGCAACGGCTGGATTGACATTCTTGTCGATGACGTCCGCTACTTTCTTTGATAGTTCATCCAACCACATGGGGTTAGGATTGTCGAAGCTGAACCCTCCTCCCATTAGGGTCTCCTTGAAATCCAATGTAGCCCCTTCCAGGTACTTGACACTCCTCGAAGCGATCCTAACCTGAAATCCCCTTATTTCTATTTCGAAGTCGTCATTTTTCGACTCTTCGGCTCCTACGAATTGGAGGTCGTATTGAAAGCCCTTGGCCCCCCTTCCCACAATCTCTACCCTCAGTGCCATCTCCTCTCCCTCTTCTGCCTGGGCGGAGTAGTGTAGCAGCATCTCATGTGCCTTGTCACTTATCGTGAGCATCGTCTTTGGCAAGGGGGAGTGAGCCTTGAACCTACTTCTAACCCGGAACCCTAATTCTCGAGTATCGCTACGGAAGGATGGAATGAGGACCCTTCTGGACAAACTAGGCCGCCCCTTGCGGGACTTGAGGATATCCGTCACGGACAGGTGTAATTTCAGATGTACATATTGCATGCCGAAGGAGATCTTTGGCAAGGACTTCCCGTACCTGGAGAAAGCCCACATAATGACTTTCGAGGAGATTGACAGATTGGTTGGGATATTCACGCGGCTCGGTGTGAAAAAAGTCAGGCTCACAGGGGGGGAGCCGCTATTGAGAAAGAACCTCTCGGAACTAGTCTCAATGCTTTCGATCCGGGACCTTGAGATCGCACTTACAACGAACGGGGTGCTGTTGCCGAGATACGCACCAGCACTCTCAGCGGCGGGCTTGGATCGTGTCACTGTGAGCTTGGACGCAATCGATGAGGGGACATTCGCCTCGATAACAGACTCAGGCCATACCGTGGCTGCAGTTCTGGCTGGGATCGAGGCCGCTGAGTCAGTCGGATTGGGCCCAATAAAGATCAACACGGTTGTGAAAAGGAATGTCAACGAGAACGAAATACTTGATCTGATCAGCAGATTCTCTAGTCGGGACATCGCAGTGAGATTCATCGAGTACATGGATGTCGGAAGCACGAACGGATGGAAAATGGATGATGTCGTTCCTGCTCGTGAGATTCTGCAAATCGTAGGTCCGGTAAAGTCGATCGAGCCTAGTAGCCCCAGTGACGTTGCCAAGATGTACCGGATGGAAGGCGGGGGGCAGGTCGGTGTAATCTCCAGCGTCACTGAGCCATTCTGCGGCAGCTGCTCTAGAGCCCGAATCTCCGCCGATGGGAGGCTATTCCCTTGTCTTTTCTCGAACAGTGGCTTGGACCTGTTGAGCCCATTGAGACAGGGGGCAGAGGATGAGTTCCTCGAAGAGGAGATTTCGCGGTTCTGGACATCGAGAACCGATCGCTACTCTGAGGTGAGGACGGACTCAAACAACAATGGCAACAAGATCGAGATGTCATACATAGGTGGATGATCCTGAGCTCAGGCACCGTTTTTGTATAGCTCGACGATCGTGCTCCAAGGGGCGTCAGACCTGAAGGACGGCTCTCCATACCGCGAGACCTCAGCCGAGAAACCCATGGACCTGAGCCCTTGTGCCATGCTGTAGGGGCTAGGGGGGCCAGCGCCGCCTAGGAACCCAGGCAGCGAGTCGGTAACCACCAGGTGGGCCCCGTGGATGGCATTTGCCTCACTCGCGATGTTTCTGACGGCCCTTCGAGCATGCCTTTCCTCGTCCAAATTCGAGGTGGAATTTTTTGATGCGAAGATCAAGGATGCAGCCTCCTCTGACATCGACCTCATCAATCCAGCATCCCCCACGACTCCGGTCCATAACGGCCCAGAAACCCCTGGTCCCGACGGACTTGCATTGAGCGGCAACATGGCGTGCATAGGCCTAGACCCGTTGTCATGTTGGGGCAACAGGCCTGCGCTGATAGCCAGCTCCACGTCCTCTTGACTGGGGTTCGCTACCCTCCACCCGATGGACTCCTGGTGTGAGTTCGCCCCACTTTTCGATCTGTCGACGAGCACTGTGACCCTCAAATGATGCGAGTCCCAGACTGATAGAAGGGGTGTAATCACCCTGTCATGGCGCGCTGCTGCGGTTGCAGCTGCGGCGAGCAGGACCCTGAGACCGCTGTCGTGCTTGAGGCCGTCAGGCCAAACACGCGCCCCATACCTCCTCATCAGCGGGCCGGCGGAGGACCCACTCAATGCAGCGGTGTCCGTTGCGCTCATCGACACGATAGCCCTCCGAGCTGTCGCCTGCATAGCCAGGTCCAGGAATGGCATCGGCGATCCATAGGGATCGATGTCGATCCAGTGCCAGCCCTGGGAGAGCAGCTCCCTCCTGGCGTCTCCTTGTGTCAAGGAGACATTGTGGCCCAGGGGGTCACGGGTTAGGTTGGATCGGGCCCACTCAAGAGCAACCTCGTTCATGTCGCACATCCTGACCCTCAATCTGGAGGCTGTCTTCTCAGGCAGCTCGTTCAACCACCTTCTGGTCCTTATCCCTGTGGCGCACATCGAGTCGATGGTTTGTATCCTATGAACGCCCTCCAATGCCGAATCAGCCAGATAGTTCAGCATCAGCACACTGCGTGTTCTGTTCCCGGACATGGCCGGGTTCAGGAAACCACCGCTCTCCTTCCCTGCTGGACCCCGCCTGTCTCGATCAACAGCCACTGGGACTCGATGCACCGTGGTTCCCTCCAAGTAGGGCACTCCAGGCCAACCAGGTGGGTCCATGCCCCCTCGAGGAGCGTGGGATTCAAGGATTGCACGCTCTATCAGTATTGGTCGTACCTCAAGTTCAAGGGGGTATGGACAACTTCGCCCCCCTCGGTTACTCTCCCTACTACCTTTGTCCCTGGAACCCTCTCTTGAGCCCATTCCACGACCTCAGAAGCCACCGTCCTGTCAGCAACAACAACCATTCCCATGCCCATGTTGAAGACGCGATGCATCTCCCAATCCGATACATTCCCGACTGATCCAATCCACTCGAACTCAGGATGAGGCTCTAGGGGGTCATCGATCACGAAACCAACGGTCCGACTCAACCTCAGGAGATTGGACAGACCCCCACCCGTTATGTGGGCTATCCCGTGTATCTTGTCCCTTGCACAGACTGACTTCTCGGAGAAAAGGAGGCTGACAATCGGGTCGACATAGATTCTCGTGGGATTCAACAACACGCTACCCAGGTCCCCCTGGTCGAACTCGATGGAACGAGACCCATGCTCGGAGGGGAATGGGCAGGGATCCGTAAGCCCAACCCCTGATTTGGAGACCACATCTCGAACCAGAGAGAAGCCGTTCGAGTGGAAGCCGCTACTTGGAAATCCTATCAGTACGTCCCCGGGGGCTATGGCCTCTCCGGTTATTGCCATCCCAGATGGAAGCCATCCCAGAGCGGTCCCCGAGAGATCCAGCTCGGTCACGATCCCCGGCAGCGTTGCAGTCTCTCCCCCAGCGAGAGTTACGTTGGCACGCCTGCATGCCTCAGAGAGGGACCTACCAATCCGACTGTGTGCATCGTCTGATGGCCTCGGAACTGCGATGTAATCCACGAACGCGAGTGGCTCTGCACCGACGCAGAGGAGATCATTGACATTCATGGCGACACAGTCCATCCCCACACCCTCGTAACGGGACAGGGAATTAGCGATCTGGAGCTTCGAACCCACGCCATCGGTCGCTAGAGCCAGCCAATTTGGTCCGAACTCTATGAGCCCCCCGAAACCACCCTCTAATTTCACTGGAGCCCCAAGGGTCCCCTTTTCTCTAGTTGAGTTGGCAAGGCTGCCAATGAGCGATGCTACCGCTGATGACTCAGCATCGATGTCCACCCCCGACCCTGAGTAGGTCATGCCATCGCCTTCGTTCATGTTTTGACGTGTGCAAACGGAGGTTATTGATACCACCTCTGGCCATTGTGTAACCGACAACCCCAGAAAATTAACAAAAAATGGAATTAATCAAAAGGGAGAGATACTAAATAGAATATATTTCCCCAATAACCCGCTAGGAGCGTGAATACGCTATGAAAACAATGAAGTTAATTGCAACAATGATGACACTGAGTATGCTTGCAGCAGCCTTTGCAGGATGCCTCGGTGGAGATGATGAAGACGAAAAGACGACTGTGAAGATCGGTTTCCTCAACCCGATCACTG
>WTHQ01000015.1 GCA_011523055.1 Methanobacteriota archaeon
GTAACAGCAGATACAATTTCAAAACTCTGTCCATTCAGTTGTTCATAAACAGATTGCGCAGAAGCTTTCTTTGATTCTTCGGCAGCAAGAATTTGGGCTTTCTCTGCCTCATATTTCTCCATGTTTTCTTTATTAGCTGGAATCGCTTTTTTGCCGGGTAGAAGAAAATTTCTACCGTATCCAGATTTAACTGTAACAAGATCTCCTGGAGCTCCAAGGCCGGTAATTCTCTCTAATAAAATAACTTTCATTTCTTAAGAATAATGACTATCAGTGTAGGGAAGAAGAGCAAGCTGTCTTGCTCTCTTGATAGCAGTTTCTAATTGCCTTTGATACTTTGCAGATGTTCCTGTAAGTCTAGCAGGAAGAATTTTCCCAGTTTCATTTATGAAGTCTTTTAAAAGATTTACATCTTTATAATCAATCTGCTTGATACCAGCAGCAGTAAATCTGCATTTTCTCGATTGCTTTACTAAAGGCTCTAGACCAGTATTTTTTTTTCTTGTGTCTTTTTTTCTTCTCATGTTGTGCCTTTGTCTTCTTTTGATTCGTTTTCTGTTTCTACTTTCGTTTCATCGCCATCATTATTTTTTTCAGAATTGTCTGTTTCATCTGAAGTATCATCTGATTGATCGGCTTCTTCTTTCGCCTCAGCTTCTTTATCAAAAGTGGATTCATCTATATTTTTCGTTGCCTCTTTAGGAGTATTATCATTTTTAATAGAAGCTTCGTATTCTTCAAGTTGTGTTTCCCCATCTTCTTGAGTTTGTTTTAAAAGTGAAGAAGGTTCTGTTTCAATCTCATCCTTTCTAACAATCAGATGTCTAAGAATTGCGTCGTTATATTTGAAAGATTCTTTGAGGCTATCAATTTGATCAGAATCACAGGTAACATTTATACAAAAGTAATTTGCTTTGTAACAATCTTGAATAGGATAAGCTAACTTTCGAGAGCCGATATTCTCAGATCTATCTATAGTTCCATTGGAAGATTTAATTTGATCGCAATACTTATTTAATATTGCCTCAGAATCTGATTTTTGATCAGGATGAACTAAAAAAACAATTTCGTAATGATTCATATTTTTCTTATGGTTTATAGCTAAAATTTTTATATCTCAGCAAGAAAGGTTGCGATTCTAGAGAAATTAAGCTTTTTTGGCAAGAGCATCATCCATAATGCTCTCCAGTAATTCAAGATAGCTAATGCCAGAGAGATGGGATGATTTTGGAACTAAACTAGTTTCCGTCATGCCGGGAACCGAGTTAAGTTCTATAAGGAAATAATCTATGCCATCATCAATAATATCAATGCGGCCCCAATTTTCGGCACCAACAAGTTCATATGCATTAATTACGAGATTGTTCAAAGTATCCAACCTTTCTGATTCTATCGCGTACTCTAAATATTTTGTCTTATTGGAAATATATTTGGCATCAAAATCATAAAACTCACCTTCTGGAATTATATGAATGGGCGTAAGGCATCTTTTGTTTATTATCGGTACTGTTATTTCTTTTCCATCTATAAACCTTTCTATCAATATTGAATCATCATATTTTTTAGCTAGATTAATTTTTTTTTGAAAATCCTCTTTACCTTCAATGTTGTTATAAAAGGAGATACCGTTAGAAGATCCCTCTAAATTTGGCTTTATTACCCACCTTTCGAATGAGGATAAATTATCCAAGAGAAAGTTTTCCTCATAGATAAAATATTCGGGTGTTTTAATATTGTTTTTCTTCCAAATTTCTTTGGTCTTTATTTTATTCATTGTAATTCTGGAAGACTGCGAATTTGATCCAGTGAATACAATGTCATTTTCCTCAAAGAACTTTTGAATTTCTCCATCTTCCCCTCCTCTACCGTGAAGCAAAATAAAAACTAGATCGAACTTGGAATATAGCTCCTTATTGAATGCCTCACTTGCAGTTTTGACATCAATTTTTGAAACTTCATAACCGTTTTCTTTCAGACATTTAAATACAGAATCTCCGCTCTTCAATGAAATGAGTCTTTCCTCTGACCAACCGCCGCATAGTACCGCGATATTTTTATTTATCATAGATTTGATATCTTTCTGGCAAGATCTGAGGTCGTTCCTGCTCCCTGAGTTATGATGACCTCATTTCCAGTAGTCATATTTTCAAGTTTTTCAATTACCTCAGTATGATTTTGACAAAATACTACGTTTGAGCCATTCTTTTTAAGAGCTTGAAATAAATCTTTGCCTTCATATCCTGTAATAATCTTCTCGCTTGCGGGATAAATATCAAGCCATAAAAGGTTTTCTATATTGAAAAG
>WTHQ01000023.1:0-10814 GCA_011523055.1 Methanobacteriota archaeon
GCGCCGGGCTTTTAACCCGGTGGCCGGGGGTTCGAATCCCCTCAGGCCCACCTGATTGAGCGCAGTCCCATGGCAGAATTTGGCATTAGGAGGCTTCAATTTGGCAGTAAAAAGCTCGACAAAGAAGCGGCTGATCGAACTTGGAATAGCAGAGGATCACGCTATTGCCCTGGCAACGGACGCTAATCTGGACGCAATCAGAAGAATGACCAGGGATGAAGTTGCAAAGAGAACCGATCTTGTCGACGATCAGACTGAACTAGATCGCGTTATGGCCATCATCGAAGAACAGAGCAAATCAAGAAGGCGCTCATCCAACTCGAGCGTTACACTGACTAGAGCCGCTGCTTTGCTAGAAGACATACCCGAAGGTAACGACAGATTCAATGTCCTCAATCACATACTTGTGCCACACCACGAACTCGTGGCTCTGGACAAAGAATCAGAGGAATTGTCCCCGTGGAGCATGCTCAGAGTTGACCAAGATGGGAATGAGAGGCTCGCTAAGGAACTTCTCCCAAAAATTCTCATTACCGACCCAGCAGTCCAGGCGATCAAGGAAGCGACTGAGCTAGAAACCGATGATCTCCCTGCTGGATGGCTTGCAAATCGAATTTTGAAGATTGTTAGGCACAGCCCGAGCGCGGGCAGCAGTGTCGCCTACAGACTAATTGTGGAGAGCGCCTAGGTGATATCATGAAAGAAATAGTAGAATCATACTTCAAACAAAGAAGCCTAGTGAACCACCAACTCGCCTCATACAATGATTGCATTCCTCTTGGGGATGGTTCGCTCAGCAGAATGGAGAAAATCGTACGCTCTATCCGAATTGGGGAAGACGAGCCGGTCGAGGATGAAGAAGGTGGAATGATAAAACTCGACGTCTTAGACAAGGAGATTATCGTACGATTGAAGAACATCAGACTAGGCAAGCCCACAGTCCGAGAAGCAAACGGGGCTGAACACCCTGCTACTCCCATGGAAACAAGGATCCGCAAGTTAACCTACTTCTCACCAGTATACATGGACTTCAAGATCGTTAGAGATGACAAACCACTGCCCGATGTGGAAGAGAATGTACACATCGGTAACCTACCCATCATGGTGAGATCCGCAAGGTGCAACTTGCATGCACAAAACGCCGATGAGCGCCCACTCCACCCAGAAACCTCTGAGGAAGACGCCGCTACTTACCGCAGATTACTCGAGAAAGCAGGCGAAGACCCACTTGACCCAGGTGGATATTTCATAATAAACGGCACAGAGAGAGTACTCATTTCCATGGAGGACCTCGCTCCAAACCGTGTGACAGTCGAAAAGAACAAAAAATACGCTCATGAGACTGAAGTTGCCAAGATCTTCTCACAGCGAGACGGAGTTAGGAAGCCCTTGAACGTCGAAAAGCGTAGAGACGGCATGCTGATGGTGAAGATCCCAAGTGCAGGAACAACTGCTATACCGGTCGTACTCTTGATGAGAGCCCTCGGGATGGACAATGACAGAGATATCTTCGCTGCGATAGCCGGTCCAGTAGAGGCCATGAAGTATACCGTAGCAAACTTGAACGATGTAAAAGACAACGAGGAATATTCAGTCGAGACGGAAGATGAGGCATTGGCTTGGCTAGAGAAGAAATTTGCTGCTGGGCAACAGAAGGAATATCGGGAGACGAGAATAATGAACCTGCTCGACAAAGAACTACTCCCCCACCTCGGACAGGGCATGGAACATCGCAACAAGAAGGCCATTTTCCTCGGTAGAATCGTCCGTCAAGTTCTCGAAATGGCGATAAATGATGAGGACCCAAACGACAAAGACCACTATGCTAACAAAAGGGTCAGACTTGCTGGCGACCTCATCGAGGATCTATTCCGCGTGAGCCTTCAGCAATTAGCACGGGACCTAAAGTATCAGTTAGAGAGACATCACAACAGAAAGAGGGAGCTGAGGATCAACGCCTGCCTCAGACCAGACGTTCTAACCTCTAAGATCATGCATGCCCTTGCCACCGGCAATTGGGTTGGTGGACGATCCGGGGTAAGTCAGCTACTAGACAGGACCACTTACCTAGCCGCACTGTCGCACATGCGCAGAGTGACCAGCCCCCTTGTAAGGAGCCAACCTCACTTCGAGGCCCGAGATCTACACCCAACTCAGTGGGGCAGGCTCTGTCCAAACGAAACCCCGGAAGGACAGAACTGCGGCCTCGTGAAAAACGCTGCACAGATGATCGACGTATCCGAGGAGGTTCCCGAGGACGAGGTGAAAGCTCTTCTCTCCGAGGCTGGTGTAAACTCCAACCCTGAGGGATGGGCCGAGGGATCAAGAATCCACGTGAATGGAGATATTTTCGGATTACACAAAGACCCGAATAGGCTCGTCTCCCAATTCAAGCGAAGGCGACGGCAAGGGAAAATCAGATCCGAGGTCAGTCTCAGGCATGACGCATTGAACAGGGACATTTTCATCAATACAGACAGGGGGAGGATGCTCAGGCCACTCCTCATACTCGATGGTGGAAATCTCACATTGACACCCGGAGATCTGGACCGTCTGCGATCCGGTGAATGGTCATTCAACGACCTGGTGTCCAACGGAATAGTCGAGTGGGTCGACGCGGAGGAGGAAGAAGACCTCTTGATAGCACCAAGGCCCTTCGACCTACCAGACGTCTCACCCAAGTACGGCAGACCAATTAACCCCTCGAAGGTAGAATGGCTCAACCTAGGTGAGCCAGATGCTACTCAGGCCGACCTCAAGGTGGAAGTTTTCATGCCAAACGGCGACTCCAAGCATGAGGAATTCAGCGTAGAGTTAACTTACCACCAACCTGACAAGGACTCTCTGAAGAGAAAGGAGAGGAAGGACAAGACAGTTCTGATATACACCCACGTTGAGATAGATCCGCAATTGATCCTGGGTGTCTGCGCTGCGCTGGTCCCATACCCGGAGCACAATTCCACTCCAAGAGTCACCGGAGGAACAGCCATGGTGAAACAGAGCCTTGGCCTTCCAAGTGCCAACTACAGAATGAGGCCAGACACAAGGGCCCACATCATGCACTACCCGCAGCAGTCAATAGTTGGGACAAGATCTATGAAAACAACAAAGTTCGAGAAGAGGCCAGGCGGACAGAATTTCGTTGTAGCCATAATCAGCCACCATGGATACAACATGCAGGATGCAGTCATAATGAACAAGGCATCCGTAGAACGTGGCCTCGGCAGATCCGCCTTCGTCAGAACCTACAACGCAGAGAACAAGAGATTCCCTGGCGGTCAAGAGGAGAGGATCGAGGTCCCCGGAACGGGCCTCGATGAAGTCAAGGGACTAAAGGCATGGGAGTCCTACAAACACCTTGAGAGGGATGGTTTACCATCTCCTGAAGTCGAGCTGTCGGGGATAGCCGAGCATAGGGACTCGCTGCCATCGGTCCTAGTGGGGAAAACCAGCCCTCCTAGATTCCTAGAGGAAAGCCAAGGCGCATTCCTCCAGGCTCAAGAGAGGCGGGAATCCTCAATGGGGGTCCGTGTTGGTGAACACGGGTGGGTCGACCACGTGTTCGTGACCGAATCCCTAGATTCGGGCCTTTTGGTCAGAGCCACGGTCAGGTCGCAGAAGACACCAGAACTGGGTGACAAATTCGCATCACGCCACGGTCAGAAGGGAATCATCGGAAGACTGGTTGATGAGAGGGATATGCCGTTCACAGAAGACGGTGTAATACCTGACCTACTCGTCAACCCTCATGCTATCCCATCCAGAATGACAGTTGCTCACGTCCTGGAAATGATCGGAGGAAAGGTTGGATCCATGGAAGGTAGAAAAATAGATGGCACAGCCTTCGATGGGGAGAAAGAAGACTCACTTCGAGCCGGCCTACTTCGACAAGGTTTCAACCACACTGGCAGGGAGACCATGATCAATGGGGAGACTGGGGAGGTTTTCCAAACAGAAGTCTTCACAGGCGTAATCTTCTACCAAAGACTGCACCACTTGGTGAGCTCGAAACTACATGCCCGTAGCAGAGGCCGTGTACAGGTTCTGACTCGACAGCCAACGGAGGGGAGGGCACGTCAGGGTGGACTCAGGTTCGGTGAGATGGAGAGGGATTGTCTGATAGCACATGGTGCCTCCATGGTGATCAAAGACAGACTGCTGGACGAATCCGACGGTTGGCCACTGCACGTATGCAACAATGCTGGGTGCGGACACATAGCATACTATGACTGGAAACGGAGAACCCCTGTCTGCCCAGTTTGTGGAGACAGGGCGGACGTGCACCAGGTGCAAACTTCCTATGCCTTCAAACTCCTCTTGGATGAAATGAAGAGCTTAGGGGTCGCAATGAGAATGGAACTGGAGGATCAGAGATGAGAAATAGAGGGCCAGCACAAATCCCGAAAAGGATAGACTCGATCAAGTTCAGCCTAATGAACCCGAACGAAATTCGGAAAATGTCCAGCGTTGAAGTCAAGACCGCAGACACATACAAGGACGACGGCCATGCCTACAAACAAGGCCTGATGGACCCTAAGATGGGCGTAATCGACCCAGGAGTTAGGTGCGATACGTGTGGCAACAAGTACGAGGATTGCCCAAGTCACTTTGGTCATATATCCCTCGAGCTTCCCGTGATTCACATTGGCTTCACTCAATTGATTAAACTAGCACTCAAAGCCACCTGCAACAGTTGCAGCAAGGTGCTACTGCATGACAAACCCGGGACCCATCCAATCGATCCCGAGAAGTCAGAACAGGACTTCTACAGACAGAGAATACACGACGTGATGATAAAACATGGCGTTGGATCAACCGAGTTCTCAAAGATGATAAAAGAGATTGAGAAAGTCACCACCAAGGCCACCAATGCAATCTGCATGCACTGTGGATCGGCGCAAGGCAAGATCCTACTTGACAAACCAACAACCTTCAAGGAGAAAAAGGACAAGGGCGAGCACAAATTAAACCCTAGAGACATAAGGGAATGGCTAGAGAAAATACCTGACGAACACCTCATCTTCCTCGGGATGGATTATGCCTCTAGCAGACCTGAATGGACGATAATGAAGGTTCTCCCCGTCCCTCCAATAACAGTTAGGCCCTCAATAACACTGGACAGTGGGGACAGGTCCGAAGACGATCTCACACACAAGTTAGTCGACGTCCTGAGGATAAACCAGAGGCTCCGAGAAAATAGAGACGCAGGGGCCCCCCAACTAATTGTCGAGGACCTATGGGAATTGCTACAATACCACATAACCACCTACTTTGACAACCAAACAAGTGGAATTCCGCCCGCGAGACACAGATCAGGAAGGCCACTCAAGACCCTAACCCAGCGATTGAAAGGCAAAGAGGGCAGGTTCCGGAGCAACCTCTCTGGAAAGAGAGTCAATTTCTGCGCGAGAACCGTCATCAGTCCAGATCCTAACTTGGGTATCAACGAGGTCGGCGTGCCAGTCGTCACTGCGAAGGAACTGACCGTTCCAATCAGGGTTACCAGCAGGAACAGGGAACAACTCAGACAAATGGTTCTCCGAGGACCAGACGTCCACCCTGGTGTAAATTACGTTATCAGAAACGATACAAGCAGGGTAAGGATAACAGACAGGACCAAATTCATTTGGGCTGGTTTCCGATGCCTGAACTCACAGTGCCACTCTGGGGGAGAAGACGAGCCCTACCCTGGCATGAGGCCGGATCTAAACTCTGTTCTTCCAGCTCCCAATTTCCTTCCTGGCCTTGAGCTAAAAAGAAGGATGAGGAGAACCCAATTAGGGGATTTCGAAGAGGAATGGGTGGTCGACCTTGACCGAACGCTCGCTAACCTCAGAGGTGAGGACGATAGAGGACGATCGCTACCAGGAGAAGATCCGAGGGCAGTTATTCACCAAAGATGGATCTGGGAGCAGAATAACCCCGAAGAATACCTCCCAGAGCACCTTGAGGTCCATTGCCCGCATTGCGGTAGCCCTGCAACAGAGGACGAGTACGGGGAGGCCTACAGGACAGAAGTCGAGGACAGGCTCTCTACCTTCGACAGGGATGGTAATCCGAAGCCCGGCGTCGTCGTGGAGCGTCACCTCATAGACGGTGATGTGGCGATTTTCAACAGGCAGCCCTCCCTTCACAGGATGTCGATGATGGTTCATGAGGTGAGAGTAATGCCTGGCAAAACCTTCAGGTTTAACCTAGCAGATTGCACTCCTTACAACGCTGATTTCGATGGGGATGAAATGAACCTTCACGTCATCCAAAGTGAAGAGGCCCGCGCGGAGGCGAAGATCCTCATGAGGGTTCAAGAGCACATCATAACACCGAGGTACGGTGGAGCCGTCATAGGCGGTATACACGACCACATATCTGGCGCATACCTACTCACACAGGGCGATAGGATCCTTCCACGGAACCTCGCCCTCGAAATACTTGGATCTGTGGGCTGGGAGGGCGAACTACCCGAACTCGTAGAGAATGACACCATCACTGGGTACAGGGGCTCTGACATACTAAGTCTGATCGTGCCAGGTGATTTCGCACTGTCTTACATGAGCAGAAGCGGAGACCAAGTCAACGTCAAGCAAGGCCACGTATCAGGGACGATAGACAAGAGAGGGATCGGAGCAGAGGACGGAAGACTTCTGGACGCGGTCGTACAAACCCATGGCACTGGAGTCGGCGCCGATTTCCTCAACCGAATGACCAAGATGACCATCGCCATGTGCACATCACTAGGGTTCACCACCGGTATCGATGATGAGGACCTTCCCCCAGAAGCAAAGGCAGAGATCGACGAAATCAACAGGGACGCTAGCGATGCAGTGGACGCGGAGCTTTCGAAATACGGCAACGATGGGAGAAGGTATGAAACAAGACCGGGCCGCACTCCACTAGAGACGCTCGAGGAGAACATCCTGCAAATACTTGATTCTGGCAAGGCTAAGTCCGGTGACGTCGCAAAGCGCTATCTCGGTGAGAAGAACGCCGCTGTTGTCATGGCCACCTCTGGTGCTAGGGGATCGATGGACAACCTCGCGATGATGGCCGGCTCAATAGGACAACCCAAAGTCAGGGGAAAGAGACTCGAGAGGGGGTACCAAGACAGGGTCCTTTCTCACTTCCCCCGAGGTGTCAAGGGAGCAAAAGAAAAGGGATTCGTCTCCTCGTCATTCAAGAGGGGGCTTGAGCCAACTGAGTTCTTCATGCTCTCGGTATCTGGACGCGAGTCCTTGGTAGACACGGCGGTTAGGACGAGCAAATCCGGATATATGCAGAGGAGACTGATCAACGCGATGGATGACCTCAAGGTAAATGACGACCTAATGAGGTCGGTCCGAAACACAGCGGACAGGATCATCCAATTCGAGTATGGCGAGGATGGCGTAGATCCCGCCCGCAGTAGAAAGGGATCCCCCATTCCGATAGATCAAGTTCTAGATGCTGCGCTTGGAGGTGACTCCTGATGGTAGTAAAGAGTGCAACTAAAAAGAAGCTCACAGACCTAGGTGTAGATGAGGAACACGCTCACCTGCTTGCGGATGATCGAAAGTGGGACGATGTCAAAGTTCTGAACCCCCAACAAATAGCCGAGATCTGCCAGACAGACTCCGGCACTGCGCAGTCAATACACACAAAGATTACGACTCCCATCAAGTCGAGCAAGAGAGACTCCACCACTACAACGAAGAGAGTAAGAATCCAGAAGAGGAGGGCAACAAGAAAGAAGACTTCATTGCCCCTGCAAAGCTACCGATTGGAAGAGAAGGACGCCCAGATCCTCAGGGGAATCGACACAAAGGATCCGCTGTTTCAACAGATTGAGGCGGAGTCCATCAAGCAGAACATGGTACTCACACCCAGGATAATCCATGATCTCTGCGAGGGTGTCCGATCTCGTGGCTTGCAGAAACTCACAGCCAAGCAGCTGAAGACCATCATCAGCGAGACGGACTCTAGGCTAGCTGAATCCAGGGTCGATCCCCACGAAGCCGTTGGAATTACGACGGCACAGTCGATCGGTGAACCAGGAACACAAATGACCATGCGTACCTTCCACTACGCTGGTGTCGCTACTGTAAACGTCACTCAAGGATTGCCGCGTGTAATCGAGATTGTTGATGCTCGAAAAGAGCCAAACACCCCTACGATGATGATTTATCTCGAAGAGAAGACACCAGACGGCAAGAAGGCACTGAAGACAAATGAGAAACAGGTCCAAGCTATTGCAGCAGGTCTCGAGACCACCACTACCAGAGACATAGCCTCCATAGACGTAGATGTCGCTCAGAGAGTGCTCACTCTCGACTTGAAGAACCAGAACCTCAAACTGAAGAACATGAATGGCAAAGAAGTCATGGACAAACTGTCCAGAGCACTCAAGCTCTATGTCCAGGCAGACAACCCTGACAGGCCTAAGCAGCTTAAGCTGATTCCAGGAGTGGCAAAAGAGGACGATCTTGCAGGACTTGCAGCTGACCCACCCACATACACAGCACTCTTACAGCTCGAGGACAAAGTAAAGAAGCTCAGATTGAAGGGTCTACCGGGAATCTCTCGTGCGAACGTTCAAGGCCCTAACAAAAACACTGGCGAGTACTATATCGCAACAATTGGCTCGAACCTGTCCAAGGTCAGTGAGTTTGCCGGTGTCGATAGATCGAGGACTTACACAAATAACATCGTCGAGATCTACCAATACCTCGGGATAGAAGCAGCAAGGCAATCTATCATCTCTGAACTCAGGGACACCCTAGAGGGAGCTGGGCTTGATGTGGACGTACGGCACCTGATAACCGTTGCAGACGTAATGACCAGTGAGGGAGAGGTCAGAGCGATAGGTAGGCACGGGGTCAGCGGTACGAAACACAGCATACTCGCGAGGTCCGCCTTCGAAGTTACTGTGAACCACCTGCTTAGGGCAGGAATTATCGGGGAAAGGGATTATCTCAAGGGCGTAACGGAGAATGTAATCGTGGGCCAACCCGTAGCACTAGGAACGGGATCGGTAGAGCTATACTACGCACCCAGGGAAAATTGAGGAGTTGGTCAATTGGATATATCTAGACAGATTAAGCAAGGTATTAGCACAGGAAAACTCGTATTCGGGCAAAGGGAGACCCTTGCAGCCTGTGCGCGCGGAGATGCGCGATTGGTTTTGATAGCTGCAAATTGCCCCGAAGAGCATGTGGAGACGATGTCATCCAGCCACCCAAATATACCAGTACATCGTCTAATCATGGTCAACAGGGAACTGGGGTCAGCATGCGCAAAACCGTTCTCAATTAGCTCTGTCTGCGTCATAGATGCAGGTCAATCTGATCTTATGACCCTGGACCATAACCTCTGAGAACGAGGGTTTCATGTTGTCGGCCCCAATCCGACAGCATGAGCGAACCAATCCTCAAGGCTCTAGAACTCGTGGGGATTCAACCCTCGTCGACAGGGATTGAGGTGAATATTCCAGGGTTCAGGCACTTGGGGACTTCAGAGCCCAAGGCAGGAGTATCGACTAGGTCATTATCAGTCTGGCACGCCCACCCATCTCACCTGCCGCTCACTGTACAAGATGTCGACAGACTCATGCTCAACTTGGACGATAACCACTCGAACTTACTGATTTCCGAGCGAATCGTTCCAGACGCTGTAAAGGACGCCTTATCCTACAATGGAATAGAGGTCTGGAATAGAGAGAAAATTTCTCTGATTCTTGGTGACGAAGAGCTCAGGCAAGAATCGAATCAGAAGCCTAAGGAGATTGTAGAATCCGGCCACCCCGAGTTAATTGAAGGCACTGTAGTACCGCCAGAAATCAATCTACCGAGAACTCTAGAATCAATTCCCATTAAGGGGACCACACGTCCGGTTTTACTGGAAGGAAAGGGGTGGTTAGCAAGTGCAACTCTGCAGTCCAAGGACGCAGAGAAAATGCAATCTCAGGCCATATTGATAGAAAATCCCTGGAGCAAAGAAATTTACAAACTTAACCAACAAAGGACCCACTCCTTCGAGATTCAGAAAGTTTCATGGTACGGGGATTGGACGAATTCCAATGAGGTAATTGCTCGGATAAAGGAGACATTGGACACTAGAATGCTACCAAAAAATCCTGATGCTGGGAAAACATCATTGTTGAAGTGGTTCAAGACAATCGAATCAACGATGAGGATTGAAACCAAAGAAATCTGGATTCCGGGTTGGATACTCACTGATGGTGAATCGGGGTCGGAATACATTGTTGATGGAATAAGTGGCTCAATCACAAAGAGAGAATAAGATCAACCTCTTCTCTGAATCAGGAGTAAATCGTCAGTAGATATTGTGCCCCCTGACATCAACTGCTCCATGATATCCGAAACTCCTGTCGTTTGGTCGTCTTTGGAATCTTTCAGACTTCCATCCTCTTTTGCCCTTAGCCCCGAAACTAAATCACTCATAGAATGCATGCATTTCAGAGACACTATGTACCTGGAATGCATGTTATCAGCCTCTCTTTTCGCCCTAATTAGGCCTGAGTGTGACTCATTTGCTGCATCCCTCAACTTATCTACTTCATCGGATATCCTAGACATTATGTCATGAGCATGCTGGGCTTCTTCTACAGCCGCCTCGACTTTGTTGTGTGCTTCTTCCTGGACCTTCGCAGCCTCCCTTACAGCAGCACGTAGCTCGTGATGCGAACCACTGGCATTTTTGTTCTTTTTCGCCTCTTTTAGCTCCTGGCTTAGTTCTTTCATACGCTTCATGAAGGATCTTTCATTCATGCTGAGCCTCCCTCTTTCGAATTTTTGCTCCAGTTGGTCCATCTCTATGCGGAT